>JAYQWG010000001.1:0-6241 GCA_038150225.1 Chloroflexota bacterium
TTACCTGAGTGTTTCTAGCTCCGCTTGCGCGTCGCTCGTTATTGAATTTGTTGCCCTGATCAACAGCCTATGTGCTGCTCCGAGTTACGTGTAGTGGAACCACCGTCAATCGTCTTGGTGCCAGCGCACATCCGGCATAGCGCGTTTTCCGAGAAAGTTCTTGGGTGTAGTGCCGCGGAGCCTCAAACGAAGCGGTTTATGTCTAAAATTCTTGCCCGATGACTCGCGAAACCACCAACGAAAACACAGTCGATCTTTCACTCGACCAGCCCGACACCGCAGAAACATCTGGCATTACCCGACTCAGCAAGACTGATGACGAGACAGAAGGTCAACACCTGAAAAGAGTCGCCGAAGAATTGAGCGGTTCGGGTGAACACCGTGTGTCGAATTTCAAACAACAACTGAGTGCGCGGGAGAGTCTAACTCGATTGGCTGCAGCCGCCGAACTTGGCAGGATTGGTACTCAGCGTTCGGTTCAAGTTCTTCGTGAACTGCTTTCTGGCACAGACCGAAATAACTGGGCTTTAGCTGTTCACGGTCTTCGCAGCGGTGGATCAAGAGAGGCATGGCTATGCCTTGAAAGCGTTGCTCAAGCTGAAGCAGGCCAGATCAACTCTGTTGATTCAAACCGGTCGTCTGAAGCGGTTGATCGCCTTTTGGCCATGGGGCGAACGAAAATGATGGATCGATTGTTCCGCGCTGCGGATGGTCACTCCCGCTCCATTCCTGCCGATGTCGCGATCAAGTTTTCTAAATCAGCGGTCGGTTCGCTTGCTGATGACCAAAGAATGGTCATGGAAATGAGGTTGGGGCTCAACGGTTACTCTGCCTCGACTCCTCGCGAAACGGCAGATTCTTTATCAATGGAACTCGACAAGGTCCGAGCACTAGAACTCAAGGCCTGGCAAACAATTCATTCTCCTTTGCCGGCTCCTGAGTAGCTTCGTAGAAGCCGTAGCACCGCGTCAGGTCTATACTGCGCCGGTATTGAGCAACCCAGACGCAGTATCACAAACACCCACCGCGGAATCGCGCACAACCAAATCCTCAAACGGATTTCTTGCAGCATTTCGATCACTGAGTAATCGTAATTTCCGTTACCTGTGGTTTGGTCAGGTTTTATCGGCAACCGCCATGCACGCCGATATGGTTGCCAGGGCATGGCTGGTATGGGATTTGACCAGCTCATCAGCATCAGTGGCCTCGGTTTTGATCGCTCGAGCAATCCCGATGCTCATTCTGGGTTTGATTGGCGGCGTGGCTGCTGACAGGTTCAGTCGCAAGAAACTGCTCATGATCATCCAAACGTGGACATTCCTGATGCACGCGATTATGGCAGCAGTGCTTCTGCTGAATGTCGTCGAGTTGTGGCACGTCTATGCGATCGCGTTTGGCCTTGGTGCCGGGATGGCAATGAACCAACCGGTCCGAACTTCGATCATTCCGAATCTTGTTGAGAAGAAGGACATGATTAATGCGATGTCCTTGAACTCAATTGCGATTAATTCCACTCGCCTTGTCGGGCCCGCAGCAATCTCAGCGTTGATTATTGCCACCGATATTGGCTGGGCCTACGTATGGTCAGCCTTTGCTGTATTCGTGGTCATCTGGACAACATCAAAAATTGGGATTCCAGCGGCGAGCAAGTCCCGTCCGAGAGGTAACCCGTTCACGCAGCTAATCGAAGGCTTTGTGTACATCGGTCGACACCGTGAGATTCTCGCTCTGGTTGTACTTGCGCTTGGTCCGCTCGCGATCGGTTTCTCCCATCAGGCGTTGTTGCCTCAACTTGTTGAAGAGAAATTCAACAGCGGAGTTGGTCTGATGGGTCTGATCATGGGAACGGGAGCCGTTGGGGGGCTCAGCGCGGGACTGTTCATAGCTTCTCGTCGGGACGTTGGCTACAAAGGCAAATTAATGTTGTTCTCAACGGCGTCATACGGATTGTCGTTGTTGGGATTTGCTGGTGCTTTCGCCCTGTGGACGGTCTTCCCGCTGATTATTTGGCTTGGCGCTTCCCAAACACTCTTTAGAGCGGGCAACAGTGCAACGTTGATGGAGGTTGCACCAGACAGGTTGCGAGGTCGAATCATGTCCGCAACTTTGCTCGACACCGCTTTGTCTCCCGCCGCGGGATTCGTCGCTGGATTGTTTGCTGACGCCTGGGGTGTCGAAGCCGGTTACATGTTCCTGGGGGGCGGTTGTTTGCTGGTGATGTTCGTCGTGATGGCGTTTTATCCGAAGATTAAAGACCTGTAACCCGTTTCGAACCAACGAACTCGACTATAAAATCCCGGCGTTCTGTTCGGCGCTTGGGCTAGTAGTTGTCGAACGCAATCGTCTAATCGGGTAACAGTATGAAAATCACAGAAATCAAAACATTCCTAATGCACGGTGGAAGGCGCAACTGGGTCTTCTGCAAGGTCGAAACAGACGAAGGCGTTCACGGCTGGGGTGAGGGAACTCTCGAACGGCACGAAGAGGCAGTAGCTGCCGGTATCAAGACACTTGCTTCTCGATTGATCGGGCGTGACCCGACGGAGATCGAGAAGAACTGGCAAATCATGTACCGCCATGGATTCTGGCGCGGCGGTGTCGTCATGGGATCTGCGATGGCGGCAATCGACATTGCATTGTGGGATCTGACCGGAAAGGTGTACAACCTCCCGATATACAAAATGCTTGGTGGTGCAGTTCGAGACAGGGTCAAGGCATACACACACGCGCAAGACCTTGTTGGCGGTAAAGAGGCTGTCGAGCAGGGATTTAGTGCATTCAAAACTGGTGGATGGATCGTCGGTCGACAGGCTTTCAAAGAAGAAGATGTTGTCGATGCACTTCACGAAAAGATCAAGGGAATGCGACAGGATCTGGGTCCAGATGTCGACATCATGATCGACAACCACGGTCGTGCACACCCATCCCTTGCGATTCGACAAATTGATGCCATTGAAGAATTCAACCTGAAATTCTTCGAAGAGCCTATCCCGCCAGACAACCTGGATGCCATGGAGCAAGTACGACGAGCTGGTCACAGGACTGATATTGCTACCGGTGAGCGCCTGTTCTTCCGATACGGTTTCCGAGATATTCTTCACCGACGACTTACCGACGTAATCCAGCCAGATATTGCTCACACAGGCGGTATTTCTGAGATCAAGCGAATCGCTTCGATGGCCGAAATCGAGTACATAAAATTTGCTCCGCACAACCCGAACGGACCGTTGGCAACAGCAGCGTCACTTCACGTTTGTGCAACTGTGCCTAACTTCCTGATTCTCGAAACGGCGCGGGATATGCCGTGGCATGACAAGGTCCAGACCAACCCGGTCCAGATCAAGGACGGTTACTTCGAACTACCGACGGCGCCGGGGCTTGGAACTGACCTTGATGAGTCGGTCATTGCAGAACGACCGTTCGACCCACAGCAGGACCGATACGTTGGGTCTTGGAACGAAGAAGACAACTCACCGGCCGACGTTTAGTCGGTCGGTTCCCGGCGCTCAAAGCTAACTGAAACATATGAAATTCAAAGCTGCTCTTTTCGACATGGACGACACTCTGATCGATCGTCGTTCAGCCTACGACCAGGTTTACCGGGTGTTGTATGACAAGCACGATGTCATCAACCAGTCGACCAACTGGGACGAAGCCCTCGATTACTTCTGGACGCTTTCACCCGACAACGCGACCGATCCAAAAGAAGCTTTTACGGCAATTCAAAACAAGTGGCCTGGGGTAACTGGCGACCCCGATTCGCACTACAACTTTTACTTCGAACAAATGGTGCGATTCATGCAGGTGCTACCGGGTGCTATGGATTTCGTCGATTGGATGAATGACTCTGAAATCAACTGGGGCATCGTCACGAACGGTGATCAGTTCCAGCACCAGAAGGCGGAAGCGACCGGTCTCGACAAGAAGGCTCCCTTCGTTCTTGCTTCGAAACTTTTCGGAGTAAACAAGCCCGGTCCAGAAGTGTTCCATGAAGCGGTTAGGCTCTTGAACGAGGATCAGATCGAAACAGGAGAAATCCTGTTTGTTGGCGACAACCCGTACACCGACATCATTGGTGCTCACGGAGTTGGAATGAAAACTGCCTGGATACGTATGGATCGAGAGCAGTACCCCGAAGATGCTCCGAAACCCGACTACATTGTCGACCACGTCTCAGAGTTAAAACCGCTGCTTGGATAAGCTCGTAAACCGCACCTAAATCGACCAATCAGGAATACAATCTCGCCGTTCAACCCGCACATGAAGCGGATTTAGGTTCGAAAGCGAGAAATGAATTGGTTGGAGTAGCAGTACTAGGTACCGGCCGCATTGGTGGTCGATACATTGACGTTGTAAATCAAACCCCAGGTGCCGAGTTGAAACTCGTCGCCGAGCAAAGACCCGAAGCTGCTGCTCCGTGGCAAGACAAATATCCAGACGTTGAGTTTGTCTCGGACTACCACGCTGCCCTCGAGCGAGACGATGTTGATGTCGTCATCGGGACGCTCCCACACTGGTTGCACTACCAGGCAGGTCTAGACTCTGCTAACGCTGGCAAGCACGTGTTCATCGAGAAGCCACTGGCACTTTCAGGTGCTGAAGGGCGAGAGATGCTCGATGCCGCAAAGGCCAACGGCGTGAAGCTCATGACCGCTCACACGCAGCGGTATTACCCAGAAGTCCGTGCCATGAAAGAACTGGTCGACTCCAAGAAGCTTGGAGAACCGCTCATGGCTCACGACATGTGGCACAAGCCTTACCAGCCTGAACTGCGTCCGCCATGGATGCTCGATGCTTCCAAGGGTGGTGGAATGGGTCAAATGGATGGTACGCACGAGATCGACAGACTTATGTGGATCTTCGGTCCAGACGTAGAAACCGTCAGTGCCCAGGTGCTGCAGGCGACGTACCCGAACTCGAAGCATCCAGAAATCAAATGTGATGACACAGCAATGTGCTTCCTTCGATGGAAATCTGGTCTCGTAGCGACTATTAGCCGAACCGCCTGGAGAGTCGGAGCTACCGAATACGGTGGTGACTTCTTCTTCACCGACGGTATGGCACGATTCCGCCACGCATACGGCTCGTCACCTGGTCAGGAAACCGCTCTCTACATTGCTGACACTGAAGATGGTGTTTGGCGCAAGGAAGAGATTGCTGATACTGACAGCCTGTTGGACGAATTCACTGACTTCGTCGAGGCTTTGCAGCGCGGTGATGAAGACACCCCGATTCCTCAGGAGCACGGCTGGCGCGTTCTGAAGGTGTTCGAAGCGACCGAAGAGTCTGCTCGAACCGGCAGAGAGGTCGTAATTGACTGGTAGATGGTCCTTGCTGCGGTTTCTGAGCACAGACTCCGTCGCGACAACCATTTATGACCAGGGGTTTTCGCGCCCCGACAATCGATTCATTCCTGTTTCGTCCGACGACTTGATCGAGTACATGTCGTCGGACGAACAACGGTTCGGTGCGCTTGCAGAGCGTATCGAGCATGTAACCAGTTGGTTGGTTCGAATCCTCGAACAAGAGAAATCTGCATTCGAACGCTTGCTTACGCGTACCTACGCTCGGATCAATCCTGATAGTGAAACAGTCAAGATTCTCGATAGTAGCGAACCAAACGATCGGGATTTTGAGCTCTTAAACGAAAAGCTTCAGCACATGCTTGAGAAGGCAAACTTCGAGAAGCTGACCGATGAGCAAGTTCGGATGGCGCTCGAAGCCGGAAATACCCACGGCATGCGTGTGAAGATAGACGATGAAAGCCTCGCGGACATGTCGATCTGGGTACGTGGTCGTTCCACGACTTCACACAGGCAGAGAACGCTTCGTCACCCGATCGCAGGTGGGTTACTCCGCTGGCTATGTTCAACCGGCTTGCCTTGATCACTCGACCTTCAGGTGAAAAGAACGTTCAGCTACGACTGTTCAAGGACATTCCGATTCGGGATGTCGAAGCGCTGCTACCAAATGCCCGAGTTCAAATGAGTCTACGGGACGCTGTGATGATGGTAGGGACTGGCGCAGGTGCCGCCTGGACAGTCGTTTCGAAAATTCTGGCGGTAGGACTGGTCGCAGCGAGCCAACTATTCTGGGTCGTCGCCGTTCCGCTCGGTGGACTGTAGTGGAAGTTGTTCTCTGGATACAAACGGGCGATTAAGAACCGAGACTCGTATCGCGCAAGACACCTGTACTACCAGAACCTCGGAGCGAACCGGAGTGCCCTACACAGGATCTCGTT
>JAYQWG010000001.1:6341-130543 GCA_038150225.1 Chloroflexota bacterium
ACCTGTACTACCAGAACCTCGGAGCGAACCGGAGTGCCCTACACAGGATCTCGTTCATGATTTGTGAAGAGGAGATCAAAGAATCTGCTCTTCTCTATGCGTTCTGTCTTGATGCCGAGCAGGACGGACGGACAGTCTCAGAGTCGTCGGTAAAGGCGGAAATTGAGGAATACCTCAAAGGTCTGACCGGAATCACTGTTGATTTCGATATTGAAGATGCGGTCGAAACTCTTGAGAGGCTGGAATTGTGGAAAGAGCGATCGCACCTGTTAGTCAAGTCGATAGACGACGCAGAAGTGCTGCTCAAGAATCACTGCCAGGAAGGTTTGTCCCGCGACTATCACGCCAGTTTGCTCGGAGTCACTGACTGATGCCGAAACCGCTGGGCCTACTGTTTGACCTGGACGACACGCTCGTACCAGAAATGGAGCATGAGTACGCCGCGCTCGAAATAGTGTGTGGAGCCGTTGCCGAAAAGTATCCGCAAGTAAACCCGGAACAGTTGAGACACAGCCTCGATCGAAATGCTCAGCAATTGTGGTCCGCAGCTGGAACCCCAGGGAAATACGATTCGATTAGCTACAGCGCCTACGAAGGACTCTGGGGACCTCCCGATTTACCCGAAGCTGAGCTCGACAATGACGTAGACGCATTAACGGCATATCGAAAAAAAGCGTGGGATGAAGTACTCGCGGAGTTCGGAATCATTGATCCTCAACTACGCGACGAGGTCATTAAACGGCAATACGATGAACGAATTCGGCATTTGATTCCCTACCTGGGCGTACCGACGTTACTGGAAAAACTTGCTGTTAGTTACAAACTGGGTCTCGTTACGAACGGGTCACCCGCAGTCCAAAGATTCAAACTACGTCGATCAGGTCTGGCAGAATATTTCGACTCCGTCGTCGCATCTGGCGACGTTGGGGTTGGAAAGCCGAACCCGGAGCCGTTCACCAGTGCATTGTCTCAACTCTCGCTCGATCCTACCCAAGCAATAATGATCGGTAACTCACTCACATCCGACATTGCGGGTGCACTAGCACTTGGGATCAGATCAGTCTGTGTGAGTCATGGAGCTGAACTCTCCTTGAACGACCCTCAACCGTACTGGATCGTTAATTCTGTGATCGAGGTTGAAGGTCTGGAACCCCAGTTCTAAGGCGTCACCGTATCGCCCTGGACGATTCCCTCATCTCGCACGATGTCGCCGACGCTTAAGGTGTGGGTTGCATCGTTGATCGACTCAATTGACCAACCTGACGATCCGAACTTAAACCTCGAAATTGAGGTGTTGTAAATCTGAGTTCGCTTTAGGAACTTCGAGTCCATTCCGGTGATGTAGTGGATGATGCACCGCAACGTGATTCCGTGAGAAACGATCGCAATCTTGTGCGTGCCCTTTTGTTCGTGCCAGGCAGGGTTGTAGGTGATTTCATCCTCGATCCAATTGGATGCCCGCCGTTCCACCAACCGCTCCGACTCACCGTCGGCTGGCTGAAACCACTTGCCTTTAGTTGCTTCGAGCAACTTGACCTCAGGAGTAATCACCTCAGATGCAAGGCGTCCGCGCCACGCAGGGATTTGGCGCTCGATGATTGGATCAACGCGGTCGAACTCGACTCCCTCAATGCCCATTCCTCGCAGCATGCCTTCAGTAGTT
This sequence comes from Chloroflexota bacterium, assembly GCA_038150225.1. Classification (GTDB taxonomy): domain Bacteria; phylum Chloroflexota; class Dehalococcoidia; order Lucifugimonadales; family Lucifugimonadaceae; genus Lucifugimonas. The sequence continues at coordinate 8,005 of JAYQWG010000001.1, forward strand.
TGAACGGCTCGTACGAGCGAAGATGAGTAGATCCGGTCGAACTGAACGCCTTCTTTCTTGAGTCGCTCACCAAGTGCTTCTGACTGGCGATGACCGCGCTCGGTCATAGGTGCGTCAAAGTTCTTACCGGCAGCAATGCCGGGAGTGATGTTTGACTCCGACTCACCATGTCGGATGAAGTAAAGATCAAATTCAACGTTGTCGTGGATCAATGGATGTCCCTGTTGTCTAAATATTCGATGAAGAATGTATACCTCTTGTCTTTCGCGAGGTTAAACAGCACGCACATATTTACGGAATTTTCTTATCACCTGCGTTCGCACTCGGGTACTATTACGCCCGTTCAAGAGATGACTTGTAAAAAGCATCAAATTTCACGAGGGGAACTTAATGAAACCTGCTGATCTAAAAGCCGCAATCAAAGCTAAGCGACCCGTGTTCGGGTTCATGATCTCCGCTACCGCGAGTATGCGGTGGGGACGTGTATTTGCGGGATCAACCCTCGACTTCGTTGTGATCGACTCAGAGCATGGCTCACGTGACCGTCAATTGATCGCCGACACTGTTCAGCAAATGCAGTCGCTCGACATAACTGCGATCGTGCGAACTCCGAACACTGAAGAGGTTTACGTCGCAATGGCTCTTGATGCAGGAGCCGACGGTGTACTGGTTCCATATTGCGAAACCATTGACGAGGTTCGGCACTGCGCGATGAAGCTGCGCACACATCCTCTGAAAGGTGAGTACTACGAGCGTGTTGTTGAGACCGGCGAGTACCCGAGCGAGAAATCAAAGGACTACCTCGACAACCGGCACAAAGACCACATCTTCATCATGGGGATCGAAAGTGAGCCAGCAGCAGAGCGAGTTGGCGAATTGATCGAGTGCGCTCCGATCGATGCTGTATTCATCGGACCGAACGATATGACGACTTCGCTTGGTATCCCTGATGAGGTCGACAACCCGATTTACATCGACACGTTGAAGAAAGTGATTGGTGAGGCTGACCAGCGCGGTTTGCCAACCATGATCCATCAGCAGACGATTGCAACTTCACAAACTGCAATTGATCTCGGTGCGCGGTTTATCCTGCACTCGTCAGATGCGGGAATACTGCTACGAGGAATTCAGGACGAATTTACCCAGCTGCGCGATATCGCTCGTGCGAAACACGGTGACGTTGCAGAAGTAGCGACTGAAGACACACTCGACGTAGTTTAGTTCTCGAACGCCGGACTCAAATCAAAAAGCCCAGAGAAAACTCGGGGCTTTTTCTATTTCTCAATGCAATGGGTCTAACTGAGAGTGAATTTGCGGAAAGACTCGGCGTATTCGGCACCGATCTTCTTACCTAACTCTGCCCTGCGTTCTTTCATCCACTTTCCGGCTTTTTCGAGGTCTGGCACCTGGCTTACGTGAGCTTGCAAAGCTTTTACAGAAGTCTCGACGTCTTCTTCTTCAAGAGGATTCCAAAAATCTGCCTGGGTCCCGAAACTCATGACCCAGACCTCTCGCACCTTGTGTGGCTCCAGCCCTTCGTCGTAAAAGAGTTCGGGGAAGGTCAGGTGATCACGTGCAGATGGGAACACTGCAGAAAGTGCTGCCTCACCTGCTGCAAAGTGGTCAGGATGACCAATGTAGCCAGAGTTGAGTAGATCTCGTGTTGGGTTGGTAGTGATCAGCACGTCTGGTCGGTGAATTCGAATTTGCCTCGAAATATCTCGGCGTACATCAAGAGTCGGCTCTAAATAACCGTCTGGATAACCCAGGAATTCAACGGTTTTCAGTCCGAGAATCTTTCCGGCATTGACCTGCTCTTCTGCTCGAATTTTGGCAAGCTGTTCCGAGGTAATGTCACGATCCTCAGTGCCTTTAGATCCATCGGTGCAAAGTACGTAGGTGACCTCCCAACCCTGTCTGCACCATTTGGCGACAGACCCCGAGCAACCGTACTCGGCATCGTCAGGATGCGCGGTCACGACCATTGCTTTGTTGAACTGAGACTCTGTGCGGTTAGCGGACGTCATTTACCGGATTTCTCCCGAGTGAGATGTTGGAAATTCAAACCGAAAAATCGTATCACCGTGCGCAAAAACTAAGAAACGAGGTGAGACTCAAAAAAACGGACGGTTTTTTCAACTGCGAGTTTCGACTCGAAAAACGCTGCGTCGTGATCTACTCCTTCGAGCTTTTCGAACTGGAAACCGAACTCTCTGCTCGACGATTCAGCATTCTCGAAGTACGGATCCTTGTCACCACAAAACAGCATGGTTGGCGCGCTAAAGTTTCCGAGACGGCCGTCCACTCCCTGCCACTGGATTAGCGCCTTGTGAGATGCGGCGAGTGCTTTTGGATCGTTACCGGGGCGTTCTCCGACAGGTTGCTCGATGGACTTTGCACGACCAGAACGTAACACCCTGATTCGCCGCTCGTATTTCTGCTGTTCAACAGATGGAGGGAGCATTTGCATACCGCCAATTGCCAGTGCGTTTATCCGTTCTGGCGAACTTGCTGCTAGCTCAAATCCGGTTCGACCTCCCAGCGAGAAACCTAAGAATGCAAACTTTTCAGCTGATTGGGAATCGGCGAGTGCTCTTACAACGTCTGCTCGACGTTCGATTGTTTGGTCCGCCGAATCGTGAGATCGAGTCGATTTGCCGTGGCCGACTGCGTCAAACGCTAGAACAGAGAATGATGGCGCAAATGCCTTTATCCAACCTCCAACGTTCCAGTCTCTCCCCCAGGAACCAAATCCGTGATGGAGGATTAGAAGTGGTCCTTCGCCGGAAATCTCGTAATTAATCTCGAGGTGGTCGATCGAAAGTAATGGCATTTTTCGATTCTAATGACAATTCCTTTATCAAACCGCACGCAACTGAATGTAAACTCAAACGGTTCCATTTCAGCAACCGAATTCGGGGAGTTCCGGACAGATGGCAAAACCACTCGTTTCCGTGATCATGGGCAGCACTTCCGATCTGCCGACGATACAAGGTGCAGTCGACATTCTTGAGGAGTTGGAAGTTCCCCACGAAGTCAGAGTTGTGTCAGCTCACCGAACACCTGACCTGATGTTCAAATTTGCCGAAGAGGCGAAAGACCGGGGCATCAAGGTAATCATCGCCAGTGCTGGCGGTGCCGCACATTTGCCAGGAATGACAGCAGCCAAGACCGTCCTGCCGGTAATTGGTGTTCCGGGAGTTGGTCCTCACCTCGATGGGATGGACTCGCTAATGTCTATGGTTCAAATGCCTCGCGGCTACCCGGTTGCAACTGTTGCCATAGGTAAATGGGGTGCCGTGAATGCCGGACTTCTGGCATCTCAAATCCTCGGATTGGTCGACTCTGATATTCAGGAGAGAGTCGAAAAACGCCGAGCGGCTGTCACAGCTGAGATCGAAGCTCAAACTTTTGTGAAGACGGACGAATAAATCCACCAATGAATCGAGAATCTGTACTAAATCCTGGATCAACAATCGGAATCATTGGTGGTGGGCAGCTAGGTCGCATGCTCGCTATGGCAGCTCGCCAGATGGACTACAAGTCTGTAGTTCTCGACCCAAATCCTGACTCTCCAACGTCCCAGGTCGCTGACGGTCAAATAACTGACGCCTACGAGAGCCGAGATGCAGCTCGAGATCTTGCACGGGCGACTGACGTAATCACATACGAATTCGAGAATGTGGACGCCGATTCACTCGGTGCAGCAGCTGAAATTCGGCCGGTATACCCATCCTCTAGTGTTCTGAGAACCACTCAGCATCGTCTGCATGAGAAAAATGCCCTGCTGAAAAGTGGAGTTCCGGTTTCGCCATTTCGAGAGATCAAATCTGTGCAAGACCTTCGCGACGCAGCAGTTGATCTGGGATACCCAATGGTCTTGAAAACGGCAATTGAAGGATATGACGGAAAAGGTCAGATCATTGTTGGCCGTGAAGAAGAAATCGACAATGCCTATGAATTGCTAGCGGCACGCAAGGTCGAACTGGTCGTCGAACAGTTTGTGCAGTTCAAGATGGAAATTTCGGCGATATGTGCTCGCACCTCCGAGGGTGTAACTGCAACATTCCCTCCCTCCGAGAATATCCACCGCAACCACATACTCGATACATCGATCGTTCCAGCCCGTATTCCTGAGAAAGTGCAGGAAAGCGCACGGCGACTGGCCGAGGGCATTGCCGAAAGTCTCAACGTCGTTGGTCTGATATCAGTTGAGATGTTCGTTACGAAAGAAAACGAGCTTCTCGTAAATGAACTTGCTCCACGGCCGCACAATTCAGGTCACTACACGATGGATGGATGTGACATTTCACAGTTCGAGCAACTTGTAAAAGTCCTCGCTGGCATGCCAATTTCCGAACCGAATTTGCTGAAACCGACTGTGATGGTCAATTTACTGGGTGAGGTTTGGGAAGATACCGATGGGGACCCGGATTGGGCTCGGGCGATGGAGCTTCCTGGCGTGAATCTGCACCTGTACGGCAAGGCGGAAGCGCGTGTTGGACGCAAGATGGGACACATCAACGTAGTTGCGGACACGGTCGAGGACGCGCTGTACCTCGCAAATGAATCGAGGGACCGAGCCTGGCGAAGAAGCGCAGCCTTTTAGCTAGTCCGAAGATTCAGGGCGTCGGAACATAGAATCGCTGTCGTGTCCGCCTTCACCCGACAATTCGATTTCTCCGTTGTGAACGGTGTAAATCTTGTCAGCCATGTCGAGCAAGGTTCGATCATGAGTCGTCGCGACGATCGACATTCCTTCCTCTGAGACCATTCTTCGGAATAGCCCGAAGATTTCAGCAGCGTTTACGGAGTCAAGTTCACCGGTAGGTTCGTCAGCAAGAATTACGTTCGGTTGCATTGCAACGGCGCGTGCTATGGAGATTCGTTGTTGTTCACCACCTGAAAGCTCGTACGGGCGATGCTTTGCCCTTCGACCCAACCCAACCATGTCGAGCACTTCATTCGTCCGCTCAGAGCGTTCTCTCGACCCCAGTCCGGCAATGCGCATTGGCAGTTCGACGTTTTCATACGCGGACAGGAGAGGCAGCAACGCGAACGACTGGAAAACGACACCAATGCGGTGTCGTCTCAGTTGAGTGAATTGTTTCTCACTGAATTTTGCAAGGTCTTGCCCTTCGAACAGTATTTGCCCTGAAGTCGGGTGATCGAGTCCTGCCATCATGTTCAGGAGTGTTGTCTTTCCAGATCCTGAACGACCGACGAGCGTGATGAACTCACCTGGCTTAAGGTCTAAATTCACCGAATTAACAGCACGAACGGTTTCACCCGACAGTTGATATTCTCGTGTTACATCAATCGCCTGAATGATCGGCGATGAACTGTCGCGACCCGATGCAGTCGCTGATTGTTCAGTCGCCTGACTCAAGAGTCACCCTTCCATCCTTCTGGTCGACTCGAACCCGCCGTCCGATCTTCAGTTCATCCAGCAACTCTCGTGGGATCTGAACTGATCCCGAGGAGTCGATGAGCAGAAATTCCTCGGTGTCTGAAGTTTCACCACCGAGTTTCCTATCAAATGAAACTTCGCGGGTGGTCTCGGTACTGGTTTTGCCGTCCTTGATTGCGACCGCCCTGCCAACACTTGATGCGATTGCGGGGTCGTGAGTCACGATCACAATCGTCGTGCCCAACTCTGCGTTCACATTGTTGAGCAACTCGAGAACTTCCGTACCGGTCTGGTCGTCCAATTCTCCGGTTGGTTCATCGGCGAGTAGCAACGGTGGTCTGTTCGAGAGTCCTACGGCGATAGCAACACGCTGTTGCTCACCACCTGAAAGTTGGGCCGGTTTGTGATCAGCACGATCAGCGAGTCCTACGATCTCAAGAAGCTCTTCCGCGCGTTGACGTCGCTCCTTTGCCGGGGCATTAGCGATCACCATTGGCAGCTCAACGTTTTCCAGGGCAGTTAGGTATGGGAATAGGTTTCTGGAAGTTTCCTGCCAGATAAACCCGACCTCGTGACGCCTGTACTGAACGACCTCTTTATTGGTCATGTTGAGCAAATCGAAGTCACCAACATGAATCGTTCCCGCTGAAGGAAAGTCGTATCCGGCAAGAATGTTGAGCAGGGTAGATTTGCCACTACCCGAAGCACCGACGATAGCGATGATTTCGCCTTTATCGACGGTTAGTTCGAGCCCGCGCAAAGCCACAACTTCAAGATCGGCTGCCTTGTAGATCTTGAAGAGACCGCTGCACTCGATATAAGGACCTCCGGCTGATGTCATCCGGCGGATCTCCCTTCGTGAACCAGGACGGTGATCATTCTCCCATCCTCATGACGCTGTGGATAGACATTCGATATACAGATACAAGGATCAACCCGACCACTACGAGGAAAACAAGTCCTAGAAGTCCGAACGTAATTCCAAACCCTAACCAGTCGATTTGAACTGCCATTGGTGGTGTTACGACTGCGTTTTCTCCCGAGTTCGCAAGGTACGGCATGATTGTTGAGCCCATTCGAGCTCCCATGAAGATGCCCAGGGTAATGGCTACTCCGATTACCAGCATTTGCTCAAGAACAACCAGGAATAAAAGCTGTCGCATCGATAGTCCTATCGTTCGCAGGAGTGCGAGTTCGGATCGTCTGCCAGCAAAGCTAACCCTGGCGTGAACGAGGAAACCAACCGCGCTGACGACAAGAACGGTGAAGAACGCGATTCCGAGTAAGGCTCTCCAACCTGCAGAAACCAATGGGTCAAATGAGACTGCAGCCAACTCGACAGTACGGTCTATAACGTTGGAACCTCGCCTTGCCTGAACGGCCTGCAAACCGGTCTCCACTCCTGAGACTGCCGAGTCACCAGGGACTACGCTTTCCAGGATGCCTTCCTCGGCAATTAGCAAATCGGCACCCGATTGAGTTGCGACCCAGAACTCGGTTGGTTGGACCTCACCCACAGTTGTCGTGACGTTTAGGCGTTCATGCAAGGCGTCGAAATCGGCGATCAGGAATGGCTCGTCATTAAGGCCCATAGTCGGGAAGTAATCGATCGTGTCTCTGATCGAAACCTGTAGAGGAACCCCATCGAGAGATATCTCAAGGAGTTCACCATTTTCACCGTCGAATTGCTCGATGAACTGTGTATTAGCAAGTACAGGAACTACATCAAGTTGAGAACCATGAGCCAGTCCTCTGTATTCGCGTGGTGCTGATGACGTCCATCTCAACCGGGCGACACCGTCGATAGGTGTGCCGTCAGGGTTGGTTGCAGGAACGATCGCATCTCCAAGGGCTTCCCTTGTAGGTGCCATGGTCCGCCAGTTGTCGACGGTATCAAACGTTTCGATGATGATCAGTTCGGTTCCTGTTGGGTTGAGCAGGGCTATATCGTCGATATCCAACGCACCTGGCCCAAGCCCGTTTTCGAAATTGATTACACCAAGCGAGTGCAGTCGAATCGGAGTTTTCGGCAATAGGCCCGCTACTCCTTGAAACCTCGTTGCCTGAAGACTGGATCCAACTCTGCACCATTCAGGAGCTTCACCTTCGATTGGCAGTGGGCAATTGAATCTTCTCTGGTTTGTTGAAAGCGGGTTCAGGTTGCCTAGTGGAACTGAGAAGAAGTGACCGTTCGCATCGGATAAACGTGCGACTATGAACGTCGCTGGCTGCCTTACCAGCGGTTTCACCCGGGCAGTAATCCATCGACCGTCTTCTGGCAGCACGATTCCAGCCGATCCGCCTACATCCAGCACGGAAACTCGTTCATCGAACGGCGAAAGCCCGAAGTCATCTCGAATCCAAGCTACGTCTTCGATCGAATCCAGTTCGATACCGATCATCTTGAACTGATCTACGGCAACGCCAGCCGCGATATTCGCCTCTTTCCTGTAGATCGGAGACACGGCATGGACGTCATCGATATCTTCCAACTGAGTTGGAACAGATCGAGAAATACCGCCTGTCGGTAGATTCACGGATGTGAGTCTCAGGTCGGCACCTGTCCGGTAGTAAGCCTGATCAACTTCACTCTGTTGGCGCGTAGCCCCGAAGCTTGCGGCGAATACGCCCAAGGCAGCTGTGAGGATCAACAAGAGTGAAAGTCGCGAATGGTGGGCTGGGTTTCGAGCCATCTGCCAGATGCCCAGGATCAGGGTGGGTGGCGTGATCCTTGAGAGAGGCCTTCGCGAAAGTAATTTACCGGTTACGTCCATTGCGACCGGGAAGATTCTGAGCAGCACAAGACCGACTGCGACAAGGAATACTGATGGTACCCCGAGGATCAACTGGTTGACAGTGGTTTCGCCAAATAAGCTCACGGCAACGAACGAGCCTTGTTTGGTGAGTTGCCAGAACATGAACATCACCAGACCCAGGAAGCCTAGATCCAGGTAGTACCGCTGGACGAAAGCCAACCTCGCCGGTCTTGCACGGGTAACTCTGCTCGCAAGAAGTCCGAGTCTCGTTGCACGGAACGCCGGTATGAAAAGCGCGAGTAAACCTAGAAATCCGCCGAGCGCAGCCATACGGAACGCGGCGAATGTGAGTTTGACCGGTAGTGGGTCACCACTGTTCAGTTCACTGTAGATGGGCAGAACGCCGATTAGGCCTACACCGAACATCGCGTTGAATGGTCCGATTATCGTGGCGACTAGAGCAAGCAAACCCGCCTCAATTATGAACACCGCGAGAATCTGTCTCGAAGTTGCTCCTCGTGTCCTGAGTTGACCAACTTCGTTTCTCTGTGCGTCGACCAACAGCGAAGAAAGAGTCACGACGTAGTAGAGCACCACGAGCACAATCAAGATGAGGACGATGAACATGGGGAGCCGGTTGAAGAACAGGTCAGTCTCAAAGGCTCTGAGTACGTCCGGGAGGTCTGATCGCATCAGGAACCCGTCGACGATGGCTTTTAGTTCGCGTTCAGTTGCGTCAATGGTGTTTCTTATCGCTGCCGTTTCGGATGCGTCGATTCGCTCTGGATCGACATCAAGCCACCAGGCATAGTCGGAACCCATGTTCGGGAAGTAGGTCCCAAGACCAACGGTAATTGTTTTTTCAGGGACAACGAACCTGGCGAACTGAAGCGTCTCAGTGCGTGAACCGAAGGCTTCGTTGTGAATTCGCCAGTGATCAGCTTCAGGATCTTTTCGCTCGTATATACCCGTAATGAGCACATCAACCCTTGTGTGAACATCTTCCCAGTGAGGCCGTGCCGGGTAAATATCACCAACTGAAAGAGACAGCATTTCAGCAGACGCTGCATCCAGCATTGCTTCGATCATGAACGAATCGTCGGCACTCGTCTCTGTGGACACCGACGGTACTGATCCCTCAATGATCTCGACCCGTTCATCCTGATTCGGGATGGTCATCATCATTACGCGACGACAGTCACATTCGATCAGTACTTCTTCATCGCCGCTAGGCTGCTGACCGATCACGGTTCGACATGTGCACTGATCTGGAGGGACCAGCGGGGCAGGTAGGTCTACAAAGAAGGTCCAGGTTTTTAGCGCGTATTCGCTTTGGTCGAGGAAAGACGAGAATTTGCCAACAATTTCACTGTCCATGGCATCGACTATCGTCGAATGCGTTTCCTCGTTCGTTGGAATTTGGCCTGCTTCGACGAGTACGTCTATTTCCGATGCTTCGTGACTAGAAAGCGCCCGTTGTAGAGCAACATCACGCAAAGCGTCGAAGAAGATGACCGAACTCGCCATGATCGTCGACGCGAGTACCACTCCGACAACGACGGCAGATAGCAAACGCCAGTGGGCGAGAGTGCGTTTGATTATTAGTTGAAAAGAATTCCCGATCATCAGGTAGTCGCGTCAAACCCGGCGCGTGCCATCTCACTAATTTTGATTTTTCTGTAGGAAATGGCAGACCGAGTCACACCTGCCAGGACAAAAAGAATGACGACGGCGATTGTAAACGTCGGCAAAGCTAAATTGGTTTGCAATAGAAATGGCGGTAGGAGGCGCTCACCTGTTTGTGTATGGGCCATTGTTTGAATCATTAACAAACTGTTTGCGATTCCGGTCGCAATACCAGCGAGTACCCCGGTGACCAGGGCAGGCATTAATTCGGTAAACGTTGAGATCCAATGGTTCCTGACCGTAGCTCCGAGCGCTAGTACTACTGCTGAATCTCCTTTTGATTTGAGTGAATGCGCTGAAAAGAAAGTGGTGTAAGCGAGTAAAACCACGAGAGTGCTTACGGCTGTCGCCAGGAGGCTCACACCTTTCCAACCAATAACAGCGACGGGATCGACAAAGGAATCTGAGGAAAGTTCCTCCAGCGAAATTATTTTCGCCAATCTAAAACTGTCGCGAACTGCTGACAGCACTTCAGGATCTGATCGTCCACGCTCGTTCAACCCAATGAACGCTTCGTTCGTTCTGATAGACCGGTTTCCCCTGAGCTCCACAAAATCCCTGATCGATCGAACGTCCGCAATTGCGAATGGTCCGTTGTTAGGGTTAACCGTCGGGAAGTAGTTCACGGTGTCGATGACTTCAGCGGGTAGAAGATCCCCATCAAAATCCATCACGAACGGTCGACGCAAACCAACGTTCGACTGCGCGAGAAAAGCTTCGTCTACCAGGAGTGGGAGAGGCCGGTCGGTAGCGGTACGGTAGATGCCTCGCACACCTTGTGATGACCCTCGTCCAAGTTCGATTTCCAGCATGCCCACGCCGTTATCTGAATCGTTTGGCCCTACGATGTTGTCCTCGTTCACTATGTTTGCGAACGTGTCTTCACCTTGCGATGTAGGAAGGCCTTTCCAAAGTCCTTTTGACTCGAAATCCAGTACAACATGTTCAACGCCGCCAGCAGTTTCGACACGGAGATCATCGAGAAAGAGCTTTGAAGTCGGAGCACTATCGGGACCAACCTGGAGCCTCGTCTGGATTGACGTGATCTCAATTGGGTCAACCATGTTTGGGAGTTTGGTATTTGCGTTGACCCAACCGGCTTCCACGTCGCCGAAGCTGATCGTGAATGGTTCGCCTGTTGCGTCTTTGAGGATCACCCACAGCTGTAGTCGAGGTATTACCGGGTCTGACTTGTACCAAACTGAGATTCGCTCGGCATTGGCGGGCAAAACTATTGGTTCAGGTGTTACTCGCTCTGCCAGGCGATCAATGAGTTGCTGAATTGAGTCTTCCGAGTCAGTGAAGTCATCTCGAAACCACGCTATTCGTTGGAAATCGATCGGCTCGATCCCAAGCAGAGTAAAGAGAATTCCACTGGATGTGGTTCCTACCGAACCAGTGCTACGTATTGCCGGAGATGCGACCCTCACGCCTTCATTCGAACTTAGTTCGGTGAATTGATTCGTTTCCAGGTCTGCTGTGGAACCGGTTGTAACCACGTGGATGTCGGAGCCGGTGAAATATTGAATTTGTTCCTCTGAAGAACGTTCAAGAGTCGAAATCACAGTTCCTGCGATGATTGACGTGCTCACTGCCAACGCGAGAGTGAGCATCGGCCATCCGTGAAAGTATGGTCGTCGAGCCACAGCGGCTGAGCCAAGCATCAAAGCCGATGAACGTGAAGCTGACGCAATATTCGATGCATAGCGAACGAGATATGGAAAAACCCTGACCAGCAGGAGTCCACTCGACACCACGATTAGCACTGGGGCAAAAAGCAAGGTTAGATCGGGCTCGAAACTGCCCGTGCGCGTAGACGTCGTGGCTTCCTGCCTGCTCGAAATCTCCCACCAGAGAATGCCACTCAAGACCACGAGAAGGGTATCAACATAAAAGCGCTGGAACCAAGGCGGCTCGTCTGGGCGAGCGGCAGCTGCTCTCGACTGAGCAGCAGATCTTCTATCCCAAAATGAACTAGAAAATGAGATTAATAGCGCAGTAGGAAAACTCGCTCCCAACGACCAGATCCAGTGTGTCCAACTCAGTTCGCTTATGAGCAATCCTCCTCCTGAGATTTCTCGATAGGACGGGGTGAAACCCAGGAGAGAGACAGTGGTGAGTGATAGCAATGGAGCAATAATCCCGACAGGAACAGTGATCGAGAGTGCTTCAGCCAGTTGAGTTTTGGTTTGCTGGTTCGAGTCATAACCCCGACTTCGCAACATTGCACTGCTGTCGTCCCGTCGTTTTGCCAGTAGTGAGGACGACATCACCAGAAAGAAACCTGAACAGCCAGCAATCAGGAGGGTGAGCAGGATCATAGGGATGCTGCCGAATTTGGCTCGTCTCCGCAGGTCGTCCAATCTCGGCTGTAGTTCAGTTATTACGAACGGGCGGGCGATGGATTCCTCAAGTTCGTGTGTGACCTTCTCGAAGCTACGTTTGAGTTTGCCCGAGGAGATGGTCGAGATTGCGTCATTGTCCGTGTAGAAGAACCAGTCGTAGGTAGCTGGGAGTCCTGCGCTCGCTTCGCTGATCGGTCCAAACATTGCTGATTCGTCTACAAGCATGATGAGAGGTTGTTCGCGCCCTTGCACGGATGGCTCTAAGTAGGCTTCTCCGAGTTGCAGCCAGAAAACTTCATCACGGTCTGTCTGCTCGAATGTTCCTGTGATGACCGCTCTTATAAGTCCAGAGTCGCGATCTACGGAACGAGCTACTACAACGTCGCCCACCTGTATTTGAAGCAATCTCGCCCGGTCATGTTCGACCGATGCTTCTAAAGTCAGTAACCCGTTGGCAACAGAAATATTCGATGTTGGAGCGTGGCCGGTTATGTACGTGAGATGGGAATCAGCGTTCTCGATAAATTGAAATGCCGAGAGAGATGCTAGTTCGTCCGTTCGAAGCCCCGACTGTTCAAACCCCCACCAGTTTTCTTGGGTTTTGACCAGTCTGGTCTTGGCAACCACAAGATCACGAAAGTGATCATCAACCGACTTGGACACGGCCGAATCAGCGATTGATTGATCGGTTGAAGATAGTGGAATCCACGAACTCGTAACGTGGATGTTTGAGTTGTATTCCCCGACGCGCTCGACCATTGCGGTCATCGAAACGAGTTCCAGCGACCGACCGTACTGCGGAATGCCAGACGCCACGCCAGTGGTGATCAGGCTTCCTACGAGCAATCCCGCGATCAACCACGGCTCAGACCGAGCGCGATTAACTATGAATCTGAGAAAATTCAGTTCAGCGTCCTGGCTTTCTCGTGCGAAGATGGATTGAGATTCATTGGCGGTACGGTGGTAAAACCGCTGACATTATGACCGTAGTTCTACCTTTAGGTGCAAGTTTGTGAAGAAATCGCTTCCCATACTGCTGAGCGTAATGGTGCTACTCGTTGGCTGCACGGTTTTTGGCGATTCGGACTCCGATTCCCCAGGTCAATCCGCTACCACAGAGTCATCGGCAGCCACTCCCACACTGGTCTCGCGTGACGGAATTCTCACTACACCTGAACTCGTTGGTCTTCTGAAGCCATCAATCGTGCAGATCGCTGTAATTACCGATTTCGGGCAAGGGGTTGGTACGGGGGTTGTGATGGACACCGAAGGTCACATTCTCACCAACTCGCACGTTGTAGATGGTGCACGCACCATCACAGTTGCTTTCGATGACGGCATGCTGACTGACGGTGAACTCTTCCGGCGCGATCCGTTACTTGACCTGGCCATTGTTCGAGTAAATATTAGTGCTGATGACCTCATTCCAGCCCGCTTCGGAAATTCTGAAGAACTGGTGGTTGGAGAGGATGTCGTCGCTATTGGGCATGCGCTTGGTCTTAGAGGTGGTCCAACCGTTAGCAAGGGCGTTATAAGTGCTCTCGACCGCACTATCGTAGGAGATGGTGGCGATGATCTGACAGGGCTCGTCCAGACCGACGCAGCGATCAACGAGGGCAACTCTGGTGGACCGCTGGTCAACATGTTTGGAGAGGTCGTTGGAATTAATACAGCCAAAATCAATTCTGGAGACCGAATCGGTTTTGCGATAAATATCAACGCTGCAAAATCTGCAGCTTCGACCCTCATAGCACTTGGTCCAACGCCACCTCCGGGCTTTCTAGGTGTCGGCGGTGTGGACGTAACTCCTGCCCTTGCCAGGGCAATCGGCCTTCCTGTCGGTGAAGGTTTTGGAGTCACAGTGATCGAACCTGGTTCTCCCGCCGACGAAGCGGGTCTCGAACTCGACGACATCATCATCAAACTCGATGAAGCGATCATTTCTGATGGTCAAGATCTCACGGAGTTTTTGAAAGAACACCCAGCAGGTTCTGAAGTACTTGTGACCGTCGTTCGTGACTCGCGCCTTCTGGTCGAACTGAACGCAACCCTCGTCGAACGCATACGGTAACTCCTGACGACCAGACCTATTTCGTGCAGAATGTGGCGATTCAAGCCATGAATCAAACTGCATGAGGGATCACATGTCTTCAGGACGTGAAAAGGAACTGACTGGAAAAGTCGCTATCGTCACTGGTGCCGGACGCATGCGGGGTATCGGTCGTGGTACTGCCGTTGTACTCGCCCGGATGGGGGCGAATGTCGCAGTAACCGGAACAGGTCGAAGTCCTTCAACGTTCCCTGAGGATGAAAAAACGGCTGGCTGGTGTGACATCGAATCGACCGCAGAAGAGATTGAGTCATACGGTGTCGAAGCTTTACCCGTTGTTTGTAACGTTGCCGACCAAGACGATGTCGAACGCATGGTCGCTGCTGTTGTTGAACGGTTCGGTCGACTCGACATCATTGTGAATAACGCAGCAGCCCCGTACGGTGCAGATCGAGTCTCTGTGCTCGATATGGACACGAATGTGTTCCGCCGTGTAATGGACATCAAAGTGATGGGCACGTTTTATTGCTCCAAGGCAGCTGCTCGCCAAATGGTCGCTCAAGGTGAGGGCGGAAGAATAGTGAACCTGTCATCCACTATGGGTAAAAGTGGTCGACCTAACACCAGCGCTTACAACGCAGCGAACTTTGCGGTCGATGGGTTTACTCAGTCGATGGCGAAAGAACTGGGAGAGCAGGCGATCACAGTAAACAGCGTTTGCCCTGGTCTTGTTGAAACCGCGAGACTTGATCCGATGGGACGTACCGATAAGTGGGATGCCCGCATTGCAGAAATCCCATTGAAGCGAGCTGCGGCTGATGAAGAGATCGGTGAAATGATCGGTTTCCTGTGTTCGCCAAGAGCGGCGTACATCACCGGTCAGTCGATCAATGTGAACGGTGGAGTAATCACCGAGCGCTAAATGTCCAGTCCTTCGTATAACTCGATTTCAACGAAATCAGAAGTTTCATCGTCCCATGCAAACTGGCGAGCTTCGACAACCCGGTTCCCGTCGATTCCGATAACGATTTGATGAACCGGGTATGCAGGACCGTCGCCCCATGGATCGGTGGCATTCGCTTTGTCAGTTTCCGAGAAATAAGCCATTCCATTTGGATGCGAGTGATAGATGATCCTCGGGCGCACGTCGTCTTCGAGCGTGCGGTTCAGATCGAGCAGGTCGTCATTCGAAATAACAAACGCTGTCTCAGCAGTCCTGTCTTTAGCCGTTGGGTGTGACTCAGGTTCGTAAGCGTTGATAGCGGGGCGTGGTCCATCGGCGACGTTCGAGTCTTTGTTACCAGTCAACCAACCGCAGCACTCGTTCGGAAACTCGGCTCTAGCCTGTTTGAAGATCGTCTCCAGGGCTGATCGTGGGACTTCGATGGGTTGGGGGACCGCCAATGAGGATTCCTTTGCGTTGTTGATTCAAGACTGCAGATTAGATTATCGAGGAAGAGAAATCGATTTTGCGTTCGATTAGCGACGAATACACAGTGCGTTGATTACACGTACCCGTGTAGAGTTCTCGACAAGTGCCACACAGACAGCTCTTGCAGTTGGGATGTGGCAGTATTCGTCTCGAACAACGCTTGAGACCCCTAAATGCCGTTACCTAGAAGCTGGATAGACCGACGACGCCGTAAACTGCGTCGGATTCAGCGCGAGGCGATGGCTAGGATTGGGATTTCTACTTCGGGATCGCCAGCAGTTGGTGAAACAACCGTTTGCATTGCTTATATGTGCCCCTGGGCTCACGCGTGTGGCTCAGCGACACCCAGGCCCGCCCTCGTTTCAGAACGGCAGTGCCTGAGGAAGTACCCGGAAGAACAACGACCTGAATCCGGGCTATCAGACGGCGCTCTCGATCAGCTCGCTGAGCGGCGCAAAGCCGGAGACAGCCTTGAAACGGTTACTCTGAGTATCCTGGATGAGTTCAGACCGCACGGACCCTCTCCGTCGATGGGTAAGAAACGCCCTGTAAGGCCCGTATATGACAACGGAGTCATGGGAAAACCGTTTACGACTCAGAAATCTGCTTCAGAGAAACGTCATGTTGCACGTATGACTGCAGAAAGCTCGTAATCGATTCGTAGTACTTTTCAGGGTTTACCTGGTCGAGGAAATCGTGATCGCCGCCCTCGATTAACTCGAGTTGTTTAGGCTCATTGGCAGCGGCAAATATCCTTTTAGAATTGCCGTGTGACACCGTTGAATCCGCCGTTCCATGCAGAATCAAGACCGGACACCGAACGTTTTTGATGTGCTCCAAAGTTGTATAGTTAGCACGCAAAATAAATCGCACTGGTGAGTACTTCGTCCAGGGTGAGTACTCGAACATGATCTCTTGAATCGACGACAGTCCGGCTTCCAGGATTAGCGCGTCGATATGAGGGTTGTTTTGAGCGAGATTCAAGGCAACCGCGCTGCCCAGAGATCGACCAAACACCACGATTTTCGAGTCAGGGAATTCTCGGTTAATGTATCCGAGCGATGTTCTCGCGTCTTCATAAAGTCCGTCTTCAGATGGAGTGCCGTCGCTCAGTCCATAGCCACGGTAGTCGACAGCCAGTACTGATGCACCCAGCCTCTCGTTGAGATCTCGATACTGATCCAATCTGACACTGATGTTTCCACCGTTTCCGTGAAAGATGAGGAATATCAGTTTTTCCGGTCCGCGAATCAGCCAGGAATGAATACGTACCGAGTCGGAAGTATCGAGAAAAACGTCCTCGTAATCCATGCCCAAATGTTCGGGGGTGCCGCGGAAGGAACGCTCCGGACCATATAGCAACAGGCGCTCAAGCCAACCAAGTGGATTTCGCATGTCTAGATCAGCTTCCAGTGACTAGATTTCAATCTAAAGATCACGAAATTCACCGAATTTACTTAGCCTCCTAAGTAACCGTCCATATCCAGCTCGGAAAGTATCTCTTCAGTGTGTTCTCCGAGCCCCGGTGAACTCTTCATTTCAGGCATTCCGTCAGAAAAAGTAAGCACGGGCCCGGTGGTCTTGACCCTGTCGCCTGTGTGATGGGGGAGGTCAAGTACATAGTCGTTCGCCAGAACCTGCTCGTCGGTAAGCATCTCTTCTACGTACCTGATTGGTTCACAAGGTATGTCATGAGATCGAAGTTTCTCGAACCAGTACTCTGTCGTGGTGGATGCAAAAATCCTCTCGAAATCGCTAACTAGATTCTCAGCGCGGGCAACAGCTTCGGGAGTTGAGTCATCGTAGTTAGGGTCAGTTACGCGAGGGTCTTCGAGACCAAACAGATCGAGTAGACGTTTCCTGGCGTGTACCGCGAGCGTCCCGAGGGTTAAACCACCATTCGAAGTTTTATAGGCCCTGTAGTAGCACCGGTACACAGAAGGCCGTACAGCTTGCTGGTACGAGTCCTGAACTGCTTCGTATGATGCTCCGCTCTCGCGTAGCTGCTGTTCTCGCTCCTCGAACCACCTCAGTGCAGGTGCTGGCTTCCCATCAACGTTAGTAACGCGCAAAGATTGCATGCCAATTGCATTGCTTAGAAGACTCGTGTTCACGAGCTGGCCTTTTCCGGTTCGTTCGCGGCTGATGATTCCCGCCATGATCCCGTTTGCCGCCGCGTATCCGGTGGAGAAATCGATGAACGATGATGACCAGACAACTTCTGGCTGTCCGTCTCTGATCTTTCCCTCACTCGCAACAGCACCGGTATAGCCTTGTACGATCAGGTCGAATCCAGGCATGTCTGCTCGTTCGCCTTTAGGACCGTAAGCTGTGATGTCGACGTAAACGATACGAGGATTGATTCGTGAGATCGTTTCGTAGTCAATCCCCAATTTTTTGGCGGTGTCTTTGCGGTTGTTGGAAATGACACCGTCTGCGGTTTCAAGCAGCTTCTTCAAGACTGCTTGGTCGGCATCTTGCTTCAGATCGAGACAAATACTTCTAACACCACGGTTGAGAGCAATAAAAACCCTGCTCTCGTTTTTCGTAAACGAAGTGGCGTGGCGCCAGGGGTCTCCAGTGGGAGGTTCGACTTTTACTACATCAGCTCCCATGTCAGCGAGGAGTTGCCCTGCCCACGGACCGGCAACAAAACTTCCAAACTCGACTACTCGAATCCCTGAGAGCGGACCGTTGTTCGTTTCTGTGTCTGTATGGGAGTTTGGCATTCGTTCCGGTGATTGTTGCTCAAACCGCGATGTTACGCCGAGCACGACTCGATTTGCACCAACAACCAGCTGTCTGTCACGCCTCGAGGTGTTTATCCGGTCTTGGGAGGGATGACTAGAACTGGGCGTTGCGCAGACCGGATCACTTTATCGGCCACGCTTCCGACTACCCACCGTTTTAAACCACCAGATCCGTGTGATCCAATAACAATGATCGAACCTTCAACAAAAGTCCATAGACGAATTTATGGCCACCCAATTGCCAGGCGTGTGAGGATTTCGCAAAGTAGGTGACATAACACCATCACGCAATCCTCATTTACTTCTTCAGAAAGTTTTTTAGGACCCCATTAGTGTTGATTGGCGTGAATTTCGCGCGCACAATTTTGTGAGTGTTTTTACCTAAACCTTGATGTCAAAGAGAACGGGGCTGATCAGTGCCTAAACGACTGTCATTTTTCCTAGTAATTGCGATAGCAGCCATTGCCGTCGTCGCGCTAACCGGTTGCGAAAGTGATGTCGAGAATCCATTCGCCACAACCACACCGATACCTGCTGATTCGGGATCAGGTAGTGGAAACAGCGGTGGCGATCCTGCTCCCTCTGGACCCGACCTTGCGAACGGTGAAAGCAAGTTCAATGGGCTTGGCTGCAGTGGATGCCACACCACTACCGACGCAAAGCTCGTTGGGCCTGGACTCGCTGGGATCGCTGCAAAAGGTGATGATTACATCCGCGAATCGATCGTTGATCCAGCAGCGGTCATTGCAGATGGCTACCAGAACCTGATGCCTAGCTCGTTCGCAGCTTTGGGTGAATCAGACCTCGAAGATCTGATCGCTTACCTGAAATCCCTGTAAGCAAGCGATATTTCCCGCGTCACCAGTTCGCAAGTTCGGAACAACTGGTGACGCTACAACTCCACGCCAGACGCTCGAGCGACCGTGTCCAGATCCTTGTCACCACGTCCGCTCAGTAGAAGCAGGACGATCTGGTCTTTTGGCAGCGTCGGGATCCACTTCATCATGTAACCAATTGCATGAGACGGTTCCAGCGCTGGAATAATTCCCTCAGTGCGGCTCAACATCCTGAACCCAGCAAGGGCATCGTCATCAGTTGCTGAAACGTAGGTTGCACGTTCGGTGTCTTTCAAATAACTGTGTTCAGGACCAACTCCCGGGTAATCCAATCCCGCTGAAATGCTGTGCGCCTCGATTACCTGACCGTGATCGTCTTGCAACAAGTAGCTCAGTGAGCCGTGCAGAACACCAGGGCGCCCTTTGGTCATCGTTGCAGCGTGCCGTCCATGCAGGCCTTCGCCGGCAGCTTCAACGCCTATGAGCCCGACATCTGGGTCATTCACGAAACCGGAAAATATACCAATCGCGTTCGATCCTCCACCAACACACGCAATAACGTGATCGGGCAATCGACCGGCCATGTCGATGACCTGCTGTCTGGCTTCGGTACCAATTACAGATTGGAAGTCACGAACGAGCTGGGGGTAGGGGTGTGGGCCTACAACACTACCGATGATGTAGTGTGTCGTTTCGACGTTCGAAACCCAGTCGCGTATAGCTTCGTTGATAGCGTCTTTGAGAGTTCTACTGCCTGAGGTAACTGACTCGACAGTTGCTCCCAGTTCGCGCATTCGGTATACGTTTGGCGCTTGTCGTCGAATGTCTTCCTCGCCCATGTACACGATGCACTCAAGGCCCATTTGCGCGCAAACGGTCGCTGTGGCGACACCGTGTTGCCCCGCTCCGGTCTCGGCAATGATCCGCTTTTTGCCGAGTTTCTTCGCGAGTAGTGCCTGACCAATGGCGTTATTGATTTTGTGAGCACCAGTGTGGTTCAGGTCTTCGCGCTTGATGTAAATCTGCGGTCCGCCAAGCTTTTCGGTCAAATTCTTGGCGTGATACATCGCCGTTGGACGACCGACATAATTGGTTAGCAGGTCTTCAAACTCATCCCAGAAATATTCGTCACTCTTGGCTTCGTTGTAAGCCTCTTCGAGCTCCGCTAGCGCAGCCATCAAAGTTTCGGGTACGAATTTGCCGCCGTAAGGACCGAATCGTCCCTGGTCGTTTGGCAACTGATCTGATGTGGATTCTGTGGATGTCATTTGGATGTGGTAAGGAAAGACGATAACGCCCTAAATAAATATGAATTGCCAACACGCGATTCATTCTCACGCTAGGATATCAGCGTAACTCTTCGTGATTTGTTGCGGAGACTCTTTTATTCGTCTGGATTTACCTGAAAGGTCCTTACTCGGTTGAGTTCCTCGCCCGCGCCTCGTCCCGGTATGGATGAGTACATGATGTCCATCGCTGTCGGAGTGCGAGCACGCGCTAACTGCATGGGTAGCCATGTCGGTGCAGTTCTGGCTCGTGAGGGGCATATCGTTTCGACCGGCTACAACGGGACTGCGCACGGCACTCCGAACTGTGACGAAGGCGGCTGTGAACGGTGCAACAACCGTGACAAATACCCTTCAGGTGTTGGGTACGACCTATGTGTTTGCGTTCACGCCGAGCAAAATGCGCTACTTCAGGCGGCGCGATTTGGAACCGCAGTCGAAGGTTCAATCGTCTACACAACATGGAGTCCTTGTTTCGGATGTACTAAAGACCTTCTGCAGGCTGGGATCAAAGGGATCCGGTACGGCAAGTACTGGGAGCCAAAGCCTGAACTGAAAGGTGAGTACGATCGACTATTGAGCTACTTCGAAGAAGGTGTCAAAAAAGTCGAAGTCGAAGGTCTCTAAACCCAACAGGTACAAGTATGAAAATCACCAGTGTCGAAACGATTGCGCTCAGAGACGATGCTGATGGATCGGTAACTTCCTGGAATCCGTCATTTGGAGAAAGCTCCGAGGGAGATGCCCCGGCGAGCACCGGTGGTTACGACATCACCCTTGTCCGTGTGAACACTGATGAGGGTATTTCTGGAATTGGTCAGTGCGAAGCACCTAGCCTTGTTATTGACGCGATTATTCGTTCTACGCTCGGTCTTGAAGCTCTTCTTATCGGAGAGGATCCGACCGAAGTTCAACGACTCTGGCAGAAGATGTACAACTCGACCGGAGTTTTTGGGCGTAGAGGAGTTGTGATCGGCGCCATTGGCGCGATTGAAACTGCCCTGTGGGACATCACCGGTAAGTACCACGGAAAGCCAGTTCACAAACTCATTTGGCGTTCGTTCACCACGGCCGCCAGCGACACAGAACCGCTCAAGAAGGTCACGCCATATGCAACCGTCTATCCCCCCGGTGCAAACCTCGACGAACTGGAAGAACGCCTCGAAATTGCCAAGTCACGAAATGTGAAAGCAGTAAAGATCGAGGAATGGCCGGGACAGTTCGGGAATGTCGATGTTAATACCGATATTGCCGTCATTCAAAAGGCACGAGAGGTTCTAGGTGATGAGCGGGACTTGATGATTGACGTTCAGAACCGCTGGAGAGATGTGGGGCAGGCACTCCGAACTATCGACGCGATTGAGCAGTTCAACCCATATTTCATCGAAGCACCACTACCTGCCGACAACATCGAAGGGTATCGTCGATTAGCCGAAGCAACTCACGTTCGAATTGCGGTTGGAGATTGGGGATTTAGCACCCGACACGAGTTTGCAGATTTGCTGCAGCGCGGTCGACTGGATGTAGTGCAACCAAGCTCGGTCCGAGCTGGTGGGATGCACGAGATCCTAAATATTGCTGAGGATGCATACGGCTTTGGTGCGTTGTGTATTCCTCACTCGTGGTGTCACGTGGTTGGAGTTACAGCTGAAATACAGCTCGCTGCCATAACGCCAAACATGCCTTACTTCGAGTATCCGATTGCGTTTCCACCGACGCCTCTCGTAGAAAACCTCCTCGTTCCTAATATCGAGATAAATCCGGACGGTACGATTAACGTGCCCGATCAACCCGGGTTGGGTTTTGAGTTGAACGAAGAAGTGATCAATGAATTCCGAGTGGATCCCTACTAACGGTCCCGGCTCGGTTCAGAATCCATGACGCAAAAGCGTGGCGATGCCGATCAAAGTTGAGTAGGACGGCATACGCGACTTACTCCAGTCGAGCTAGGTTCGAATGCAACGGATTGGCGCTCACGATTACGGATGCACCTTCGCAACCCACCTATGCGGACTGTTTTTCTAATCGTGTTTGTGATCATCGCTGTCTCAAGTTTGATTGTGATGCCGAAAGTCACAAGCGTTGCGCGTGAAAACTGGGCAAACGTACAACTTGCTCGCGAACGTCACTTTGTGAACGTGACTGCTGCGAGTTGGATTTACCCTTTCTTGCGTCGCCAGGCAGAACGCATGCAAGAAGCTGAAATTCCGATCGAATGGCGTGGTGTTTCATTCCAGAACGGCCCTTGCTTTCCAGAACACATGGAGCAATTACCGACTGGAAAGTACTCGTACGCGATACAAACAGCCTGTAAGTCGCTCCACGAAATACAAACGAAGTACGCCGCAGATTGCGCGACGACTGCTAACTGCAACATTCCAGAATCGGCGGTGGTTGAACTTCAGATCGTGCTTGATCGACTCAAAGTAGCTTTTTCCGATGCGAATCTCGTTCAGGAAGTTGAGGGCGACGGCGGTCAATCACGCAGTCGGTGATGCCTAAATTGATCAAAAATTGCGCGTCCATTTTGCAAATGCAGGCGTAGCATTTGATGCGCCGCGTTTAGGTTCAACACCACCGGTTCGGTAATTGTTCCCTTATGGACCTCTCTTACGAAAACGACACTTCACGTTCGGCTCGGTTCCGGCGTGAATTGCGCAACCCTTCGATGATCACGATTTCACTAATCGTGACTGTAGTCGTGCTCGCATTTTCTGCCCCGTTCATTCCAACATGGGTGAACACGACACGAGATAGCCTGGAAGCCATCAGGGAAGCGAAAGAACTTGATGACGCTGGAAGAAGCTCACTCGATGTTCTTGTCGCAAGCCAGATTGCTCCATGGATGGGATTACAAGCCGAGACGATGCTCAACGCAACGGGACCGCTCGATTGGAAAGTTGTCTCATTCCGAAACGGTCCTTGTCACCAGGACAACCTCTCTCAGTTGCCAGTAAGCGAATACTCTTTAGCGATCGTCTCTGCGTGCAATTCGATGGACGATATTCAACAACGCTACTCAGGAACTTGTTTCCTGGCATCGAGTTGTAACGTGCCTGACGAAGCAAAGCAGGAAATCACTGCTGTGATGGGCGAAGTTTGGGAAGAATTTTCAGATGCAGGATTCGTACTTCCCTATACCGACGTCGAAGAACAAGTCCTGCCGTAAATCCTACTTAGCTGTGGTCGACCGTTGGGGCAACGCTGTCGGATAACTGCAAAGCATCCAGACGATGTTAGGCTCTTGCGTGATCGCAGGATCAACCGGCATTTTGCTGAACAACCGAATGACCTACTGGCACCTCGACCCGGATCATATCGACTTCTTACGACCCGGTCAGAGAGTTCGCCACACGATGAACCCGGTAATGGTGTTCTCTGAATCTGTTGAAAACGGCGGACACTTGGAACTTGTTTGCGGAACCCCAGGAACCGATACGCAGGTTCAAACCAACATGCAGGTTGTTACAGGCGTATTTGACTATGGCTTGACCGTCGCTGAAGCAATCGATGGACCTCGATGGACTCACAACCAGGCTGGGACCGGGTCTGCATACCCGCATCCGAATACAGATTCATTTCAAATTGAGAGTCGGGCAGGTGAAGAAGTCATTGAAGGACTTGCGGAACGGGGTCACTCGGTCGAATTGACCGGAGCATGGGGTGGAGCTGGAAGCGAAGGCGCCATTCAAGTCGATCTTGAGAACAAGACACTGTTTGCTGCTTCAGATCCACGTCGAGAAGGCGACGCTCAAGTCTGGTGATCTACTCCCAGAAGGTAATCCAGTCCCAGAGCGTGTTCATCGCATCAAAGAACGTGAAGTCATCGAGATACTGACCGCCGTGTAGTACCCACTCTTGACCAAGTTTCAGCGCGGTCAGAACAACTAGCCAGAAAATGACGCGGTCTCTGTTCAGTACATAGTTCGGCCAGTAGTGGTTTAGCGCCGCGAAGAAAATGAACCAGAACTCGAACACGTTCGGGAATGCTAGCAAAACGGGTCTTGCCTGAGAAATTTCGAACGTGATGAACCCGATCATCCTGAAGGCGAACAACCCGACGGCTACGTTCTTCGCTAATCCGGACCACCTGAGCGCAACCCACAGGAACGTGACCATATAAACGAGGTCGAGCCACTTGTCGAAAGCCTGGTAGTTGCCTAATCCACCGAGTTTTAGCGCGTTCATCCAGAACAGATCGGAGAAGTCGACCACGACCGCAATTAGCGCGCCTGCGAATGCCCATCGAAGGACCGGTAGAGATCCTGCGACTCGAATGAGACCTATGACGAGTTGTTCGAGTGTCATCGATGGTCTGTCCGTCAGAAGAGTTCGGAAGCTTTAACGATTCCAACTATAATCATCGCTCAGAAGTCGCGCGCTGCAGATCACAGAGGAAGCGAGAACACATGAAGTACCGACACCTTGGAAACTCTGGACTTGAAGTCAGCGTTATTGGGCTCGGAACGAACAACTTCGGCGGACGAATGGAGTTCAAGGAGTCTCGAGACGTTATTTACGCCGCGCTCGATGAAGGAATCAACCTGATCGACACGGCCAATATTTACTCGCAAGGTCAGTCGGAAGAGATCATTGGTCGTGCACTTACGGACCGACGTGATGAAGCTCTTATTGCAACCAAGTTCGGTATGCAGTGGGCAGAAGGTCCTCACGGCAATGGCGGCTCACGCAAGCACATCATGGATTCGTTGGAAGGTTCTCTCCGTCGACTCCAAACTGACCATGTCGATCTCTACCAGATCCACCGTCAGGACCCAACCACTCCGATCGAAGAAACACTCCGAGCTCTCGATGACGCCGTCAAAGACGGAAAGGTTCGCTACATCGGATTGTCGAACTTCGATCCTTGGCGAATAGCTGATGCACAGTGGACTGCGAAGCACAACGGCCTGACGCCGTTTATATCATCTCAGCCTGAATACTCGATGGTCGAACGTGGAGTTGAACGTGCTGTACTACCGGTATCTGAAGAGTTTGGACTTGGCACGTTGCCATACTTCCCACTTGCTCACGGCTTCCTGACAGGAAAGTACAAGCGCGACACGGCGGTCCCTGAGGGAACGCGTCTCGATCTAACACCTGCCGCTCAGGACAAGCGACTTACATCTGAAAACTTCGATCTTCTCGATCAGCTTGAGGTTTTCGTCGAAAAACGCGGTCACACACTGGTTGAGCTTGCGTTCGCATGGCTCTTGTCTCGACCAACCATTGGATCGGTAATCGCTGGCGCAAGCACCCCCGATCAGATCAAACAGAATGCAGCAGCATCTGAATGGGAACTGTCGGACGAAGACAAAGAAGAGTTGGCGGAAATTCTCGGCGAGTAAAGTTCTCTGACGGTTGGAACGGTGTTAACCGCTTACCGGTTCTCTGCAGTCGTATACAACAATTGCCCATCGATTTACTGATGCGCAGGAGTAATTACAAGCGGCTATGCGCTTGCGTGGAGGCTGAGCTTAGGAAGCTACGAAGCCTGCCAATAGGGTTGCCAGTGAAACGAATGAAAGAACTCTAGGGCTGAACATGGTTTTATGGTGGTAGAAAACGCCAGCCATAACATTAGGGAATATTCTGATTCGCGTCAGACCATCGGTTCACGTTCGATGAGCCTGCCCATGCCATTGACGGCTAATTCATAACGGCATACGTGTAGAGTGTTCCGGCTATGCCAGATCACATACTCGTTATTGACCAGGGGACCACATCGACTCGCGCCATCGTTTTCAATCGAGAAGCCGAGCCGGTCGGAACTGCCCAGGTTGAACTTACACAGCACTTTCCTCAACCGGGATGGGTCGAACACGATCCAATAGAAATCGCAGAAGCTGCGGTTACCGTTAGCAAGCAGGCGATTTCGAGATCAGGACTTGCCCCCTCCGACATTGCCGCTATTGGCATTACTAATCAGCGTGAAACGACGGTTCTCTGGGAACGGGACACAGGTCGACCGTTAGCCAATGCAATCGTGTGGCAGGATCGCCGTACCTCTGAAATTTGCCGAGATATTGCGAAAGGTGAGCACGCCGGTTCGATCAGGCAAGTGACTGGTCTCGTTGTCGACCCGTATTTCAGTGCCACCAAGTTGATGTGGTTGCTGGCGACGATTCCAGACGGACAGGCTCGTGCAGAAACCGGTGAACTTTGCTTTGGGACGGTCGATTCATGGCTTCTGTGGCACCTGACGTCAGGCCGCGTACACGCCACAGACGCGACAAACGCATCTCGGACGATGCTTCTGAACCTCCACGATCTGAACTGGGATCCAGAAATGTTGCGGTTGTTCGACATTCCTGAGCAAATGCTTCCGGAGGTCAAACGGACTGCTGACGATTTCGGTGACACCGACAAGTCGATTTTCGGCGTTGAGATTCCCGTAACTGCAATGGCAGGTGATCAGCATGCCGCTCTATACGGTCAGACTTGCTTCAAGAATGGGCAGGTCAAGTGCACTTACGGTACCGGCGCATTCGTTCTCGCCAACCGCGGCACTACAGTTCCACTACCGGGTGGGAACGATGACCACGCCGGTCTGATTGCTACTCTCGGATTCCAAATCGGTTCGAGAAAACACTACGCGATCGAAGGATCTGTTTTCGTTACAGGTGCCACAGTGCAGTGGTTGCGTGACGGTCTTGGGATTATTTCTAACGCGATCGAAACGAACGATATGGCATTAATGGCAGGCTCAAATGAAGGCGTTTACTTCGTGCCTGCTTTCGTCGGGCTTGGTGCTCCTCATTGGCAACCCCACGCTTCGGCATCTATCACCGGTATGACCCGGGGCACGAACCAGAACCACATTGTTCGAGCGGCGCTCGAATCGACGGCATACCAGGTCAAGGACGTGGTCGACGCTATGGAATCAGGTCGTGCGTCATCCAATCAACCACTTCGTGCCGACGGTGGTCAGAGCAACAACCCTTTCGTTATGCAGTTCCAGGCCGACATACTTGATCGTCCGGTCGAGGTAGCAGGGGTTGCCGAAACCACTGCACTTGGCGCCGCTTTCCTTGCCGGGCGCGGTATCGGAATGTGGAAGTCAGAGTCCGAAATCGAATCGCTCTGGAAACCTTCGGCGGTTTACGAGCCGTCAATGAGTGACTCACAACGAAGCTCGCTCTATGCCGGGTGGCTGGATACTGTGCGACGTGCGAGCCAGCGGGAGCTATAGACAGTTCAGTTGATTCTTGTAATCGGTGCAACAGGCTTGATCGGCGGATTGGTCGCGAAGGGATTGCTGACGCGAGGTCAATCGATTCGATTGCTTGTTCGTGACGAGTCCAAAGCGCGAAACCTATTTCCTGGCGATATCGCTGAGATTGTCCGGGGTGACTACGACGACCCTGAGTCGCTTCGACGAGCACTATCGGGATGCGACTCACTGTTTCTCGTATCTGCTGACAATCCACGACAGGTACAGCAGGAACAAAAAGCAGCCTCAATTGCAGTCGAGCAAGGCGTGACCCACATCGTGAAGCTTTCATCTAGCGATGCCGGCCAAAGACCCTACAACTGGAGCGTGGCGCACGCGGCCATTGAGGAGCACATACGGAACCTGGATGTCAGTTTCAGTTTTCTCAGACCACACTTTTTCATGAGTAATTACTTTTCGCTGCTCAGAAGAACGCTCGACTGCAATCACCGGCTCAGAGTTTCGGCTGGCAATGGACGAATCACTGCCATAGACCCGTTCGATATTGGTGAGTGTGCTGCTGAGCTTCTTTCGAATCAAACGCCATTGAACGACCACGCGCTTATGGTTGGACCAGGTGACCTGACGATGACACAAGTCGCATCAAGCATCTCGGACGCCACGAGCATGCCGGTCGAATTCGTAGACGTGGATCCTACTAAATACGAAGCCGAGTTGATTGCAGAATCACCCGAGTCAGGTCAGGACGTTGCCGACGTGTACCGGGAGGTACGAGACGGCACGATGGTGGTTCAGTCTGATTGGGTGTCGAAAATCCTGGGTCGGCAACCTCGGGCGTTCGTCGATTTCGCGCAGGACAACAAACAATCACTGATCGATGCTCTGAACATTCAGCGTTGATCCTGCCGAAAAACTCCCAACGGCACTGAACAACTGCTAGTCTTCCGCCAGCTTGAAAGCAGGTAGCGTTTCGGAGGCGAGATTTATGTACGTTGGAACCCAGGTAGCAGCACGGAATGACGCGGACTTCGAACAGTGGGCACAACTAGGAGTTGTGAACGTTTGCTCAGACCCTCCAGGTAACCCGCATGATTGGACCAAGCAAACGCTGGCAGATCACAAGGAAAAAGTGAATTCCTACGGGATCGAACTCGATATGGTTCAGATTCCGATCTCATCACGACCTCTGGACGAGTCTCAATCTCCGCACATTATGCTCGGCAAAAGCCCTGAACGAGACCAGGAAATTGAATCGATCCAGCAAATTATCCAGTGGTGCGGTGAAGTTGGTATTCCTGCGGTCAAGTACAACATGAACATCATTGGAATCCCTCGCTCCGAGCGAGAGGCTGGTAGAGGTGGTGCCTCTGCCTCCACGTTCCGATGGACAAAGATGAACCAGGACGACCCACCAACCATTGCTGGTGAGGTTAGCGAGGACGAGTTCTGGGAGCGAATCGACTACTTCCTGGCTCGTGCTGTACCGACTGCCACGTCGTCAAAAGTCAGGATGGCGTGCCACCCACATGACCCTTACACACCACCGGGCTACCGAGGTGTAACTCGTGTACTTGGAACGGTTGATGGACTAAAGAAGTTTGTGCAAATGCACGAAAGTCCGTACCACGGACTCAACTTCTGCCAGGGAACCGTTACTGAAATGCTTGATGACCCGGGTAAGGAAATCGCCGATGTAATTCGATGGTTCGGATCACGTGAAAAGATTTTCAACGTTCACTTCCGAAACATCCGTGGTCACAAACTCGACTTCATGGAAACGTTCCCGGACGAGGGCAGCATCGATTTCAGCGAGATCATCAAGGTCTACCAGGAAGTCGGCTACAAATACATGCTGATGCCTGACCACGTGCCGTGGATCAGCGGTCCTGACCCACAGGGCACGGCGTTTGCATTCTGCTACGGCTACATCACCGCTCTCTTGCAGTCGATTGACGAACCACGCAAGCAGCCTTACGTGATCAAAGAGCCTGGCACTCACCCAACCGCAAAACAGCAGGAACGCTAGTCGGGCTTGATCTGAAATCCCCTCTCTGACTAACGGAGAGGGGATTGGTAAAACGAAATGGTGCTTTCAGCAGAGGAGTTCGTCGAGAATCTTCGGAAAGCGGATTTCGCTATCGAAGATTGGTCTGCGCTCGCGAGCGGACGGAACAATCTCGCGATCCTTGCCAACGGTGAATGGGTACTCAGAACGGCGATTTACGGTGAAGAATCCGCACGTTTTGAGATCGAAGTAGACGTTCTAAGAAGAATCCATGAACGTCTGCCTGTCCAGTCTCCGCATCCAGAACTCGTGATAGAAGTTCACGGTTGTCTATCGCCAGTGATGGGTTACAGATTTATCCCGGGAACGATTCTCAAGCGGGCTCAAATAAGTCAGTTCGATGGCTCTAAACGACGGAGGCTGGGCAACGAACTTGGTCGGATACTAACGAGGCTCCACTCGATTACACCCGAGCAAATGTCTGCGTCGAAAGCACAATGGTCTGATACGCCAAATCAATGGAATGAGCTGTTGGACGATTCCGTGCGATTGCTAAAGCCACGTGTCGAGTCGGATGTCTGGAATCGGATTCGTCGCAAGCTCAAGAAATCTTTGTCCAAAATCAATCGTTTCGAGTTCGAACCAGTTCTACGGCACGGAGATTTTGGTTCCGGAAACTTCGTATTCGACGATAAGGGTCGAATCGTCGGACTGATCGACTTCGACAGCGTCGGATTCGGAGATCCAGCAATTGACGTTGCTGGCGTGATTTCATCCACAACCCCACCGGACCTCCTGCTCGAATCGATGTCCCAAACGTACCTTTTGACCGATGAAATCATCGAGCGCGCCCGTACCTACCGAGAGACATTTCCATTGCAACAAGCATTGCTGGGAGCGAGAACTGACGATGAAATCGCCATTGAAGACGGCTTAGATGGCTACCTTGGTGCGTGATACCTTTGAATGGGCGGCAGAGCAGACTAGTAGAAGGAATACAGGGTGGCGAACTCCGATCATATAGATGACCCGGTTGCGTACCGGTCGCACGTTCGAATCGAGCGAGTAAAGGGGCCTATCAGGCGAGCCTTCGTACCGGCTCATGAAGGTCCAGTGATGCTGGGCGTTCACTCTGAAGTTGCTGAGCACTACGGAGTCGATAACAACGTCGTTGATCCATATACGACGACCCTCGATTATGTGGTCACTGCCGTAGCCGGTTGAATGACCGGAACATTTGGTGGAGCCCTTGAGGCTCGCGGGATTCCGGCAGGAGATGGCTACCTTTCGTCACAGTCCGCTGGTGAGCTTGAGAAAGACAATGGCACGCTCGTAATCAAGCGCGTCAAAGTGAAGTACACATTGAACGTTGCGGCAGATTTGCTAGCTGAAAAGCGAGACGCGATCGATCGAGCATTCAAGGTTCATCCGGGTTCATGCCCGGTCTACAAAACTGTTCACACCTCCATCGATATCTCGAAAGAACTCGAGATAGTCGAGACGTAAACGCTTTTCGTCGCGTATTTGGCGTCTCTTGAACGAAATTGTGGGGACGTGATTCGGTCAGCGCACTCAAATCTCAGTGAGCGGAGGAAATTGGGGGCGCTATGACGCAATCGTCAGGTAGTGGTTTTTACAGCAGCGAGTGGTTGGACTCTCGGCTGTTACACGTGATTTTCCAGGTACTGCACATTTTCTCTGCGGTAATCCTGATTGGTGTTCCGTTTGTAGTCAGGTACGTCGCGATTCCGAACGTTGACGGCGCCACGGCAGAAGAAATCGTCAAAGACTTCTACTCAGTTTGGCCCCTGATTGTGGCGGTTGTTCTATTTATGAGCGGATTTTTCAACTTCATGTTTGCCAACCGTGGTTCAGGTAACACGTTCCTCGGAAGTTTCTTATCACGCTTCGGGATAGCCGTGATCATCAAGATTGCTCTGCTACTGGTAATCGATGTGATCAGTATTGGTCTCCGCACAAGCGAAGACATGAGGGCCGATCACGAAATGTGGTTGATCACCCTGATGACTCTCGGTCTAGTAGCTCTGATCATCGCCACCGTTCTTCATCGAGGAAACCTCGAGATCAAATCGAACTCCCAGTAGTTTTTCTAAACACTAAAAGAAAAGCCCGACCAAACGGTCGGGCTTTTTTATTTATCTTTTCCCCGCTGAACGGGGAGAGTTAGAGGGGAGAATTCCTGCGATGCGTGACTCAAGGACAAATGTCCGCCCGGTCACTAACGAAACGGAACGCCACGAGCCAAAGCTTACGGCTTGACCATCGAACCATCGGCTCGTCGGACTGTGTCCCAAGCCCCGCCGAACTCTCGTTCCTTGAACGGGAACTTGGCTGCCATCTCTTCATCAATGTCGATTCCAAGACCTGGCTTGCCGTTCGACCACATCATGCCGTCCTTCAACGTAGGCATGCCAGGGAACATTTCTCGGGTTCGCTCGCCTGGGATAGCTGCTTCCTGAATACCGAAGTTGTAGGCGTTGAGGTTCAACATCAGGTTTGCTGCGTGACCAACTGGTGAAGTGTCGCCCGGTCCGTGCCATGCGGTTCGGACGTTGTAGAGCTCACCCATTGCAGTAATCTTCTTCGCAGGAGTAATTCCGCCCATTTGCGACATGTGGATTCGAATGAAGTCCATGAGTCGGTTCTGGATCATCGGGATCACTTCGTGTGGGCTGTTGTGGAGCTCACCCATTGCGATTGGGGTCGCGCACTGCTCTCGGACCATCTTGAAGTAAGCCTGGTCTTCAGGACTGAAGAGATCTTCGAGGAAGAACAGCTGGTACTTCTCGACTTCCTTTGCGAACCAAACACCGAGGATCGGTGGAATTCGCTCGTGAACGTCGTGAAGGATTTCCAAGCCGTATCCAAATCGTCCACGAATGTACTCAAATAGACCTAGCGCTGAACGCATGTAGGGCTTTGGCTCGAACACTCCACCTGGGTGGGCGTAGAGCTTGTTAGGGTCGTAATCACGCAGCCATGTCGTAGCGGCGATCGGACCTTGCGTGGTGTCTCGGTTTCCAGCTGTTTCGGATCCTGCTGACGCACCCTTGTTTCCGTAGGTAGCGTACCCAGGAGTCGACATTTGAACTCGGACGTGGTGGAAGCCCTGTTCAACGAACGCCTGGACCTTGTCTCCAACTTCCTCGTGAGATTCACCGGAAGTGTGAACGTAAACCGGGGCTGCTTCACGTGCTCGACCGCCAAGGAGGTCGTATACCGGCATGTTCGCCATCTTGCCTTTGATGTCCCAGAGAGCCTGGTCAACACCGGAAAGCGCGTTGTTCAGCACCGGCCCGTTTCGCCAGTACGACGAAACGTAGGACGACTGCCAGATGTCCTCAATGTCGGCGACGTTGCGGCCGATCAGGAAAGGCCTCAAGTAGTCATCAACAGCTGCTTTAACTGCAGTCGGGCGCTGGGTGAAGGTTGCACAACCAAGTCCGTAGAGATCAGGCTCAGAAGTTTCAATCTTGACGATTACCAGCCGAATGTTGTCCGGCTCGGTCATGATCGTCTTGATATCTCGAATAGTTACGTTGCTCATGAATGATTCGATTTCGACGTTCGCGGGTAGATGAAAATACGCCGACCGAGGTCAGCGGCAACGAATTGTACCCGCGGGTTTGGCGGTTTGAAGGTGTGGACAGATATCTATCCGGTATCGTCGAGAACTGACACGCTAGCGTTTGTTCACAAAGAGTTGGGGAAGAATCGACTGGATTCATGAAGGTCTGAGACTTGATCGACTTCGGGGAGGTGATTCAAATTGAACTTACTCGTAAATGGTGGGACCAAATTTATCGGGCGCGCGGTAGTCGAAAGAGCCGTTGAGTTAGGGCATCTGGTTGCTGTCTATCACCGTGGTGAAACCGAGCCATCTGACATTCCTGAAGTGCGTCACATACACGGCGACAACGCGCACATTTCCGATCAAATTGGTGCAATCAGGGAATTTCAACCTGATGCGGTGATCGATGCGACTCAGTTTGACGAACCAAGAACAAGAGCAGTGATCGACGCGTTGACTGGTGTCGTGGACAGGTATGTTCTGGTGAGCAGTATGGACGTTTATTTGGCTTACGGGAGGTTGCACCGAACGGAGCCTGGACCGTATCAACAGACTCCACTGACGGAAGATAGTGAGTTGCGAACAAAGCCGGGGTTCGGACTCACGGAAGAAATCGATAACTTGCACGTCGAAAGAGTCGCGTTGAAACAAAATGCGCTAGATGTGACTATCGCCCGCTTGCCCGGTGTATTTGGTCCGAACGACTATCAACGTCGAGTTGGATCCATGATTGAGGCCCTACAGGATTCAGGCAGCGAATACCGAATGTACACGACGCTGGCCAATTTTCACTGGACTTGGGGCTACGTACACAACATCGCAGACATGTTGATTGAGTGCGCGTTGGATAGTCGGTCTGGAACTCGCATTTACAATCTCGGGTATTCCGAGACCCTGAGTCGCATGCAGATGTACCAGCTAGTTGCCGAGACCATCGGGTGGAACGGGCAGATCGTTTCTTCCGAAGAGGGAACTGAGGTGCCGACGCAAGATTATGACCAGCAATGGAGTTCCGATATATCAAAGTTTCTGAATGATTTCGATTACACGGATAGGTTCTCAATCGAAGAGGCAGTCCGATTGACGGTTGAGCACATTAAAGCGCATGGCACTAGCGAGTACGACTAAAGACACCCCAAAGGTCCCTCCAGCAAGGTCGGGACATTGCGAGGAAAAGGTCGGCAACTTCACAAGTTGTCATCCTGAGCTTGTCGAAGGACGACTATTCGCCAGCCTAGGCAGTTGGCGTCCACTTGCGGAGCGACGCCTGTTCCTGTCGAGGGTTCTGGTGTCGACCCCACTCAACGTACGAAACCTCGGCGACGTAAACGTTGCCTTGCGAGTCGATAGCCATACTGTGTGGCCACAGGAACTGGTCAGGCTCGTTTCCGAACGTTGTAGCCCCGAACCGGGTTAGTCGACTGCCTTCCCGGTCGTACACGCCGATTCGGTTACCGGTATTGGCATTTCCTCGAGTCGGAGAGCCGTTCGTTGGGCCCTGTTCAGCAACGTAAATACGAACATTGTCGCCTGTGCCTGTGACTTCCACGGCTACGGCTTTGTGGGCGTTCCACTCCCGTAGAAACTCACCCTCGGTCGTGAATACCTGGACTCGGTGGCTTTCACGGTCGCAAACAATCACTTCTTCGTCGTCGATAAGTGCGAGGTTATGAGGCAAATTGAACTCACCCGGATCGGTACCAGGCGTGCCCCACGACATGATGTGATTGCCGTCCTTGTTGAGTCGGTGAACACGTGAGTTCCCGTATCCGTCAGAGATGAAAATGTCGCCCGTCTTTTTCGATATGGCAACATCAGTCGGCTTGTTGAACATCTCACCGCTTTGAGGTTCCGCAGGAGTCCCGTCACCTATCTGCATTAGGTACTCGCCTGACTTGGTCATCTTGTTGATCTGGTGACCAGTGTCGTCGACCAGCCACACGTTCTGCTCGTGGTCGATTGTTATGGCGTGCGGGCGGGTAAACCACGTGTCGTAGAACTGCATAGTGTTCCCGTAGGGGTCCCGAATGATTCGGACCGCATCAGGCGGGTTGTCGTTGCCCCACATGTCGATCACGTTGCCGTCAGGATCGAACACAAGAACAGGCTGGTTTCCGCGGTTGAAAACGAACACGTTGTCCTGGTCATCGACCGCAACCGCACACGCTTCGCGGAGCCACAGGCCATGCGGTACTTTCGCCCAACCTGGAACTGGTTCGAACTTCGAATCGGCTGTTACGAGCGGCGGCATGAGTGTCCTCAAACTGGTGGAAGAAAGATCAACGTGATTTGAGGAAGCATGTTAATCCCAGATCGAGACTAACTGTTGTTCATCCGTTCAAGTATCAAATCAATATCGGGAGTTTTGTTGAAGACCAGCGCCTTGTGACGGTGTTGCTCGACTTTGGCTCTAATTTTCGCCTGGGTGAGAATTTCGTCGCTGCCGTTGTCTAGGTCCCCGATTTCGGGAGACTGAAAGCTGGTACGAATGAATCCCATGAACCTGAAAAGCTTCGGTCAGCCCGGATGGCGATTGTTTCGACGCAGTTCTGCTTTGACGTGACGCCAGAACACTCTCCACAGCATTACCCGAAGGGGGATGTCGATAAGAATTACTTTGTCTGCGACATCCCAGACTTCTTGAGCCCAACCAACATAAACGCCCTCGGCGACCCATTCCGGTTGTGCTGCCAGTTCAGCAATGTTTTGCTTTCGCTCACGTTCAGGGGCGCGTTTGCCAGTGCCTTCCTCAGTCCACATGAGAGGGTCGAGCTCAACAAACGGCAGACCAAGCCGTTCCGCCAGGTCTTTGGCAACAGTGCTTTTGCCTACGCCGCTACCACCAGTTATGTAAATCCGCTTCGGTTGGTTCATAAATTCGTCGACCACAAACTCGACCGAGTTTATAACCAGATTTCTTGATAGATTTGCTTGTCTTGAAATTTGATCACTGGCGTGCAGGGTCCAACACCTGACTGAGCCGAGTAAGAAAAGAACAGGTAAGTACGAATGTTTGCTGATTTGAGTGGAAAAATTGCACTGGTTACCGGTGGTGGCCAGGGTTTGGGTCTCGGCATGGTCATGAAGATGGCGGGACAGGGCGCCGATATTGCCATTGCTGACCTTAGTCAAGAGAACGCTGCCGCAGCTGCAAAGCAGGTTGAGGAACTCGGGCGCAAGGCTTACACAGCCAAAATGGATGTCACCGACAAAGACTCGGTAATCGCTGCTGTCGACAAGATCACAGCCGAAGCTGGCCAGATCGACATCCTTGCCAACAACGCAGGTGTTGCCGGTGCGCCTGGCTCGACCGGTACCGGGTTCCGAGATGTTGACTGGGAGTTCACGTGGAAAGTGAACGTGAAGGGTCTTTCGGACGTTACCGAAGCTGTTCTTCCTCAAATGCGAGCACGCAAGTCAGGCAAGATCATCAACGTTTCTTCAGTAGCCGCCAAAGCTGCGAAGTACCAGACCGCCTACTACGCCACGACCAAGATGGCAGTCGTTGCCTATACTCAGGCTCTCGCTCGTGAAGTTGCTGCTGAGAACATCAACGTGAACGCGGTTGCTCCAGGTCGAATTTGGACTCAGTTCCACCAGGACTGGATGAAAGAGCGCGAAGCTCTCGGTGATAGTGCTGTTGTTGGTCAGGACAAGTACGACGTATTCATGGACTCGCTTAAGGAAGTTATTCCAATGCAGCGTCCACAAACCCCTGAGGACATTGGTGCGTTGGTCACGTTCCTGGCTTCGGAAGAGGCTCGAAACATCACAGGCCAGACCATCCAGTGCGATGGCGGACAGGTAATGGTCTAGGCGACTGGTCGCTTTTAGATTTTCGATCAACGGGCGGTTTAAAAACCGCCCGTTTTTATTCGTCATCCTGAGCCCGTCAAAGGACCGAGAGGGATCTCAATGGCCGCCACCTAAAACTCGATGCCTTTTTGTGCCCTGATGCCCTGCTCGGCGTATGGGTGTTTGATCTCTCGCATTTCGGTTACGAGATCGGCGAATTCAACCAACGCAGGATCGGCGTCTCGTCCCGTCATTACAACATGAACCATTTCGGGTCGTGCTTTTAATGCTTCGATCACCTCGGCAACTTCGATCCAGCCATATGAAATCGGATATGTGATCTCATCGAGTACAACCACGTCGTAATCACCTGATGCAATCTTCTCTTTTGCTATGTCCCAACCGTTCTGGGCGCGAGACTCATCCTCAGAAAGATCTTTCGACGTCCAGGTGAAGCCTCTTCCAGCGGAAATTATTTCAATGCCCAGTTTCTCGGCAGCCATTTGCTCGCCGTACATCGATTTTTCGCTCTTAATGAACTGAACGGCACAGGTCTTCATTCCTCGACCCCATGCCCGAAGCATGACACCGAACGCAGCAGTGCTTTTGCCTTTGCCATTTCCGGTATTGATAACCACCAGACCCTTCCGGTCTCGGGTCAGGTTAGGTGGGGGCGTAAACGATTCAGGTGGTTTTTTAGCCATTTGGAGTTAGATTCCGTCCGCAATTCCGCGCAAAGCCCAGCCAACAGTGTACGCAAGCACGGCAGCGATTCCACCGACGGCCACAGTTTCGAGACCAGCGACCAGTTTGTTCATTTCAACCACTCGAGCTTTGTAGACGCCGATCGAGAAGAAGGTGATTGCGGTTGCGATTGAACTCCAAAGGAACGGAGATGCCAGACCGTCGTCCAGCATTAGGTCGATGATGAACGGCACCACGGGAACGAAACCTGCAATAAGGAACGAAATAAAAGTGAACCATGCCGCTCTCTTGGGTTCAGGTCCCTCAATCAACATTCCGTGCTCTTCTTTGAGCATCGTGTCGATCCACACTTCTTCGTCAGATGTGATTACCTCGACTACCTGTTCGAGAAGATCTCCTTCGAAGCCTTTTGCAGCGTAAATCTGTCGAATTTCCTCGCGTTCGCCTTCGGGTATTAGACGGATCTCTTCCGCTTCCTCTTCACGAATTTTGCCGGTGTATTGCTTCTCGGCACGCGTACCCAGGAAGTTGCTGACGGCCATCGAGAAGCCATCAGCAACGAGGTTCGCAAGCCCGAGAATGACAACGATTCCTGGAGCAAGTTCCGCACCCACAACACCAGACACGACAGCGAATGTCGTTATGGTCCCGTCGATACCACCGTAGACCATGTCCTTCAAATAGCTCTGCGGCGATCCGTTCAATAGGCGCTCGCGTATCCCTTCAGGAGTGTGAGTCTCCTGCAGATGATCTGGAGGTCCTGTAAGACTGCTTCCCATTTTGACTTTCTAGAATCCGTGATCCGCTGCGCTGTCCTGAGGAACGAAACCCAGAACTTTCCGGGCGTGCTCAATGTCTCGGTAGCGAGTCGGATTATCCGAACAAGCGAATACGACGGCATACTTGAGATCATCCGGTGCATGCACCGCTTTGTCGATCATTTGGATGATGTCCCGGTGACTGCACCATACAGAGGCATTTCGAGCATTCAGCGGCACATCGTCGATCTCGACTTTACCGATACGAATACAGATTATGGACATGTCGTACTGCTCGGAATACATGCTTCCGAGGTTCTCCGTGAACATTTTTGTGACCGTATAAATGTTTCGGGGTCGAACTGGATCAGTCTCAGAGATCAGTGGCCGTGGCGATGGCATGGTGAAATCTGGATCGTGAACAATGGATTTGAAAGGCTCATCGTTCTCATACCCGGCGATTACCGCACCACTGCTCGCAGCGACGATCCGCTTCACCCTGGCAATACGGCAAGCTTCAAACAAGTTGTATACGCCGGTTACGTTGGCTTTGATGTGAGTTTCCGCTGGCACATCTCCCCGAGACGCTGCCATGTGCACAACCGTGTCTACGCCTTCAAGCGCAGGCAGAATGCCATCGATTCCTTCACCAATGTCGACAACGGTTGTTGGGAAGCCATCGACTTCACTCCTGCCGAGCGCATCAACTTCGTACGACTCAGCAAATTTTCGACCCGCGAGACCTCCAATGAGTCCACTCATGCCAGTTACGAGAATTTTCGAAGGTGTCATATTTCAGGAGAAGTCGGTTATTTGTGTTGCCATCACCCGCTCAAGCTCTTTGGCAAGCTCAATGTGGTCGTCTAACGAACTATCGTTCGATGACATTAAGTCTGAAGCTTCCCTGCGAGCGAGGTGGAGCAGTTCAACGTCATCAATGGTTGCAACTTTAAGCTCATCCCAGCCGCTTTGACGTGTACCCATGTAGTCACCCGGACCGCGAATCCTGAGATCTTCCTCAGCAAGCTTGAAGCCGTCTGAGTTTTGAACAACTGCCTCAATGCGTTCGCTCGTGGCAGGTTGCTCTGGATCAATCATCAGGACACACTCGCTCGCGTGTTCTCCTCGACCAATACGTCCACGAAGCTGGTGGAGTTGGGCGAGACCAAATCGCTGCGGGCTCATGATCATCATTACGGTGGCGTTAGGAATGTCGACGCCGACCTCGATTACCGGTGTAGCGACTAACACGTCGAGATCACGATTACGGAAGCGGTCCATAACCCCCTGTTTTTCGGGCAATGTCATTCGACCGTGAAGCAATCCAACGTTCAGGGCTTCGAACTCGCCGAATGAAAGACGTTCAAATTCATCGATAGCCGACACGGCTTCAATAGCGTCTGACTTGTCGATGAGCGGACAAACGACGAAGGCTTGTCTGCCCGATGCAACTTCTCGACGCACATGTTCGTAGGTGTGGTTTCTCGCCATATCGCCATTCGCCAATTTCGTGGTGATTGGCTTTCGCCCACCCGGCAATGTTTTGAGCGTCGTGACATCAAGGTCGCCGTAAACCGTGAGTGCCAGCGTTCGAGGTATCGGCGTCGCGGACATCGCTAGCAGGTGCGGGCGAGGTGTCCTCTTGGTCAATGCACTGCGCTGCTCGACTCCGAACCTGTGTTGTTCGTCCACTACAGCGAGACCTAATCGAGGTATTGAAACCGCCTCCTGGAGCAAGGCGTGGGTTCCGATTACGAGATCAGCTTCACCGTCGGCGATCATTTGCTGAAGTCGGGCTTTGATCGAACGTTTGTGACTACCGATCAACAAAACAATCGTGATTCGTCGATTGTCGATGCCAGGCATGTTGGCGTAACGAACACTGTCTTCCGGCTCACCGGGCAGTGAAACTGCGTCAAGTTGGGCCGAAATGCTCAGGAAGTGCTGTTCAGCGAGAACTTCGGTCGGAGCCATCAATGCTCCCGTGAATCCGTTGGCAATTACGGTTAGCAGAGACGCGAGAGCGACAACAGTTTTTCCACTGCCGACCTCGCCTTGAAGCAATCGTCCCATCGGGACACCGTCGTTTAGATCATCCAGTATTTGATCCAACGCTGCGGATTGGTCGATAGTTAGGTCGAATGGCAACGTCGATTCCAACGCTTGAACGACTGAACTCGAATCCGATTTTCCAACAACTATCCCATCGTTGCGATTACGCCATTCATGCCTTCGTTTCAAAGCCGCGAGTTGGTACATAAACAACTCTTCGAACGCCAGGCGATTGCGCGCTTGAAGCTGGTGCCCGAACTCAGATGGGTAGTGCATGGCTTCGATTGCCGGGAATCTACCCGGGAAGCCATTCCTACTCATCATCTCGATGGGTAAGAACTCGGTGAGCAGAGATTCCGAAATATCGAGTGCTTTACGAGTTGAAGTGCGAATCGACCTTTGAGCTAAGCCCTCGGTTGACGGATAAACAGGAAGCAAATTGCCGGCGTGAGTGCTTTGACTCGACGAATCGTTTGATAGCTCCTCGTACTCGGGGTTTTGAAGTTGTGCTCGACCCTGGAACGCTCCTATCTCACCGCTGAATGCGACGGTTGATCCCTTCCTGAACTTGTTCGCCAGGTAAGCCTGACGAAAAAATGTCGCCTCAAGAAGTCCAGTGCCGTCGTTGATCAGGATTTTCGCCGCGCCGGGTGGTGGTCCGATCCGTGCCCGCTCCGACTTCACCACTCGACCGGCAACCGTTGTTAGCTCACCGTACTCAACCTCGGCAATCTTCGTGATCTTTGAGTAGTCGACGTGACGATGTGGGAACAGCCAGAGAAGATCACGAAGCGTTGAAATCTCCATCCGTGCGAGTTTTGGACGAGTTTGTTTGTGAATGAACTTGAGTTCATCGAGAGGAGTTTCGAGTGTGTAGTTCGTTGTGGAACTTGAACTGGTCTTTTTCGGAGTAGCCGATTTAGTTTGCCGATTCGGCTTGCTTTTGTCGGCTGTTGGAGCCTCACCGCCCTTGAGACGGACCATGACTGCTGAAGCCCACCGGTAACGTAGTCCCGGTGCCAGCGCCGAGTAATTTGAACCCTTAAGAGGTTCAATTTCACGTATCCACGGAAGGTCGGACGCCGTGCGCTCGATGAACTTGTCGAGACCTCCCATCACCGCGCGATCCTTGAACTCGAGCTTCTTTTCGAGTTCAAGGATGTTTTTTAGCGCTTCGAC
Organism: Chloroflexota bacterium; assembly: GCA_038150225.1. Taxonomy (GTDB): domain Bacteria; phylum Chloroflexota; class Dehalococcoidia; order Lucifugimonadales; family Lucifugimonadaceae; genus Lucifugimonas. The sequence goes on from JAYQWG010000001.1 coordinate 49,816, forward strand.
TGCGCGGTTCTGATTGTTTGTTCCGGTGAAGCTACCGGGCAACTACTCTGCCCTCAAAAGTCCCAGACCAAGAACGCCAGGCCCCAGATAATTTCCAACTACTGGACCCAGTTGTGCAACCACGGGTTTGTTATCGGGAGCGTAGTTGGCTACCTCGTCTGCGATAGCTTGTGCTGCCTCGGGCTCGGTGGTGTACAGAATCGAAAGCTTATCCAGTGGAGATGCGTCGGCAACCATTTGCTCAAGCATCGCAACACCTTTTTTACGGTTTCGAGCTCTACCAACTGGATGAGCTTCGCCTTCTTCGAGCGTGAGAATCGGCTTGATTCGAAGAAGTGACCCGACGAACCCTCTTGCTTTGCCGATACGCCCACCTCGGACGAGGTAGTCGAGAGTGTCGACCATTCCGACGAACGATGCCCGGGTTGCTGCTTTCTGCGCGATTTCAACTGCATCGTCTATCGATGCACCTGCGGCGATTTTCTCGGCAACGTGTACGACAGTCCAACCGAGAGCCATTGAGGCTTGCTCGGTATCAACAACTCGAATATCTACGCCGGTGTCGCCCATCTCAGATACTGCGTTTACGGCAGAAATATAAGTGAGACTGAGCTTCGACGAAATGTGGATTGAAATAATCGCATCGTGATCTTTCGAGAGTCGGGTGAACACGTCTACGAACTTTCCGACAGGCGGTGCAGATGTCGTCGGAATCTCCTTCGATTCAGGGAGAATCCTGTACATCTGGTCGGAAGTAATCGTTTGGCCATCGAGAAAAGTGTCGTCGCCAATGTGCACGTTTAGAGGGATGACCTCAATTCCGTGTTGTTTGGCTATTTCTGGTGGCAGATCAGAAGTGCTGTCGGTGACTACGGCGATCGTCATTTGGGCGCTCCGAGTAGAAGTCCGGTGGTGATCCGTCGAACATTAATTGTCCGTGCGCAGCTTACTCTACTGCAACGAGGTAGTCATAATGGGGCTGTCCCCCCCAAACAACTTCAATTTCAAGATCGCCAAATTTTTCTGTCAATTCTTCTGACAATCGCTGAATCGACTCGGCATTACTGCCGTTTCCCGTGTAAACGGTGATGATTTCGGCATCTATGGATTTTGCGGTGATCAGCTTGCCGAGAACAAATTCAGTGTCTCTGCCAACGGCGATTATTTCGTCGTCAAATGTGGCGAACGTCATTCCGGCTTTGATTTCATGGCCGCCAATCGACACGTCGCGAGACGCTTTGCAAACTCGTCCTTCACCGACCTCTCCAGCAATGTCGATCATTTCTTCGACATTTTCATCCAGCGATTTGTTGAGATTGAACGCGAGTAATGCTGCTACACCGGTTTGTACTGATCGAGTCGGGACTACTCGGACCGTTTTGTCGGTCAGTTCATCCACCTGCTCAGCGGCTGCAATGATGTTCTTGTTATTCGGAAGCAGGATTACCTGATCAGACGGGGTTTTCTCGACCGCTTCCAGCAACTCAGCCACCGAAGGATTCATCGAATCGCCACCTTCGATAACGTAGGTCGCTCCAAGACCAGTGTTTTCGATCAGGTCTGCCATACCTTGTCCGGCTGCAACTGCAACAACGGCAATCGAAGGGGAGTCCAACTTCTCAGTGGTGGCGTGCTCAATATCCTCTCGTCGATCAGATGCCCAATCAGCCGCTTGGGTGTCCATATTGGATATTTCGATATTTGAGAGAGACCCATACTTGATGCCGGCGCTTAATGCCTCACCAGGGTCCTCCATGTGGACGTGAACTTTCGCAAGTCCTGGCGCTCCGTCAACGATGGGCGATCGACCGATCCTATCCATATGATCACGAATTCGATCTAAATCGAGGTTTTCAGCTTCGATCGCGAAAACGGTGCAGTAACCCCAGTCGACTTCTTCGGCTTCGGCTACGAAGTCTGATTTGACCGTGCCTGAGAATTTTCTACCAGAGGGCATCGGGACTTCGATTTCACGGGCGACTGGTTCAGTGTTGGTGATCGCTCTGACCATTCCGTCGAACATCACGGCGAGTCCGAAGCCGCCCGAATCAACAACTTCCGCTTCTGCTAACACGTCGAGCATTTCGGGCGTACGACGAACTGCATCGAGTGCATCATCTCTCAACGCTTCAAGAACCTCGAATGCAGAGCTTTCTTCGCGTTCCGACGCCTTCTCGGAGCATTCTCGATAGATGGTGATCATGGTCCCTTCAACGGGGTTAGGGACTGATTGCTGTGAGAACTCGTAAGCACGACCAAGCGCGACACCCAGGGCAGATGGAGCGATGCTGTCGTTACCGTCGGCAACTTGAGCAATGCCTTTGAAAAGCTGAGCCAAAAGCAATCCTGAGTTACCTCGAGCTCCGAGAAGTGAAGCTCTTGCCATCTTGGAAGCGAGTTCACTTGCACTTTGGGTGGATGCGTTCACATCCTCAGATTCGACGATTGACCTAAGAGTGAGTGACATGTTCGTACCGGTATCGCCGTCGGGTACCGGGAACACGTTTAGCGCGTTGATCGTGGGACGATTGGCGAAAAGAGCGTCAGATGCCGCTTGTACCAATCTGAGCAGTAGTGCTGCATCGATCAATGCTGTTGTAGAAGGTTTAGCGATCATTCCTTTGATTCTGGAGAATCTGGCGAAATTAGCGCGCGGGTACTCCGATACTCCAGCCAAAACTCTCCTCCACAGGCATTAATTCCTGTTGTTCGCGCTACTACTGCATGTTAATCTAAAAAGCTGGAATTCGACACGTAACCGATCTGGTCAACTGATCCAAAGTTGTGTGAATTGAGTTCTTTCCCTACATTCAGGAATATTTCGAAAGTATCTGAAGTCATGCCAAGCGCTGATCAAATAAGAGCAAAACTGGGTCTTGGACCACGACCCAAGCCGATGTTCGGTCACAACCGATCACACGCACTTAACGCAACTCGAAAAATCTCGAAGCCAAACCTGCAGAACCGCTGGGTTGTTATCGATGGACAGCGATACCGAGTAAAGCTGACCGCTCGTGAGCTTCGAACCCTCGACAAGCGTGGAGTTTCTCTGGCCATCGATTAGGCGATGGTTCTATATGCATTGAAACCCTTCTCACCCGAGAAGGGTTTTTTGTTGTCTAAAATTTCCTCATGATGATCAATCCGAAATTCACCGCCGCCTTTTTCGATCTTGACGGCACATTGGTCGACACAGGCCCACCGCACAGGCAGGCAGAGTTGCAAACTCTCAACGCCTACGGCATTCCTGAGATTGCACCGGACCACCCGATTACGTTCGGAAAAGGAGTGATCCCTGGAGTTCAACTTGTTGCTGAACACTACGGAATCGAAGACCAGGAAGCTCTTCTCGCTGAGTATGTGAAGCAATGGCATTTGGTGACCGCCAACGGTATTGAAATGTTGCCGGGTGCCAAAGACGCCGTGACCAGCGCGGTCGTCTACGGAGCTTCTGTAGGGCTGGTTACGTCGGGTGACAGCAAATACGCCAATGCTTTCATTGAGAAATCTGGGCTGGCCGAATCTTTTTCGACCGTCGTGACGCTGGATGACGTTACAAACATGAAACCTCACCCCGAGCCCTATCTGACCGCCGCCGAGAACCTGGACGTTCAACCAGCCCATTGTCTTGTGTTCGAGGACTCAGAGACCGGATTTAGATCGGCAAGAGCGGCAGGGATGACAAGCGTAGGTGTTGGCGCTGTTGACATCGAGCTATCTGAGTCCGAAGAGCGAGGACCAGATATGGCTATCCAGTCGTTCGTAGGGTTCGATATTTGGGGTGTGCGACCCCGATAGGACTACGAACCGGCGGCTCGAATTGCCTCGATACCGATCTTCATTCCGTCGGGGTGGTTGAACACACCAGTACCGGATATAAGCGTCGTCGCTCCAGCATCGATGACTCCGCCAGCAGTGTCGACCTTGATGCCGCCGTCTACTGCGATTTCCAGTTCGTGGCTTGCCAGTCGTGCCATGTCCTTCAGCTCTTCGATCTTCGGGAGCATTTCCGGCATGAACGACTGCCCCCCGAATCCGGGCTCAACAGTCATAACGAGCACACGCTCAATTAGTGGCAATGCCGACTGAATTACTGAAGCAGGTGTGTCAGGTTTGAGCGATACGGCTGCTGACATACCTGCCACACGAGCATCACCAAGAGAGGCTTCTAGGTCATCGCACGCTTCTACGTGCATCGTGAAAATGTCACCACCCGCATCTGCAAATTCTCGAGCGTAACGGGCTGGCTCGACGACCATCATGTGAACATCAATTGGGAGTTTCGTGAGCGGTCGAATTGCTTCCAGAACCGGAATTCCAACTGTGATGTTTGGCACGAAACTACCGTCCATCACATCAAAGTGCAATTCATCTGCACCAGCCTCTTCAACGGCCGCGATCGAGTCGGCAAGATGGGCGAAATCTGCCGCAAGAAGAGATGGAGATACTTTGATGAGTGGAGCCATTACGGGTTACCCGAGTCGTTCTGCGAGTGCGTCGGGATGGTACGACATGATCGTGTCGGCTCCTGCGTTCGCAGCGGCAACCATAGCCTCAACGTCGTCCATGATGCCAGGACCTGAAGCAATGATTTTCTTGCCACCCTCGTGAGCCTGTGCGACTTCCTCGGCTGAAATTGGGTAGCGGACGTAAATCCAGTTCGAATATGGGTCTGAAATTGCCATCGGAAGTTCAGGAGCTGTGTTTGCAACAGTGGCGCACTGGAAATCTGAGCTTCCTTCGTAGAACCGCCTTCGTACGTCCACTGAAAGATGAATCAGACCGAAGCCAACGGTCTTACCCATCAGACCGCGTTCATCGAGCGCTCGACAAATCTTGTTGATGCTGCCGGGAGGCAGGGTTTTTAGCTCAATTGCGAGAGTCGTATCCGAGGTTCCGTGGTCTCGAACGATGTCCAGCGTCTCTTCCAGAGTTGGAATCTTTTCACCCGCGAACTTTTCGTCCCACCAACTACCTGCATCCAGCTCTCGTAGTTCGGCGAGAGTCATTGCTTCAACACGACCCGAGCCGTTCGTGGTGCGGTCTACGGTGTCGTCATGGACCACTACGAGTTCGTCATCCGACGTTCCTCGGAGGTCAATCTCTATCGCCATGCCTTTTTTGAGTGCAGCTTTGAATGCTGCAAGCGTGTTTTCCGGGTACACCTCGTCGAGACCGCGGTGCGCAATGATTACTGGTGAGCTCATGTTTGTTAGTTGGGATTACTTGATCAGGAAAAGTTTTCGACGGACAAAATATCCGATTATTCAGCGTCCGACAGCAGTTCTTTGGCCTCTTTGATGGCTTCTCTGACCTGGTTAGGAGCTGTTCCGCCCGGTACATCACGAGCGGCAACAGCTGATTCGAGAGTGATTTCCATCACACCTTCGTCGAATAGGTCAGAAGCACGCTGGAAGTCTTCGAGAGTTAACTCCCCAAAGCCAATACCGTCTGCAATGCACTGCTTCGAAAGCTCTGACACGGCAATATATGCCTCGCGGAACGGAACTCCCTTACCAACCAGGTAGTCCGCAATGTCTGTTGCCAACACAAAGCTCTTTTCTGCTGCCTGACGCATGCGGTCAGTGTTCACAGCCATCCCAGAGATCATGCCGGCGGCAGATTCAAGAGAAGTAATTACCGTGTCAGCGGCGTCGAATAGGCCTTCTTTATCTTCCTGGAGGTCGCGGTTATATGTCAGTGGTAGTCCTTTGATTGTGGTCAGCAGACCCATTAGAGAGCCGTAGACACGACCCGTCTTCCCGCGAACTAATTCAGCAAAGTCCGGATTTCTCTTTTGCGGCATGATGCTTGAGCCCGACGTGTATTCGTCAGAGAGTTTGATGAACCCGAACTCATCGGAAGACCAAATGATTAGTTCTTCCGACAGGCGCGAAAGATGAGCCATAGCTAAGGATGCCGAAGTAAGGAACTCAACAATGAAATCGCGGTCAGAAACCGCGTCCATTGAGTTGCGTGATATTTCGCTGAAATCGAGTTGCTCTGCCACCCAGTCGCGGTCGATCGGGTATGGAACCCCTGCCATCGCGCCCGAGCCAAGCGTCATTACATCGGCTGACTCAGCAGCTTGAGCAAAGCGAGTTGAGTCGCGGTCGAACATTTCGAAGTACGCCATCAGGTGATGGGCGAGAACGACCGGCTGCCCGCGCTGCAGGTGCGTGTACCCAGGAAGAATTGTGTCGACGTGTTTTTCAGCGAGATCAACGAGAGCATGTTGTAGCTCAACACATGCGTCAAAAGCGCGACCGCACGCGACTTGCGTCCAGAGGCGCGTGTCCGTAGACACCTGGTCGTTGCGTGAACGGGCAGTATGAAGGCGTCCTGCTGCTTCGCCAATCAACTCATAAAGACGCGACTCCACGTTCATGTGAATGTCTTCGAGCTCATATTTCCACTCGAATTCACCCGCGTCGATTTCATCTCCGATCTTCGTAAGACCTTCGACAATTTTCTCGGCTTCGTTTTGCTCAATGATGCCCTGACGACCCAGCATTCGAGCGTGTGCGATCGATCCCATGATGTCTTCCCTGTACATACGGGAGTCGTAATGGACCGATACGGTGAAGTCGCTTGCCAGCTCGCTTCCGCGAGCCGCTGCGGCGGGATTGTTCTTATTGTTCGAATTACTGGACATTTTTTACTCAGAAAAGAATAGGGCGCAGTGGAGTTCTGCACCCATCATTATCGTTGTAGTCGGGAAAGAGGTTCTTAGCTCTATCTCAACTCTTATCGGGCGTCGTGGAAGGTCTGCTTTCGTGCCTGGGTTCGAGCCGACAGTGAGTAAATGTCAATAAACCCGGTTGCTGCAGCGTGATCGAATGCATCTTCCGACGAGTACGTGGCGAGGTCGAAGTCGTACAACGAGAACGGCGAACGGCGTCCGACAACAATGCACGATCCCTTGTGCAGGCGAACGCGAACGTCTCCGGTCGAGAATTCGTGTGCCGAGTCCACGAATGCATCAATGTTTACCCGCAGTTCTGTGAACCAGCGTCCGTCGTAGACCATGTCGGAGTAAAGCTGAGAAAGATTCTCTTTAACCCGCTGTTGCTCACGAGACATGGTCGATGTTTCGAGCGCCTTGAGGGCGGTGTGAAGAACGACCGCAGCAGGAGTCTCGTAAACCTCGCGAGACTTGATTCCGACCAAGCGGTTTTCAACGTGGTCAATCCGACCAACGCCATGCTCGCCAGCAAGGTCGTTCAAAGTCGCGATTAGTTCAACACCAGACTTTGCCGAACCATCAAGACTGACCGGAATTCCCTTTTCAAAGCCAATAGAAATTTCAACTGGTTCGTCCGGGGTGTCTGAGATTTGCTTGGTCCACGAGAAGGCGTCTTCCGGTGGAGCCAACCATGTGTCTTCGAGGTCTTCGCCTTCGATTGCTTGACCCCACAAGTTGCGGTCGATTGAGTAGACGCGTTGGTCGTCACCGACTTCACGAAGTTCAAGACCTGCCTTCTGGGCGTAGAGCTTTTCTTCGTCACGAGTCATGCCCCATTCGCGTGCAGGAGCAATGATCTTCAGTGGATCACCGTGAGCGGCGAGAGTCATGATTCCTGCGTCGAACCGTACCTGGTCGTTACCTTTGCCGGTACAACCGTGAGCGACAGCGGTTGCCCCAACCTGGCGTGCAGCTTCAACAAGCTTTTTTGCCATGAGAGGGCGACCGAGAGCTGTCGAAAGTGCGTAAACGCCTTCGTACATTGCGCCGGCTTTCAGACCCGGCCAGATGTACTCGTTGATGAACTCCTCTCGTACATCCCAGATCAAAGAGTCGAGTGCGCCAGCTGTGGCTGCTCGTTCTTTTACTCCAACGATTTCTGGTCCAGCACCGAGGTCGACGGTGAGCGTGATGACGTCCATGTCGTACTGCTCTTGGATCCAGACGGTTGAGATTGTGGAGTCCATGCCCCCGCTGTAAGCGAGAACACACTTTTCTCTGGCCATGGTTGAGTTCGATTCCTGTTTAGATGAGTTTTATTTGCCGCCTCACGCGAACGACAACCGGTCCATTCTCTCGCCAGAAGGCGCGAATGTCATCCTGTTTATTAATCCACCTGCGCAGGCATCCACTTCTCTGCCCAGTCTTTTAGGGCGTCGAACACAGGTGAGAGTTCGCATGCCATCTCGGTGGCGTTGTACTCAACGAGCACAGGGCGAGTCGATGCGTAGACTTTTCGCTCGATCAAGCCGATATCTTCAAGCTCTGCGAGCCGTTGCGAGAGAACGCGGTCGGATATTCCCTCAACAGCAGTCTTGATCTCAGAAAAACGAACTGGTTTTTCCATGAGTGAAGTGAGGACAAGACCGGACCAGCGACGTGCAAGGAGTTCCATTGCCGCTTCGTAGTGTGTACAAAGTGCGGATGTACTTGAGTGTTCGGTTGCGGTATTAGCCATGTTGCCAATAAGTCTACACGCACAGGAAGTAACTAACTAATAGTAAGTATTGAGGATATATTGGAATTAATTCTGTTACGTCCCAGGCTGGTTTCTCAGTTGTCATCCCGACCGAAACGGAGGGATCTGGTCGGAAAACTGGTTTGATTGTTGCTAACGAAGATAATGAGTTCTTGCAGTCCCAGGATCGTTCGTTGGTGCCCGCGTTGGATGTCAAAATCCCTCCGCGTCGGTCGAGATGACCAGATTCCATTGAGAGCAAAAAAAGCCCGAGGTATGAACACCTCGGGCTTCGTTTACTTATTCGAAGTACGCTAACTACGCGCCAGTCTCAGCAAGCACACGATCAAGAATATCGACTGCTTCATCGATCTCTTCGCGAGACACGTTGAGCGGGGGCATGAACCTGATCATGTTCGGACGAACTGCGTTGATTAGAAGACCTTCGTCTAATGCCTTCGCGACAGTCGCACCTGAAATTTCCTTGTTCATCTGCAGAGCGATGAGCAATCCCATCCCGCGTACTTCGGTGATGAAATCGTATTTCTCCGCGAGAGCCTGCAACTTGCCACGGAAGTAAACACCTGTCTCTTCAGCGAGAGCAGGTATGTCCTCATCGACCATGACCTTTGCTGCTGCGGAGCCCGCTGCAGTGGTTAAAGCGTTCCCACCGAAAGTCGAACCATGGTCGCCCGGTTCAAGAACTGAGCAGAACTCCTTGGTCGTGAACGCTCCGAGCGGTGCGCCTGAACCAAGTGCTTTCGCCAGAGTCATAACGTCAGGCTCGACGCCAGGGAACTGCTGGTAACCAAACAACGTTCCAATTCGTCCCATTCCGGTTTGAACTTCATCAAGCATGAACAAAATGTTCTTCTCATGGCAGAAGTCCATCACATCCTTGAGATAGTTCTCGTCAGGAATGTTGACTCCACCTTCACCTTGAACAGGTTCAAGTAGAACTGCACAGGTCTTACCTTCAACGTAGGCATCTTTGATTGCCTGAACATCGTTGTACGGCACATTCACAAACCCTGGCATTAGTGGCTTCCAGTTGTCCTGGTAATGAGGTTGGCCGGTGGCCGCCATCATTGCCTGGGTGCGACCGTGGAACGAGTCGAGAGTCGTGATGATCTCGTACGCACCGTTCAGCTTCAGCTTGCCCCACTTACGAGCAACCTTGCATGCACCTTCGTTCGCCTCTGCGCCTGAGTTGCAGAAGAAGACACGATCAACGTCAGAGTTGTCGACAATGATCTGTGCCAGTGGAAGCTGCGGTGTTGTGTAGAACAGGTTCGACATTTGCAGGATCTTTCCTGCCTGGTCGCGAATAGCCTCGGTCACTGCCGGGTGATTGTGCCCCAAGTTGAGAACTGCCCAGCCCGCGGTGAAATCGAGGTAGCTCTTGTCATCGTTGTCGAATACTCGAGTACCTTCACCTCGTACCAGTACCGGTGGCATTCGGTTAACCACCTGCATGTAGTACTTGGATTCAAGGTCCTTGTACTCAGCTGAGCTAGTCATCTTTCTCTCCATGGGCTTCATTCAAATTCTGTGAAGTCCCCAGTGTTACATACCGCGATCTGCGAAAAGCTGCCCGAATTAATTCAGTTCGAACACCGCCTAAAAAAAGCGGAACGAGAAATATATCGCAGTAGTGACGGGTTTGGGTCGAATTCAGCTTTTTCTGCCGGGTCGCCATCCTCTGGCAGTTGCTTTTGCGAGTAATGCAGCAGCGAGCACGACAGATCCGAGAGCAAGTTGCCAGCTGTAGCCGAGGGGAGTTGCAAGAATCACCATGACGGCAAGTCCAACAGCTGCTGCGTGCCCGCTGCTCTTAAACCTGGCGATTACAAGCGCACCACTAGCAAATCCGAGAACCCCTACAAGTGGCATAAGGGCAAACACTCCGCCCGAACCGGTCGCAAGTCCGGCTCCACCCCTGAAGCGATTGAACACCGGGTACCAGTGACCGATGATCGCCGCCGCGAGTGTTGCTATCCACACTAATTCGTTGTCGGTGACTACTCGTGCAACTATTACAGGGGCTGCGCCTTTGATCGCGTCGCCCGCGTACACGGCAATCCCGAGTTTTTTGTCGACTTTGCGGAAGACATTTGCAGCACCTGGATTGCCTGTCCCAGTCGTGAAGAGGTCAACACTTTTGTTGCGGGTCAACAGTTGGGCAAATGAAATCGAGCCGAGGAGGTACCCGACGAGTAGCAACGCAATTATTTCGCCGGTCTCAGTCAAGATAACTCCGAACTAGATGATGCGTGTGCCGATGTCTTCACCCTGCACACATGTGAGCAGCGCTCCGGCGAGACGTCCGTCGATAATGTGGCCTGAACCGGCAACCTTGACTGCGTCAACGCATGCTTCGATTTTCGGAATCATTCCACCCGCGGCAATGCCGCCAGCGATCAAATCGAGAGCTTGCTTGCTGGTCATGCGAGGAACGAGTCGTTTACGGGCATCCAACACACCTTCGACATCTGTTTGGAAGACGAGTTGATCGGCTTTTACAGCTTTGGCTATGTGTCCAGCCGATGTATCGGCGTTCACGTTCAAGATGCGGTCGTGACCGGACTCCGACGGGTAAAGATGAAGTGCGGTTGGAGCGATTACAGGAATTGCACCGGAATCCAGCACAGCATCCACGGGAGCCGAGTTGGCCTTAACTATCTTTCCGACGTATCCGAGGTCGGGGTCAAGCACCTCGGCTTCAAGCAACCCACCTGATACTCCTGATATTCCTACTGCGTTCGCGCCTGCAGCCTGGAACTCTGCAACAATTTGAGAGTTGACGAGTCCGGCGAGCACAGCAACCGCAACATCGAGGGTCGCCTCGTCGGTTCGCCTCAAGCCGCGAACGAATTCGGGCTGAATTCCCTGTTTGGCAACCCAGTCGCTAATTACCTTGCCACCGCCGTGAACTACGACAGGTTTGGCACCTTGCTTCCACAGTTCCACGATGTCTGGAACCGTAGAGTCACCTTCACCAAGAGTACTTCCACCGATCTTGATGACGATCTTTTTGTCGGTAACCGAGGATGAGGTCGTCATGATGCGACCCCCAGGTTGTATGACTCGTTCGAGTTCATCGGATTAAAACGATGATCGTGTGGATTCTTTCGATCCACTCGAATGGAATTCCTTGAGTTCGTTTTAGGTGGTGTAGGCGGAGTTGAATACGACGTATTCTTCAGTAAGATCGCAGCCCCAGGCTTGTCCGTATCCGTCCCCAATATTGAGGGATATACGAAGCCGCACCTCGTCGCCTCCAAGGGCGCTCACAACGCTTTGGACGTTGTAAGAAATTGCCTTGCCTTCGGCGACAATTTGAATGTCGTTTATGTAGCAGTTGATTTTCGACTCATCGAGTTCGATTCCGCTTTTCCCAACTGCCATGAAAATGCGACCCCAATTCGGGTCTCGACCGTACACGGCAGTTTTCACAAGGATTGAAGCTGCGCATTCGCGGGAACCTACGAGAGCGTCGTCGTCACTCTTGGCTCCATCGACGGTTACTTCGATGAGCTTGGTAGCACCTTCACCGTCGCGCGCTATTTCTATTGCTAGGTGTCTGCAAACCTGCTGAACCGCCTCTGCGAATGCTTCCGATGCTTTGTCACCGCCAGAAATTTCAGGACCACCAGCTGCGCCGTTTGCCATAAGCAATACGGTGTCGTTCGTACTCTGGTCACCGTCCACATCGATCTGGTTGAAGCTGAGTTTTACCGCTTCGGAGAGGGTCTCCTGTAAGAACTTTGGTTCGACATTAGCGTCAGTCGAAGTGAAAGCGAGCATCGTCGCCATGTTCGGGTGAATCATTCCCGAACCCTTCGATACTCCACCGACGGTGTGTGTCACGCCGTTTGCCTCGAACGAAACAGCTATTTCTTTCGTGCGCTTGTCGGTCGTGAGAATTGCTTTCGCAAATTCGTTCCCGCCATCCTCGGTCACGGTAATTTGAGGAACGTATTCGCGGAGTAGAGCCATTGGAAGCTCGACACCGATTACACCCGTGGATGCAACTAGAGTTTCTTCCGACGACACTCCCAAATGGGCAGCGGCGATATCGGTCATTTCCTTCGCGTCAACGTAGCCCTGTTCACCAACGGCACAGTTGGCGCATCCGCTGTTTGCAACAACGGCACGAACGCGTTTTTCAACTCCAACGCGCTCTCGAGAAAGAGTTGCTGAAGGTGAAATCACAGAATTCTGAGTAAACGTTCCGGCGACCGTGCAGGGAGAGTCGGATACGAGGATTCCGATATCTCGTTTATCAGCACCTGGTGTTTTGATACCGGCAAATACACCACCGGCCGAAAACCCTTTTGCTGAAGTCACGGTTCCGTTTTCTACGGGACGAATCTCGAGTGTCATTTTGTTCGCTGTTCCAGATCAGTTGATCGTTAGGTGAAGTCTCACGGCGTTGATCGTATTGCAAAAACGTAAAAACCGCACTATGTACCCAGTGGAAAAATCCACATGGCCAGTCGAAAGCTCGACAAAATCTGCTAGTAGTGCGGTCGATTCAGTTAGCTTTTGCAGTTTACAGCAGCTAGGAAGTTGCCAAATGCACGTTCACGCTTCGGAGTCGATTTTGATGCTCTATTCGAAGCTACAAAACACGACGGGTAACTCGATTAAGATCCTACGACTCACGGCGTTTGCATCCAAGTTGCATGTGAACAATTGAGCAAAACAAATCCGGACGCGCACCTGGTTATTTCCCGAACAGTCACCCCATACATGTCGACATCGGTTGTGCGGGGTTTTAAGCTGTGGATGAGAGTTCGAACGGTCAACGTCGATTCAGAACAGAGGGAATATGACCGAAACAAAGCAAGTCGATGTATTGATTGCAGGCCAGGGGGCTGCAGCATTCGCTGCAGGTCTGTACTCAGCTCGATATCAGGTTAGCACCGTGATAGTGGGTGAACAATTCGGTGGCGAAACCGCCATAGGCGGCACCATCGAGAACTACCCGGGTCAGCCAGATATTGATGGTTTCGATCTGATGATGAAATTTAAAGAGCAGGTCGACAACTTGGATACTCCAACCGAGTATTCGAATTTAGTTTCAGTTGAGAAAAAGGGTGATGCATTTCACTGTGTTCTCGAAAACGGAACTGAGATCGAGGCCATAACTGTAATTCTCGCGGTTGGACGCGAGCGGCGGAAACTTCACCTCCCCAAAGAGGAGGAGTGGACAGGCCGTGGTGTTTCGTACTGCTCGACTTGTGACGCCCCGTTGTACCGAAATAAGGCTGCAGCAGCTGTAGTTGGTGGTGGAAATGCCGCCGTCGAAGGTGCAGTACTCCTCGCCAAGTACGCCGAAACTGTTTACTTGATTTACAGGCGTGGAGAATTCACTCGGCCCGAGCCAATTCTTCTCAAAGTCCTTGATCAAACCCAGAACGTAAAGGTGTTGTTCAACACCGAGGTCTCGGAACTTATAGGTAGCGATGACTCTGGTCTCACCGCCATCAGGGTGAACAATCCGTGGGAGGGCAAAGATGTTCTTGAAGTCGACGGTTTGTTTGTTGAGGCTGGAGCAGATCCTCGGCTCGACATTCCGAACCAGCTCGGACTTGAGATCAACCAAGACACCGGCGAAGTACACGTAGACAAGGGACTCAACACCTCAGTCGAAGGTGTTTACGCTGCTGGAGACTTGACCGACGGCACGGAACTGAAACAGACGATTACTGCGGCTGCGCAAGGTGCGATTGCTGCTTTGTCTTCCTACCAACATATTATGGAAGTGAAGGCGGAGCGTGGAGATACGAATATCTCGCAACCTGCTGCAGTAGGCGATTAGTCAAAACCAGAATCAAACAAAAAGGGGATCCTCAACTAAGAGGGTGCCCTTTTTGTTTGAGATGGATCTTAGATGAGGTTGATCAAACGGTCTCCGAAAGTCGCCCCAACATACCCGATAACAGATGTCTCGGTAAGCTTCCCGAGAAAGTTTCCCAGTAAGAATCCTTTTGGATTGAAACGACCTGCATCTGTGGCCTCGCCAGCGTAATCAAATATGGGATTCGGTTAAGCAGCAAGCAATAACAACGAAACGATGGCGTAATTACGTGACCAGTCATATGCGCCGACGGGTTTTATCAGGTACCGCAAGGACTACCGATTCAGATCTAATGAACCCGCTAAGCCCTTTTCGTCCGAGGTAGTAACAAACTGCAATCCCACAAGTGGTTCCAAATGCGGGTACGAAAGGATTAGCCACTGCCGCTGCGCTGAAAACAATCGACAGGACTGGCACCGGAAGCAGCACTGCCACGCTGCCGAGAAATCCGAGAACTACCATCGCCTTAATTCCGATGGCAATGATGACTCCCGGATCGATGAGCATGTAACGCTGGGTAGCGAGAGGCGCGATGCAAGCAAAAGAAGCAAAAGCATTTGTCCGATTGCCGTTGGAAAGACCACGGAGGATTTATTCGGACTCATGATCGACTGTTGCATCATTGCGCCCCTGGTAACTCCCGGTAACCTGCGCACTCACTCATTCAAATACTGGACAGGTGAAGCAGGACCGTGGGGTTGCCTCAGGATTGCATTTCGCTGGGGAACCGACTTCTTTAAACGGCTTCGAGTTTTCTCAGAATGTCGCCGGCTATGAGGAAGCAGCCAGCATGAAAACCGATGACGCTTAGACCGGTTCCTTGTGCTGTGTACCCCGCCGGGTACAAACCAGCAACGTCGACCGATTCGAACGTTGCCTGGTCGACGACTAACTGCTTTAGTTGGAACCGGTAGTTGTCGCGTTTGTCATGAAACGTGAAAGGACCAAGCGAGTCGATGACCGAGTAGTCCGGGTCGCCACCAATTTCGACGACGACATGGTCGATCTGGACCTGGACTTCACCTTCAGGGGTGGCGATAGTTACGACTCCATCTTCTCCAAAATCTCTGACATGAGATTCGTACAGCAGGCCCATTCGCGCCTGTTCGCCCTGCAAAATCTCCGTCCATCGATGGTAGTACGGCAAGAACTGTGATTCACCAATGAGTCGCAGGTGAGAATCGGGTTTCTGTCGCATTACATACACAACGGTTCGTCCGTCGTCATGAAGTTCCTGGGCTGCCCAATCGGCGGAACGTCCTCCGCCAACTACCATCACCCGTTCGCCTGGGTAATCCTCGACTGAGGTATAGGCGTTGGAGACATACGATTTTTCGGTGCCTGTGGCTTCCAGCGTTCTTAGCGCCGAGCGTGGGCCAACGGCGAACACAAAATAGTCGCAGGAGTACTTAACTGGTCTGCCAGTTTCCGACGACAAAGCAGTGACGATGAACCGCCCACCAGAGTACGATTTTTCAACCCGAGTGACCTTCATCCCGTCCTGAATGTGCGGTGACAATCCGAGTTTGTCGGCATACGCCCGGTAATAGTCAACGAGATCATCACGGTGGACGAGCGTATTCAAGTCGTGCTCACGTCCGTTGTCCTCGTAGAACTGACCTATCGGGTAGTGGGCAAGTTCCATCCAATGCGCGGGACCGAGCGTCATCTGGGTCTTGGGTACGTGATTCCATAGTCCGCCAGCGCCATCAGTCGACAGTAACTTCCAATCGAGTCTGTCCTTTTTGACGAATTCCAAAGTCCAATCTTCAAGAGGGAGGGCGTCTTGCTCCGGATGATGTCGCATTCGGAAGAACTCGATCGGGCGGTTGCCTTTTTCGAGTAACTCGTGAAGGTCTAGTGCAAGAGGATTCTCGCGGTTTGCGTTTGCCGCGATCTGGACGTCGTCGGACGGGAACTCGAAGTCTCCGGTAAACCGCGGGTGCCAGCCTTCAAGAGTCGCAGCTACGCCAAGTCCACCAGGACCTGCTCCGGCAATGATTACTTCGTGGTGTTCCAAAATTTTGCGCGGTGTCAGTGTTTTGAGTGATCGCTAGAGGTTCGGCAGGGCAGCTGGCTTGGAGCCATAGCCCATGTGCGGACGATTGAGTCTACCGTGTGCAGGCGATTTCTGTTGTCTTGACGAGAACAGATTCCACTCGTTACCCCAAATCTGCTGTCAAGAAGCCCTATTAGGAAAGTTTTCCAACTGGGGCTCAGATTGCGAAAAATGGTCGGGGAGCCGGGATTTGAACCCGGGACCTCTTCGTCCCGAACGAAGCGCGCTACCGAGCTGCGCCACTCCCCGATTTTCGAGCTAAACGATTATAGACGCCGGTAACCGTCGCCCTTCGACAACCTCAGGATGACTGATGGATAAATCTGTCACAAACGCTGTCTAGGTCCCTCCGCTCAGGTCGGGACGCGTCATGCATCTTCCTGTGATGCCTGATTGCCCTAGACCGGTTTTACGATCCAGTCTGCGCCTTCACCTCGAACAACACGACCTGCATTTTCCATCGTGAATTGGGAAGCATTCAGCTCGGATTCAAGAGCTCGGGTCGCCAGGTGAGGAGTAACCACAACGTTGGTCATCGTTGGCAATGGGTTGTCAGGCTCGATCGGCTCAATTTCGGTGACGTCGAGACCGGCAGCGAAAATTTCACCTGACTCCAGTGCCCGTATCAATGCGTTCTCGTCGACAACTGGTCCTCGACAGGTGTTGATGAGAATGGCGGTTGATTTCATCAATTCAAACTCACGCTCGGAAATCATGTGAGTAGTGACTCGGTCAAGCGGAACGTGAAGTGTGATGATGTCGGACGTTGAGAGAAGCTCGTCGAGATCGACCTTCTTTGCGCCGGTTGCAGCGACGTAATCATCGTCGTGCTCAACCACATCGTGGTAAACCAGTTCACATTCCCAACCAGCAAGACGCTTGGCGACGCGTGATCCGATTCTGCCTAGGCCAATGATTCCGACCCGCTTGCCAACGAGAGTGTGGAACTCAGTTCGGTCACCTTCAACTCCCGCCATCCAAGTGTTGTTTTTCACACTCTCAATTTGAACGTCAAGCTTGCGGTTTACCGAGAACATGAGACCAATGGCGTGCTCGGCAACTGCGACAGCGTTTGCACCACCATTGTTCGCAACATCAATTCCCATTTCTGCGAGCTGTGCTTTGTCGATCCAGTCGGTACCTGCGCTGAAAGTCTGAACCAATTTGAGTGAAGAAATCTTTCCTGCAAGATCGGTCAGTTGGTCGTACTTGCCCTGCGGCAGAAGAACTACGGCACCTTGGGACTGCTCAACAACCTCGTCGAACGATAGGTCGCTGTTCACGAAGCGCAGGTCTATACCACCAACCTTGTCAGCAGCCTCCTGGGTCTCTCTCATTCGGATTTCTGATCCCTCGTTCTGGGGACCGAGGATTACAACGATGTTCGACATTTCTATAACTTTTCCGTCGTGCTGCGATTCGGCCGATAAATTTATCCACCGTGAGGGCTGCCGTCTTGGTCTGAATTAGTGATGAAAACTGGGCGAATTTACACCCGACGGCGGATTATACTTGCAAGGTTGGTTTGAAAATCAACTGAATATTTAACACTTGTTGCTTCGGGTTTGACCACTGAAATTACGGTTCTACTCGAGCATTTCAAACTCGAGTTGAAATAAGCATCTTGAACTCAGTAACAGTAAGAGCACCGGCAACTACCGCCAACGTGGGACCAGGCTTCGACAGCATTGGCATGGCGTTAGACCTTTGGAACGACCTGACCGTTACCAAGGGCGAGTTCAGCGTGTCGACGACCGGTGAAGGCGCCGATCTGCTCCCGCAGGACACGCGCAACCTTGTCGTCACCGGTCTTGAGGCGGTCTACAACTACATAGACGAACCAGTGCCTCAGCTGCAGTACGAGTGCGTGAATCGGATTCCATACGCTCGTGGGCTCGGGAGCAGCTCCACGGCAATCGTGAGTGGCCTCGTTGCAGGCTCAGCAATATCCGGCGCGAATTTGAGCTTGGAAGAACTTACCGTTCTTGCCGCCGACATCGAAGGCCACCCAGATAACGTGGCACCAGCGCTTTACGGTGGTTGCACGGTTGGTGTTCGAAATGGTGACGACAAATGGATCGTTGACCAGGTTGCGTTTCCGGAAGGTCTGCACGCGGTTCTCTACGTTCCTGAAATGCAAACAAACACTCATGAATCGCGTGCCGTGTTGCAAGACCAAATTTCACGATCAGACGCTGTGTTCAACATTGGTCGCGCAGCACTGCTCGTTAATGCGCTCTCATCGGGACGGCTTGAGAATCTGAAATATGCAACTCAGGACAAGCTGCACCAACCACAGCGAACGCAGTCATTCAAGGCAATGCCGCATTTGATCAACGCTGCACTCAAAGGTGGAGCACACGGTGCATTCCTTTCGGGAGCAGGCCCTTCGGTCATGGCACTCTCTACAGGTCGCGAAGTAACGATTAGCTACGAAATGGCAGAGACAGCTCGAACGTTTGGCGTCCGCGGGAAGCCGATGATCATGCCTATTTCGACAGAAGGCGCGTCTGTGGTGGATCAATCGTGACGACCGAATCACAGCACCGTCCAATAGTCGTCCAGAAGTACGGCGGCAGTTCGCTTGCCGACGCTGAACTCATCCACAACGTAGCGTCAAGAATAAGCGCTAGAAAAGATAAGGGAGTCGATGTAATTGCTGTTGTTTCAGCAATGGGCGACTCTACAGATGAACTGATCGCCCTATCCGAAGCCGTGACCGGCGGAAAAACACCCGACGCCCGTGAGATGGACACACTCCTGTCTACAGGTGAGTTGGTGAGTTCAACGCTTATGGCGATGGCGTTGAAGTCTCGCGGATACGATGCAATTAGTTTGAGTGGTGTCCAAGCTGGAATAAAAACCGACCTTGTGCACGGTTCAGCTCGAATTGCCGATATCAACGCTGATCGTTTGCATCGAGAGCTCGATGCGGGGCGCATCGTAATAGTCGCTGGCTTCCAAGGGCTCGCTGAATCGGGGGACATAACAACTCTCGGACGAGGCGGCTCTGACACAACTGCTGTCGCGCTGGCAATTGCAGCAGGCGCGGAGCGCTGCGAGATTTACACGGATGTCGAGGGTATCTACACAACCGACCCGAGACTCACCCCTAAAGCTCGAAAACTTGCCGAGATCGGCTTTCAGGAAATGCTGGAAATGGCAGTTCTCGGCGCAAAAATGAACCCTCGATCAATTGAACTTGGTGCTGTCTACGACATGCCCGTGTATGTCGCATCTTCAACTTCTGACGCACCAGGAACGCTTATCCACGGAGGAGAACCAACAATGGAAGTCCGAAAGGCAGTGACCGGAATTGCTGTCGACCGCAACGTCGGAAAAATCACCGTCAGAGGTGTAATCGACCGACCCGGAGTTGCAGCAGGACTTCTTGAGCCTCTCGCAGATGCAGGTGTGAGCGTTGACGTAATCGTGCAGAACGCCAGCGCTGACGGCACGACCGACTTTACGTTCACAGTCGCGCAGGCAAGTGTTGAGCAAGCAGCGGAAATCATTCGGTCACAGTCCGACGTTGAATTCAGCGAAGTTGTGACTGGAACAAATCTTGCGAAGGTCAGCATTGTCGGCACCGGGATGGAAAACGCCCCCGGTTACGCTGCAAGGATGTTCGCAACTTTGTCCAGCCTCGGTGTGAACATCGACATGATCACAACATCAGAAATTCGAATCACGACAATTATCGAGAAAGATCAGCTTCAAACAGCGGTCCAGGCATTGCACGATGCTTTCGAACTCGAGAAGACTGATTAAACTTCTTACCTCTATCGGGACCTGACCCCGAATAAACGACTACGAAGTATCCATTGGAAAATCCGTACCTAAGCGTCGTAATCCCTGCTTTCAACGAGCAAGTACGAATCGCGTCGACGGTTAACTCTCTGGTCGAGTTCCTAAATGTATGGCTCCCCAAAGATCGCCAATGGGAACTGCTGGTGGTTGATGACGGGTCAAGTGATGACACCGCCAGCATAGTCAGTGAGATTGGCGTGAACGAACCACGTGTGCGAGTGATCAACGCTGAACATGGCGGCAAAGGGTCTGCCGTGCGTCGAGGGATGAGCGAAGCCAACGGTGACTGGCGATTCCTCTGTGATGCTGATCTCTCGATGCCCGCCGAACACCTGGGCAGATTTTTCGCTGATGATGACAATTCACCTAAATATGACATTTCTATTGCCTCTAGAGAAGCACCCGGTGCGGTCAGGTACAACGAACCACGCAGCCGACACGTGAAAGGGCGCCTCTTCAATTACGCAGTGAAAGTTCTGGCGATGAGAGGTATCGAGGACACTCAGTGCGGGTTCAAGTTGTTTTCGAAAGATGCTGCCGAGAAGCTATTTCCAAAGCAGTCGCTCGAAGGCTGGGCGTTCGACGTTGAGTTGTTGGTGATGGCGAAGAATGCTGGGTACTACATCGGCGAGATACCGATTGATTGGTACTACGGTGAAGGTTCGAAGATGACCTTGACCAAAGGCGTTCTTGCAGTGTTGGATGTCGCAAAGGTCGGTTTAAACAATTTGCTCGGGAAGTATCGCTTGGAGCGTGGCTAGCTCAATGTTCAGTAATCCGGACACCGAACAGATTCGAGAAATCCTTTGCGCCTCTAAAAGGATTGCGGTAGTAGGTATTTCAAATCGCGACGACCGCGCCAGTCGATATGTATCTGAATACATGCAGCGAAAAGGCTACGAAGTAATTCCAGTCAATCCTGAGATTTCAGAATGGCAAGGGATCCCAACTTATAAGAGCGTCTCGGAGATACCGGTACCAGTCGATATAGTCGATGTGTTCAGGCGTTCTATTGCTACCGTCCCAGTTGCAGAGGACGTTGCGGGGACCGGTGCGAAGGTTCTATGGCTGCAGCAAGGGATTCACAACGAGGAAACTGCCCGGATTGCTCAAGATGCCGGAATGACCGTTGTGATGGACAAGTGCATTATGGTTGAGCACAAGGGCATGAAGCTCGGTCTATAGATATGACTTCAGAATCCGACACGGCGACCGAATCTCCGTTCAAGGTCGCGATTGTTATACCCACATACAACGAGGGGGAAACGCTTCCAGCTCTGGTTGAGAAAATCCGATCATTGGAAATCGACGGACTGGGTTTTGTAATAGTTGATGATGGCTCACCTGATGGCACAGGTGATATTGCCGATGGGATTGCTGACGAATTTCCTGGTGTGTTCATCGTTCTGCACCGCGAAGGAAAGCTGGGATTGGGGACTGCCTACATGGCAGGATTCCAAACTGCTCTTGACGCTGGTGCTGAGAAGATCATCGAGATGGACGCTGATCACTCCCACCCGCCCGAAGAACTACCTTCGATTGTCGAAAAGCTCAATTCTTCCGATGTGGTCGTCTCTTCCCGTTACACCCAAGGTGGTGGCGTCGATCCGAACTGGAGTTGGGGTCGCAAGCAGATCAGCTACTGGGGCAATGTAGGTATTCGTCTGGTACTCGGATTGAAGGTCAAGGACGCAACTGCAGGCTTCAAGGGATTCCGTCGATCTGCCCTCGAAACGATTGGGATTGACCGACTGAAACTTTCAGGGTTTGGATTTCAGGCGGAAGTTGCCTACCGGTGTCAGCAGGCGAAGTTGAAAATCACTGAGCACCCCTATGTGTTCATGGAACGCACTGCAGGCAAATCAAAAATGTCCTTCGCAATTGTTGTCGAAGCCTTTTTCCGACTTTCCTGGCTCCGCATCCGAGGCTAAAAATGCGAGTCGAAGGGCAAGACTACCGCGCTGTCTGGTGGTCGAACGATTCGATCGAATATGTCTATCAGCGACTAATCCCGTACAAACTTGAAATCGCTACTGCTTCGAATCTAGAAGAAGTCGAAGATGCCATAGTTTCAATGGGAGTCAGAGGTGCTCCGACGATTGGCGTTATGGCGGCGTACGGATTGGCTTTGGCAATCAAAGCGGGAGTAGAACCTCGAATCGCCTATGATCGCCTCCTTGCAACTCGTCCTACTGCTGTGAACCTCAAGGTTGGGTTAGACCGGATAATCTCGTCAAACGACGATCCTCTTCAAACAGCCAGAGATTTCGATGACAGCGAAGTTGCAGCGGCAAAACGCATCGGCGAACACGGTAACTCGCTGGTTAATCGAGATGCCCGCATTCTTACTCACTGCAACACGGGTTGGCTTGCCGCCCAGGACTGGGGCACAGCCGCGGCTGTCATCTTCAAATCCCAGCGAGCTGGCAAGAGTCCGTTTGTTTATGTGAGCGAAACACGCCCTCGTCTCCAAGGCTCACGCCTTACTGCCTGGGAGATGGCGAACGAATCGATTGGTCACGCCGTTATTGCCGATGGAGCTTCCGCACAACTGATGCGACAGGGCAAAGTCGACATGGTTGTTGTTGGCGCGGATCGTGTAGCTGCCAACGGTGACACTGCTAACAAAATTGGGACTTATGCTCACGCTATTGCGGCGAAAGCACATGGAGTCGATTTTTACGTCGCAGCCCCGGTTTCGACAAGCGATGTGACCACTCCTTCGGGAGACCAGATCGAAATTGAGGATCTTGATCCAGACGAGGTGCTCTCGATTCGGGGTGTCACCCGGTCTGGTGAGATCGAAACTGTGCGGATCGCCTCGGACCGGTCCACTGCAATCAACCCAGCTTTCGACGTAACACCGGCGGATCTAATTACCGGGCTCATCACCGACCAGGGAATAATCGATCCTTCAATCGAAGCAATTTCGTCACTGTTTTAGTCCGCTCTAGAACACTTGGTTTCAGGCCGGACGAGACTCGGCCGTCAAACCTAAATCACAAGTTTGGCACACCGAAAACCTACGTGCTAACTCACAGCAAAAGTCTGTGTACACACGAGGTGACTGCCCTTTTTCTCGATATATCACGTCTATAGCGAAAAATTTGAGTGCTACATACGGGCATAGAAAGCCCAATTCCAGACGAAGTAGAAATGGTTACACAGCGACAGGCATATACCTCCGTAAAGTCCTTCAAAGCAATTGAATCAGAGGCCATTGATCACGCCCTTGAAGGACAATGGGATGAAGCTGTTTCCAGCAATCTAGCTGGTTTGGAACTCAACGCTAACGATGTCGGTTGCCATAACCGACTGGCGAAGGCTTACATCGGACTCAGCAGGTATACCGAGGCTCGCAAGCATCTCAAACACGCCCTCTCTGTTGATCCGATGAACCGGGTAGCCAAGCGTCAATTAGAACGCCTTTCAAACCTGGACAGTAACGGTATTGCCCATCGTACATCCGGTGGCGGTGCGACCAACTCCGCTTTATTTATTTCTGACCCTGCAATTGCCACGGTAAGCGAACTCAAGAAAGTCGCAAAACCGGATGTTCTGGCATCTGTTTCTCCCGGCGACAAACTCAAGATGAACATCGACCGGGCAATCACGCTGGAAACTAAGGCAGGTGATTACGTCGGCACCATGGAAGTCAGAATCGCTACCCGACTTTCAAAGCTCATCGCTACGGGCAACAAATATGAAGTGCTGGCAGCAAAACTTTCTGATTCAGAAGTGATCGTGGTCGTTAGGGAAACAAAGCGTTCGGCTGACAACGAGCGAAACGCATCCTTCCCGTCCTATCTCCAGAAGAAGATTGGTGACTTTGACATTGATGATCCTATGGACATCAACGATGAAGTTCGTATGGAAGACGACATGGACGAAATGCTGCCTGAACCAGGTGAAGGTGACGCCATGAAGTCAATCCTACGAGGGGACTTCGGTAACTCAGGACAGGACGCTAGCCTGAATTTCTAGGCGTATCCGTTTCGTTCAAGCACAGTGCGGACCGCTGTAACAAAGCGGTCGACATCTTCCCGTGTGTGCTGCGTTGATACATTGCCAGCACACCGGTTCGACATAACGAATCCCTCGTTCAACAGCCCGATAAACATGATGTTGAGCAAGTTTTTGTCGTTGGTTGCGAACGTCCGGTAGTCGATTACTTCCTCGGAAGTGAACTGGAGTGCAAACAGAGAAGCTACTCCCGTAACTCCCATTGGTACCTCGAGTTCGGCGAATAACGATCTCAACTTGTCTCGCAGGTAGTCTCCAAGCGAATCCAGGTACTCGTATTTGTCCGGGGTCAGAGATTCGAGCGTTGCAACACCAGCAGCAGCAGTCATAGGATTGCCGTTGAACGTACCTGCGTGCTGAACCTTTGCACCGCCGTTCGACGGATCCCATAGCTCCATGATGTCGTCACGACCGCCGAATGCTCCAACGGGCATGCCGCCACCGATTACCTTGCCGAAGCAGGTCAAATCAGGGTTAATGTTGTAATAGTCTTGGGCTCCTCCGTAGGCAATCCGGAATGCGATTACCTCGTCGAAGATCAAGAGGATTCCGAGCTCATCAGTGACTCGCCTCAAGCCTTCAAGAAATTCAGGTTTGGCAGGAACCATTCCGCACTGACCGTTGACTGGCTCGACAATCACGGCTGCCAGTTCATCTGCGTGTTCACGGATGATTCGTTCTGCAACTTCAATGTTGTTGAACGGAGCAATGTATATATCGTCGACGGCAGCTTCAGAAATTCCCGGAAATGCTGCCACTGACTCAGGTGAGTCGGCCTCGCCCGCCTTATCGAGGGGTGGCACGACGCTGATTTGGATAGCGTCATGATTGCCGTGGTAGGCACCTTCGCACTTCACTAACTTCTGTTTACCGGTGAAAGCCCTTGCTGCACGAATCGCGTTCAAGGTCGCTTCGGTACCGGTGTTCACGAATCTGACTTTGTCGAGCGAAGGAACTCGCTCTGTCATCAACTCTGCCCAGCGCACGACCGGTGGAGTTGGTGCAGGGAACGAAAAGCCGTGTTCGACCTGTTCTCGAACGGCCTCGACAACCTCTGCAGGTCGGTGACCGAGGATTAAGGTAGTCATGTTGTTGACGAAATCGGTGCGTTCATTTCCATCAACATCTGTGAGAATCGTGCCGTTGCCGTATGTCATGTACAGCGGGAACGGATCCCAGAAAATCGAGTTTCGACTGTCCCCGCCCGGCATGTGCTGTGTCGCCTTTTTATGAAGCTCTTCCGATTTCGGGTTGGCAGCTACATAACTGGCTATTTCGCGCTCGAGTGGAGTAGTCATTTCAATTGATCTCGGTATGGTCAGTTCAATTCTGCAGCGAGCGAAGTTAGTGCCGCTCCTGCTGTGGCGCGTAAAGATATCGCAGAAATATCGGTAATTTTCGTATCTGCGGGATTAATCTCGACGATTGTTGCTCCGGCAGCTTCTGCAATCCAGATCAATCCACTCGCCGGTCGCACAGTTGCCGAGGTTCCTATAGCGAGCACGCAGTCAGCTCGCTCGATCTCTTCTTTTGCTGC
This sequence comes from Chloroflexota bacterium, assembly GCA_038150225.1. GTDB lineage: Bacteria > Chloroflexota > Dehalococcoidia > Lucifugimonadales > Lucifugimonadaceae > Lucifugimonas. The sequence goes on from JAYQWG010000001.1 coordinate 75,534, forward strand.
ATCCATGACATCGGGCGGGATCGGTTCTCCGAACATTACCGTGTCGAATTTGACTACCCCGCCGCAGTGTTTGCATGGGTCAGGGATAAACAGAGGCACGAAATCGCCTAGCGAAACTCGATCGTTGCACTCGATACACCTTAGTTTCTGCCGATTACCGTGTATCTCTATCAGGTTCTCGATACCAACTTTCTCATCGAGCCCATCAATGTTTTGAGTGATTACCGCATCTATGTCACCACCATTTGCAAGCTCAGCCAGCGCGTAATGACCGGAGTGCGGTTCAGCTTTATTTAGTGCGTGGCGCAACTCATTGATGTGACCGTCGATTTCTTCGTTCACGCGCTTGGACCACCACTTAGTCGGATCCTTTTTGAACTGCGCGTAGCCGTCCATCGGTGGAGTGCCATGCTTGGTCCATAGCCCTCCGGTTCCTCGGAACGGTGGAATTCCACTTTCGACCGACATCCCGGCACCGGTCATTGCTACGACGTGTTCGGAATACCGAATTCGATCGGCAATTTCGGCAACCTGTGCTTGTTGAACGCTGTTGAGTTGTGGCGCAACTTTATGCATCTGATTCAACCGAATCTTCGCTCGTGACAACTCCGTTGGTAACTTTGAACACAACTGCCTCTTTGACGTATGCGTCCGGCACAATACCGGGTTCCGTTGCGGTCAATAGCACTTGTTGATGTTTGGTGGCTGATTCAAGAACAAGTTCTCGTCTTCTGGGATCTAATTCAGAAAGTATGTCGTCGAGGGCAAGCACCGGCGAGCGACCGGTGACCTCGCGCACGAATACTGCTTCGGCGAGTTTTAGTGATAGGGCTATAGTTCGCGACTGCCCTCGGGATGCATAACTTTGGGCGGGATTGCCGTTCAAAAAGATATCCAGGTCGTCTCGGTGCGGACCAATTACCGTAATCCCCTGTGCAATCTCTCGCCTGCGCAAGGCGGGTAGAGACTTCGCCATCTCACGCTCGATCATGTCTGCGTTCATTTCCGTGACATCTGGTGCGTGATCCGATGACACGGATATCCGAGGTTTGTACTTGAGTGAAAGTTCATCACCATCCGTAAGTTCGCTGTGCGCTGGGACGGCGTGATCGTTGAGTCCGTCAACAGAACGTCTTCGAGCGTCGATAACTCGAGAACCCTCGTAGGCAAGTCTTTCATCCCAGAAGGTGAGTTCGTCTTCTTCTGACACTCCTTCCCTAACGCGACGGAGTAGCTGATTTCGTTGTGAAACAACTTGAGAGTAGCGCGAAAGAGATTTCAGGTACGTCGGATCGGACTGCGAGATGAGAATGTCCAAATATCGACGCCGGTTACCGGGTGATCCGTGGATGATTTCGAGGTCATCGGCTTCGAAGAACACGATGTTTATGTTGCCTACAAAGTCGATTGCGGAGCGCTTGATGCCGTTAACGCGCAGCCCCTTACGGAACCCTTTTGATGCCCCTGTTTCTGCAACCCCTGTGACATCTACGTCGATCTGCGCCTGAACCGTTGAGTCGTCCTCGCGACCGACACCCAGTATTTGCATGTGTCCACCAGAATCGGACAGACCCCAGTTCACGAGTTCACGCTCGTTCGATGATCTGGGAGACTTCGCTATGGCAAGCATGTACACGGCTTCGAGCAAGTTGCTCTTGCCGTGACCGTTTTGACCATAGAACAGTGTCAGCCCAGGACTAAGGTCGAGCGCCGTCTCGGTGTGATTGCGAAATCCAGTTAGTGAGAGTCTCGAAAGGTAAATCGTTCGACCTACTACTCGTAAAAGCCGCGAATGCATCCATGCGCCCGGGCTCTTTGACAGTTCAGATGGCAGGAGATTTTAGCAGTCGGGAGCGTCGAATCCGGTCGATGTGGCATCAAATATTCGTGCACGGGTGAATGTGAAATCAATTGAAGTTGAACGGGTGGATGCACAAGGTTGCCGCGTTAGTGATAACGGCACTTCTTCTTTAGTACCTGGAATGTTGCTCGAGCGAATTCAGTCTGTAAATGCCTTCTGGTTTTCGTGTAGCGATTTCTATCCGAACACCGAAATCTGGTCTCCCTGAGAAGCTATTTTCGGAACATTGATGTAGTGAAAACGGGCGTAAAATGGAATATCCGAAACAAGCTCGCTCGCGGTGGCAACATTGGATATCAAATCACTCATACGGGATGTACCTGATTACCCAAACGAAGGAATCCTGTTCAAAGACCTGACTCCGGTAATGGCTGACCCTTCAGCAATGAAGCACATTACTTCGGCAATGGCTGATCACCTCGCTTCCAAGAACACCCAAGCTGTGGCGGCAATTGATGCCAGGGGTTTTATTTTTGGAGCCCCGGTTGCTGCTGAGCTCGGCGTTCCATTTGTGCCTTTGCGAAAAGAAGGCAAGTTGCCTCCCCCGGTCATAGGGACTGATTACGAACTCGAATACGGGACAGCCCGACTCGAAACAAGCGCAAACTCTCTGACTTCTGGATTGAACGTAGCTGTTCTGGACGATCTGCTTGCGACGGGCGGGACGGCAGCTGCGGGCGCGAAATTACTTGAGTCTCAAGGCGCCAATATTGTGACGATGGCATTCCTGGTGGAACTGACGTTCCTAGAAGGACGATCCGTGCTCCCGAATGGCGTCGATGTTTATTCGATGGTGCAGTACTAGGTCGTGGTCATCTCGGAGCCTTTCGGCGTCACGCTTGATCTATGGCAAACACTGATCTTTGAAGCCGATGGAAGCGCTAACTCAGGCGTTAGGCGAGATCTGCGAACGGAACGTACGGTCAAAGGACTTGCAGAGCACGGCTTTGAAGTTGATCCAGAAGCCGTCAAGGCTCAGTTCACCAAATTGTCGGTCGAAATCACCTCGGGGCACGACGATGGTGTTGACAGGCACTTTGAGAATTGGATCCGACTCCTGGTCGATCGTTTGGTTCCGGGTGCCGAAGAGAAGATCGGTTTGGAAGCAATTGACGCGATAGGTTTGGAAATTGATCGGACTTTCGTGGTTTCACCTCCGCACTTTCTCGACGGAACACACGATGTTCTGCGGAAATTGCGAGACCGTGGTGCGCGAGTCGGACTCATCTCTAATACCGGATTGACGAGTCAGGATATGTACAGAGAGTGGTTCGCGGAAACCGGAGTCCTCGACTTGTTCGACAACACCACATTCTCGAACGAGCAGGCAGTTTCCAAACCCAACCCGGCAATTTTTGAAGTTTGCATAGACGGATTAGGTACGAAATCGGCGAACACATTGCACGTTGGCGACAACATGCACACGGATGTCGCTGGGGCTGCGAAATTGGGAATGTCGACGGTATGGGTCGAAGGCGGTACGAACTCGCGGGTCCAGAATGACGTAACACCGGACTACTCGGTGGCCTCCATCCTGGAACTTCCAGAAATTCTCGACCGCTGGTTGGAAGCCAGCAGCGACTAACTGAACCGGCGCCTCAGCAGCCGTGTGATTCCAACTATCAAGGCAAAGTCGATGATCGTTAATGCGCCGATAAACAATGTCGCTTCGAAGAAGAACTGCTGCGGGAACATGATCACCAAATAATCAGTTCGTGGATCCAGCAGCCAAAGATCGTTGGCAAAGCTGAGGAAATGGAACTGGGTGAAGACCCAACCGAAGTTGATCAGCGATGCGATTCCAAAGACCAGTAAAAACGCCCCAGTCCCTATCGCGGACCACTTAAGCGATCTTGCGAGTAAGTCTGGCAATCCTTGCCATAGTAAGAGAGCACCTGCTGCAATCAGTAAAAGAATCGCCAGACCGGACCAGACGACAATCGAGAAAACACCTTTCATTAGCGCTTTGACGTCGATCATGTGAAGGATTTCTCGCTCGTTGTATAGCGATACCTCGGTGTTTCCGAAATTCACGCGTAAATCGAGACGCTCGGAATCATCTAGAAAATATTCCTTAATCTGGTTGGCACCGCGATTCAGCTCACTTGCCGGAAGCCCAGTCCGATTCTCTATGTCGTTTCTCCACCAGCCGTAGCTATACAGCCACTCGCTGTGGGTGATGTAGGTGACATTGAAGAGAATCAGGAACAGCGGGAGCAGGATGGCGAACAAGATGCCGCCGCCGATTGAAATTTTTTTCGACGTTGAGGAGGAACTCGAGGAAATTTGTGACCTTGAAACAACCATGGCTCGTTAGGATACGTGCCATTGAATAGTTCGGCTCGGCGTGAATGGGCTCAACATCGGAGGGTTAAGTGGATAACAATCCTGTGAAAATGACTGAATCGGCGAAATTGGCCGGAGAGGCGTTTGCGGAGCTCGTTGCGACAGTTGAGACGTTGCGTGATCCCGGAGGCTGCCCCTGGGACGCCGAGCAAACGCATGAATCCCTCCGGCCCAACTTGCTGGAAGAGACATATGAGGTTCTAGAGGCGATTGAGGCTGGCGATCCTTCTGGAATTGAAGAGGAACTAGGCGACATAGCGACGCAAATCGTTTTTCACGCCGACATTGCTCGCAGAGTCGATGGCTTCACATCAGCGACACTAATGCACGCCGTCCGAGAAAAACTTATCCGTCGCCATCCCCATGTTTTCGGGGACGAGGAGTCGGCGGAGTCGTCAGGAGATGTTGTAGACCGTTGGGAGGCTCTAAAGCGAGCCGAGTCCGGCGGTAACCGGTCGATTGTTTCGTCGCTGCCTTCAGCAATGCCAGCACTCGCCTATTCATCGTCAGTGCAAAAACGAGTCATGCGAGCTGGTCTTCCCTGGCCTGAAACGCACGCTAAGCCTCAAATGTTCGGCACTGACCTCGAAGAATCAGATGATGAAAAGGAAACGCGAGCCGGAGAACTACTAATGGCGGTTGTTCGTCAGGTTCAGGCTGCAGGAGTTGATCCGGAAACCGCACTTCGCAAAGCTACCCTCGGGCTTCGTGACCACGTTTTACGGGCTGAAGAACTGGCAGGTGAGACTGCACTCGCAGAGTTGAAGCCTGATGAACGTACGAGAATCTGGGATCAGACTGAAATCGCCTCTACCGACGAATAATCACACTGGTATCTGACTGTGTTGATACTTGCCCGATTACCGAACTATAAAGTGTTTTATTATCAACTAACTGCTTTATTAACTCTTCAGATCGCCCTTCTGGAACTGAAATGAGTAGTCCGCCAGATGTTTGAGCGTCGGCTAGAAGTGAGAACTCAATGTCAGTGATTTCTTCTTCGGCAGTCACTGACGGCATTATTGCCTCGGTATTTCTTGCTGTTCCACCTGAAATGTAGCCATCTTCTGCCAGGTGTTTCGCACCTCGCAGGAGAGGAATTGAGTCCATATTGATTTCGGCTGTAGTTCCACTCGCATTCATCATTTGCGATAGATGCCCAAGCAAACCGAAACCGGTTATGTCAGTCGCCGAGTTGACTCCAACAGCGACCATTGCTTCGGCAGCACTTTTATTCAGAGTCGCCATTGACCGCACAGCTTCGTCGATGACGGATTGCGGGGCAGTTCCAGCTTTACCAGCTGTAGTTATCACGCCCGAACCGATCGCCTTGGTGAGAATCAGAACGTCGCCGGGTTGAGCACTCGCGTTCGTTATTTCTTCTCCCGGTGTCACGATCCCCGTGACCGCCAGCCCGTACTTTGGCTCTTTGTCGTCAACGGTATGACCACCAACGATCAGGATCCCTGCTTCCTCGGCTTTCGCCTGTCCACCTTCGAGAACCTGCGCAATCACATCGGACGGAAGTTCTCGTGGGAATGCTGCGATGTTTAGGGCCGTGATCGGGCGACCGCCAACTGCGTAAACGTCACTTAGAGCGTTTGCGACGGCTATTTGTCCGTATTCAAACGGGTCATCGACAATGGGAGCGAAGAAATCTACCGTCAGAACAAGGGCGACGCGATCGTCTATCCGGTAGATGGCGGAATCATCTCCGGTTTCGTTCCCGACCAGGACATTTGGGTCCTTCAGGGTCGGCTTTGGCAGCTTGCCCAAGACCTGGGCAAGTTCACTCTGACTGAGCTTGCCAGCTCAACCAGCGCAAGATGCCAGTTCGGTTAGGCGAATTGGTTTGTCGCTCATAGCCCTAGAATCGTGTCATATCCTCATTTGGATGCAAATGGTCCACACTGCGTAAGCAGCATGCCTGTATGCGAATTCGAAGCCGACTACTTCGCTACGTTTGATGTGTGCGGTGACAAATTGATGCCAAACAAATTGACGGTACGAAGTGCACCATCGACAATTGACTCTTCTGAACATTTCCGCCGCGACATAGTCGCGCCGCTTCAATTGACCAGTCCTAGAAACTTCGCTTAGATGACCAATATTCCTGAATCCAAACTACTACCAATCACCGCTGAACTCGGCGATTCAGGCCGACTGAACATTGGCGGATGCGACGTACGAGGTCTTGTTGCTGAGTTTGGCAGCCCTCTCTACATCTACGACGAGGCAACTCTTCGGCACATGTGCCGTGATTTCGTCGGAAGTTTCACTAACGAGTACGAACGTTCTCACATCGAATACTCCTCTAAAGCCTTCGCAAACCCGGCGGTATCGAAAATCGTCGAAGAAGAAGGGCTTGAAATGGATGTCGTCACGGGCGGTGAACTCGCAGTAGCGATCGCTGCCAACTTTCCTGCGGACCGGTTGAATTTTCATGGAAACAACAAGGGGAGAGAGGAACTTACCGAGGCTGTTAAGTACGGGATTGGGCGAATAACGATCGATTCGTTCGCCGAAATAGATCTACTCGACTCAGTTGCCCAAGAGTTAGGTGTGAAGCAGACTGGCATGCTCCGTCTTTCACCGAGTATTGATCCTCACACGCACTTGCTGACCACGACCGGGATCCTCGATTCGAAATTTGGTTTTTCAATTGAGACCGGAGACGCTGAAAAAGCCGTCGAACAAGCCATGGCACGCGAAGGTTTGAATGTCGAAGGTCTCCATTTCCATCTGGGCTCGCCAATATTCGAGTTGGAGCCTTATTCGGAAGCGATCGACTACGTACTTGGTTTCGCTGCCCAAATGCGGGATAAGTACGGACTTGAGCTGAAGAGATTTAGTCCCGGCGGTGGTTTCGCTATCGGGTATGTAAACGATCAACTACCGCTGGAGATGGCGGACTATGCACGTGAAATTGCTACATCCCTGCGAGAAGGCTGTGACAAGTACGGCTTAGACGAGCCAGAGTTGGTTGTTGAGCCAGGGAGGGCCATTGTTGGTCGTTCCGGCGTTGCTGTTTACACAGTAGGTGGAATCAAGACCATCCCGGGCGTACGGACGTACGTCAGCGTTGATGGCGGTATGGGTGACAACATTCGACCCGCGCTATACGAGTCTGAATACGCGGTGGTGCCTGTGGACAACCCGCTTGCAGATCGAGACGTTACAGTGACAGTCGCAGGAAAATTCTGTGAATCAGGTGATGTGCTGGCACGTGATGTCGACTTACCTGACCCGCAAACTGGCGACCTGCTGGCATTGCCTGCTTCCGGTGCCTACTGTTTGATGATGGCGAGCAATTACAACATGCAGACTCGACCTGCAGTTGTGATGGTCAACGATGGCGAAGCAAGGTTGATAAGGCGTCGTGAAACTTACGCAGACTTGCTCGCCTCAAGTGTGGGGCTCGACTAGCGAATGGTGACCGATCTAAAACCTCCAGTTGTTGGATGGCAAACGTTCGGTCACCCTGGCGCGACTAATTTTCTTTCACGGTCCAGCCAAATTGGACGAACGTCCCACGCGTACCTGATCACGGGGCCAGACAAAGTCGGAAAAACAACCCTGGCGTTAGACATTGCCGGAATGGTGAACTCTGAGCCGGTGGTCGACATGTTTGGAACTGCCGACAATATCGATCTGCAAAGTTCACATCAGGCTGATCGTATACGCAGGGGATTGCACGCTGACGTTCGGCTAATCAATCCCAAAACCGAACTTGATGGCGATAAGAAATCGGACATCGAAAGACGCACGATGATTTCGATCGATCATGTCCAGGATGTGATCGAAAAGTCGTACATAACGCCGTTTGAAGGCAGCAAGAACGTATTTATATTCGAAGGTGCCCACCGGATGGTTGAGGCCGGCTTCAACGCCATTCTCAAAACCCTCGAAGAACCTTCGGACGACACGGTGCTCATTCTTACGTGTCAATCGCCCGACCAACTACCCGAAACCATCGTGTCGAGGTGCCAGAGGATCGAACTGCGACCAGCAACCTCGGAAGTCATAGCCAGTTCTTTGGTCGAAAGGTACGAAGTTGAACCTGAACTGGCAGACAAGATCGCTCGGCTTTCAGCCGGAAGACCGGGATGGGCAATTGATGCGGTCAATGATTCAACGATTTTCGATGCCCACAACCAAGCTGTACTTCGATTTGCTGAAGTGACAGTGGGAAACGTCGAAGAACGGTTTAGATACGCCCGCCAAACAGGTGGTCAGTTCAGGCGAAACCGCGAAGACGTACTACTTGAGATGGATCGCTGGTTAGAGTGGTGGCGAGATGTAGCTATGATCACCCACGGTGCGGACGAGAGTGTGGTCAATCTCGAATGGTCGGAGTTGCTGGGACAAATTGCAAAACCCCTGAAGAAGCCGCAGGTCGCTCAGGCTGTACGTGTTATTCAGGACACGAAAAAAGCACTCGTGGCGAACGCAGCAGCTCAATTGGCATTCGAGGTAATGATGCTCGACATGCCGTGGGTAGATCCTTCAGGCGTGCCCGCTCTCAAATTTGACGACGACGAGTAGCTAGTCGCCAGCAACCATGGCCATCCCGTTCATTGACACTTGGGACGAAGGGTTCGAGTCGGGGACCATCCACGGCACGTAAGGGAGCCAGGTGTCTTTTAGCGAACTCAATTTCAGGAATGAATATGGATTCGGTCGTGGCTCGTAAGGTTTATTACGGAGTTTCATTCCGGCTTCTTCCGGAGTGCGCCCGGCTTTACGGTGATTGCACGGCTTACAAGCGCTGACTACGTTAGTCCATGTGAACTCTCCGCCCTTGCATCGAGGCTCGACATGGTCAATCGTCATGTCTTTTGGGCGGGATCCACAGTACTGGCAGGAAAAATTATCTCGGGAGAAAATCTCGTATCGAGACATTTTCCTGCGTTGAACCGGGCGTTTCACCATGTACACGAGACGAATGACTTCGGGCTTCTCGAAAATATCGCTGACCGTATGAACGTAGTCACCTGACTCATGCAGGGATTCTGCTTTGCCTTTACCCACAAGCTTAACTGCCCTGCGAATGTCGCAGATATTGAGCGGTTGGTAGTTCTGATTGAGCACCAGTACTGGCGCTCTCGTGCTATCGCTCATACCGCCTCGTAGCAGTTGCGGCATTTCAGCCGCCTTAGTTACTCGCTAAGCGTCATCCTGATCAATCGCCCGCTCCAACCTGTCGAGAGCGACCCCGAACTCTTCTGGAGCGTAGTCAATTACGAAACTTCGCAAATTCAAAAGTGCCGGAACCAGTTGGGACTCTACCAGCCATGTACGACCGTTCTCACGATAGAGATTTTTGGCGTAGGCAATGGTGCGACCGGTGATTTCGTCCTGCAATCCCTGGATTCCGTCAGTCACGATGTCGTTCACGGTGATTTCAGAAGCAGCTGATTCTTCGCTTTCAACAAACGAGTAGCGCGCAACCACCGTTACAAGCCCACCAGCAATAAGGACACCTGCAATAAGACCGATCACTAATCCACCAAGACTGTCGGTCCAGTCAAGCATCGTTACCTTGAGTGCCCGTTTTATGATTCCAGCGACGATTCGTCCTACGATAAACACACCGACGAATATGATCACGTACCCAATTGCGGTGGAGAGAGCTTCGCTTTCAACACCGTCCCAGATTGTTGCTAGCACTCTGCCAGCGAACAATCCGCTCAGGAACAATCCGACGTAGACAACGACGGCGTTTATAACCGCGTTCACAAGTCCGGTCTTGTAGCCCCAAAGAGCGCCAATGACGATTGCAGCTACGAGTACCCAGTCGAGTACGTTCATATTTATAAGCTCTCCACTAAGCCGTAAGAATTAAGCGATTTATAAGTGAATATCACTCGTCGAGCGTTACTAAATCGGTAATAACTCGTATTTTTCGGGTGAACGGGATTTTAGCAGTAAGTAACTAAGCTATTCATCGAGACGGAGTTCTTATCGGATACTCATAAGGTGGCTCCGAACTGTTTCGCGCAACAAACTAGCCCGGGTAGATATGACAACCGACGCTCCAACAATAGCCATTGATGGTCCTGCCGGATCAGGCAAAACAAGCGTTGGAAAAATGATCGCTGACCTACTCGGGTATAAATTTCTCGATACTGGTCTCATGTACCGCGTCGCAACTTGGATCGCTATAGAGGCGCAAGCAAATCTGGATGAACAAGCCTCGATAATTTCTGTGGTTGAGTCATCGTCGATTGATGTAGGTGTCAACTCAGAAGGACGATCCACGATATCGGTTGGAGGAATTGATCTAACGGAGCGTTTACACACCGTTGAGATCGACAGCTCGGTTTCCACCGTTTCTGCAATTCCAAGAATCAGGGAAATAATGGTTGCAGAGCAGAAAAAATTGGCGGGAAACGGTGGAATTGTGATGGTTGGGCGAGATATTGGCACCGTTGTGGTACCTGATAGTCCGATCAAGATATTTCTAACCGCTGCTGCTGCAACTCGTGCGACGAGGCGGTTCGAGGAGTTCGGATCGTCTGGAGAACAGGTTGAGTTCAACGAAATCCTTGAGTCAATTGAACAACGTGACAAAGTCGATTCTTCGAGAGCTGACTCGCCTCTCCGCCCGGCGGCCGATGCAGACGTGATTGAAACCGACGATATGAGCCTGGAAGAAGTGGTTGCCAGGGTGATGGAACTCGTCGCGGAGAAGATATCTTGAAGCAGTGGCTTTTCCGACCATGTAACTTCGGATTCAGGACCACCCTCAAATGGTTTTCCTATTTCAAGATCGAGGGGAAGGAAAACCTACCCACCGATGGTCCGCTGCTTGTTGCTCCAAATCACCTGTCTAACCTGGATCCGGCGATTGTTGCTTCGGTTGTGCCCAAGCCACCGGTATTCCTGGCCAAAAAAGAACTTTTTAAGGTTCCTCCAGCTTCATTCCTTCTTCGCTCGTACGGGGCGTATCCAGTGGATCGTAGAAGCGCAGACATGAAAGCGTTGAACTGGATTACTCACAAACTAGTTAACGAAGACCGTATTGCGATCATGTTCCCGGAGGGGACTCGCAGCAAAGAAGGGGGACTGCTGCGAGGACAACCTGGTGTTGCACTGTTGGCGATCACGACCGGTGTACCGGTCGTACCGTTCGCACTGACAGGATCGGAACATCTTCAGAACGTGATGCGGGTGTTTAAGCCCACGGCCGATATGACGCTAAGGATTGGCAAGCCATTCAAGGTGAACACCAGTAGCGAACGCCCTTCACGGACAGAAATTGCACGAGTATCCGAGGAAATAATGATTCGGATTGCTCGGTTAATGCCTGAAGACAAACGAGGCTACTACACTGATACCGCCGATAAAGAATTTATCGTGACTTCTGAGCATGTGCCGGAAACTGGAAGGTCCAATTAATGTGCGGAATATTCGCATATTCAGGTAACGAAAGTCCCGTTCCGCACTTGCTCGCAGGATTGAAGGCTGTTGAATACCGCGGATACGACTCCGCTGGCATATCCGTCATTGACGAATCCAACACGATTCGCACCATCAAGCATGGAGATCACAAGGCCTCACTGTCCAACCTTGCAAAAACGGTGACCGACTCCCAAATAGAAGGTTTTTTCGGAATTGGGCACACACGATGGGCTACCCACGGTGAGGTGAACGATCAGAACTCTCACCCTCATCAATCGAGCAACGGCAAAGTCTCGATTGCCCACAACGGGATTGTCGAGAATTACATCGAGCTGAAAGACGAATTGATCAGTCGGGGTGTCGAGTTCGTTTCAGAAACCGATTCTGAAGTAATTGCTCACTATGTTGGTGCGGCAGTCTCTGAGGGTCGTTCGTTGAGAGAGGCGGTTACCGAAGCCGCTGGAATTATTCGAGGAAACACAGCGATCGTAGCTGTTTCAAGTAATGAACCCGGCCGGATCGTCGGACTTAGGATTGGGAATGCCGGCGGAATAGTTGCTGGTACACGCGATGGCGTTTCCGTGATGGCATCTGATCCGATTGCTTTATTACCTCACGTATCAGAAGTCGTATATCTCGAACCGGGTGAAGTGATCGAGGTCGACAAGGGAGCGCTGTCGGTATTTGATCTGATTGGTAATGAGATCTTAAAGACTGCGGTTGAACTGAATCAGGATTTTGAGGCCGCTCAAAAGGGGAACCACCCCCACTTCATGTCCAAAGAGATTGCCGAGCAGCCAGATGCGGTCCAGGGATCTCTTCGAGGACGAGCTGATTTCACCAGGTCGGTACAGACACTTCCAGAATTTGGACTTAGTGGAGCCGAAATCCACGATCTAAAACGTGTGGTACTCACCGGGATGGGCACCTCGCTTCATGCCGCTATGTTCGGTGCGCAGGTAATTGAGTCACTCGCTCGCATTCCGGCGACCGCCGAGAACTCATCTGAACTGCGATACAGAAATCCGATACTCGACAAAAACACCCTCGTGATTGCGATTACACAGTCTGGTGAAACAGCCGACACTCTTGCAGCAATGGAATCGGCTCGCGAAGCCGGTTGTCCGCAGGCAGTGGTTCTAGAGGCAGAAGGCACACAAGCAACTCGAGTTGCCAATTTCACGCTTCCGGTCAAAGTTGGCCAGGAAATCGGCGTTGCCTCGACCAAAACGCTCGTCGGAAGTATGACGGTGTTGCTTCAGCTGGCAATCGTACTGGCAAAGGCGCGTGGTGAGATCTCTCGAGAAGAAGAAGCCGGTTACGTGCAAAATCTTGCAGAGCTTCCAGCACTAGTGGCAAATGTTCTCGACCTTGAAGACCAGATCAAAGAGTATTCAAGTTGGCTTAGCGATTTTGATGATTTGCTCTATCTCGGTCGGGCTGCGCAACTGCCGATTGCAATGGAAGGTGCTCTCAAGATGAAGGAGCTTGCCTACATTCACGCCGAGGGTTACGCCGCCGGCGAAATGAAGCACGGTGTAAACGCGCTGCTTGGGCCGGATATGGCGACAGTAGTCTGTGCCCCCCAAAACGGGCTTCACGAAAAAATGGTGTCAAACATCTCGGAAGTTAAAGCGCGTGGTGGCGAAGTACTTGCTCTGGCAACAAAAGGTGACACCGTCATTGAACGCGTTGCTGATCACGTTTTGTATGTGCCGGAATGCCCAGAGCTGCTTCAGCCATTTGCCACACTCGTTCCGCTGCAAATGCTTGCCTATTACACAGCGCTTGCTCTAGGCCGAGATCCAGATAAACCTCGCAATCTGGCGAAAACGGTGACTGTCGAGTAACAGGTGCTGGCTACGGGCATTTTTCGGGCGTAATATGCCCGCCTGCCAGTAACTGTCCTCAAGGCGCCCCGTAGCTATTGCAACCACAACCTGACTCCCCGTCCGTTTCTGCTTTCAGGCAGCGCCTCACCGAAAAACTCGGAGCACTCTCCAACCCCGTCTATCGTCGTTATTGGCTAGGGTCGCTGGCTTCGGTTGGCGCGATCCAGATCGCCCAAATGGCACAGCAATGGCTAATCGTGGACGGACTGGGTGGTTCGGCACTTTCTCTCGGATACCTGGGAGCAGCCACTTCGATTCCGACCATAATCGTCACCTTGTTCGGCGGTGTACTGGCAGACAGGTTTGATCGCAGACTGTTGATGATTGGGGTGTCGGTCGCTTCGACATCGCTTCTATTGATTCTCGCGATACTCGACTCGACAGGCGTCGTTCAAATTTGGAATGTAGTTGTAATCGCATCGATTCATGGCCTTGTGATGGGCTTCGATGGTCCTGTGCGAACTTCTTACTTCCCATTGCTTATCGAGAAACACCACATGATGAGCGCTGTTGCCCTTGGATCTGTGATGTGGCAATTCAGTCGACTCGTCACCCCAATTCTTGGCGGACTACTCATTACTTTCGGTGGAACCGCGTCGGTTTTCTACATTGGCGTGCTTGGTTGGCTCAGCATGTTGGTCGTGATCATTTCGATCCGACTATCGAGTCCAGCACCCTCGACCCAGCGAAACGTGGTTCGGGACATGAAGGAGGGAATACAGTTCATTCTTGGGCGTAGAGATTTTGTCCTTCTCATCGGTCTTACTTACTGCACGCACTTCTTCGGAATGCAGTATTTGCAGCTAATGCCCTTGTTTGCTCAAAGATTGGGTAGAGACGCCGATGGTTTCGGAATCATGCTCTCTGCGCTGGGACTGGGTGCTCTCACGGGGACATTTGTTGTAGGTCGAGTTCGCAATCATCCAAGAGTTGGGCTCATCATGATTTTCGGATCACTGAGTTTCACTGCATTGATCGCAACGTTTGCGTATACCGAGATTTTTAGTCTTGGACTGGTATTCCTGTACTTCGCCGGACTCGCAAACACCATTTACTTCGTGATCGCTATGACCGTTTTGCAGTTGCGTGTGCCTGAGCAAATGCGTGGTCGGGTAATGGGCATCTACACGATCACATTTAGCCTTATTCCGCTGGGTGGAATGATGGGTGGCTACGTTGCTTCAATATACGACGAGCGAATTGCAGTAATAGTAGGTTCCGGCATCCTGGCAAGTATTTTCGTGCTCGTGGCGACAACTCAACCTGTTGTCCGAAATCTTGATGGACGCCGACTGGCTGAGAGCTAAGAATTGAGTACTTCAAGTGCCCTGCGAATCCCTAAATTCAGGATTTATTTCGTAGGTACATCGCTGGCAATGAATGCCCTGAGGCTAGGAGCTGTTGCGCAGGCATTACTAATTTGGGACCTGACAGGCTCAACGCTCAGTCTTGGCGTAGTTGCCGCAGCCTCCGCACTGCCAATGATGCTCATCAATGTCTTCGGTGGCGTGATGGCAGATAGGTTCGAAGCGAAAAACTTGCTGTCGATAACCTCGTTGGTCGGAGCTGCATTACTCGTTGTACTTGGGGTTCTTGATGCAACTGATGTTGTTCGACCGTGGCACGTTTTCGTAATCGCAATTCTTACCGGGTTGATATCAGGTGCAGATCCGCCCGCCCGCCAGGCATATTTTCCGTCTCTAGTACCGAATTCTGCGTTGAAAAGTGCTGTGACGATCAACGGCTCGCTCCTTGCATCTGCTTCGATCGTCGCCCCCACTCTCGGTGGACTCTTGATCGCAGCCACAAATACCTCGATCGGATTCTTCGTCGCTGCGATCGGCTGGTTTTCCATGTTCGTCGTGACCTTTGTTCTTCCTGGTCGAGGCACGATCGAACGCCAGAGCAGTGTTCTTAGAGAGCTGACAACAGGATTCAACTTCATTCGTACAAACCGCGTACTGCTGGTTCTGGCAATTCTGGTGTTTTCAAATATGTTGATGGGGTTTGGTTGGATCGGCGTTCTACCTGCGTATGTCGATCGTTTCGGTGGTGGTGAGCGCGAGGTTGGGTTTGTATTCTCGTCAGCAGGTGTAGGGGCGTTTACTGGCATCCTCGTCGCCGGGAGGTTGTCCCTGGGCAAGCACTATGGCCGTGTCACGCTTGCCGCCGCGGCTTTGTTCTCGTCGGTGATGCTTGTTGTGTCGGTATCTCCCGTACTCGCTCTCGGAATGGCTCTCGCGCTAATAGCCCACTTTGGAAACGGATTTTTCAATATTTCAGCTGTAGTGGCAGTACAACTGAGAGTGCCAGAAGACTTTCGAGGTCGAGTGATGGGAGTCTTCGCCATCTCTCAAAGTGTTGGATTACTCGGGGGACTCTGGACCGGAACGCTGGCGAATTGGTTCGGTATCAAGGCAGGCATGTTGGTGGGGCCAATCATTCTCCTGACGATGATCTCGTTGATATTTGTCACTCAGAAGTCGGTCAGAATGCTCCATGAAAACCCTGA
Organism: Chloroflexota bacterium; assembly: GCA_038150225.1. Taxonomy (GTDB): domain Bacteria; phylum Chloroflexota; class Dehalococcoidia; order Lucifugimonadales; family Lucifugimonadaceae; genus Lucifugimonas. Next base: position 91,549 of record JAYQWG010000001.1, read on the forward strand.
GTTGGATGCCACATAACAATCTGGCTCGAATATAGTTTTTAACCCGATGGCAGCAACTCCAGAGAAGACGAAACCCGACCTCCACAGCATCCGATTACGACTGGAAGAGCGTGAAAAGATGCTGTCCCAGTTCGCGTCAAAATCTATCGACGGAGTACGAGCGATCGATGAAGAACCTGCTCCGACCAGGACGGCGTTTCAGCGAGATCGTGATCGAGTAATTCACACGAACTCATTTCGGCGACTCAAACACAAAAGCCAGGTTTTTGTTGCTCCGCAGGGTGACCATTTCACCACACGTCTAACCCACGTAATCGAGGTCTCACAGGTAGGTCGTTCAATCGCACGTGGACTGAATCTGAACGAGGATTTAGTCGAAGCGATCGGTCTTGGCCATGATCTTGGTCACACACCGTTCGGACATATTGGTGAGAGCGTCTTAAACCAGGTCTTGACTGACGGATTTCATCACAGTCGACACTCGGTCCGGCTCATCACGCTGCTTGAAAAAGATGGAAATGGCCTAAATCTCACCGAGCATGTTGTAGACGGTATTCGAAATCACTCGAAACCAGAAGGAAAGTTCCTATCGAAAGAAGCGGTAGAGAATCTGTCTCTCGAAGCCCAAATTGTGCGAATTTCCGATGCACTGGCGTATCTTGCTCACGACATCCAGGATGCTCTTCGTTCCGATTTGTTTACCGTCGACGAATTACCGAGTGATGCTGTAGATGCACTTGGGTTCAGGCACTCTCAGCGAATAGACGCTGTGGTCAAAGACGTGATTGAGTCCTCATGGGACTGCACAGGTGAAATTGATCTGCCAGACGGCGAAACACCCTGGATTCGAATGTCCGATGAGCTAGGAAAAATCGTCACTGATCTTCGGGTGTTTATGTTCGAGCGCTTTTATCACCCGATCAGCAATTCGGTCGAAGGTCGAAAAGCCGCGGCGATAGTGGGTGTGTTGTTCGAGCATTTCACACGTAATCCCAATGAAATCCCGGCCTGGATTCGTGAACTTTCCGGTTCAATTGACCGCGCTGCAGCCGACTACGTTTGCGGTATGACCGATAACTACGCCTTGCTCAAGGCAGAAGAAATTCGCCCAGGTTTGAGCAATGGTGTGTTCCAGGGCCGCATCTAAAAATCACTAAAAAATACCCCCGGAAAAATCCCACGGGGAAATGATCGCCCTTATACTCGGTACACCGTTCGCCTATCCGATTCCGTGTGGTCGTGAACGAGTGACATCGACCCTGGGATTTATAGACCGCATCCTTTTAGGATGCCCCGAGTTTCACAGATATGGCGTTAGTCGACGAGGTAAAAAACCGGTCCGATATCGTTCAGGTCATTTCAGATTACGTCGACCTGGATACTTCGTCGCGCCAGCCAAAAGCGCTCTGTCCGTTCCACTCTGAGCGAACCCCGTCATTCGTCATATACCCGGAAACCGGCAACTGGCACTGCTTCGGTTCTTGCGCTGAAGGTGGCGACGTTATCTCGTTCTTGATGAAACGAGAGAACATGTCGTTCACTGAGGCTGTAAACCAGCTTGCTGCCCGCGCCGGGATCAAAGTTGAGGAACGAAAGAACGAGCCTAGGGCTAAGCCTGTAGAGGGGCTGGTAGCAGCTAACGAGGTTGCAGCTAAGTACTACAAATCTCGATTAGGTTCTCCCGCTGGTGAATCGGCACGTGAGTATCTGGCTGATCGCGGGATCGATATGCTCGCGGCAGAGCGCCGAGGACTTGGACTCGCTCCAAGCGGTATCGAAACGCTGGCAGGGCACCTTAGGACTCAGAACGTCCAGGCTAGAGCCGCCAGGGATGCCGGACTTATAACTCGTAAAGACGACGGATCATGGCAGGACATGTTCCGAGGTCGCCTAACGATTGAGATTCGAGACGCACGAGACCGGATTATCGGTTTCGGTGCCCGTACCCTCGATGGATCAGAGCCCAAATACCTGAACACGGCTCAGACCGAATTATTTGAAAAATCGAACGTTCTTTACGGTCTGAACTGGGCTACCGAGGCAATTCGAACCCAGAATGAAGCCATCGTGGTTGAAGGCTACATGGATGTGATCACTGCCCAGGAACATGGGTTCCAGAATGTGGTGGCATCTATGGGAACCGCAGTAACAGGACAGCAACTCGATACGCTCGCCCGGTACGCAACTTCGGGTGGCGAGGGCAAGATCGTTCTTTGCTTGGACTCGGATGCAGCGGGTGAAGCCGCCACTTTGAGGGCACTTGAAGGAGTTAGTTCTGAACTGGCATCAGGGCGTCGCAAGAATCTGGATGTTCGAGTTGCTCGACCAGATGGCGGAAAAGACCCGGACGAAGCTATTCGTTCAGATGCTGACAGCTGGCGCGCTTCGCTAAACGATGCAGAACCGCTTCTACAGTACTTGATTGCTGCTAAGTCAAAGCTTCATAACATGGAGTCGGGCGAAGGTATTGCTGCATTCGCAAACGAGATCGCACCACTCATATTCAATGTGAGTAACGATTACGATCGCGATCGGTATTGGTCAGCAGTTGCCAAAGTGGCAGGAATTACTGAGCAACGATTGAAAACTCTCGTGGAACCGCCCAGGCGAAAGAGTACTTGGCGACGTCGCGGGGAAAATCGGACCCGAAACGGAAATGCGCAGCGAATATCGTCACAGCAAGCCGGGCGTGTAATCGATGAGACCACTGGCGATCGACTCGAAGAGCATCTACTTACTCTCATACTGCAGCGAGATGATTTGCGTGACCATGTCGTAGCAATGCCTGACGAGTACATCCACGAGTCGGACAATCGTGCTTTGTTTACTGCGTGGAAATCCTCAACTACACTCGCTGAAATTTCGGAACAACTCGGAGATGAATTAACGGAAAAGGTTCATCTTCTTGCAAATCGTGTACTACCTCCGTCAGACCAGCAAATGTTGATCGACGATGTAGCGCAATGTGTATCCCGCTTGAAGGAACGGCACTTCAGGCAAATCAAGCGACTGCAAACTGAACAGTTGAAGCAGTCTGAAGGTGAGGAAACCAAGGAACTAATCGAACGGTCACTTCATCCGAACGAAAATCTTCGCAACGTAATGACGGGACGGGCATAAATGGCACGATCTTCTCAAACGCCAGATAACGAAGAACAACTTCAGGATCTCTCAAGTTCAGGAGGATTGTTGCTTTCTGCGAGCAACAAGGACCTCGATGGAGATGAGATGGATGACGACAACACCGACGAACGTGTTGCTCCTGCAATGCTGCGTTCCACGGCAATTGCCACAAGCATTTCCGAGCTGGACAGCTGGGGTTCGCGAGAAGCCGACGGTTTCGGCGCTCTGAACTTCAATGCTCTTGTTGAACAGTCTGAAATTTCTGATGACCCGGTACGTATGTACTTGCGTGAGATCGGGCGTGTCGACCTCCTTACAGCGCAGGATGAGCGATTCCTTGCGCGTGGAATGGAAATATCCATTCGTCTTTCAGATGTGCAATCTGAAATGGCTGCCGAAACGGGTCGCATGCCGTCCGCAGCGGACACAACGCTTGAGCTTCTGACACGTCTGGGCGCACAGCACGAGGCAGCGCAAGCCATTGCCAATTATTTGGGTCTACCGAAGGGCACGACTCTTGGAACTGTGCTTGGTGTTCCCGAATTCAGAGAATTGATTGATGGTCCTCACAACGAGGAATTGCTCGCATACTTGTCTGACGCTTTCAACTGCGAGACGGAACAAGCTCAGGACATGGTTCGTGAGCTTTCGATAACGTCGGCTTTGATCGCACCTGAAACGCTTGATGCTCTTGATGACGACCCAAAATTGAGTTCACTCTCAAAGAACGTTGAGTCAGACGAGTACATCCAGCAGCTAGTCGTGTACGAATTTCTGCTTGGTGCTCATTTTTCGAAGATTCGTGGTGATGGTGAACGCTCCGAGCGACACCTTGCCGAAGCAAATCTTCGACTTGTTGTCTCAGTCGCAAAGAAATACATGGGTCGAGGTATGAACCTGCTGGACTTGATCCAGGAAGGGAACATCGGACTCATTCGTGCGGTCGAAAAATTCGATTACCGCAAGGGCTATAAATTCAGTACGTACGCAACTTGGTGGATCAGGCAGGCGATCACCAGGTCTATTGCCGACCAGGCGCGGACAATTCGAATTCCTGTTCACATGGTCGAGACGATAAACAAGCTTTTGCGAGTAAGTCGTCGATTGGTTCAGGAATACGGACGCGAGCCAACTTCGGAGGAGATCGGACGGCAAATGGAAATGCCCGCCGATCGAGTTCGAGAGATCCTTAAAATTTCTCAAGAGCCAGTTTCACTCGAAACACCTATTGGCGAAGAAGAAGATTCGGCTCTTGGTGATTTCATTCCTGATAACAATACCCAGACACCGGTTGACGCTACTTCTCAGAAACTCCTGAAAGAACAGGTTGGCGATGTACTGGCTTCAATCAGTCAACGTGAACGCCGGGTTCTCGAGTTGCGATTCGGCATCGAGGACGGAAGAAGCAGGACTCTCGAAGAAGTTGGTATGGAATTCGGTGTGACCAGGGAACGAATCCGACAGATCGAAGCCAAAGCGCTCAGGAAACTACGGCATCCCACGCGATCTAAGAAGCTTCGAGACTTCCTCGAGTAGACGTAGTTCAACATGCCAGAAGCACCGGACCTTCAAATTGTGAAGGAATTTCTGGCACAGCGCGTCGTCGGTCAAAAGATTGTCGATGCCGAAGAGCGAAAGCCTCTCGTGCTTCGGAACATGCGACGAAATTACTGCGATCAATCGTGGGTGATTCGATTCATCAAAAGCACCGAGAGCATCTTAGAGTTCATGGTAGGAAGAATGAGCAATGCCCAAGATGCGGATCAAAGATCACTGAGATACGTACCAACCGGAGAGAAACGTCGTACTGTCGAAAGTGTCAACCAGGCCTGCTCATTAATAATTAGTAAAAACGTAATAAAAAAATACTTGATAAATGTTGTTGATGAAGTAGGGTGCTGCTACGATTGAACTGTTCCACTGAACGATTGATCTTCGATTAAAGAGACAGTTGATGGAAACTTCAGAAGCGTTGGCCGAAATTCGCGATCTAGTTGTGATCGTGTTTCTGCTCGTTGCACTAATAGCCATCGTGTTCGGATCTGCGTTGTTTCTGCGTATGTACGGACGGATCAACCGTCTGATGGACAAAGTTGAGAACGCTGCAGATGAGGTCGAATCAACTTTTGGGAAGGTAGCAACGGCTCGGCGATCAGTCGAAGAGGCCGTTGATACCTTGCAGCCTGTAGCAAATGCACTGACGGGGATCGCAGGATTCACGGGTCTAACCAGGTTGTTCGGCGGCAAAAAGACCCGTAACGACGCTTCATGAAGTTCAACGAGAGCGATATCTATGGCTGAAAGTGACAGCGGTGGCGGATTTTTCCAGGGATTCCTAATTGGTGGAATCGCAGGATTCGTCGCGGGAATGATTTTTGCTCCAAAGTCAGGTGAGGAAACTCGCGCTTACATCCTTGATCAGAGCCGGGAATGGCGAGACAAGGCTGATGAACTCACTTCGGCCACTCGCGAACGTATGGCTGCAGCTGCCAACGAAGGTCGTCGAGCAGCATCTATGACTCGGGCGGACGACGATTTCGAAGATCTCGATCTAGACGACGAATCGCTCTAACGAACTGCGAGTCCTTGCGCTCGGGGATAAGTTCCAAGCACTTTGAATGTCGACGTGAACTGCTTTAACTCGTTTATCGCCTCCTGAACGTTCGGATCGTCGATACGTCCGTCGAAGTCCAGAAGGAAAATGTAGTTGCCCATTCCCTTACCGGTAGGACGTGACTCAATCTTGGTCAGGTTGATCTGGCGATCTGCGAATGGTCGGAGAGCACCGTAAACCAACCCTGGGGCGTCAGGGCTTCCGAAATCGAAAGCGACTGATGTTTTATTAGAACCTTCAGGCGCTACGCCAGATGAAGTTAGAACTGCGAAACGCGTCACGTTGTTCTGGCGATCCTGGATACCCGCTGCAAGTATTGGTAATCTGGCGAGCTCAGCTGACCGACGTGGCCCAATTGCTGCGCTGCGGTCGTAATCATCTTTCAAATTCGTAACTGCGGCTGCAGTGCTGGTTGTAGCCAGTTGTTCTGCAAACCTGAGTTCGTTCGACAAGAACACACGGCACTGATCCAGTGCTTCTTGTTTCGATTTAACAACTCGTATGTCGCTGATCGCGACTCCGGGTCTCGCAATCAAACAATGATCAATTGGCAAAAGAATTTCGCCTTTGATCTGTGTTTTCTTGGAGTTGAGGAGGAAATCGACAATTTCGATGATTGTTCCGGCAAGAGAGTTCTCAATCGGCACCACCGCTTCTTCAACCTCACCAGATTCAACTGCCTGGGTTATTTGGCTGAGAGTGGCGTAAGGGACACGATCACCGTCAGGAGCGTAGAAGTACGCTGCTTCATCGGTGTAAGTGCCTTCAGGTCCAAGGAATGCAATCTTCTTTGACATCTTCTATCTCAGTTCTGTGAGGACTTCCCAGAGCTCGTCTGTGGTGTTGGTAGGCGACAGTGCCACAACTTCGTCTTCCGCCTGAATTTCTGGGTCTTCGGTCAAATTCTTTCGTCGACCTTCCGAATTGATCAACAGGACGATACTTGCTCCGTACGGAAGGGTAACTTCGGAAAGTTTCCTTCCCACCACACTACCTGCTTCGGGGATTTTGAGAGTTACAAGTTCCTCTGTACGGTCTGCGAGTGGCATCAACCGAATTAACGGATGAGCTGGGAGCGCAGTTGCGAGATTTGCGAGTACAAGGTCCGTTGAACTGACCACCAGGTCAATCCCTACACGTTCGAACAGTTCTGCGTTTTCAGGATCTCGAACCGTCGCGATAGTTTTCGGGACATCGAAGTTGTTGCGAGCCAGTTGGCAGGCAGCAAGATTATTTTCATCGGAGTCTGTGACAGCTATGAAAGCTGCAGCCCTGGCAGTTCCCGCATCATTGAGTGAACGCAAGACCGTTGCATCGCCTACCGAAGCAACCATGCCAAGTTCGCGCTGAATTGCGTCGACAGCGGATTCTTCTTTGTCGAGAATAAAAACCTCGTGGCCTTCACTGACCAGGGATGATGCGAGCGGGGCGCCAACTCGACCGCCTCCGGCAATTACGAGATACACAGCTAATCCTGCTCCCCGGTTATCGATTGCATCAATTGTCCGGTGACTGACTCTGATTTGTTTACCGTGTCTATTCCCATCGATTCATACATGGAGTGAAGTGCCGTGTCTTTGACTGCGGTAACCACCTTGGCGACGTTGAACATTTCTTTGGCTTTTTGAGCGATCAATCCGTTCAAGGGGTCGTTACCAGTTGCTGCGATCAGAACTTCTGAGTTCGAAATACCTGCTTCGACCAGTGAGGATGAAAGAGAACCGTCTCTAACCAGTACTTGAATGACTCCAGAGTCGACTCGTCCTCTGGGCAGTTTTCGCAGGGCATCGGCGTCGGTGTCAATCACGACTACCTGGTGACCTCGGTCAGTCAGCTGCCGAGATAAGTTCGATCCAACGTTGCCGGATCCAATGATGATTGCGTTCATCCAATCGATCCTTCAGTTGATGCTTGTCGAATTTTCAAAATCACGATCTGCCGTTTCGTTGCGAACGTGCCACAGGAGTTACTGCCTCGCTGCGCTCTCGCCATAAGATCACATCACACGGGGCATGTTCAAGGATGTACGGGATGTCATTTCCAAGTGAAAAGAGTCCAAACTCCGTCGGGTACGACGTTCCAATCACGATAGCGTCAGTATCACGAACTATCGCCTCGTGGACTACGGCGGGACCCAGCTCGCGTGCTTGCAGCAACTGGGTGTCGACTTCGCCGCGTGGTAACCGAGCTAATCTCTCTGAACGGTGAAGCACCTGTTCTCCACGAGCGATCTGATCTTCGATTTCTGAATCGAGAGGTAGCGAGCGATCTACCTGTATTACGTACACGATAAACAGACGTCCACGTTCGTCTCTCACGATGTCCGCAGCGCGAGACACCGTGTTGATGTCGGAAGGATCATCGGTGACTACTGCGAGTACACGATTGAATACCATAAGCCTTCTGTCCTGTTACTCGCTAACTGGTGATCCGGCTCACGTACTCGTCGCGACCTGCGACTACCAGTACGTCACCCGCTCTTAGTCGTTCATTAGAGTCCGGGCTTAAGGTGATGTCGTTGCCACGTTTGAGAGCTACGACTGCGATTCCATATTTGTCTCGCGCACCCGCGAAACCTGCCTCATCAAGAGTCATGTTCGTAAATCGTTCGGGGACTTGGAGCCTGCTGACCCCGAAGGCCTCTGCCAACTCCATGTATTCCTCTACATCCGGGTTGAACAGACTGTGCGCGAGACGATGACCCATTTCTTCTTCAGCGTGAACGACACGGTTGCATCCGAGTCGACGCAAGGTATTTCCATGCAAGGTGCTGTGAGCTCGGGCAACGATGTACGGGAGGTTCATGGTTTGGAACAGAACCGAAACCATGATGCTGGCTTCCACATTTGCACCGATACCTACGATCCCGATATCGAAGTTGTGCACACCAAGTTCACGGAGAACTGCTTCCTGCGTGGCATCACCGGCAACGGGATAAGTCACTTCACCCATCAATGACTGAACGCGCTCTTCATCGATGTCGATTGCCATAACGTCGTGACCGAGCTGGTACAGCGTACGGGCGACGTTACCGCCGAAACGACCAAGACCTACAACTACTACTTGCTGCTTACTTTTCATACGTTACCGGGGAGAGAATCCCATCTAGTGCGGTTGATCTACACGCAAACACTGTAATAGGTACATGTTTACGATGTATGCAGAGTGCCCATATTCTAACGCTAGGCACGTTCTCGGTTTGTTCGAAACACTGTAGAGTGTGGGGGATTGGGCGAAAACAGTATTACGACACGTGCGATAATCTCAAAGTTTGATGACCATGGTTCGCTCATACGAATCCTTTGATTGCTTGTTGAATTCTGGTCAAAGTAATCGCTGGAACTTGATGTCTTGAGTTCAACTCAGCCAAAGCAAAACCTTCAATCGATGCTCGAGAAGAGTGATCGATTCCTCACAGCAGTCGAGATTGAAACATCTCGCGGACTGTTGATGGCGGAGGCATCCCGAAAAACTGCTGAACTGGCGAAATCACTGTCAGAATTCGATCGCGTCGATTTCGTTGCACTCACGGACAATCCTGGAGGCAATCCTCACATTCGACCGGAGGTTCTCGGACAAGACCTCCTTTTCCGAGGACGAGACGTTGTGATCAACATGTCCTGTAAGGATTACAACCGGAACGGAGTCGAAAGTCGACTATGGGCTCTAGGGAGTCAAGGATTCACCAACGTTCTGGCGTTGTCGGGTGATTACCCAACAGGCGGGTTTCAAGGGCAAGCACAACCTGTATTTGATCTTGACTCTGTTGGTTTGCTGGAATTAATGAGGCAAATGAATGAAGGGTTGCCTAACCCGGTCTGGGGTTCCGCTGGTCGGGAAGACAGGCTGGAGCAAACCCACTTCTACGCCGGGTGTGCAGTCAGCCCGTTCAAGAAGCATGAAGGCGAGTTGATCACCCAGTACCTGAAACTGGCGATGAAAATCCGAACCGGTGCTCAGTGGGCGATCACACAGATCGGTTACGACTCGCGAAAACTCGACGAACTGGCTCGTTATGTTCGCTCAAACAACTTGAACGTCCCATTGATTGGCTCAGTGTTCATTCTGACCGCTCCAGCCGGGCGATTTTTCAACCGCTGGGGAGTCCCCGGCGTATGGGTGTCTGATGAATTGAGGGATATCGCCAACGAACAGGCGAAATCCAAAGACCGTGGTCGTGCCTTCTTTTCAGAACTCGCTGCAAAACAAATCGCAATACTGAAAGGTCTTGGGTACAGGGGGGCTTACATCTCAGGTAGACCGCAACTCAAGCGTATTCAGCGGATTCTCGAAATGGCGGACTCATATGGTGAGAACGACTGGAAAGAATTTGCTAAGGAAATTCACTTTCCGCAAAACGATGAGTTTTACCTGTACGAACAGGGCGACAATCAAGGTCTTAGCTCGGATGAACTAAACCGCAATTACGTTGCGTCCAAGAAAGGTTTCTCAAAAACCCTCGCGAAGATCAAGAGTCCTGTGCAGTACAGGATCGGAAAATTTGTTCATGACAGAGTATTTACGGAAGGTACGATCGGTTTTAAAGCTGGCAGCGCTGTCTACTCTCAAGTAGAGAAAAGTAAAAAACTCACCGGTGTAGCACACGCGCTTGAGCAGCTTTCAAAAGTACCTGTCTACCACTGTCGTGATTGCGGTGACTGTTCACTGCCGGACGTCGGTTATTTGTGCCCGGAGTCGCAATGCGTGAAGAATCAGCGAAACGGTCCGTGCGGCGGCACGAAGGATGGTCAGTGCGAGGTTCTTGATCAAGAGTGCATCTGGTTGAGGGCGTACAACCGGCTCAAGCCGTACGACCAGGAGCAAAACATGCTCCAGCGGCCGGTCGTATTCAGGGACGCATCTTTGCGAAATACCTCGGCGTGGATGAATACGTTCTTGAAACGAGACCACCACGGCAAAAGCAGCCCCAACTCCTAGTTTTAGACTGCATAATCCATAGTCCACCTTTTCAACCGTTCGACTGAGAAAAACAGCGATGTCCAAAGTAATTGAGTCCTCTGATCAGTTCGTAGTCATTGGCGAGAACATTCACACCACCCGCGTTGTGAAGCGCGGCGGTATACGTGGTCATGTTTTCGAGGACGGAACTGAGGCGGTCAAATACAAAGTCGACGGTGAACTTAATTTCGTAAACGTTCCTGAGCATTTCACGACTACTCAGCCTTATGAACAGGGCAACTTGAAGCACTTCATGATCGCCATTTGGAAAGGCATCAACGAGAGTGGAGACGATGCCAAACAGGGCACCGATTACATCGAACACGAGGTTGCCAGGCAGACAAATGCAGGCTCTCACTATCTCGATCTGAATGTTGATGAGTCATCTCACCGCCTGGAAGAGCAAAAGGCCTCTATGGATTGGCTCGTCAAGTTTGTCGAATCCGTTTCAACGCTTCCCCCAAGCATCGATTCATCGAACCCGGAAATTATTGAAGTTGGGCTCACGGCATACTCAGGTGGGCAGGGTCGTCCGATGCTCAACTCGATTGCTCTTGAGCGTCCAGAAACCATTGACGTTGCACTAAAACACGACGCGAGAGCTGTGGTTTCCGCTGCCAACGAAGTTGGGATGCCTGGAGATGACAAAGAGCGCGTTGAAAATGTAGGCAGGATCGTTGAGTTGGCACTCAGCAAGGGAATGAAAAAAGAAGATATCTTCGTTGATCCTTTGATGTTCCCTATCGCTGTTGATTCAAACTATGGAAAACACGTTTTCGATGCGATTAAGCAGATTCGAGCCGATTTTGGAGATGAGATTCACATCACCGGCGGAATGAGCAATGTTTCGTTCGGGATCCCAAAGCGAAGACTCGTGAACGATGTGTTCTTGTACCTCGCTATTGAAGCTGGTGCTGATTCTGGAATCATCGACCCGCTTACCACTTCTGCTGAACGCTCGCTCACGATGGACTTGGATGCGAAACCGGCTCAACTGGCGATGGATTTGCTGCTCGGCAATGACGATTTCGCGATGAACTACATCTCAGCATTCCGTGCTGGTGAACTCGACTAATACTTGATACGACCTCTCGAATTCGACGAGTTGAACTGAAAACAGCTAAATCCGGTTTAGAAATTTGTTTGCCTCAGTAATGAGCGAACCCGCAGAGTATATTCGTCTATGTTTCGATTTCTGGTATCCGCGGTCAATTTCATTGCCAGCAACTTCAATGAGTTCCTTGGCAAGAACGGGCCCTATATGTCAGCGGCGATCGCGTTTTATGCGTTCTTCTCGCTGTTCCCGCTCTCACTTGCACTGATAGCCGTGTTCTCGCTCGTCCTTGGTGTTGAGGGATTCGAAGAGCGTTTAATTGATGGTTTGCGCCAACAAATACCAGTGTTGGCAGAAGCCGATGACGAATTCCTTGGCAACTTCTTCGAGAGCATTTCACGTGGACGTGTTGCCGGAGGAGTTATCGCGACGATCGGTCTTTTCTGGGTTTCGCAGCAGGTTTTCTCAGCGATTCGCAAAAGCGTGAACGTGATTTGGGGCATCAACAAAACCCGCCCGTTCCTTACCGAACGTGTCATGGACATAGCACTGATGTTCGGGGCTTCCACTTTGCTGTTTGCTTCTGTGTTTATCACCGGTGCAATGGCGTACATTCAGGATTTGTCGGCGATTTGGCTCCCGGATGCTCCTATTAGCGATGAACAGCTTTGGTCAAGATTAGCCTTGCTCGTTCCACCATTCCTGTCATTCAACGTGTTCCTGACGATTTACTGGTGGTTGCCCAACACAAAATTGCACTTCCGTGACGTGTGGCTTACATCGCTGTTGGGCGCAATAGCGTTCGAAATATCGAAAGCAATATTCATCTTCTACCTCCGAAACATGAGCGGTGTGGCGACTTCTATTTACGGAGGTGTTAGCACGATCATAGTGTTGATGATCTTCGTATACGTGTCGGCGATCATCTTGCTTGTAGGAGCAATGCTTACTTCGAGATACGCGTTCTATCTCGCAGAAAAAGAGCAGAACGAACGTAACGAATCGCTTTCTCGAAGCCTGGAACGTATTCGAACAACGTCATCGCTACCCGGTATGCCTAATCCAGTACCTGCCGGCGCTCAAGAACTCGATCATCCTGAAGGACCGGGAGCCGTTCGGAACGAAGACAAGTTCGTTTAGCTTTACGTTCTAATCCTGCTCGACGTTGACCGGTGATTCTGGCAACAACTTGATGCTCCTGACTGCGGGAAGCAAGTACACAGCACCTGCGAGCAGCCAAATGATGCTTCCGATAGCAAGTGCGACCCTGAGTCCGAAGACTTCCGCGACTACACCTGCCATCGACACCCCAATCAGGGTAGACACCTTCTCAGTCACCTTCATTGCACCGATCACGCGTCCAAGGTAGTTGGCGGGAATGATCGCCTGTTGAAGGCTGGTTTTGTTGATGTCGTGCATAACCCAAAACCCGTCGCCGAACACCTGAGGCAGTACGAAAAAGATCGTTGCAATCCAAATATCCGTTGGTGCAAACGGGATGAGGAAACCGACAAAACCTTAAGAGAACAGACCAAGAGCCATTGTTGGGCCCACGCCAAGTCGATTGGTAACTCGAGTCGCAAAAAGTGCGCCAACAAATGAGCTAATCCCGCCGATTCCAAAAATTATTCCGATTGGACCAGGTTGGAATCCGATCTCAGTTATGGCAAAAAGAGTGATCATGCCTCCGATGATGCCGTTTGCAGCTCCCAACAGCGCACCGCTCACAGCTATAGAAAGCAGGACGGAGTTCGAGCTGATAAATCGGTAACCGTCGACAATTTCACGGCATATGTTCGGACGTTCGAGTTGAACAGGTTTAGGTTCTGATTTTCGAATAATCAGGAGCAGTATTCCCGAGACCAAGAACGTGAATGTCTGTGCAATTCCTGCAGTTATCGCGGATGCTAATTGTGCAATGAAACCACCTATTGGAAATCCAATTTGTTCAGTGACTGCTTCGGATGCCGAAATCTTTGAATTCGCTTCTATCAATCGTTCCTTTTCGACGAGGCTGGGTAGGTACGAGCGTTGCGCGATCTCGTTGAAAATTCCGAAAGTTCCAAACAGGAAGGCAACCAGGTACATGTGCTCGATGTGAAGCTCTAGAAAGTAGTGAGCAAACACAGCACTTCCGAGTGCAGCAGCAGCTCCGAGCTCAGTTACTGCAAGAACAGCTCGACGTCGGGATCGATCAACCCAAGGTCCGGCAACAAGTCCGAATATCAGTCCAGATGCGGTTGTCGCTCCACCTAGGAGAGCCATTTGGTAGGGGCGAGCATCGAGTAGGAGAACGGCGATCAGCGAAATCGCCATCATCATGCGCCCGAGATTCGATACAGACTGAGAAGCCCAAAACTTCAGGAAGTCTGAATCACGCCATAGGGAAGGCTTATTTGAGTTGCTTGAATCAGCACCTGCTGAAGGCATGCGTCATGATTGCACACCCCAGATCAACCGTTTGAGTGCAAAAAGTTGTAAGGAGCTACCTGATTTCGGCGACAATTTTGCCTTTGACGTGGCGTGTCTGGAGCTGTTCTAGGCCGGAGGGAATCTCGTCGAGCGTTAGTGTTTGGTCGATCATCGGATCGATTTTCTTTTCAGCCACCAGGCCGATCATTTCGGTCGCCATTCGAGCCAGGTCGACTTGGGCTTCACGGTTCGTTGAGGTGTGAGCTCCGCCGTAAGCGATGTTGTGTACTGACTTAGCACCTGCAAAGGTCGATGCATCTAAAGTTGGCATTCCGGCGACACAAGCTATTCCGCCCCTGAAATTCAGGACCTCGACTCCCTGGTTGGCAGTATTCACATCTACGGCGCCAAGAACTCGGTCAACTCCCAGACCGTTGGTGTAGTTCAGAATTTCCTGGATAACGTCTTGAGTGTTGTAGTCGATTGCCAGGTCAGCGCCGATGGATTTCACAAACTCGTGGTTTCTCTCTGAAGCAGTTGTGATGACCGTTGCGCCGATGTTTTTACTAATTTGGACACCGAAACCACCGACGCCACCAGCGCCGCCTTGCATCCATACGATGTGATTCGGTTGTACATCGAGTCGGCGAACTACCGCCTCGTAAGCCGTGAGACCCGCACACGGGATTGCCGCAGCTTCAGCGTATGAAACGTTGGCTGGAATAGATGCGGTGGTGTGTGCCGTCGTGATTGCGTATTCGGCGAAACCTCCATGCTTTGTCAGGTCTCCGTGATAGAACACCCGGTCGCCTGCCTTGAATTCGGTCACTCCTACACCGACAGCGTCAACAATTCCTGCAACGTCGAGTCCGAGTACAAACGGGAACGTCCAGTTTGGGTTTCCTCGCCCGGTGAGTTTGTAGTCGACCGGGTTGAGGCTAACCGCGTGCACTTCAACTCGAATTTCACCCTCACCAGGCTCCGGTGTCGGAAGTTCTCCAACGTAAAGATCCTGAACGACTCCAGGTCGATCGAGAACAAGTGCTTTCATGTCGGTTCCTATGCCTTTTCGAGTGCGACTGTGATTTTCACGTCGTCTACTTGAACCGATTCAGTTGTAGCCGAGTCGTTTGAGTCTTCGCTCACACCCGCACCCATTTCGAGGTGCTCAGCAAGAGTTTCACCGGAGATGTATTCCTCGTGTGGGCGCAACGTGTTAGCAACTGGCTCTGTGGTGATGACCCAGAGGTTGATACGGTCCGAGATTTCGAGGCCTGAAGACTTTCGGAGGTTCTGAACCGCACGAACAACTTCGCGAGCGACTCCTTCTGCCTTTAGTTCTTCTGAAACAACCGTGAGCACCGCGCCTGCGTAACCGGCGTCGGTCGCCACGGCGTAGTCTTCAAGGGCGACACGCTCGATCAAAACTTCGTCTGATTCGAGCTCGAAATCACCTACTTTGATCATCTCACCGGCTTCTGAAGCTCTAGCTATTTCCGCTGCATCAGCTTCGGCAATCGCGTTTCTGATCGCACCGATTTCCTTACCGTATTTCGGTCCAAGCTTCGGCAAATTCGGCTTGATATCGAAGCCGAGCAACCCGCCAATTTCTGAGGCGTTTCGAACTGCTTTTACGTTCAGTTCTTCCTTCAAAACCGGTTCGATTTCCGCTAGTGCGAAGTGCTCCCAATCGTGTCGAACCTCGGCAACGAATTCGGCGAGTGGCTGTCGAACTTTGAGTTTCGATTGCGCACGGGCAGAACGTCCGAGTGAGGCCAACCTGATTGCAAGCCGAGTTCGGTTCATCACGTCCTGGTCGATTAACGACTCGTTTGGCTTTGGCCAGTGAGTCAGATGAACAGAATCCGGAGTGCCGTCGACCCGTTCTGCTACCAGATTGCGGTAGAGCATGTCAGCGGCGAATGGAGTGAACGGAGCAAGCAGTCGCGAGAGCGTGACCAGACACGTGTAGAGAGTCGAGTACGCAGCAGACTTGTCCTTGTCGCCTTCTGACTTCCAAAAACGCCTGCGCGATCGCCTCACATACCAGTTCGACATGTCATCGATGAACTGCTCCATTGCTCCTGCCGCGTACGGAAGCTGCCAGTTCTCAAGGTTGACGGTCATTCGACCAATCAGCTGGTTTAGTTCTGAGAGGATCCATCGATCAAGCTCAGAGAAGTTTTCTGCGTCGGAAGCCATATTCCAGTTGATGTAACTAGGTTGATCTACACCGAACTCAAGAGGAATGCTTGATTCTTCTGGAGTCCAACCATCGAGGTTCGCGTAAGTCACGAAGAACGAATAGATATTCCACAGTGGAATCAGGAACTGTCGACGTACTTCATCACCCGTACGGAATCCGAAGTTGATGTTGTTTGCAGGCGTGTGACGGCTGAACACCCAGCGCATCACGTCCACACCCATTTGATCGGCCGCATCTTCAAACCAAATCGCGTTGCCCTTCGATTTGTGCATTTCCTCGCCGTTTTCGTCGCGCATCAACGCGTAGGAAAAAACCTGGCGAGAAGGCATCGAGTCTTCGAGAACAGCAGCCATCACGATGAGTGAATAGAACCAGTTTCTGAATTGGCCGGGGAAGCTTTCTGAAATCCAATCGGCAGGAAACCACTCTTTCCAGTGATCTGGATCAGATTTGTATCCGATTGTTGAGAACGGCACGATTCCAGCGTCGAGCCAGGCGTTTCCGACGTCCTCGATCCGAGAGACTTTTTCACCACAGTCCGAACAGGCGATTTTTATGCCATCGATCCACGGGCGATGCGGTGAAGCACCGCTCTTTTCGAACTCATCCCAACCTTCGACTGCTCGTTCTTTTAACTCTTCAGCGGAACCGATGACATCGAAATTGCCGCAGTCGCATGCGTAAATCGGCAGTGCAAGACCGTAGTAGCGCTTCTTCGAGATCATCCAGTCGTGCATGTTGCGCAACCAGTCGAGCTCTCGAGCTTTACCAAACTCGGGGAACCAGTCCATTTCGTTGGTGGCTTTCACCATCTTTGGTCGAATCTCGTCCATCGAAATGAACCATTCGTCAACGAGTCGGAAAACAAGTTCTTTTCCACAACGCCAGCAAACCGGGTATCGGTGGGTGTACTTGTTGACCCGTACCAGAAGTCCCTTTTCTTTCAAAGACTCGAATACGAGGTCTTTTACATCGGCGGCGGACTTGCCGGTGAACGGGCCGAATCCGTCCATGTAAATACCATTCTGATCCAGGGGAGCAATCGGGGTTAGGCTGTTGTCGTTGCCCAGCTGGAAGTCTTCTGCACCGGCACCTGGGGCTGTGTGGACGATTCCAGTTCCTTCGGTCTCTCCGACTTCGTCCCACGAAAGCACTCGATGTTGATCTTTGGCTTCAGACTGCGCAGGTAATTCGTCAAAAGGTCCCTGGTAACGAAGTCCGACAAGCTCGGAACCTTTCAATTCACCAAGAATTTGAGCCTCGTTCGTGAGGACATTGTCCTTCTTTAGCGACTCGAACAGCGCTTTGCTGAAGTAGAGAACCGATCCTTGGTCTTCAACCTTGAGATACGTGTTTTCAGGGTTTACTGCTGCGGCAACGTTTGCAGCGAGAGTCCATGGTGTGGTGGTCCAGACGAGAAGGTTTTCGTTCTCATGACCTTCGTCGATTATCGGGAATTTTAAGAATGGGCTTTCGTGGGTGATTTCCTGGTAGCCCTCGGTGACGATCTCATGTTGAGAAAGCCCGGTTCCACATCGCGGACACCACGGCATAACGTCTCGACCCTTGTAGATCCAATCGTTATCTGCGCAGGTCTTCAGGAAGTGCCAAATGGTGTAGTTATTTTCGTCTGACTTGGTGTGGTACGAGTTGTTCCAATCCATGAAGTAGCCGAGACGTTTCGACTGCTCTGTGATTCGGTCAGCGAATCGATCAACACGTGCCTGGCACTCGCGTACAAACTTGTCGACACCGTATTCTTCGATGTCGCGTTTCGACTTGAAGCCTTTTTCTTTCTCTACTTCAACTTCGATCCAGAGCCCCTGCCCGTCGAAACCATTCTGGAAACGCTGTTTGTAGCCCTGCATGTTTCGGAAACGCAGGAACAGGTCTTTGTAGGTTCGACCCCAGGCGTGGTGAACACCCATTGGGTTATTGGCAGTAATTGGCCCGTCTATGAACGAAAACCGTTTTTCGCTGTTCTCATTGAGCTTCCTGTAGCGCGTGGGAATATCGTTTTCGTTCCACCACTTCAGAATGGCTTCCTCGTTGGCCACGAAATCGACTTTTGGGTCTACTGGATCGAACTGACTCGACACTACTGCTTCCTCGATACGAACGTTCTTAAGTTGTCTGGGAATAAATCAGGCAAAAAATAGCCCGTCCCAAATTCAGGGACGGGCGTTTGAAATAAAACGATACCGCGGTACCACCCTGGTTTCCCGATCTACTCGCGTATTTCGGGACACTCAGATCGAACTTCTGAAAGATCGTGGCTGAAATAACGTTCAACCAATCCGGCCCAGCCTAATAGGAGTGAAAACTACCGTTCAGTGAGCGGTTCAGGAGTGATGATTCAGGAGTGCTTTGTACCCGCTTCCACCGTACCGGGCTCGCTTGACACACACTGAACTGAAACGTGTCTCCGTCACAACTTTTGACTGACCAATATTACATCCGTGATGTTCGAATTGCAGTAACAGGTCTTTGAAACCAAGCTGGGTTAGTATCCCTCTCCATGTCGGTTGATAAGGGCAAAAGGCTGTTTGGGCGTGAAGCGGAACTGGCGAGACTTGAAAATGCTCGCCAGTCCGTTTTGGACGGCAATGGACGAACATTGTTGGTCAGTGGTGATCCGGGAATCGGTAAATCGGCACTCGTTGATCACTTCGGTGATCGGTTAAAAAATCAGGCTGGAGCATCTTTTCCGGCAACAGCTTTGAGGGCGAGTTCACACCGCCGGGTTGGCTGTGGATTCATTTACTGAGATTCGACCATCAATGAATTCCTGGTGAAACTTTCCTTGTTTTTTCACCAACGCATCCAAAGCGACAATGTCCGCGGTTCGAGTCCTATCCGATGCCACGTCAAGCAGCTCCGCAGATACGTGAGTACTTGGTCCGGTCATTAATGCATCTGTGGAGGGATTTACGACGTGTAAGCAGTAATCACTTTCGTATGCCACCAACGCGGACTCCACACCTGCGTTCGTAACAACGGGTTTACTGTCTTCAACTGTTAGACCAACCGATGTGGTAAATCCTTGACCGGCGTGAACAATTGGTTCCAAATGAAGGGCGGTTTCTACAAGTTGCTCCTGAATCGCAACACTGGGTTGTTTCACCGACCATGCATTTGGGCTGCCTGTTACATAAGTGCGTGAGCCAGAAGGTTTTTCGGACTCAAATACACAGTTCTGACAAAAATGGAGATAATCGCCATCCCCGTGCGGGTCGAAGTAAGTATTGGTCAGGAATTCTGTCCACGCGGTAACCAAGCCGGTGTCTGTTCCGACAGACTGAAGTTCCATTGGGAACTCTTTTATGGCCAATCCTGCTAGCTCATTAGCCTGGGGCGCATCACTGTCTGATTGCGTAACGATATCGGAATTTTCGTTAACTCCTGAATCAGTACTGTCCGCTCAGCCAAGTATGGCAACTACCAGAATTGCTATCAAAAAAGTTAAAACTGTGCGATTCAAATTGCCGATATTCATCATTTGACCTCCGTTTTGGCAACTTCATTCGGAGATTGATGATCGATCGGAAATCTTTTCGCGACATCGCATAACTATGCCATTGGCACAGAAATGGTGGAGCGAAAAAGTTCAGGTCGAGAGATCCCTCCAGTACGGTCTGGACGCGTCAACAGAGGGCTTGTTTTGGAGAGTTAACCCAGTTCGAAATTGGCGAGCTGTTCGTAACGGGCTTCTTCTTCGTCGTCGATGTAACTGCGGTAAAGCGCGATGGCTGCAACCGGTAGTTGTTGACCGGTGATTTTCAGCGGGGCGTGTCTCCAGGACATTCCAACGTCTTCAGCGAGCCTGCCACGAACTCCGGCTTTTGTGCGACCTATGGTCACATGGGGTCGGAATTCACGGTCTTCGGGTTTGAAGCCAAGATTGACCATGCAGCCTTCGACTCGTCCCTGTAACTGTTCAAGACGTCGAAGTTCGCCCGCAAGCCCAACCCAGCAAATGCGTGGGTCACGGAACGATGGGAAGCACCCGGTTCGTCCGATTTTGATCGTGAATTTTCCGGAACTACTCGCGACCCTTGCTAGAGATGTTTTGATCGCTTCAACGTCTTCGACCGGCGTATCACCCAGGAACTTCAGGGTGAGATGCATGGCCTGCTGTTCGATCCATCGGACTCGTTCGTGTTCACGAGGTCTAAAGCTTCCGGCGAGGTCCGCGAATGTTCGCTTCAACTTCCTGGGTAGTTCAATGGCAACGAACAAACGCCAGGTGTCGAGTGAATCGGCTTCCTCTGGTTCTTCAGTTGCTGCTGACCGAATTATCTTCGGTTCGCTCGGAATAAATACCGCTTCTGATCCCGGTTCGGGATCACTCGACTGAACAGCCGGGTCTTGAGAACTTTCTTCGGGCTTGATTTCAGCCTCTGTAGTAGGCGAATCGGTGCTAGTCGGCTTAACTATTTGTTCCTTGGCTGGGTTTTCGCCACCGAGCCATGGATCCAAATCCTTTGAGTTCGTCACCAATAATTCCTAGTACGCTGTTTCTTCCGACTACATCAATCGTACAGACGGAATATCCGCTGAGTACCGACGAATTCGATCAATTGTCGATGGATGATTGATGCATCCGGCTATAATTCCAGCCCGATTTGAAGCCAGCAAATAACCGACGGAGCTAAAAGTGGCACTTCTACTGAACCGGTCTGATGTTCAAAAACTTCTACCAATGTCGAAAGCGATCGACGTGTTGGAGGCAGCGTTCGGAGAATTGTCAGCAGGCACGGCGGAAATGCCTGACCGAACGGTTATGACCGATGCTGAAGTTGGGGGCTGGATCGCCTATATGCCCGCCTATCTCAAATCGGGTGGTGCACTTGGAGTGAAGGCGGTAACCGTTTACAAGGACAACCCGGCCAAGTTCGATATACCCACGACGATCGGCACGATACTCGTGCAGGACAACCAGACAGGTGTCGTTGTTGCAGCGATGGACGGTGGTTACCTCACTGGTATTCGGACTGGTGCAGGCGGTGGAGTTGCAACCCGTCATTTGGCGAGGAAAGACTCCAAGGTTGCCGGCGTGCTTGGTACTGGCGTTATGGCTCGGGGACAGGTCCTGGCGTTGGCTGAAGCTGCTGACCTTGAAACCATCCTCGTTTATTCACGAAACAACCCGGATCAACGACAGGCGTTCGCCGAAGAGTTCACTCAACTTACCGGTGTAAATGTTCAGGTCGCTGAGAGCGCGGAGGGACTTGTTCGAGAGTCAGACATCGTCACGTTGATCACATCAGCAACCGAACCAATCGTAGACGGCTCATGGTGGAAGCCGGGAACGCACATCAATGCAATCGGTTCTCACGCAGTTGGGGTTCGAGAGCTGGATACGGCAACGATTAAGATGTCGAAAGTTGTGTGTGATCAAAAACAGGCGTGCCTGAACGAAGCGGGGGACATCCAAATTCCGATTGAGGAAGGTGTCTACTCAGCAGACGATATTCACGGCGAACTTGGTGAAGTCATCAATGGCACCATCGCCGGGCGAGAGAGCGACGATGAAATCACTCTGTTCAAGAGCGTTGGACTCGCAATCCAGGACATTTCCTGCGCATCCCTCGTTTACGACCAGGCGAAGGCACAGGGCGTTGGTCTTGATTTCGACTTCAGTGGTTAGTTCCGTTACTGGCTAACCAGCCGATATACAGAATTCATTTCCTTCAGGATCTTGCAACACTGAAGATCATTTACGTCGAGCGCAATCGAACCCAGTTTCGCTATTGCCATTCGTCACTCCCATATTGGGAGGCAACATAGCCGAATTCGGTCAGGCAAGCTCAACGAGAGTGGCACCGTTGCCACCCTGGTGTCGAGGTGCTGCGCTGAATGTGCCGACCAGTGAATGTCCTGCAAGAATCACCCTGATTGCTTCTCGCAATGCCCCGGTGCCGTCACCGTGGATGACTCGTACATTTCGGAGACCAGACATTGAAGCATCGTCGATGAACTTTTTCACCTCATCTTCAGCTTCATGAACTCGGAATCCCCGAACATCGAGTTCGGTGACAGTTTCTGTTGCCGGTTCAACGTCGACTGATATGGACGGTTGTGGTTTTGGGTCGGCTTTATCTTCAGCGGGCTTAACCAGTCGAAGTTGAGATTCCTTTAGCTCGATACGTGCCCCACCCATCTGGAGCTCGATCATTCCGTCCTTGCCGCGGTCGATGACCGTTGCGTTGACGCTCAAACCCTTGATTTCGACCTCGTCGTTGGCCTGAAGAGGACGGGCAACCTTGTCGTCGGAGGGAGGTGCTTCTGGTGGAGGAGCCACCGGCAGCCAGGTAGGGTCTGCGAATCGCCCCTTTAACCTCCCAATCGCACGTTGCGCAGCAGCAAGATCAGTGTCCTGCTTTGCCTGGCTGACGATCTTCCTGAGGTCACGACGCACCTGGTCTGCCTCACGGCGAAGCTCCATTCGAGATTTTTCGATCATGTCCTCTTGCGCTTTGGTCACATTGGACAGTTTCGATTGAAGCTCACGCCGGGCGATATCGGCTTCTAGTTTGGATTTTTCTGCCTCGTCACGAATTCGTGCAGTTTCTTCTCGCTCGCGTTGAAGCTGTTGGAGGATCGTTTCTGACTCAGTTCGTGCGGGGTCAATCATGCTTTCCGCATCTTCGAGGATATGGTTCGGCATGCCGAGGTGCTTGGCAACGTGTAACGCGTAGCTGCGTCCGGGAATGCCCATTAGGACTTTGTAGGTCGGCAACATCGAATCTGGATCAAGTTCGACAGAAGCATTCGCAAGGTCACCTGATTCAGCAGCGAATTCGGCAACCGCTCGGTAGTGAGATGTGATTGCAATTGGCATGTCGCTCGCCATTGCGTGTTCGAGGACCGCCCTTGCGAGCGCAGAACCTTCTTCTGGATCAGTACCTGTGCCGAGTTCGTCGAGAAGGATGAGTGAGTTTGAGGTTGCCTCAAGGAGGATTTCGATCACTCGCCCCATGTGGCTTGAGAAAGTAGAAACAGACCTCTCTATCGACTGCGAATCTCCAATATCGGCATACACAGAATCGAAAATTGCCATTTCGCCGTCTTCGACCGGCAGTTGGAGCCCACTCTGGTGCATCAACGCAAACAGACCAATTGTCTTGATCGCAACGGTCTTTCCACCGGTGTTGGGTCCCGTAATTACGAGGCCACGGAAACCGGGACCAATATTGACCGTTATTGGCTCCGCATCGTCGCCCAGGATTGGATGCCTTGCACCGATCAGGTTCACAACGTTGTCTGAGCCGGGAGGCATGGTCGCAATTCGCCGCGCTCGCATTGACTGGGACAGTCGTCCCCGGGCGACGATGTAGTCGATGGCAGCTGCAGCTTCGATACTTACAACTGCCTCAGGCTCACGGTCGCCGATCATCCCGGAAATTTTTCGCAGGATTCGCTTTTCTTCTCTTTGAGCTTCTGCTGCGGTTTCACGCCAGTCGTTACACAACTCAACTGCCTTGAATGGCTCAACGAACAGAGTGTGACCACTACCGGAGACGTCGTGGACGATGCCTGGAACTGATTCTCGGGCGTCAGACCGTACTTCAAGAACTAGCCGATCTCCGCGTGTGACGATTGCGCCAGATTGGAGCGATTGCCGTACTGCCGGGCTATTTGCGATTCGCTCCATAACCCGCATTACTCGTTGGTAAGTCTTGCTGACGTTCGCTCTTAGTCGCGCAAGTTTTGGAGTAGCTGAACTGAGAACTTCGCCTCGATCTGAAACGAGTTTGAACACTTCTTTGTTCAAATCACGCAGGTCAGGAATATCTTGTGCGATATTTTCGAGGAGAGGTGTTCGACCCTTCATTGAGAGAACGGTCTGGCGTGCCACCCAGATCGAGTCTAGAAGGAACAGTACCGATACGATTTCTTCGCCGGTGAGTACTCCACCAATAGAAGCTCGATGAAGTAACTCTCTCGGATTCCTTGCGCCGGTTAGCCCGATATCTCCCACATCGGAAAGTAGTCGGACTGCTTCCGCTGTTTCGTCTTGCAGTCTTTGGACATCATCTGGGTGTATTTGTGGCTCAGCGGCAAGAGCCATCTCACGAGACATAAAAAAGCGCGTGCGTCCGGCGAGCATGTTGCGCACGTTAGTAAATTCGAGGAGTTCCCACGCTTGCTGCTGAAGCGAAAGCGGCGGCTCTTCTGGATCGACGGCTGAATTGTCTTCTGAATGTTCGATCATGTGAGATGGATTGTAGTTCTTACACGATGTTTATACTCGCCGAACGTTACCGAGTTATCCGAAACGAATCACTAGAGTTTGTGACTCCCAGTTGAACCAGGAACAAGTAGAAACACAAATTCGAGCCAGCATGTCAGAGTTGCTGTCGCTTGCCGGACTAGAGTATTCGGGTGATATTGTTCGCGTTGGTGCAACCAGGGTTCATTACCTGAACTACGGTACCCCAAGCGAGTTGCCTCCCATTTTGCTTCTCCACGGCGGTGGTGCTGGTAGCGCTATTTGGTACCGGCAAATTGCCGAGCTATCGAAAACACGACAGGTGATTGCTCCCGATCATCCAGTTTTCGGACTGTCAGATCAAATTCCATTTGAAGAGCCGTTTTTGGACGGCATCGCGGATTACATAGCCGGGTTTATGGACGCCCTGAAAATTGATCGCGTAGATGTGATCGCACTTTCGATGGGTGGGCAAGGTGCAATTGCTGCCTGTCTGACGTATCCAGAGAGATTTCGACGGCTTGTTCTGATTGGTTCGGCGGGAATGGGAGCTGAATTCCCGCTCGTTTTCAAACTTAGTCTTGTGCCGTATTTCGGTCGATTGATTACTCGGCCTAACAGGTGGGGACAGGACACCTACTTCAAGACTTTCGAGGTGAAGAACACAGCGTTTGAAGGTGCCGAAGAGTACAAGCAATACGCCTACGACGTGACACTTTCACAAGGTCACTCAAAGGCAATACGTGAAAGCATTAATTCAATCGCCAACTGGTCGGGGCAAGTTAACGTGTTTACGGACGAAGCACTGACGCATCTCGACTTGCCGACGCTCGCTATTTGGGGTGACGAGGACCAGCTATTTCCGGTTTCACATGCCGAACGGCTGGTCAAACTTGCACCAGACGCGCACTTGGAAATTATCGAAAACGCTGCACACGTTCCGTTACTCGACCACTCTGATCGGGTAACGGAGTTGATTACAGAGTTTGTGAATGTTTAGCCCAGTCGGTCGCCAACTGAAATATTTTTCGATTCCGCCCATTCAGCGGCGGACTGCTTTGGGGCACCCTTTTCTCGGACTCTTCCAATCGTTACAGCCCCGTCAGCGGCACTAACAGTGATTCCTGAGTCGGTTATTTCGAGAATTTCTCCAGCTGAGGTGCCTTCCAAATATGAGCGAGAGGCGTCGTACAAGGAAACGACCGTTTCTCCCGCGACTGTGTTCGCTCCGGGTTGCGGATCGCCACCGCGAATCATATTGAACACAGTCGAGGAGTCGGCAGACCAGTCGACAGTCACGTCTTTCGCACGGCACCAACCTTCGTAGGTCGCTCCAGATTCGTCCTGGACGTTGCGTGGCGCATTTCCTTCACGTACTAGGTTTACCGATTCGACCATTGCTTCAACGCCAAGCGGGAAGAGCTTGTTGAAGTAAACGGAGCCTAGGGTTTCGTCGGGACCAATTTCCACAGAGACCTGTTTCAGCACCGGACCCGTGTCGAGTCCCTCGTCGGGCCAGAAGATCGTTAGCCCAGTCTCAGTTTCACCGTTGATTATCGGCCAGTTGATCGAACTTGGTCCACGGTGTTTTGGGAGCATCGATGGGTGGTACTGGATCGTGCCCAGTGACGGAAAATTGATCATTTCCATCGGAACGATATCGGTCACGAATGCCATGACGCACAACTCGGGGTCGAGTTCTTTGAATTGATCCACCGCTTCCTGGTCCCGTAGCCGTTTGAAATCTAAGCTCTGGATGCCAAGCTCTTTCGCTGAGGTAATGACTGGATCGTCTGGGCGACCTTCTTTTGCGCGAGGTGCGAAAACTCCAACTATTTCGTCAGCGTCATTTTGCGCGAGTGCTTCAAGCACTTTTTGTCCGAATGCCGATTGACCGATCAAGGCGATTCGCATGTTCTACCCCGTGAAGCTGTGATTGTTTCTGCCGCTATTTCTAACACGAACCACGTGGCAACAACGGCGATATGATTGAGTTATTCAAGTTTCAATTCACGTTTTTGGAGATAACTATTGACCGGAGAAAACGGCGGTGCGAGTGACGGCGGGCAGGCAGATATTGGCTTCCCTCCAAAGACTGCTGACGAGTTTTTCCAGCGCGGGTTGAAAAATGCTCGACTTGGATTCCCGGACAAAGCTGCTGAGGATTTTGAGGAAGCAGCGTGGCTGGACCCTGACAATCCCGAAATTCAATTCAACCTTGGAACCGCTTATCTTTCGATTGGGGATTTCGAGCAAGCGATAGTCAACTTCACTCGATCTATCGAGTTAAAACCTGGCAACCCTGATTACTACGGGAACCGGGCGGTCGCACATGCCGCAATTGGTGAAGACGAAAAATCAGATAGCGACGTTGCGGAGGCGATCAAGTACGGCGCTCCACCCGATGGATTGGCAACTGTCATCGACTACGTGAAAAACAAGCGTAGTGCCGAAGGCGGGTTTTAGAGCCTATTCGCTCAGGCTCCGCCAGTTCGGCATTGCTTCGTCAAGTTGCAAGCTACGTAAGTATGAGCGAACGGTGCTGAATGCGTTTGCAACGTTAACTGGAGCAGTGTCAGCACTTGAATTTCGTGACGAGTTCAGGTGCTCTGCTAGAAATACCGCTTCAGCCTTGGAGAGCGGCTCGTACTCGGCATGACGCTCTAAGACTTCGTACGAAACCCCGTTTTCGAGGAGTCGAGCGAAACCCCTCGCTGCACCAAGATCCCTTCGGTCATGGGCTGGATTTCCATCAGGGTCGCGCCTTGGGGACCTGACGAGCCCGGCTTCGAGCAGTCTGTCGTATGCCTCACGGCTCAAGCCACTCGCAGAAACGAAATCGTCAACCGGGATTGGACCAGTTGGTAGGTCAGAGCTCTGCCGTGAATCCGAGGATGATTTTGAAAACCTGGAACCTGGATCCCCCGAAACAATCTGCTTGATCGCAGCGAGGTTGAGTCCTTCGGATTGGAGCTTCTTGATTTCTTCGATTTGTCGAACGTAATCGACTGAATAGAGCGCGCGGGTCTTACTGACTTTTTCGGGCTGAGGAAGAACTCCGAAACGTACGTAGTAGTTGATTGCCGCGGTCGACAAGCCTGTTCGACGAGACAACTCACCAACGAGGATTTTTTCCTCGGAGTTGGCGGGTATTTGTCCGGTCGAAGTCACGTATGAGAATTTGCGGCTGATCTACGAAATCCAGTTAGAAGTCGCAGGCGTATTGAATTACATGGAGCGGGTTACTCAACCGGAACCGTGCACTGGGAGAGTAGCTCGCTCCTATGTGTTTAATCGTTCAGGGAGGGAAGCTTACCCGAAGTTCTGGCCGGTTGACCGCCCTATTCCCACTTGAACAGTCTTGTCGCGATTACGAACGAAATTGCTATCCAGATTGCAAGTCCGATCAGCTCATTGCCCTGCGTGGTGATCGAATCACCCTGAACCGCGATCGCTCTCATCCCATCCGCCAGGTAAGTAAGTGGTAAGTACTGGGCGAATCCGACTACCCATTCAGGCATTATCGAAAGCGGGAAGAAGACTCCCGAGAGGAACATCATCGGCATAGAAATGATGTTTGCGATAGGTGCTGCCGTTTCTTCGCTCTTTGCCCACCCTGATATCGCCAACCCAACTGCGATAAACAGCGCACCACCAAGTAATGCGAGGATCGTCAGGTCGAACCATGCTCCCAGTCTTCCCTGGCCAACAGTTACGCCCAGAACCAACGAGCCGACTATCACCAGTACGTAGGTTTGAAGAATGACAACAATCGCTTTGGTTGTCAGCTGACCAGCCAGGAAGTGCGAAGCTCCGATCGGAGTTGCCTTCAGGCGACGTAGAACACCTTGCGATTTGAACCTAACAAGAGTGAAGACGACAGTGAACAGGCCTGTCTGCATGATTGCCATTGCGGCAATTCCCGGGATTAGCCAGCCTTTGAAGCCCTGCCCTTGACCTTCGATGAACGACTCCGAAATCCAGATATTGTTCTCTACCCGGTATTCGTCAGGTACTTGAGCGACTTGCTTGAACACCGCATCGGTCACTTGACCAACTACGGTGGCAATCACAGCTCGTTCTTGCTGGAACCGTTCGTCATAGGTGATTTCGATCGTCGCAAACTCACCTGGCACGCCAAAGTTCTCTGGGATGACAATTACCGCTTTCGAGTTTCCGAATTCGAGCTCTTCCATCAACTCGTCATGGGAGCCGAGCGTGACGCTTAGAACCTCTTGATCGTCGGTGCCGCCAAGCGCTTGAACCAATCCTTCGGACGCGGGATTTCCGGCGCGATCGACTATCCCAACATTAGGTGAGTTGTACCGTTCGAAATTCATGATTCCGAAGATCAGCATGATGAGCAGCGGGAAGAACAGCGCCCAGAACAACGCCTGCCGGTTGCGGAAATACATTTTTAGCGATGCGACGGTGAGGGCTACGTAAAGTTTCATGATTAGTCCCTCAACTCGTGACCGGTCAGATTCAGGAAGACATCATCTAACGTTGCTTCCCTAGCGCGTTTCTGCGGTTTGAAACCCGTTTCGAGTAGTTGGTCGATCAGGGCATCGGGGGTGTCGAGCGCGACGATCTGTCCGTTTTCAACGATCGCGATGCGATCGCAGAGTTCCTCGGCTTCTTCCATGTAATGGGTGGTAAGGACGATGGTCGAACCACCAGACTGAATATCCTGGATCAACGCCCAAAGTGATCTGCGGGCTTGTGGGTCGAGTCCGGTAGTTGGTTCGTCCAGGAAAAGTACGACTGGGTCATTCACCAGAGCGACGGCAATCGAGAGTCGCTGTTTTTGACCGCCCGATAACTCCTTGTATTTCGCGCCCTTGCGCTGGGCGAGGCCAACTCTGCCAAGGATTTCGACTGGATCGACCTTTGCGTTATACAGACGGGCGTAGAGATCGACGATCTCAGCGAGGTTCAAGTTGTCGAAGAAGGCGTTCTGTTGGAGCTGTACTCCAATGATCGACTTAATGGCAGTCGGATCTTCTTTGACATTGATCCCGTTGATGAACGCTTCGCCAGAATCCGCTTCTCGCATACCTTCGAGAATCTCGACCGTAGTCGTTTTGCCCGCACCGTTGGGACCCAGCATTCCGAACACTTCGCCGCGTTTTACTTCGAATGAAATACCCGCCACGGCTTCTATGTCGTCGTATCGCTTCTTGAGGTTTTGTGCGACCAGCACAGGGTCGGTGATGACTGTCATTTAGACGAATCCAACTTTCAAATTGGAATTGAGTGATCGAGTTTTTGGATCGCCACGATGGTGGTGGCATCGGGGTAGAATTCGCACCCTCGTTGGTACGGGTTGACCAGACAAGTGTATTCAACCCATTTGACCAGAAGGTGCATAAATCTTGAGTTTTGAATACGTAAAGTTTGGGACTGCCGGGGTGAAGATCTCGCCGATGGCGTTGGGTCTCGGGTTTCGAGGACAGTACGACCAGGATGACGCTGAACGGGTGATTCTCACGGCAATCGATTCTGGGATCAACCTGATCGACTGCGCCAATGTTTACGGATTCATGGACGATCGCCGAAATATTGGACGGTCTGAAGAAACACTCGGTCGCGTGCTTAAGGGTCGTCGAGACGATCTCGTAATCACCTCCAAGGTCTTTAGTCCGATCGGTCCGGGACCGAACGACTCAGGAGCGTCTCGTTATCACATCATGCGAGAGATCGACCGGTCACTAACTCGACTTGATACCGATCACGTCGATGTCTACATCTTCCACGGCGTCGAAGACATGAGCTTGTTCGAAGAACAATTCCGCACCATGGAAGACCTGATTGACGCCGGAAAAATCCGTTACGTCGGTGTGAGCAACTTCCAGGCGTGGCAAATAATGCAGGCACTGCGCGTGCAGGAACGAATCAACGCACAGCCGCTGATTACAGTTCAAAATCCGTACTCATTGATGAACCGGACCCAGGAAGACGAACTTTTCCCGATGCTTCGAGAAACTGGCGTTGGACTCATGGCTTACAGCCCTCTCGGGGTCGGACTATTGAGCGGAACGTATCGACCTGACGAGGTACCTGATGAGTCAACTTTGTGGGGTTCACGCCGTAAGGGACGAATTGCTACGTACATGCAAGGTCGTGCAGCGAAAGTAATTGCTGCTGTTGATGAAGTAGCACAGGAGCTTGGCGCGACGATGCCGCAGGTCGCTATGGCATGGGTGATGTCACATCCTGAAGTGACCGTTGCATTATCGGGCGCAGACACAGTCGAGCAAATGAAAGATGTAGCTGGGGCAATAGAGCTCACGCTGCCTGCGGATGCAATCTCGAAATTGAACGATGTTTCATACGGCATGCGAGCCGTGCTCGACGGTGCACCAGAAGATGTTCCCGACGATTTGGAAGATTAGGCGGGGTAACCAAGTTCGGGATGACAACGAACGATCCCCTTTCCGGACTGGAAGGGGTTAGGGGTAGGAGCATCTGACCCAAGGGCACCTCGATTTCAGTCCTCTCACCCGGATTGGGGGAGAGTTAGAGAGGGGGAGACTCCTAGCCGAGTTCCGATTTATCGGGGACGAGCGCGAAATCACAACCAAATCCCCCTTCCGGACTGGAAGGGGTCAGGGGTAGGAGAATCGGACCCAAGGGCGAATGCCCGCCCGGTCCAATAACGCACTTATGAAAGTACTTCTTGCTGGCGGATCTGGAATGGTTGGATCCTTCATAACTCCATATTTGAAAGAAAAGCACGAACTCCGTGTACTTGATCTTGCTGAACCACAGCATGATGGCGTCGACTTCGTAAAAGGTTCTGTTACTGATCCAGAAGCTATCGAACGTGCAATCGATGGAATGGACGCGTTCATCTGGCTGGTGATGCGAAGTCCTCAGGGCGGAACTGTGACCGACCAGGACTTGAAGGTCATTCGCGAGAACTACGAAGTGAACTGTCTTGGACTCCACACGTTCCTGTGGTTGGCACAAGGCAAAGGTTTGACCCGTGGTGTGTACACGAGCTCAATGAGCGTGCATTACCGTGCCAGAGATTATTTCCACTCAGAAGAAGATATTCCCCTCGATACGCCAAGTGCGTATGGGCTCAGTAAAGGGTTTGGTGAGGGCATTTGCAACTATTTCGCGCAATGGTTCGATATGAGCATTGTTGCGTTGCGAATCACGGGACCTCGCAAACGCGAAGCTTATATCGAGGAGCGAATGAACCCGATGCTGGATCGTCCGGATGGCTCAAAGCCGCTGTTCGTAACTGATGAAGAAGACCTCGCTCGTGCGTACTTGGCAGCTCTCGACAATGTTCAAATCGGACATGGCAGGTTCGATCCAGTTTTCATCGCCGGTGACGAAAACGAGCAAGACCACAACCTGTCAAAGGCAAAACGCCTACTCGGCTGGGAGCCAAAGTCGCACTTGATCGTGGATTAGACTCTACAACCGCACTCGCCAGGCTATTAGGGCTGAGAGGATGCGGACAGACGCCATTCCCAGGAAAACCCACTCCCAGGGAGCTCCTGCTGCGTCGAGGAAGATGGCAAAAATGATCGCCTGGGCACCTGCGTAAACGTAGCCATGCCCGTCCAAAACACCTGAGGCGGTGCCCGCGTATTTCTTGCCTGCCAGATCGACGACCAACGTCGCAGTCATAGACATACTCATGGCGAAGGCACCGACGAACAGGAGGGCGGCTCCAGCGTAAATATTGGTTGCAGGAACCAGTGCTAACCCAATTAATGCTCCCGCCGAGATCAACGCTGACGCAGCGACCATCGGGCTTCTTCGTCCTCCCAGAAGCACGTCTGATATCCAGCCGGAAACCAGCGGGGCTGTGAGGTATCCGACCGGGATTGCGACTGTGACCAGAGCTGTCGATTCGATCGAAAGCCGAGCTTCTTCGAAGTAGTAAAGCGGTGCCCAGGTAGTGAGTCCGTAGCGAACGACGTTCTCGAGTCCCTTGATGTGCGATGTGGCGACGAATCGCCAGTCGGACATTAGCGATTTGTAGGGAGTGAGGAAGGATTCGGAGGTGGTGGACCTTGACCCTTCGACCCGTTCGGCATGCTCAGGATGAGGGTTGCGTGTCTCCTTCGACGAGCTCAGGATGACATTTGAATTTTGGTCCGCAGCGTTAGTCAGCAAATTCGATTCAGGAAGTTCTGGAAATCCCTTGTCAGATGGACGGTCTCGAACTCGCCAGAAGAGAATTAGCGCTGCCGGAATCATCAGCAAAGGTGGATACCTGAACGCTGCTCGCCATCCAAACTCACCTGCGGTCCAGCCGGTCACGAGCCACATGACAAGCATGGCAGTTCCGGCTGAAACGCCAACCAAACCCATCACTCGTCCGCGGTGTTTACGTTCCCACCACTGGGCGAGCATCCCAATACCAGGCGACCACGCGGTCGCGTTTACGAATCCGTTTAATGCCCAGGGAACTGCGATCGTCGCAAGAGAGTTTCCAAAGCTTGTTGCCCAGTTGAGGGCGACTGATCCTACGGCCCCGACCAGCAGCAAAATGCGGTATCCATAAACCTCGGCAAGACGGCCGTGGGTCATGTCGCCAATGGCGAATCCCCATAACAGGCAAGCGTTGATAATTCCTATTTCAACGTGACTGAACGCGAGGTCTTCACGAATCAGTGGACCGGTGGGCCAGTGGTTGAACCGACCCATGTAAACGAACAAGTAGAAGAACGCGTAAGTGAACAGAACGCGCTGCTGCCACGAACGAAAGTAGTTCGACTCTGTTGTTCGGTGACCCTCTGAATCTTGCACGCCCGAAATATACGTGCCTCCCGATTAGCTGAGTGTTGATTTCGTTGAGGTGTTTCAGTCGTTAGCGGTTCAGCGTACTATTCGGGCGCACCGCCAATGGCGGGAAAGAATGAAAGCTGTGCGCCTGAAGTGCGCATCCACGGAGCGAGTACCAAATGATCGTCGACGTTCATACCCATTTGCCGAGTCATAGAGACACAGTTCCTCCTGACGAAATGCAAACCGAAACCGCGATGCGGTCGGGAGAAGTCGTTCAGCTAACTAATTCAATTGACGACTATTTGCGAGACATGGGACCGGTCGACAAGGCGTTCATTTTTGGAATTGCCCCGCGACCGTGGCGTCCGAACGAACGAGTACTGCGCACCGAGGGTTGGGAAGACGGTCTAAATCACAACGACGTTGCCGCTGAAACTGCGAGTCATGCCCCCAACAAGATTGTTCCGTTCATGTCGTTGCACCCGTTAGACCCAAACTGGCGAGAAGAATACGACCGCTGTGTCGGTGATCTGGGTTGTAAAGGGATCAAGCTAGGTCCGAACTACCAGGATTTTGATCCGACCAGCAAAGAAGCGTTCGAACTCTTTGCTCGACTTGAGAACGACGGGATCCCGATTATTTTTCACCAGGGAACCTCACCAATGACCGAGGCTCCGCTGACATACGCCCACCCTTTGACATCAGACAAGATTGCAATGGCATTCCCGAACCTGACCATGGTTCTTGCTCACCTGGGGCACCCATGGCAGAACGATTGCTTGTCGGTAGTTCGTAAGCACCCCAACGTTTGGGCAGACGTTTCAGCGCAGTTCTACCGTCCCTATTCCTTCTGGCAGGGCATGCGCCTGTTCTACGAATGGGGTGTAACGCAGAAGATTTTGTTTGCATCTGACTGGCCAGTGACCCGTCCACAAGACAACATTGACCATCTACGCGGACTCACGAAATTCGCGAAGGATCACCACTTGCCGGAGATCCCGGAGTCGGAAATCGAAGGGATCATCAACCGTGACGCGGTCGAGATCCTGAAGGTCGACTAAGTAGCGAAGATCTAATGCCTTACCTGATCGTAGTCCTGGCAGTGCTGGTCACCGGATGGGTTATTTACCTGATGGGGCGCCGTTCGGGGTATCAGGCAGGTCGGCTTGACGAGCGCAAAGAGTGGTCGACTCGCATAAGGCAGATCGATAAGGAGAAATAGAGGGCTGGGATCGTGAACGAATCGAAGCGTGGCGGGATTTTTTACGGCTGGTACGTCGTTGCCGCGCTTTTCTTCGCGTCTTTCCTGGCAATTGGCTCTCGCCAGGGCTTTGGTGTATTCGTAAAAACCTGGGAAGAGGAGTGGGGCGTAACAACAGCCGCCATTTCCGTTGCTGCTGCGGTTGGCTGGCTGGCAAACGGTTTTTCTCAACCGCTGGTTGGATTTCTCACCGACAAGTACGGCGGTAGGCCGGTTCTGGTGATCTCGTTGGCAGTTATGGCTATGGGAACCATTGCCGTCGCTGCCGTATCGAACGTGTTTGGACTGATCGTTCTCTATGGATTCGTAATTTCGTTCGCTTCTGGCGGTATTTCACCCTCTACAACAGGTGTCGTAATCGCACAGTGGTTCGACAGTAGACGCGGAACTGCAATGTCGGTGTTGATCGCAGGAGGTTCCGTCGGTGGGCTCGTTGTAGTTCCCTTTCTGAGCTTTGTGCTGGTCGAATTCAGCTGGCAAACGGCGTGGATCATCGTTGGAGTTCTTGCACTCGGACTCGGTATACCATTGTTGCTGCTAGTGGTACGAAGCCGACCACAGGACTTGGGTTTGAACATTGATGGAGATGCTAGTCCGGTCGAAGGTTCTGATGATCATCAAATCACGGTTCAACCTGTGGGCCAGAAATTTGTCGAACGCTGGCAAGAAGCGCTTGAGTCGAAACCGATCTGGCAGCTTTCGTTCGCCTACTTCGTTTGCGG
Source organism: Chloroflexota bacterium (assembly GCA_038150225.1). Taxonomy (GTDB): domain Bacteria; phylum Chloroflexota; class Dehalococcoidia; order Lucifugimonadales; family Lucifugimonadaceae; genus Lucifugimonas. The sequence goes on from JAYQWG010000001.1 coordinate 126,869, forward strand.
AATTACGACCGCTTCAATCTCCGTCCACTACGTTCGATGGGCCGTAAGTGAAGACATTTCTACTGGGACTGCCGCACTTGCGTTTGGGGTGTTGAGTGGAATAAACGCCGGTGGAGTTCTGGTTGTTGGTTGGCTATCTGACAAATTCCAGCGCAAGAAGTTGCTTGGCGCGGTTTACCTGGTTCGAGGTCTGGCATTCCTGTCGCTGATTTTCCTTCCAGGAGCTTCCGCACTCTGGGCGTTCGCTGTTATCGGCGGAATGTCGTGGTTGGCTACTGTCCCGCTGACTGCTTCGTTGACTGCAGACGTTTACGGTGTGCGTAATCTCGGAACTCTGTTCGGTTTGGCGAATATGTCTCACCAAATTGGCGGTGCAGCAGCAGTAATGTTGTTCGGTTGGGCGTTCACTCAACTCGGTTCGTATGACCTGGCGTTCGGCGTTGGAGCAGCGACTTTGCTGGCTGCGGGGCTTGTTTCATTGTCGATCCGAGAAAAGCAGTTGTCGGTGAGATACGCAACAGTGGTGCCAGAAGGTGCGGCTACTGAATCGAAGGACTAGGTTGTAGTGCCGAACCCATTCGATGTACTACTTCACCACTCGGAACCCATCGATCCGACTTTATGGGAGTGGATCGAGGACAAAATTCACGATGTGCTCGGAATCGACTCAGCTGTTGCCGTGCTGGTGCTTGGAGTGCTGCTAATCACTTTCCCCATAGCCGTGTTGATCTTGGCTCTGCGAAAGCAACGTCGACCGGAGTAGCCACTCCACCAACCGAAGGTTCCTCCACAACGGTCGGGACGCGTGAAAGTTCAGTTACTCCGTTGTTGTCATTCCGACCGTAGCGGAGGAATCACGATGAACGATGCCAAGCGAATATGTTGCCCAGAACCGGTGATCCTTCGACAAGCTCAGGATGACAAAGTGACGGACCTCTCCCCGCGGAACGGGGAGAGTTAGAGATGGGGATGAATGTGCCGCCGCGACCAAGCCTCGATTTATCGGGACGCCCGGAGCTAACGATTCGCCACTAAGCCTTCCAGCTGAGTAGGTCGCCCATTCGGTCGAGGATTGTGTCAAGCTCTTCATAGTCGAGTTTGTCGAGCTGCTTGTTTGCAGGATTTCGAGTTGCCGGGGTCTTGATGATTCCTCGTCGCCAGTAAGCAGCCTTGTAAGCGTTCACGCTAAACATGAACTCGAAGTTCAGTGACGGAATCATTCGTTCCCAGATTGTTCGAGCTTCGTCAGTGACGACCTGTAGTCCGTCACCGTCGACACCGCCGGCTTCGAGGGCGTCCCATAGCTTCACATGTGCGTCCGTGATGTGACCTGCTGGCATTGTGCCGCATGCTCCCCGACGATACTCGTCGACGAGATAGCGTCCGCCCATTCCTCCCATCAAGCCTTTGACCGCACCACCAGCTTTTTCCTGCAACTCGGTCATTATTTGACCCGGTAGGTAGCTCTCTTCTTTTACGTAGTCGACGTGTTCAACCTCGTTGAGGAGCTTCACCATCATTGGTGTGGGAACGACGGGACCGGCAGGAGGTTTGTTGTTCTGAATCCAGACCGGCAGTTGTCCTGCACAAGCAATTGCCACGAAGTGATCCCAAATGATCGAGCCTGCCGCTCCATTTGGCGGCATGGCGATTACTGAATCAACCCCGAGATCAGCAGCAACTTTAGTGAGTTCTACTGATACTGCTGTAGAGGCTCCGCTCACTCCACCCACAACAGGAACGGCTCCGTTCACAACTTCCATTCCGACCTTGAGTACTTCGCGTCGCTCGGACTCAGTTAGGAACGGACCTTCAGAAGCGTTAACTGGAAGCACGATTCCGTGAGCGCCGGTTTCAAGACTGAACTCGATACATTTCCGTAGGGAATCCCAGTCGACCGAAAGGTCTTCGTTGAACGGGGTAACTGGAATGGCGTAGACGCCTCGGAATTGTGAGTTTGAGGTCATGGTTTTTCTGGAGAGTTGCTTGTTATGAAAATCGCCGACGAGGATACACCTCACGAAGTGAGATAAGATGCGCCCGATCAACGACATTCCCAAGAATTTCTGAGGACACGAAATGGCTAATTCGATGCGAGCAGCTCTTGATGACGGCACCGGCAAATACATCACCCAGGATGTGCCAATGCCGGACATGTTCGATGGAGCGGCGATGATTCGTGTTCGACAAACGGGTATTTGTGGCTCGGATTTGCACATGACCACGAGTCGCACCGAAGCACAAGAACTTCCGTCAGGTCACGAAGTTGCCGGTGAAATTCTCGAGTTACCTGAGGGTGGTGCAAACGGTCTTGAAGTTGGCGACCGTGTTGCCGTGGAGATGATCGGCGGTGGTCGGGCCTGCTTACAGTGTCACTTCTGCCGTTACGGGCAGTGGAAACACTGCATGAATCTTGCTCCTGATACCGGTGGCGGGTTCGCTCAGTACATGACTCGCCGTCCAGCAGGTCTGTTCAAGATCCCTGATCACATGGATTGGACTGATGCCGCTCTCGTGGAGCCTATGGCAGTAAGTGTTCACGGGTTCAGGTATGGCGGCATGAAGCCCGACGATGTCGTCGGAGTAGTTGGATCGGCAACGATTGGCCTTTCATCTATCGCTTCAGCGAAAGCAATGGGTGCGCGAACAGTGATCGCTTCGGCACGGCACGAACAACAAGCTGCGGCGGCTAAGAAGATGGGGGCCGACATTGTTGTGGGTTCTGAACCTGGAGAATTCGAACAGGTGTGTCTCGATGCTTCAAACGGTATAGGAGCCGATTTCGTCGTTGAGTCAGTTGGTGGTCATCAGTCGGCTTCGTTCCAGCAGGCAATTCGAGCTACCCGTAATCAGGGGACGATGCTCTACTTGGGTGGCGTAAAAATCCCAATGGAGTTCGATCTATTCGAGCCATTGCTTCGAGAAATTCGAATGCAGTCGGTGATTTGCTACGGCGTGATCGACGGTCGCCACGACTACGAGGTAGCGATTGATTTGCTGGCTTCAGGTGAAATTCCTTACCGAGAAATCGTGACGCATAAGGTTGGGCTCGAGAACATCCAGGATGGTTTTGATGCCGCCTGGGACAAGTCGAGCGGATCAATCAAGGTGCACGTAGAGATTTAGTGTACGTTAGCTCTGGGTATGACGGAGTCACTTGGTCGCAGAGTCGCAGTCTCCCCCTCTAACTCCCCCGGTCCGGGGGAGGACTGTTGTTGCCATGGGTGAGAACGGTCGAAGTCTTGTCATTCCGACCGTAGGGGAGGAATCTCGGTTGGGGGCAGTAGGTTGACTTGCTGCCATCAGATCGCTGGCCCCTCGATACTTCGACAGAGCTCAGCACATGCTTTCGCTAGGGACGCGTCGTTGATGTGGCGTTGCCGTCATCCTGAACTTGATTCAGGATCTCATTCGTCACTAGAACTTACGTGGTTGCCACTATTCATTGATCCCTCGAAGTTGCTCGGGATGACAACGGGGGCACCTTGGCGGGGTGGATTCTCCCAAACACGCCAACCTGAATCACAACTTTCGCCCACCGAAATGCCAGCTAATTTTCAGATTTAGGTGCCATCCGCAACTCAAATGAGCCAAGTGGCTCATTGTTGTAACTGGTCTTGATGAGCCGTTTAGTTCGGTTGAATGAGGCTTCCGCGCTGCTACCAATGCGTGCAA
>JAYQWG010000001.1:130643-133466 GCA_038150225.1 Chloroflexota bacterium
ATGAGCCGTTTAGTTCGGTTGAATGAGGCTTCCGCGCTGCTACCAATGCGTGCAATCAAGCAATCTGTTGGTGCAGCACACCTTCATTACACGTTGGTGCGACTAATACGCAACTCGGCGTAAGGCGGGCAGGAAAATGAAAATCACATTCAGGCGACGACGGTACAGGACTCGACAGCCTGCTTCAGACAAGAAGCGCATCGCACGTGTATCTACTAAGGTGATGATCGCCGCTCGCGCGGCAAGATTCATCGAAACTCTTGCTCAAACTGTCGACAAGAACCCTACGACCGCGATGGTTGCAGGAGCTCAAGATCGAGACACGGCTGTAGAGCGTGCGGTTTTGATGCGACCTGATGTAGCGATTGTCGATATCGATCTTGGTTACGATCTCGGTGGAATCGATGTTGCTTTTGCACTCCGCAAAATCAACCCGACTCTCGGCATCGTGATTGTTTCGCCTTACTCCGTCCCGGAGCGACTGGCGATGGTTCCAACCGGACTTGGACTTGAGTGGTCTTACGTTCTTACAGCGACTGCTCGCCAGCCCGAAAAGCTCGCTAAAGCAATCCAGGGAGCAGCCTGGGGCGTTCCATACATTGGCTAGCGCATCGACCGATCGCTTCTCGGTGTTGTTGAGAATTCTGTGGATGCAATACTCTACCGAATCCTCGAAGGATCGACCAAAGAGCGACGAATTGCTGCGAAGCAGAACCGTGGCAATATGTTCCGTTGGAATGGACAAGTGCAAACCTTCCGGGTCGAAGATTTGCCGGCAGATGACGACGAAGAAACTCCTTCGACTGAAACCGTTACTCAATTCCGATAAGAACTAGTACACGCTAGTGGGCGGATGGTGTAACCTTCGCCCAACTTAACGGGGATCCCGGCACATGAATCACCCCAACATCCAAACCGAGCGAAGGCCAGGTTCAAGAATGCGTGTGCTCACTTAGACTGCTGCAGCAATGACCGTAGCAATGTTGATCGTGATCGGGATAGTAGTTGTAGGGAACCACAACAGCGGCAATCTCACTCAGTACGAGAGCGAAGCGCTTGATGTCGTTTACATGCAGAACGAGATCACTGACCGCTGGAATGAAACTGTAGAGTGGTTCAACCAGAGCCACGTGACCTCGGATGATGAGCACATCGCTCTTTACTCAAAGAGCGTTATTGCTGCCCGTTCGTTGGCCGCAGACTCGCAGGTTGTTATCGATCGCTGGCAGAAGATTGAAGTCCCCGAAGAGAACATGGCTTCTCACCAACTTGCCTTAGAGGCGTTGATGGCTCACCAGGACGGTCTGATCTTGTTCGAGACATTCTTCCAGAACGCTCTCGACACACTGGTAGCCGATCAGATCCAGATGCTTGAAGCCGAAGCGAAATTGACGAGGTCAATGGAGCTCCGGAAGCAGGCTGAACAGGCAGCCCTGGCAGAGGGCTAATCTTCTGGTTTGCGGGCTACGATCCATAGGTGACGTTCAGCTTCACCGTTTTCCGGTTCTCCATGAAGTCTACAAATCGTTGTAACCGTCGAGTGCGTTCGCTCGCATGTAGTCCTTGTCGAGTTCGATACCCAGACCTGGTCGATCAGACAGGTAAATCTTGTCGCCTCGAATATCCAGCGGGTGATCAATCATGACGTCATATGCGTTGAGCTTTGCCCGAGAAGTCTCCACTCGGTAGTGGTTCGGTACAGAAGCCATGGCGTGCGCACCTGCAAGTACGTTGATTGGTCCGCTGGCATCGTGAGGTGAGATTGGCACGTAGTACGCCTCAGCCATCGTTGCGATCTTTTTAATCTCAGAAATACCACCGGTCCAGGTAACGTCCGGCATGATGAAATCAGCAAGTTCGTTTTCAAGAATCGGTACGAATTCCCAGCGTGTGTGAATTCGCTCTCCGACGCAAATCGGGACGTTAACGTTTTCTCGAACCTGTCGAAGGGCATGGTGGCTTTCGACTGGAACAGGCTCTTCAAACCAGAATATGTTGTAGGCCTCCAGTGCGTTCGCGAGTCGAATAGCAGTTGGCGCATCGAAGCGTCCGTGGCAGTCGATGAGAATTTCGAAATCTGGACCGACAGCCTCGCGAATCCCGGCAATTAATTCGACGCCGTGGTTTTCAGCTTCGGCAGAAAGCTGCCCGGTTAGATAGCCGTTGCTTTCTTCAGTGTGGTGCGGGAACCAGGGATCGGTTTTGAGTGATTTTTGACCCGTTTCAACGATTGCTTTCGCGTGTTGTACGGCGTCCTGGACAGACGACCCGTCTTCCGGGTGACAGTAGATTGGTACGCCATCACGGACAGGTCCACCGAAGAGCTCAGAGATTGGAAGACCAAGAACCTTCCCGCGGATGTCCCAAAGCGCAATGTCGATACCGGAGATGATATTGGTCGTGGCACCTCGCGAGCCCATGTAAGTGAACTCTCGAAAAATCTTGTTCCAGATCATTTCGATCAGGCGTGGGTCGTCACCTTCGATCAGATCACTTACGTGTCGGAGAGCTGCGCAAACTGCGCGGTTGGCAGTTGGACGTGTGCCGGTTATTTCGCCCCAGCCCGTAACACCTTCATCAGTCTGGACTTCGACATACACGTACTCACGATTTCGGAGTTTGCTGTCGTTTGCCGTGTCGAGGTAAGGCGACGGGGCAGAAATGAGCCAGGGAATAACTTTTGTGATCTTCAAGGTGCGAACTCCATCGTGCGAATAATTGCTGACGGCATCGTAGGAGTGGGATAACCGCGTGTCTACAGGGTGGATCGTGAGGTTTAGTGAACCTAAAACGCGATGAGTAGCTCTCGTATGGCGAGGGATG
>JAYQWG010000002.1:0-13899 GCA_038150225.1 Chloroflexota bacterium
TGGATTTGATCGCGTGCTGATACCGTATGGACCATATCTGGTAGCTGGTGCGTTAATTTCGTGGTTTTACCACGAGTCGTTATTCGATTGGACATCGACTCAGGTTTAGGTGAATTTAGTGCTAGAAATCAAAGTGGTACAAGTGGGTGTCCTGGCGACGAATTGCTACATCCTGTCTGAGGGCTCGGAGTGTGTAGTGGTTGACCCCGGTGGGGAAGTCGGAAAAATAATCTCCGCTCTGGATGATTCATCCCTTGAACCCCACACCGTCATTTCAACTCATGCTCATGCCGACCATACTGGCGCAGTTGCTGCTCTGATTGACCGGTTCGACTGTAATTTCGCGATAGGCAAAGGCGACGAAGTTTCGGTTAACGAGCAAATGTCATGGTTAAAGTCGATGCTTGGCGATTTCGTTGATCCACCATCTCCGACCAAGATTCTTAACGATGGAGACAAAATCTCAGTTGGCGACGCTGAAATCATGGTCATCGCAACGCCGGGTCACACACCGGGGTCAATAAGCTTGCGCGTCGATGGACACGTTCTTACAGGTGACACGTTATTCCGTGAGACGATTGGCCGCTTCGACCTGTCAGGCGGGGACGAGGCTCAAGAAATAGCGAGCATCAGGGAAAAACTGCTCACGCTTCCTCCAGATACCGTAGTGCTCCCAGGGCATGGTCAGAATAGTACGGTCGCCCATGAACTCGAGCACAACATGTTCATCCGTTAAGAAGGCGAATTAACAAAAAAGAGCCCCGATTCACATCGGGGCTCTTTTTTGTTAATTCTGTGAGACCTAGATGAACAAAGGTCCGAAGATCAACGACACGATTGCCATGAGCTTCAACAGAATGTTGATGGCCGGACCGGAAGTGTCTTTGAACGGATCACCAACTGTGTCACCGGTAACTGCGGCAGCGTGAGTGTCTGAACCCTTACCGCCGAAGTTCCCAAGCTCAACGTATTTCTTGGCGTTGTCCCAGGCTCCACCTGCGTTCGCCATGAAAATAGCGAGGAGGAATCCAGAAACGATCGAACCGGCGAGCAGTCCACCAAGAGCTTCTGCTCCCATTATCGAGCCAACGAGAATCGGAGCGACAATGGCGATCAAGCCCGGAAGGATCATCGCTTTGAGCGATCCTGCAGTACTAATTGCAACTGCTCGAGCGGCATCGGGCTTTACGCCTTCTTTACCTTCTCGAAGTCCAGGGATCTCTCGGAACTGACGTCGAACCTCTTCGATCATCGAACCAGCAGCAATACCAACCGCCTGCATTGTCAGACCAGAGAACAAGAACGGCAGCAATCCGCCAATGATCGTTCCGATGAGTACTTCTGGTGCCAGAAGGTTCAACGAGTCAATACCTGTGACGAAACCATAGGCAACCATTAGCGTGAGAGCGGTAAGCACCGCCGAACCGATAGCGAATCCCTTACCTGTAGCAGCTGTGGTGTTGCCCAAGGCATCGAGAGCATCTGTTCGCTCACGTACTTCAGGATCGAGGTGTGCCTGTTCTGCGATACCACCAGCGTTGTCAGCAACCGGACCATATGCATCTGTCGCCAGCGTGATACCGAGGGTTGAAAGCATTCCAACCGCAGCAAGACCGATTCCGTAGAGACCAGCCAGCTCATGAGCCAGCCAGATTCCAACGACGATTGCCAGGGCAGGAATTACTGCGCTGTAGAAACCAATAGCGATGCCCGCAATGATCGTAGATGGGTGCCCAGTCTGAGACTGTGATGCGATCCATCGGACGGGGTTGAACTCCCATGAACCAATCTTGAGTCCTTCGTACGAAGTGAACCACTCGGTTGAAGTTCCAATTACCTGTCCTACGACCAAACCTACAACAACAACCCAGAACAGATCGAACTCTAGTCCATCGGTTGCGTTGATGTACAAGCCTGTACCGAGCAGTGCGAGTCCACCGGCACCGAAGATTCCGTAGCGTAAAGTCCAAAGGAGCTTGCCCATGTCTGCTTTGTCGCCTGTGCGGACAAGCTGCATTCCAATGACGGATGAGATGATTCCAATACCTGCGATCATCAGCGGGAGGATCGCACGAGGGGCATCGAAGGCGTAGGTCGTAGACGCCGCAAATGCCAGAGAGATTGTGGCGATGATCGAGCCAACGTATGACTCGAAGAGATCAGCACCCATACCGGCTACGTCACCTACGTTGTCACCTACGTTATCGGCAACAACCGCGGGGTTGCGAGGGTCATCCTCATCCAATCCAGCTTCGACCTTACCTACCAGATCGGCACCAACGTCAGCGGCTTTTGTGTAAATACCACCACCAACACGGGCGAAAAGTGCAATGGAAGAAGCACCGAATCCGAACCCAGCGATGACGTTCGGGTTCTCGAAGATGAGCCACAGAATGGTCACGCCGATGATGCCGATACCTACAACGGTCAGACCCATCACTGCACCAGTGCTAAAGGCAACCTGGAGAGCTTTGTTCAGTCCGGTCTGGGCGGCCGTTGCTGTTCGGGTGTTACCTCGCACCGCAATGCTCATACCTATGAAACCGGCTAGACCTGAACCGATCGCACCCGCGAGGTAGGCAATGGCGGTCCATGGACCTTCTGAAGTTATTGCTCCACCTGCGTTGAGAGTGTCGATTGTGTCGTTACCCAGGATGTTGAAGTCGATGAACAGGGCAAGGACGATGAAAATCGCAACTACGAACACAGCGAGGATTGAGTATTCCTTTTTCAGGAATGCAGATGAACCCTCTTGAATCAGGTCACCGATTTCTCGTACTGCGTCGTTGCCTGGTGACTGTCGAAGAACCCGCATTGCGAGCAACCCGGCGGTCACGAGACCAATGGCTCCTGCTGCGATGGCAAGCAAGATCGAATCCATTTAGATTTCTCCGCGAAAGAACCTCCCGTAACCCCCGCTTTTGCGAGTCTTTGGAAGGTCCAGATTTAGAAGCTGGCATAGTCACGATAATTAAGTCCGCCTGAGAACCTAAATTTCGAGTCCAACTTCATGTTGACCTAGCAACGCTAGCATTGGCCCCTTGGGCCAGTCAACGAAAACTAAGCGTGATTCAGAGTGCGGAGGTGGTCCGGCAGAGTGGTCTATCCCTGTTTCCCTAGTTCTGATTCGAGATCGGAGAGCCTGCGTTCGAGCGAAGCTTGCCGAATCGCCTGCGTTACGTCGCCTCGTGTTCTTTCGGTCACGGCCCGTAGTTGATCAGTCGTGCGACGTAACCCGCCGGTCACACCTTCAGGGAAATCAACGGAGGTTAGGACAGACATTGCTTCGTCCATCATAGACAGTAATCGATCGGCTTTTTGAGTGTCGCTATTTCTTATTGCATCCAGTGCCGAACGGCGCAATTCACTTGCTGCTTCGGCAAGACCGTTCAAATACGACGCATAGCCGGTGTTAAGGTCTTCAGGTGTCGGCAAGGTGGCCCCCTGGACGAATGCCAGTGTGATTGCCGCTTCCGCGTATTCTTTTTCACCGTCAGTAAGGAAGCCCGAACTGCGCAAGGCTGGTTGAGCCCCAAGAGCCTCGACCGCCCGAGCCACGGATGTGCCTGATTCAGAAACTAATTTTGATGCCTCTTCAAATTCGCCACGGTGTGTTGCTCGAATAGAGCGCGAGGCCAGTTGAATAGCTTTACGACACTCACCCAGGGCGAGCTCTCGGGCACCGTGAATGTCTTCGAACGAGGCAATTGCTCGTTCGGTCACGAACTGAAGTGTTTCGGAAAACCCAGAATCGGTCATTTATGCGCTAAACCTCTCGAACAGTTCCACCAGCTCTGAAGTGGCGCGTTCCATATCGTCTGATTTTGTGATTGCTGACGCGACGCAGATTGAGTCAGCGCCGCCTTTAACAACGGGCTCAATGTTTGCTGAGTTGATTCCGCCAATAGCAACAAGATGTGTGTCGACCGCTTCCCGAACTTTGACCAGGGTTTCGACACCCGCTGGTCTGGTGTCTAGCTTGGTACCACTGGAGAACATCGCTCCAACTGCAATATAGTCTGCGCCGTCATTCTGAGATTCCAAAGCTTCTTCCAACAGGGCATTGGAAGTTCCTATTAGCTGGCGATCGTCGAGGATCGCTCGGCAATCGGTTACTCGAAGATCCTTTTGCCCTACGTGAAGACCGTCTGCATCGGCAATTCTGGAAACATCGGCATGATCGTTCACAATGAAAATCTTGCCCGTGTCGTGCGCAATCTGCTGAATCTCACGCGCCTGCTCAACCAGTCCTCGTTTGCCTGCATTCTTGTATCGCAGTTGGACAGTCGATGCCCCGGCTGAGTAGACGGTTTTTGCAACGTCAATTACGTCTCTGCCGTTCGTGTGTTCGGGATCGACTATCACGTATATGCCGCGCATTCGTGCGACTATTTCTGATCTCATTTGATCCTCGGTACTTCCCGTTTATTGCCTGAAATTCTTGTCATTGGCTCGTGGCATCTTGTTTCCGTCACCTGTCAGGGCGTATAAAGCCTTCGGACGCACAAACGATACTACGTGGGAGAACTTCAAATGGCGGTCAATTGGCCTGATCAGGACGATTTACTTCAATGGTTGGACAAGGATTTGAACAACTGGGGACGATGGGGAACTGATGACCAGAAGGGTACGTTGAATTTCCTTTCACAACAGAAGGCTCTCAACGCGATTCAAAGTGTTGAACATGGGGTCCAGGTCAGCTGTGCACGACAAGTTGAATTCTCCGCTTCCGTTGACGTCCCGCGCCCTCCGCAACATTTCATGGTTTCCGCAGGGGACACGTACCGTCCCGACGAATCAGACGAGCGTGAAGTGGCGATGGACTACTTCGGACTGATCTTCCATGGCCACACTGTCACGCACATCGACAGCCTTTCTCATTTCTTCTGGAACGGTCAAACGTACAACGGTCGACCTTCAACTGTCGTTTCAACGGCAGAAGGAGCGACAGAGTTCGACGTCATGCCGTCAACGGGCGGAATCGTTACCAAAGGAGTACTCGTAGACGCCCCGTTGCTCAGAGGAGTCGATTACATCGAGCGTGGTGACGGTGTTGGAGTGGATGATGTTCTGGCTGCGGAGTCTGAACATGGCGTTAAGGTTGAATCAGGCGATGTCTTGCTCTTACGGACCGGACAACTTGGTCGACGTTCCGTGACCGGTCCTGTAGATGTTTGGAAAGATGGATCATCCGGACCATCACCGGAACTATTGCCGTTGATTCACGAGCGCGAGGTAGCGGTCTTAGGATCGGACACTGGTAACGACGTTGGTCCTAATCCGTATTCGAAATTCACGAACCCGGTGCATCAGGTCGGAATTGTAGGGCTTGGTTTGTGGATTCTCGATAACGCTTGGCTTGATGACCTGGCTGAGGAATGTAAGCGGCAGGGCAGGTGGGAGTTCATGATCTCGATCTTGCCCCTGAAACTGCCAACAGTTACCGGCTCACCTGTAAACCCGTTGGCGATTTTCTAGGAAAAAGACGGAGAAAATTACTCATCGACCACGGCATTCTTGACGTGGTCGATGCGATCAACGGAGCCGTCCCTGGATAACTGAACGCCAAGAACGTCGATCCTCCAATCATGGTTTTCTTTGTTTTCTTGAGACAGGTACGTCATGGCGGCAGCAATGATGCGTCGTCGTTTGGTGTTCGATATTTGGGCGATAGCGTTACCAAAACTTTTTGATGTCCGAGTTTTGACCTCGACAAAAACGATCTCATTTCCATCGACCGCGATTATGTCGATTTCACCCTCAGCGACTCGAAAAATTTGCGTCAGGACTTTGTAGCCAAGTTGCTGACGCACGTAGTACTCAGCTGCTGCCTCTCCGGCTTTTCCAACCCCGTCGGGGAGGTTTAGCGTTCCGTCGCTCATTGACTGATCGAGACGTTAGTCACCAGCTTCGGGGTTGCGACCAATTGCCGACTGCACAGGTTTGAATGTACGACGGTGAATAGGTGTCGCGCCGAGAGAATCCAGCGCCGAGAGGTGGAACTTTGTTCCATAGCCTTTATGGTCGGCGAATCCATAACCCGGAAATTGATCCTCAAAAACCCCTGCCATCAATTTATCGCGAGTTACCTTAGCGATGATCGAAGCTGCAGCAATGCTTTGGGACTTTGAGTCGCCTTTGATGATGATCGTCTGCGGGATATTTACCGTGCTCAGTTCGACCGCATCAATCATCAGGTGATCAGCGAAAGGATCTAGTTCCGCAATTGCTCTGAACATAGCCAGTTTGGTAGCAGGAACTATGCCCAGCGTGTCTATTTCACCTGCTGAACTTGAACCAACGCCGTAGCTCACACACCAGTCGGTGAGCCAGTTGTACGCCCGATCGCGAGTGATGGCGGAAAGTTGCTTACTGTCGCGAATAATCGACTTGTAGTCGTCTGGGACAGGACCGGGGAGAATCGCAGCAGCCGCCACAACCGGTCCTGCGAGCGTGCCTCGACCTACTTCGTCGACTCCCGCGACGAATAATGATCCGTCGTCGCGTAGAGTGTTCTCAATCGAAAAGTCGGGCAGCGATTTTCTTTTTAGAGGCATGCAGCAATCATCCCGTGCGGCGGATCACCTGCCCACCGAATTGACGAAAAGCATACCGAGTGCGTGGGAAATCGAGACCTATGTTGTCTTATACGACCGCTTGGTCAGCAACGTCGGCAGATTCTGGGAGTGACGTTTCAATCAATCCACCACCGACCACCAGATCGTCATCGTAGAAAACCACGGCTTGACCTGGTGTAATTGCACGAACAGGTTCATCAAACTCAATCACGGCATCCAGACCGTTTGCCCAGACCGTCGCAGCCGCATTTTTACCGTTGTAACGAATTCGTGCATCCAGTTTCCTGGGTTTAACCGGCGGTTCACCTGATATCCAGTTGACCCGAGATGCGTATAAACGAGAACGCATCAACTGGTCTGCTGTGCCAACTGTCACTCGACCCGAGTCAGCGTTGATGTCAGTGACGTACATCGGCCGATTGGTGTTGTTTTGGATCGGCAGCCGTTTCCGCTGTCCAACCGTAAAACCGTGAATCCCTTCGTGCGATCCGAGTATGTTGCCTTCGATGTCGACGATTTCACCTGGCGATCGCTTGGTTAGGCGAGGCTCAATGAATCTGTTGTAGTCACCATCAGGAATAAAGCAAATGTCCTGAGAGTCTGGCTTGTCGGCAATCGGTAGTCCAAGGTCTCGTGCCACGTCTCGAATCTGGTCTTTCGAAAAATCACCGATTGGTAGGATCAATTTTGAAAGTTGGTCTTGAGTGAGGGTGTAGAGAACGTAGGACTGATCTTTTAGTGGGTCGACACCTGCTAGAAGTGAGTATTCAGTGCCTTCGTTCACGATCCGCGCGTAGTGGCCGGTTGCGACTACGTCGGCATCCATTAGTCCAGCGCGTTTGATGAGAAATTCGAACTTCAGCCGGTCGTTACACGCAAGGCAGGGGTGAGGAGTTCGTCCTCGTTCGTACTCACGTACAAAATAATCAACAACGTGCTTCTGAAACTCTTCTTCAAAATTCAGAAAGTAATGCTTCGCGCCAATCTTCCTGCAAACTGAGCGAGCATCCTCAACATCCTCGAGCGAGCAACACGATTTATTTAGGCGTGCAACCTGCTCGTTGGGAGCCGAAAAAAGACGCATCGTGACACCAATGACGTCATATCCATCGCGTGCAAGCATTGCCGCAGCGACCGATGAGTCAACGCCTCCGCTCATAGCGACGACTGCGCGCTTTTTGTTCTTCGACCCATTATTGACCATATTTCTAGAGTAACAAAGGAAGACAGGAATCAGTGCGCTAGGGTGTGGTTTGGATTCCACACGCCTCTATAATTTTTCGTGATGACTGAAACCGCGAATACGACAGAAAGCACCACCAACGAGGAAATCGCCAGAGCGGCGGTTGACGAAGCGTCTGAAAAATTAGGCGTCGACATCGTTTTGCTCGACACACAAGGTGTCAGTAGCTTCACCGATTTCTTCGTAATTGCCAGCGGCGAGACCGACCGTCACATCGAATCTATGGCTGAGGACATCAGCCGTCGGGTCAGAAAAATGGGAGTTCACGTCACTCACCGTGAAGGATCCGGCAAAGGAGGCTGGCTCCTGATCGACTTTACTGGAGTGGTAGTTCACCTGTTCACACGTGATCAGCGTGACAGGTATGGTCTGGAGCAACTGTGGTCGCGTGCTACTGAGATAGTTCGACTCCAGTAGCCCCAGGTGATTTTCTGGCTACTCTACGATCCAGGGCTGAGTAGCTCGGTCATAGCTGACCAACTCATCGGCAGCGAACCAAAGCGGAACTTCACGTGCGGCATCTTCAGCGTTTGCCGAACCATGGATCAGGTTTCTACCCATATCCACACCTAGATCGCCGCGAATGGTTCCCGGCGCAGCGTCAGCAGGGTTAGTCACACCCATGAGTTTTCGAGTCGCTGAAATTGCGCTCGGACCTTCTAGGGCGATTGCGACTACCGGAGACGAAGTGATGAACGAGACAAGACCTGGGTAAAAAGGTTTTCCCTGGTGCTCAGCGTAGTGTTCACCTGCAAGTTCGTCAGAAACCTGCATTACTTTCATGCCGATGATTTGCATGCCGGTTCGCTCAAGACGGCTGATGATTTCTCCAGCGAGCCCGCGTTGTACTCCGTCTGGCTTGACGAGTACCAAAGTTCGTTCCGATGCCATTCTCACTCCTCAAGAAGTATTCGTTTCAAACTATTGTGCGACTCAATCGCAGAAATGGGCGACGATTCGACTCAAGTTTTTACAATTGGTCCGACGAACCTCTAACTCTTTAGCTACGCAGTTTTGGTTTACTGATCGACGGTGCTCGGGCATATATGGGACGTAACTCTTCGTAAGGAGTGAACGACTTTTCTTCAATACGCTTGTTCGCAAGTGTAAGGAGATTTCCAGCTTGTCGAGGCTTGGTTGGATCTCCGAGTAAATGATCTTTGGGGGTATCTTCCCCGAAAAGGCTGACTCCTTCTCCACAGAAATATGCAGCTTCTCCAGCAAGTGCGATCAGCCCAGCAGGTGACGATACTCCATGCTCAGATCCGTCTAACTCGCCGTTGTGCAGAGCCCAGGAAACTTCGCCACGACCAGCCGGGATGGTTGAGTAGAGGCATCTACCACTTTCAACATGTTCGAACGCCTCAACGTGATGGGTTGGGACTCCCACAACAGGTAGTCCCGATGGGGTAGCCATCCCCAAAGCCGCGCTCACGCCGACTCGCACGGCGCTGAATCCACCCGGCCCTAATGCAACCGCCACGTGCGTCACGTCGCTTAGTTCCTTACCTAATTCGACAACGACCTCGTTCATAAAAACCATCAGTTCTCGTCCGTGGTTTTGACTCGAATGCCACGAACGAGTGGCTACCCGTTCTGAACCAAGTTGAGCCCCTACTGAGGCGTATCGCGTTGACGTATCTATTGCTACTAACAGCAAGTTCAGATCCTGTTATTTGTCGTTGTGGTCAAGTCCGACTGACGCGTCTAGAGCCTCATATACTGCTGAGGCCCTGCCAAGCAGTTGTCCTGCTGAGTATCCCGTCGGTGTGAAACTGATGATTCTTTGATTTTCGTGTTCGCCGTTTTCAATTCTCACAAACAGCGCATCATCTACCAGCAAATCACCACTAATTTCGGGCCATTCGACCACAAGCGCACCTTTGGAAAGTCGTTCGTCCAGTGCAAGTTCTTCTACTTCTTCGACTGAACCGACACGGTACAGATCGCAGTGGCTGAGGTGAATGCGCCCAGGATATTCATTCACTATTACGAAGGTCGGACTCCTGGCTGGAATTGGACTTTCGATTGCCCTGGCGATCCCGTGGACCAACCGAGTTTTACCAGCCCCCAAATCCCCTGAGAGCAAAAGGCAATCTCCGGGTCTCAGTGCGGTTCCAAATGCCACACCTATTTGGAATGTTTCATCTTCCGAATCGGACACGAGTAGTAGCGCAGGTTTTCGAGTGTCCGGAGGATTAACCATTCAAATGATCCCAGCTCTTGGTAGATGGTTCGTATGCGTTCCCCTCGGCGTTCAGCACCGTAACCAATGGCCCCGAGTCTCGTTGAATCACGACTTTGCCGATTTCTGTCAGGTTGAAACCACTTAATGCAGAAGACTCGACAACATCTGACGAGCCAGTAAATACCAACTCATAGTCCTCGCCACCGTTTAGTGCCATATCAATTGCGACGTTTGGGAACAACGCTTCCAACCCCGGTTCGATGGGGACTTTCTCGAGTTGTATTTCGAATCCAACTTTGCTGACCTTCGCCATTTTTTCCAAATCTCCCATGAGACCGTCGCTTACATCCATCGCGCAGCGGACACCGGCTTCGAGCAGTCGTTGCCCTAGGTCGACTCTGGGTTTAGGTCGGAAGTGGCGGTTGATTAGGTCAGTTGCGACGTTGGAAGAGATTGATCGATTGAGGAGTTCAAGTCCTGCTGCAGACCCTCCGAGCGGACCGGAGACGTAAACGTGATCGCCGGCCTTGGCCTGCGAACGAGTCATTCCTTCGTTGTCACCACCGTTACTTTTCAAGTGGCCGGTCAACGCAAGATTCACGAAACTTGTTGGAGATGAAACAACGTCGCCACCAACGATCGCCCCTCCGAACTCTCGGAAAGCGGCAATAAATCCTTTGTACAGCCGCTCCACGGATTCAAGGTCGTAGTTTTTCGGAAGGCCGAGAGTAATCAATGCATGGTCTGGTATCGCTCCCATTGAAGCGATATCGCTCAAATTCGAAACAGCGCACTTCCACCCAAAGTCAAACCACCGATTGTCCTGCCTCCTGAAGTGAATCCCGTCAACAATTGCATCGGTGGTCAGAACAGAGATTCCGGAGTTTGATCGAACAAGTGCAGCGTCGTCGCCTATACCGCGAATAACGGAATTATCTTCATCTCCAGCCGATTGGATAATCAGTTGGTTGATACGCTCGATCAGTTCGAATTCGCCGAGCTGTTGAGGGTTTGAAGTACCTTCTGCGTTGGAATCGACCATCACAAAATTATATTGATCGGACGACTATTGAGCCGCTTTCAAATCTTCGTTCGCACCCTATAATCCGCTGCAACTACGAATCTCAGGAAAACACGGAGTCTAATCGATGCCAGTTGTGAACGTTGCTCTTTATGCCGGACGTACAAAAGAACAAAAAGCAGAGTTGGCCCAGGCGATAACCAAAGCCATTTCCGAAACTGCGGGAATTCCCGACTCTGCAACGACCGTTATTTTCCAGGACGTCGACAAAGACAATTGGTCGAACGGCGGTGTCCTCGCTTCTGAGGAATAATGCAACTTTCCACCTGAGTGGCGAAGATTACCGGTCACTCAGGTGATATTCGCCGTTGACACTTCAATAGCCCTTCGATTGAATTGTTAACGGCGCGCTAGCTCAATGGCAGAGCAAGTGACTCTTAATCACTAGGTTCGGGGTTCGAGTCCCCGGCGCGTCACCAATTAACGCTCATGACTGCCTGATCAGCAACGAGCGTTTTCCTTTTTAAGTAATTACAGCGCCACAACGAAACCTGTACTACTCGAACGTCACATTCCCGTTCGATATAACCGCTTTCAAACTAGCGCTGCCGTCTCCGTACTCACCGACCAGTCTTGTGCGCTCCATCACGGTTGTCAGGATTGGGATGTCCGTAGAGACAACGCCATTGCTGGTTTTTGCGTCTATTGCTACGTCTGGTTCAGATTCGAAAGAAACCGTTATCGATCCGTTTGACGTCTTCAGAGAGTTCTCTGAACCCTCCGATAAGTCGCCGGAGATGGATATCGAGCCGTTGCTGGTGGTGGCTTCAACGCACCCTGAAAAATCCTCAACAACAATGCTGCCTTTACTGGTTTCTAGATCCATGCATTCACGAACACCGGTCACTTTTATTGATCCGTTGCTGGTGCGAGCATCAATTTTCGAGGCAGGCGGGACGTTCAAGTTCATTTGAACAGACGGATTCGAACCTATGAATAGTCCTGTGCCGATTTGACTTGCAGACACAGTGACCACATCACCTTCAATGGTTGCGTCGAATGAAACTCGCTCGGGGCGTTGCAAGTTTGCCTCGATCGATACTGAACTTTGCTCAGTCGCGTTTATGACAATTCGTCCGTTGAAACCGCTGACATTAATGGTCGGAGCAGAACTAGTCTCGAAACTTCTGGTGATTTGATCGGACGTCTCTCCACCAGCGATCTCATCATCTCCGAATGAAACGGATACACACCCTACCGACGAAGTTAGAACAAAAATAAAAGCTAAGAGCGGTACAAGCTTGTTGATTCGGAGTAGGCTCTCGGTCATGGTCCACACCTAACGATCTCTTTGCAGTGAATTAACTGAGATTAGTGTCCGTGACTAAACCCCTGAGAACATCACCCTGAAGAGGTATTTACCGTTTGCGGTGATTTTCAAACGAACAGAATCACAATCCATGTGGTCACCGTAAGACAAATCGATAAGAAAACTGCGGCAGAACCAAAATCCTTTGCCCTTTTTGCGAGTGGATGTACTTCGGATGTTTGAAGGTCGATAGCTGCTTCGATTGCAGAGTTAATCAGTTCAACAATGAGAACCAGGACGAGCACAGCAATCAGAAATACACGTTCTATGCTTGTCAGATCCAACAGTACGGCGGTTACTACTCCAATAACGGCAATTATTAGCTCTTGAGTGAATGCTCGTTCCGTGGAGACGGCGCTTCGTAATCCTGCCCATGAATACCGCAGGGCGTTCAAAAGATGTATTGGATTGAGAATTTGTTTCATATTTTCTGTAGAACGGGATTAAGGTACCGTCACGGGATTATTTTGACTGTCGGATAATAAGCTATTGATTCGCTTGCGGCTGTTCGAGAGCACTCTCATCGCGACGGAGACATTGATGCGAAAATCTTTTGTTCTACAAATTATTGTCGGTCTGACTGTTTTGATCGTGGCTTGTGGGGGAGGCGATTCCGATGACTCGTCTGGAACTTAAGCGGCGAATACCTCCGTCGACGGAACACAGGCTTCGACCACTTCACCAACTTCAACGCCTCGTCCAGCTCCAACTCCGACGCCTGTACAACCCACGACGGTTCCTACGTCTGCGCCAGCTCCGACAGCAACATCGACTCCCGTACCTCCGACCGCAACAGCCACTCCGTTGCCAGCACCGACGAGTACGCCAGCACCGACATCTACCCCGACGCCGACCCCAAGTCTGACGCCGGTACCAACGGCAACTCCGATCGGATTTTCAATGTTTACAGGAAGCGGAACTGTTGACACCGGAACATTCGTTTCGCCGCCAAACCTGCCATGAGTAATTGAATGGGACGCTAAAGGTTCAGGTGCCAACTCGATTGTCGTAACTCTTTATGATCCGGAAACCGGGGAAGCACTGAACGAAATCATCAATGATTCCGGAACCGGTGATATCGGTGGTGTGAACCTTGTGCCTGGCAACACAGGAACTTTCTATTTGCACGTAGAAGGTCCTGAGACCGGCTGGACGATCTGGATCAGGCAGTTCTAACCGAGATTAGTCGAGAGGTCCGATCCACGCGGTAGTTCCACCGTCGGCAAGTAACTCAGAACCAGTCACGTACTTCGATTCGTCGGAAGCGAGGAAAAGTATCGGGCCGGCAATGTCACTTGCATCCGCGACCCGTCGTAACGGGACTCGGGAAGCGAGCCGATCCTTCCATTCTTAATCGAATGCGGGAGCCGTGAACGGCGTATATGTCCATCCCGGAAGTACCGAATTAACCCGAATGTTGTCCGGTCCGTATTGAACTCCCACGGATCGGGCGAAGTGGGTCATCCCGGCTCGCGAAGCTGCATAAGCATTAGCCTGGTC
>JAYQWG010000002.1:13999-18749 GCA_038150225.1 Chloroflexota bacterium
CCGATCACGACACTGCCGCCTTGGCGAGCGATCTCTAACGCAGACAATCCCGCGAAACCCAATAGCTTTTCAGGATTAGCGTTGGCTCCACCGGCTATCAGAGCAGCCTTGCCTGAGAACCTCATCGTCGATCCTTTCGTGTTCGATCACACGGGAGGGTGAAGATTGTGGTGAGGGGTCGCATGTTCAAATGCTGCGCCGACCTTCACCAGTGTTCTTTCAGACAAATGATGACCTGCAAATTGGACCGAAACCGGCAGCTCATCCGAATTCAATCCAGCTGGCAGTGCAATTGTTGGCAATCCAGAGAAATCGAATGGAACAGTGAAACGAGCTGCCCAGGGATCTCGATCCGCCGGGATAGGACCATACATGGCCTCAGGTGTAACAGGGTATGCGGCTTGAGAAGTTGAAGGACACGCAAGAACGTCAACACTTGAAAGAGTTGCCCGCAACTCTCCGTTCAGAGCGAGCCTTAGTTCATTAGCTTGCGCGTACTCTACTGCCGTGTGGTTCGAGCCATTTTCTAACCACTGTCTGAAAAACGGTCCGTATTCACCCGACCGATCCGGGTAGGTGTCGGTGTGGGCTTTTGCAGCTTCTGAAGAACAAATTACAGGCCACGCAGCCATCGCCTCTCGCAATATTTCAGGCATCTTGACGGCAATGATTTTGGCACCGAGTATTTCCATCACTCGGACAGCATCGGCGACCGCGGAAGAAAAATCAGGGTGCATGTCCTCCGAGGCATAGTTTTCGTCGAATCCGAGACGGAGACCCTCAACAGATTGGCCAACATCGGCAGTCATGTAATCGACTGGCTGCACCAACGATGTGGGATCGAGTGGGTCGTGTCCGGAAATTGCTTGCATGACGTAGCCTGCGTCCACAGCTGACCTGGTGAGGGGGCCTACGTGATCGAGCGATGCCGCGAGGTCCATGACTCCATGTCTGCTGACTCGTCCCCAAGTTGGCTTTAGTCCGACGGTTCCACACACCGCTGCTGGATGCCGGATCGAACCACCGGTATCGCTCCCAAGTGTTGCGAATGCCAAACCGGCTGCGGTTGCCGCACCTGATCCAGAGGATGAAGCTCCAGGCCAATGGGATTCTTTCCAGGGATTCTCAGGGAACTGTAGCTTCGGGTTATATCCACCCATTGCACCCTCGGTCATATTCAACTTGCCCAGAAGAACCGAGCCGGCTTCACGCAGTTTGGTAACCACAGTTGCATCGTTGTCCGGAACGTTATCCTGGAAAACTGCCGAACCACCCATCGTCGTGATTCCGGTGGTGTTGCACAGATCCTTGACCGCGATTGGTATTCCATGAAGCGGTCCCCGATACACTCCGTCAGCAATTTCAGCATCAGCTCGTTCCGCCTGCTCGAGTGCCAACTCTGGTGTGACCGTGGCGTAAGACCTAATTTTGCTGTCCAGGTTTTCGATTCGGTCGAGCATTAATTTTGTTAGCTCTACCGAACTAATCTCTCGCGATTTGATTCGAGCGGAAACTGTTTCGATTGTCTCGTAGTGGAGTGGTTCGGATGGGTTGGACATGTGCGGAATAAACTCGAAGATGGATTTATGGAGTTGGCAATTCACGGTAGGGACCAAGCCGAGCCGCGATCACAGGTCCCCCGTGGTTGTGCCTACTGAAAGTTCGCAGTGATGGTCGAAGTGTGAAACCGGGATTCTCCCAGTCCTCTACCTCGCATCTCTCTGCCCACTCGTTGTAGAACCGAATCATGGAGTCTGCACGTTCCTTTTCGGTGTTGATCAGATCGTTCAACTCTGTCCTGTCGTCTCGAATGTTGTACAACTCCCAGACCGCCCTCGAATCTGGATCAGAGGGATCACCGATTTCGCTGACTAATTTCCAGTCACCCATTCGCACCGCACGATTTCCCTCGTGTTCCCAGGCAATTGGTTTGTCACGTTCCCAGCCGTTTCCCGACAGTGCACCAGAAAACGATTCACCTTCATGCGGCTTAATATCTTTTCCTTTAAAGGTCGAAGGGTAAGAAGCACCTGCAATATCGATGATGGTGGCGTTGATATCGATGATGTGCGCAGGGTTGTTAAACACTGTTCCCGTGTTTTTTACGCCTTCCGGCCAACTCACGATGAATGGCGTAGAAATGCCGCCTTCATGCGTGTAGTGCTTGAACAGCCTGAATGGAGTGTTGTTGACGTTCGCCCATGCGATATCAACGCTTGCGAACGTGTCCGGTGGTCCAGGTTCAATGTCAGGGCTATTACCAGTCCTGACCACCCGACCATCAACGGTAGGGTAGTTGTATCGAGATGGGTCTGGGGTCGGGCCATCTTCTGCCAGCAATTCGGCGCACCCGCCGTTATCTGCAAGGAACATTATTACGGTGTTGTCGAATTCACCTGACTCCCGAAGCTTGTCGACAAGCTGGCCGATACCGCGGTCCACCTGTTCTACCTGTGCTGCATAAACAGCCATTTGGACGTCACGCCATTCCTTGTGTGCTTCTTCGTCCCAGGGCGCGACGGCGGATTCACGGGGAGAAATGTCCCACCTAGGATCGACCATCCCCATCCCTCGCTGGGACTCATGTCGATTCAGACGAGTTTCGTCCCACCCCTTCATGTATTTGCCACGATATTTTTCTATGTCCTCTTCCCAGGCATGCAATGGCCAGTGAGGAGCAGTGAACGCCATGTACAGGAAGAATGGTTCGGATCGGTGAACTGCGTCATCGACAAACTGGGTAGCTTTGGCAGCGATAGCGTCGGTGAAGTGGTAATCAGTGGTTTCAACGCTGATTCTGGTTAGATCATCCATCAGCATATTCGGGTTGTAATAACTTCCACCGCCCGAGAGAATTCCGTAAAACCTGTCGAATCCTCGTCCACGAGGGGATGGGTATCCGGGCATGTCCGGGTACCACCCGTCTGGCAATCCTGATTGTTCGCCACCTACATGCCACTTACCAGCCATTAAAGTTCGATAGCCGGCAGTTTTCAGCACCTCGGCAATCGTCACACAGTTTTCGTTAAGGTAACCCTGATAAGCGGGAACACCTAGGTCGTTGATCATGTGACCAATGCCAGCCTGCTGAGGATTTAGTCCGGTTAGTAGGGCAGCGCGTGAGGGACAGCAGCGGGCAGAGTTGTACATCTGCGTGAACTTCATTCCACTTGCCGCGAGTGAATCGAGGTTCGGAGTTCGAATTTCCGATCCGAAACACCCGAGGTCAGACCACCCAAGGTCATCAGCCATAATCAAAACGATGTTTGGCTTCTTGGTAGTCGATCGATCGTGATTCGTTGTCATGTGACCTGCCTGCTGCTTTGCTTACGAATAGGCGGCACTTTACCCGAATCCCTTTGTCATCGAACCCGATTCGGTGGTGCGATGTGCTAACTTCCGCCAGGATCAGTTTTGAGTTATCGGAGACCAGATTGAGTAACAAGTTCGACACGATAGTTGTTGGCGTTGGTGGCATGGGAAGCGCGACGGTCTATCACCTGGCATCGCGCGGGCAACGCGTTCTGGGGCTAGAAAAATTTGATATTCCGCATGCTGAGGGTTCCTCGCATGGAGTGAACAGAATTATTCGCTTGGCTTACTACGAGCATCCTTCGTACGTACCGCTGTTGCGTCGCGCGTACGAACTTTGGGAAGAAATCCAGCAAAGCGCAGGGGAACAACTCTTGTTCAAAATCGGATCTATTGACACAGCCCCTTCTGGTCATGAAGTGTTTGAAAGGTCACTGCAGTCGTGCTTGATCCACGATATTCCACACGAAGTTTTGGATCACAACGAAATCAACACCCGATTCCCCGGATACAACATGCCATCAGGGCACATGGGTTTGTATCAGCGTGACGGAGGATTTGTACTCTCCGAACGGTCGATCGTCGCCTATGTCAATGCAGCGCTTGGCGAAGGCGCCGAGGTTCACGCTCGTGAGTCGGTAATTGATTGGGAAACGGAGGGCGATGGAGTGACGGTAAAAACTGATCGGGGTAGTTACAAGGCTGATCGGTTAGTGTTCACCTCGGGAGCATGGACTTCGGGCCTGCTCCCTGAGCTTTCTCATCTGGCGGTTCCAGAGCGACAAGTGCTCGCCTGGCTGCAAGTCGATCAACCATCAGACTTTCACCCCAAGAACTTCCCTGTGTTCAACGCCTACTTCGATGAAGGGCGTTACTACGGCTTCCCGGAGTTTAGTATTCCCGGCTTCAAAATCGGTCGATATCACCATCTTGAACAGGACGTCGATCCAGGCGAGATGCTCAACAATGTCACTGTTGAGGACGAGGATATCCTGCGTATTGCCGCAGCTAAATACTTCCCGGGTGGGAACGGTAATTTGATGTCGCTCAAGACGTGCATGTTCACGAACACACCCGATGAACACTTTATTCTAGACATATTGCCAGATAAGCCTCAGGTAAGTGTTGCGGCAGGGTTTAGTGGACATGGCTTCAAATTCGCCAGCGTTGTTGGAGAAATAATGGCTGATCTGGCGATGTACAAGAGTACCGAGCATGAAATCAACCTGCTCAGGCTGAAACGTTTTTAATTACAGCCATCCCTATTGCACTTCTAGGAGTTTCACACTCCCTCCAACCGTAGTAGCTAAACACTAATGATTTCATGATGTGCTTGTGATCGCTGTACAGGCTCTTTCAATTTTGCATGCTAATGCACTGGAGCCCGGTGCTTTATTTCCGCGTCTATTCCGGTGAACTAAGAACCAGATCTACCTGA
>JAYQWG010000002.1:18849-27500 GCA_038150225.1 Chloroflexota bacterium
TCCAGTACTTCGATCCGACCTCAGTGAGAGGTTTCGCTCGAGACCACATGACTCACAAGGAACTTGGCGCGTTGGCTGCATTTGATATCAGCCAGGTGAAGAATCTCGACAAACAGGCAATCGCCGGTATCGGAGACACTGTTCCCGAGTTCGGTGACTTCGACGTTGAAGTCCGATTTGAGGTAGTCGGTGAAGAAGCACTCCGACTTGGTGGTGTTGGTTCATTCGCAGAACTCGCAGTACAAATTGCCGAAGGTCCTTCCCCTGAAGCCCTCGAGGCAATGGGTTGGGATCCTTCTATGGGAGACGACTACGAAGAGTTTGACCTCAGCATGGATATTCTGGAGGGTTTGACAGGCGAAGCTCTTGACCGAGCAAGAGAGGCATTCAGTGCACTGGAGGCAGATTGACGCACCCGACGCACCGACTGGCGAGGTCACCGTCACCGGAAGAGAGGCATTCAGTGTTTTGTAGAGCGTTAGTAAATACGAAAATCGACAGCTAGTAAAAACATGAACGAAACAGGCCGAATTGGGAACTTCTGATTCGGCCTGTTTTTGTTACTGGATTCGGCCATTTTTCAATTTTGCTATGTCGGTATTGGCGTGCTGATGAATAGGATGTGAAAGATGTGGTTCGGGTCTGATGGGTTTTTCAGTTCAAAAGAGCGGGGGGGCGGCTAGGCGGAGTACGAAACTGCCAAGGTGGGAATACAAGAATTTTTACATATAACTGAAAAGCCCTAGGTACGATACCTAGGGCTTTTCAGTATGTGATCCGAACCGATCTACTTTCCGAAGAACGACTTTCGAGATTCGTAGTTTGAATGGATGTCGATCAGAACGGCTTTACCTTCTGCATTTTCTCGACGTGCCCGCTGAATAGAAGGTGCCAACTCGTCTGGATGAGAAACTTCGATACCTACACCACCCATGCCTTCGGTGATCTTGGCGTAATTTCCAACCATGTGAGAAACACCGTACTTCTCGCGAGCGGTTGGGAATCCGCCTGGGTAGGTAGCCATTCCACCATTATTGAGAAGGACAGTCGTGATCGGGAGGTTTTCTCGAGTCGCCGATTCCACGTCAGTACCCGACATACCCCACGCACCGTCACCCATGTAGTTGAGGCAGAACTTGTCGGGGTTTGCAAGCTTGGCTCCGATCATTACCGGGATACCGAATCCAAGATGGGTTGTCTTGCCCCAACCGATGTAGCTGTGGGGAGTCGTTGCCGTGTAGAACGGAACCATGCAGTCGCGAGGACCACCTGCGTCGTGAGTCACGATGCTGTTCTCGTGATCAAGGTTCTTGTTGATCTCATTTATCACACGGTAAGGATTTAGAGGTGCTTCATCGGAGTTAAGAATTGGAGCCCACTCAGCCATCCAAGCCTCTCGTACTTCCGCAATTCGGGCTCTCACGCCTGTGTGACGACCACCTTCACCGATCTGAGCTTTCACCTCTTCGATCAGCGCTTGCAACGTAAGCTTGGCATCACCAATTAACCCGATGTCGGAAGGTGTGTCCTTGTTTATGTCATCTGGGTTAATCGTGTTGTGAATAACGCTTTTCTTACCTGCAGGAACGCGCCGTGTGTAGTTGTTGATCGTGAGGCTCGTACCAATGCCGATAACAGCATCACTCTCGTTGATCCATTCGTACGCATGACCGGTGCAGGCTCCGCTACCAGCTCCGAGAGACAGTGGAAGGCGCTCGTCGTAAGCGGACTTACCTTCCATCGTTGTAAATACTGGTATGTCAGTCAGTTCAGCGAACTCAGCAAGTTCCGCTGTGGCTCCTGCCATTAGAACACCAGCACCTGCCCAGATCATTGGTCGGTCTGCAGCGAGGAGTGCTTTGACCGCATCCTGAACGTCCGTCTTGGAAGGTGCAGACTTCCTTGCAGTAGGTGAACTGTAGTTCATTGCGGCTTCAGGCACTTCCATGGTGCAGACATCAAGCGTCATCTCAACGACCACGGGACCACCATTACCGTTTCGGAGTGCCTGGAAAGCCCGACGCATCACATCTGCAATTTGTGTCGGGGAATCAATCGTTTCTGCAGACTTGACTACGCTCTTCCAACTTTCGGAAGCGAGGAAGTTCGGTCGGACGTGTCGCCGTTCAAGTGGATAGCCACCCGGCAATACCAGCATCGGCACGTTGTCACCGAACGCCTGTGCCAACCCTCCCATGGAGTTTTCTGCACCAGCAGCGTGCTGCATGGCGACGACACCGAACTTCTGACCGTCGCTGACGCGGCTATATCCATCAGCCGCCATGATGGCTCCACGCTCGTGTCGGAACATCACCGGGCGTATGCCCTCTTTTGCGACAGCTTCGATTAGCGCGTTGCTCGGGAAGCACGTCATTTCCGTGACGCCTTCCTGTTTAAGGATGTGAGCGATGAACTCGGTACCGTTCATTAATACAAATCTCCGTACTTGCTCCGTCGTGGCACGCCAGTCGCGACAACCCTGTTGCCGAAGCGTGGCGATTCTAGTCCTATTGCGTGTGTTACACCAAACGCAGCATAAGAATTTTCTATGAATTGTGGGGTGACTAAGGGTGCCGTAATTGACGTTGAACTGAACTGAAACCTTGGATGATCCTTTGGTCGCAATCCCACCCCCAAAGTGAATTGCGGAAATGCGAAATACACCGTTAACGAATGACGTGCTTTTGACAACAGTCGACACCAATAACCCAATATTCACTTCTTGTGAGAATTGATCTCAGATAGTTACCAATTACTCAGAAAACTCTATCGAGAGGTCAAGATGCTCAACTACAAGCCAATCTCAGTTGAACGAGCCCGAGTGAAGTACTTTCAGGCGGTCAATGAAGTGCGGTTCGCTGTCGGCCAAATTGAGCGAGACCGCGCTCGAACGGAACAGCGCAAGGCCGAGAAAGTTTTGCAACACGCCCATCGAATCGAACGCGGTCGAAAAGAATCCATGGACCGCGCACGACGCCGTCGACGAATGGACTGGAACATCGCCGTCTAACTTTTCGAAAGAAACTCAGCGTAGGGATCGGAGCCATTTCGATCCTTTCTTTGTTTAACGAGCAATATTTGTTTGTCTCACGAGTTACTATTCCCTGAACCACTTTCGAATATCGAAATTTACCCAGGGAGAACTTGATGACAGACCAGGCCGGGCCACTCTCAGAAGAGTTGTTGGCGCAAATTAGGAAGATCGACACTCCAACCATCGCCAACGCGTTGGAGCTTCTCGACATTTTGCCTCGAACCGAAGGATTTATGCGTCCTGAGGTCAAATCGATTACCCCGGTCGAAGACACGTACGTCGGTTACGCCGTAACTGGTGTTATTTCAGCTCGTCACCGTTCGCCACGCG
Source organism: Chloroflexota bacterium (assembly GCA_038150225.1). Lineage (GTDB taxonomy): Bacteria > Chloroflexota > Dehalococcoidia > Lucifugimonadales > Lucifugimonadaceae > Lucifugimonas. The sequence goes on from JAYQWG010000002.1 coordinate 22,214, forward strand.
CACTGGGACGCACCGAGTACTGGCAGGCAATCCTTGACATTCCAGGCCCTCGAATGGTCGTGCTTCATGACCTTGATTACCCAAACATCGTTGGATCGTGGTGGGGTGAAATCCAGGGCAACATTGCGCTGGGTCTTGGATGTGTTGGAGCGGTAACAGACGGGGGAGTTCGCGACCTCAAAGAAGCTGAGGAAATGGGATTCCCGTTCTGGGCGAAGGAGACTCTTGTGTCTCACGGATACGTTCATGCTGTAGCGTTCAACGTACCTGTTGATGTTGGCGGGGTTTACGTTCAGCCAGGAGACCTTATCGCTGCTGATCGTCACGGGGTTATCCAGATCCCGATTGACGCTGCACCGAAACTACCAGCATTAGCCGAAGCTCTTGCCGAACAGGAAGCAATACAGATTTCGACCGCCCAATCTGGTGATGTAACGGTTGAAAAACTTGCAGAAGCTTTGCAGAAGGCGACCGAACTGGGTGCTCAGCAGAGCTACTAATACGTCCCCTTTTCGTTCAACTGACAAATCGAGCCGTGTAGATTTTTCTGCCCGGCTTTTTTATTCCAGAAAATTGTTATGACACTCGCCATTGTTGTGTGAGAATTATTTGTTGGGTTTGAATCAAACGTGAATTTGAAGATCCGGGTCACACAACTTTGATCGTTGTCGAAAATCTGAACAAATCGTTCGGTGGGAGAGACCTCCTAAAGCAGGTCTCATTCACCGTATCCTCGGGCGAAAAGGTTGGCGTTGTTGGCCCAAACGGCGCCGGTAAAACCACCCTGCTTCGAATGATTGCCGATCGAGAACCGGTAACTTCCGGGGTGATCAGCGTGTCTGATGGCGATCTTTCATATTTGCAGCAAGAGTCAGACGTTTCTCTTGATTCGTCGTTATACGACGAGATGTGGACAGCCCTCCCTGAACTCGATCAGTTGCGTAAGAGGATCGAGGAGCTTGAAGATCTTCTCTTGTTAGAAGAGGGTGATGCGGAATCGCAAACAACCGAGCTTGATCGGTCACACGACAGATTCAAGCTACTTGGTGGAAACTCAGTTGATTCTTCGATATCTAGAGTCACGACCGGTCTGGGATTTACGAAGGAAGATCTTAAGAAACCCTGCGGGGATTTTTCCGGTGGTTGGCGGATGCGTATATCGCTCGCCAAAATCTTGATTCGGCGTGATGCGAACATTCTCCTGGACGAGCCGACCAACCATCTCGATAGAGCATCCAAGGAGTGGCTTGCAACCGAGCTCTCTGAGTACCCCGGTGCAATTCTTATGGTTACTCACGACGGTGAATTCCTGGAATCAGTCTGCACACGAATTCTCGATGTAGGTCTGAGTGCGATCACGTCCTACCAAGGTACGTATTCGCACTTTCTCGAAGCGAAAGCAGATCGTCAGGCCCAACTTGACGCACTTGCTGACCGGCAAGAACGAGAAATTGCGCGCCAGGAACAGTTCATCACTCGCTTCCGCTCAAAAGCGACTAAAGCCAGACAGGTACAAAGCCGTATCAAGGCACTGGAGCGTATGCAACGCGTCGAGCGAATGGTCGACGCTAAGACGACGCATTTTCAAATCAAATCGACAGGACGAGTAGAACAAATCGTATTGTCAGCTGAATCGGTGTCACACGATTGGGATGACTTACCAGTTCTGTTGGACGTGTCACTCGAAGTTGAAAGAGGGCAAAAAGTCGCGCTTGTCGGGCACAACGGTGGTGGTAAGAGCACTTTCTTGAGAATTCTCGCTGGAGAAGTGGATCCACGCGAAGGCGACATCAACTGGTCTGAGCGGTCACGACGCGGATACTACGCTCAGCACCAGGACGAATCGCTGGATCGCGCTTCTACGATATTAGAGTCAGTTAGAGAATCTGCTGGTGATCAGCCGGATGGCGATCTAAGAGGAATTTTGGGACGTTTCCTGTTCAGCGCAGACGATGTCTACAAGAAAATTGAGATGCTCTCCGGTGGTGAGAAAAGCCGGGTTGCGCTTGCGAAATTCCTCGTTCAGCCAAATAACGTGCTGCTTTTAGACGAGCCGACGAACCACCTTGATTCCACGACGCGTGACGAACTGCTGGACGCACTCGATGAATATGACGGAACGATTATTTGTGCCAGTCACGATCCGGCGATTGTTGAAGAAATTGCCACTCACGTCTACACGGTCGAACAAGGCGAACTCACGCTTACCGAGGTGAAATAGTCGTCCTATTCCTTTCCGACAGACTCGACAGGATTAACAGTCACCCGGTGAAGCGGAATATCACCGGTGTTAATGAATTGGTGTTGCACGCCTCCAGGTACAAGAACGGCATCGCCTTCCTTAACCGGGTATTCCTTGCCATCGCAAACCAATACACCAGAGCCTTGAGTGATGAACGCCTGGTGTTCCCACGGATGAACGTGATCAGGACTTGACCCTCCAACCGGATGTTTCACATACAGCATCACGAAAGTCGAAACGCCATCGTCAGGTCCAAGGATTGGATTGCCCGTGCTGCTCTCGTTTTTGATTACTGGTTCCAATTTGAATTACCTCGTGGTGAAGTTAGGCCTTGCGCCAAAACGGTGCACGTTTCTTAGTAGTTTCAAGAATCGATTCGTCCCAGGGTTCCATCACGTTCCCTTCTGGTTGAGGAGGGCGTGATTCCCAGCCGAGTCGATCGTGCACCCGTATGTCCTTGTAGTACACGAGGTAGACGAGTGTTCTGACCGCATCAAATTCAGCGGGATTAGATGATTCGAATTTTCTGATCGCCGAATCTTGATGTGGATCGGAAAGAGTTAAAAAGTCACCGCTAAATTCGACGAGGGCGTTCATGCCCGCCGTGAAAAGTGCGGAGTACCTGGGGTGCTCGTCCGAAAGTCTAAGAACTTCTTCTGCGAGACCCATGTCACCGGCAGCGGGCAAATCGTCAACAGCCGGAATCAGGCGATTCATCAAAGCTGACAGGAGTTCGCTGGAAATTTCCGTGGTGCTTGTCATGACTAACCTTTCAGATCCTCTCGCTCCGCAACGATATAGTCTGCAGTCCGCAGTGCCAAAGCCTGGATCGTTGGCGTTGGGTTCACTGCCGCACCGGTCACGAAAACACTACCGTCGACTATGAACAAGTTGTCGACATCATGAGCTTGCCCCCACTTATCGACCACGCTAGTTTTCGGATCATCTCCCATCCGGGCAGTGCCCATGAGGTGCCAGCCTGACTGTTCCATCATGGGATCGACAAACACTTCTGTTGCTCCGGCTGTTTCGAAAACTTTCTTTGCGTTCTCAATCGCGTGATCGAGCTGATCACGGGAATTCTTGCTAAGTGTGTAAAACAACTTTGGAGCGGGTATTCCGTCAGCGTCCGTTATTTCCGGATCTAACTCCACACGATTGTGCTCTTCTGGCAAATCTTCGCCAATCACTGCCATTCCCATCATGCTGCCAAGTCGCTTCTCAAGCTCTGCATGGTGGTTTTCACCCCACGGAATTGCATCAGTGAAGCCTCCGTTGGCTACCCAGGCGGGTCCCAAGCTCCTCTGGAACTGGTAGGTGTAGCCTCGAACAAAGCCTCGGTCGGTGTCCGTTTCATAGAACTCCTGGCTCATTGCGAAATTGCTGAGCGGTCCACGCCAGGTATTCATCTTTTCTGGAAACACACCGGTGATCATTGCGAACGGGTGAAACATCAAGTTTTTGCCGACAAGTCCACTCGAGTTTGCCAGTCCGTTCGGGTGATGCTCCGAAGTGGAGTTCAGCATGATTCGAGGCGTGCCGATTCCGTTCGCTGCCAGGATCACGGATCGGGCCGACTGATGAACTTCGTTGCCTTTGGCGTCTACGTAGTCGGCACCTGTTGTGCGCCCGTTCTCGTCGACGGTAATTCGCCTAACCCGTGCGCCTGTTTGAATTTTGGCACCGGAGCGTATTGCCCTCGGCCAATACGTCAAATCTGTACTCGACTTAGCCCGCTGATAACAGCCCATATGGTTGTGCCCGCAATAATTACAAGCGTCTCTTCCCTCGCCATATCGCTGAGAGTTGATGTAACTGTCTGATGGCCACCAGTGCCATCCGAGTTCATCGAACGCTTCAGTAAGTCGTTTTCCATCCGAGCCGATCGGTAGGGGTGGCATTTGTCGAGGACTTCGTGGCGGATTAGCAGGATCACCTGCAATTCCAGAGCACCCCATCACCTCGTCGTTGAGATCGTAATATTCCTCAAGATCCTCGTAAGTGAGCGGCCAGTCGTCTGCGACACCATCGAGAGTTTTCACACGGAAATCAGATGGGTGAAACCGAGGAGTGTGAGCACTCCAGAGAATAGTGCTTCCACCAACCCCGTTGAACATCACAGGATGGACTGGTGAGTTCTCGACATTGATTGGGTAGTCCTCACGACGTTGGCGCTTGTTTGGGTCGATCGCCCAGTTGGTTAGCATTTCGAATTCGTAGTCAGGAGATGCAGAGGCATAATTCGAAGGATCCTGCCAGAATCCTTGCTCAAGACAGAGAACTTTGAACCCCGCCTCAGACAACCATGCGGCAGCTGCTGCGCCGGACGCGCCGGCTCCGATTATCAGAACGTCGACGGTTTCTTCATTTCTAGCCGTTGTTGTCATTACCCAGACCTTTTTACGTCGTTTCCGAGGAGACTGGCAGTTTACGGACTAGAACCGATCTGTAAAACAGGTCGCAGGGAGTTATGATTTGCGCGTTTCGCAATCTCAGTCAGGAGTGCCCGTTGAGCAGCAATATAACTGTTACCGATGTAAAGATCGTCAACCTCCGAACAGTTGAGCACGTTGGAGAGTTGGAACCGGCATGGAGCCCGGGACGCAAGATGTCGTTCGACATTGGTGGTGGATCCTATACCGAAGTCCACACTGATGCTGGAATAACCGGAATTGGTCCTGGAATGCATCCAATGCTGCTCGACGGTGTGAAGGCTTACCTGGTTGGTAAGGATGCACTTGAAATAGAGCAGCACGCGGTCGCTTTGAACTATTACGCCCAAAACATTCATTACCACGGAGTGGCTGGAGTCGATATGGCCCTTTGGGACATTATGGGCAAGGCCGCGAACCTTCCCTTGTACAAGCTTTGGGGCGGGGTGAAGGACAAGGTCATTCCTTACGCAAGCATGGTTGTTCTATCGACTCCAGAGGAGAGGGCAGAGCAAGCAAGGTCACTGCAAGACCAGGGCTGGAAAGCGATAAAACTGCGCTGTCACCACGATACGATTTCAGAAGATATTCGAACCGTCGAAATGGTTCGCGA
>JAYQWG010000002.1:27600-88467 GCA_038150225.1 Chloroflexota bacterium
GCTGTCACCACGATACGATTTCAGAAGATATTCGAACCGTCGAAATGGTTCGCGAAGCTGTCGGCGACGAGATTACAATCATGGTTGATGGTAATCAGGCTCAATCTAGTGGTGACTGGCAGCCCGGTGTTCGCTGGAGCCACCAGCGCGCATACGACACTGCCGTAGAGCTTCAGGACCTTGGCGTTTACTGGTTGGAAGAACCACTGAAGCGTTACGACTTCGATGGTTTAGCCGAACTAAGCGCCAAAGTAGAAATGCCCATCGCTGGCGGCGAAAACAACCCTGGACTGAACGAGTTCGTACAGATTTGCGAGCAGGACGTTTACGGATTACTGCAACCGGAAAGCATGGTCATGAATGGAATGACGAACCTTCGTAAAGTCGGGGTTCTTGCCGAACTTTACGGCAAAGAGATCGTTCCTCACCATGGCGGTGGAAACATCGGAGTGATTGCCCACATGCATCTCGTTGCATCTTGGCGAAACGCCCCTTTCATGGAACTCCTGAACGATCCACCAATTGGCAGTTACAAACATAAATTCTCGATCATGGCGAACGCACCTGAGTTCGACGGCGAGGGTTACATGGCTCTACCACAAGGACCTGGACTCGGAATTGAAATCAACGAGGATTTGATTCTCGACGACTAATATTTCAAGCATTTAACGAAACGGAAATTTTCCAATGAACAAAGATTTATTCGGATTTGTAGGCACTTACACTCGCCTTGGATCTGAAGGTATCTACACCTTGCGGTTGAACGCCGAGACGGGTGAGGTAACCAAAGTCTCTACAGCCACTGGACTAGAGAATCCTTCGTTCGTGGCACTTGATCCCACGAACGACCATCTATACGCGATCTCGGAAACGAGTGCCTTTGACGGTTCGGGCGGTATCACCGCTTTCTCCATCAACAAAGACACCGGGGAACTGACCCAGATCAACCAGCAGTCGACCCAGGGACCTGGGCCGTGTCACCTCGTTGTCGATGCGACCGATTCTTCTGTAGTGGTTGCCAATTACGCTGGCGGTAGCGTGTCTGTTCATACCGTCAACGAAGACGGCTCGGTCAATGCCGGAACCGACTTCGTTCAGCACGAAGGTTCATCTGTGAATGAACGCCGACAGCAAGAAGCGCACGCCCACTCCGCCACACTAAATTCCGCTAACGACAAGGTTTACATTTGCGACCTTGGTATGGACCAGGTTTTGACCTACAACCTCGACACCGCAAATGGAAAGATTTCACTTGCTGGTTCGGTAGATTCCGATGCCGGTGAGGGACCACGTCACTTCACATTCCACCCAAACAACAAATGGGTTTACGTAAACAATGAGCTCGGAAACACTGTTTCTGTATACGACGTCGCAAGTGACGAGTCGTTAACACAGAAGCAGAAGATTTCAACTCTCCCCGAAGGTTGGGAAGGCGTAAGCCACACTGCAGACATTCACACCTCGATAGACGGCAAGTTCTTGTACTGCTCAAACCGTGGACACGATTCGTTAGCTATCTACTCGATAGATCAGTACGACGGAACTCTTACTCACATCGGTAATGAGTCGACACAGGGGAACACTCCTCGGAACTTTGCCATGACCCCGGACGGACGGTACATCCTTGCAGAGAATCAGGATTCAGACTCGGTAGTCACTCTCAAAATTGAGGACGACGGAACCCTCACCCCAACCGGGAGTGTTCTCGAGCTTCCGGCACCAGTTTGCATTCAATGGATGCCAGTTGGCGGTTAGTGACATCTCGTTCGCGATGATTCGATTGACGAAGAGGTTGAGAAGTTGAAAATCACTGACATCCAGGTATTCCGAATGGCAACACCGGTTCACAAGACAGCCGGGACGAACTGGTTGTTTGTCCGGATCGATACTGACAAAGGAATATCAGGATGGGGTGAAGGCTCACTTCAATACAAAGATGCCGCTCTCGAAGCCGAGATCCTTGATTTCGGCAAATTCCTGAAAGGAAAAGATCCTCGGCGGATTGACTGGATTTGGACCTCTTTGTTCCGTCGTGTCACATGGTCTGGTGGTGCGGTCACCATGTCAGCTATTTCGGCGATCGATCTCGCCCTCTGGGACCTAAAAGCCAAATCCCTCGATATACCAGTTTGGGAACTGGCAGGTGGAAAGCACCGCGACAAGATGCGCGTCTATGCCAACGGCTGGTTCGAAGACGCAAACGAAGCCAATCCTGATCCTGACCCGGAGGCTGCACCAACAAGGCATTCAAAAACGAAGTACGCGGCAGCAGCCAAAGCTTTGGCAGACGATGGGTGGACTGCGCTCAAGTTCTACCCGTTTGGTGGTCCACAAGTAATCACACCTGAGCGCATACGGCATGGCATCGAGGTTGTTGGCGCTGTCAGGGACGCTATCGGTCCTAACGTGGAAATAGGCATCGATATTCGTGCGCGAATCGACCCGTGGAGTGCGGGACGGGTAGCTCGCGAGCTTGAACAGTTCAACATTGCCTGGATGGAAGAACCTATCCTTTACGACAACGTTGAGGCAATGGCTGAATTCGCTCGTTCAGTGAACGTACCGGTTTCCACAGGCGAACAGCTTTACAACAGGTGGGAATTCAGACCATTACTTGCGACCAACACGGTGCGAATGATTCAGCCTGATATTTGCCACTGTGGTGGATTCACTGAAATTCGGAAGATTGCGGACATGGCAGACACTCACTATGTGCCTGTCGCACCGCATAACTCGAATGGGCCAATTTCAACCCTAGCGAGTTTGCATTTGGGGCTAAGTATTCCCAACTCGTTTATGCAGGAAATATTTGTTTCGTTTTTTGATCGTTACGGGGATGTTTTGACGAGCCCAATCGACATCACAAACGGATTCGCGACCGTTCCAGACGGACCGGGTTGGGGAGCGGATATCGATGTTGAAGCGCTTGAGAAGTACCCGCCAACTGACTTCACTCAAGTAGAGGACGAACCGTACCTGCTGTTCTGAACGCTACTCGACTATTGCTTGCCGCTCAGACTCGACTTCCTCGAACCAGGTTTCGAGTTCTGTCCGCATTCGAGTGACGATTTGCGGGTTGTCGGATGCGATGTTGTTTTCTTCACCGGGATCAGAAGCAAGGTCGTATAGTTCGGGTTGTGGCGGCTCAGGAATGATCTTTTCAGGTTCTGGCCAGTCGAAGATTTCCGAGATGTTCTCAGGATGATATTTGTACTCGATATCTTTGAGGATATAGTCGTCGGCAAGTTTCTTGTCCGCTTCGGTTGCATATGAAATGTCCAAGGCAGGGCGTACTAGCTTCCAGTCGCCATACCGCATAGCTGCGTTCGTTGTGCCTATCGGAGAATCGCCGTTCCATTGCCAGAATCGATTCGGGGGCACTTGGGCCGTATCTCCTCGGATCACATCACTGAAGTCGTGACCATCGAGAGGTTTTTCACCGACCCGATCTACACCAGCAAATGAAAGAAGTGTTGGTAGCCAATCGGTGAAACAGATTTGATCGGTTATCTCTCTTTCCTGCGGGAGCCCGTTTGCCCATCGCGCAATCATCGGGACGCGGATTCCACCTTCGTAAACGGACCCCTTGGCACCTGCGAAACCAGCATTGAATCGACGACCGTCGAGTGAGACTCCATCAGGCACCTGGTCGTAACGATGGGTGAACGCAGGACCGTTATCGCTGGTGAACATCAGCAAAGTATCGTCTTCAACCCCGGCGTCATTGAGGGCTTGTTGTACCTTCCCAATACCTCGATCCATCACCTCGATCATGGCGTAGATGAGCGCGATCCCGTGCTCGAATCCAGCGTCAACGTACCTCTGAGTGACTTCTTCAGGTGCCTGTAATGGTGAATGTGGAGCGTTCCAGGTCACCATCAGGAAAAACGGGCTCGACTGGTGTCGATTGATAAATGAAACCGCTTCGTCGGCAAGCACATCGGTCAAATAGCGTCCGTCCGATCGCTCAAACTGACCGTTTCGGTCGAGAATCCAGTCGTAGTAGTCAGCCCAACCACCACGGAAACCTGCGAACTCATTGAATCCCCGAGCATTTGGATGGAATCTCGGGTCAAGCGCACCGTTATGCCATTTACCGACCATCCCTGTTGCATATCCGGCTGCTTTGAAGGAATCAGCAATCGTTGATTCTGACAGCGAAATACGGTCGTTACCGAGAACTTCCTGGGGGGTGATCGCACCCGTTCTGATCGGGTACCGACCGGTCAATAGCGCCGCTCGGGATGGGGAGCAGACAGCCGATCCGGCGTAGTGTTGACTGAATCTCAACCCTTGCGAGGCTAGTTCGTCCAGCACCGGTGTATGAACTCTGCCACCGGAATAGAGACCGAAATCTCCGTACCCCATGTCGTCGGCGACCATCAGCACGATGTTTGGTTTTGAAGACACAGGTAACTCCATTCGGATCAGTCAGCGTATTGAACTTGACGAATGTACCATCAGATTTTCCAGATCAATATCTTCAACGAATAAGTGGCGACGGATAAAAAGTATGGCAATGGAACGGAAACGACTCGGCAAAACTGATCTTGAAGTTGGACGACTCGGAATCGGACTCTCAGAAGTCGGCTTCAACCTTGAGATGGCAGACGTAGACCAGGCAAGATCGGTAATCAACAAGGCCCTTGATGGCGGAGTGAACTTCCTCGACACGGCTGCTTGCTACAACATCAGCGAAGAACTCATCGGTCTAGTTGCTGCCGACAGACGAGACGAGTACGTTTTGGCGACTAAGGCTGGTCACTTTCTTCCGAGAGGTGATGGCGAGGACTGGACCTACGATCTAGTGATCGAATCCATTGACCGTTCCCTCATACGGATGAAGACAGACTATGTTGATCTGGTCCAACTCCACTCTTGCACCGTCGAAGTACTGGAGCGAGGCGATGTGATCAGGGCATTGCAAGACGCTCGAGCCGCTGGAAAAACCAGGTACATCGGTTACTCAGGAGATAACGAGAATGCCAAGTGGGCAGTAACCAGTGGACTCTTCGACACCCTCCAGACCAGCTTCAATCTAGTTGACCAATCGGCTAGAACCAATCTGTTCGCTGATGTTGAAGAGCGAGACATGGGACTGATTATCAAGCGTCCAATTGGGAACGCTGTGTGGGGCGCGACAGGTCAAACCGAGTTGTACGAACACAATCCTGAGTACACATCTGAGTACTTCAAACGGGCACAGAAAATGAAATCTTTAGGTCCTCTTGCCGATGAGCCCGAAGACCACATCAAACTGGCTCTTGGATTCACGTATGCCCACGATGAAGTTGACGTGACAATCGTAGGAACTCAGCGTCCACACCACATGGAATCCAACCTTGAAATGGTTAATTCATCAGTTGAGATTTCCAGTTCAACCGTGAACGAGCTGCACCAACGCTGGACAGAACTTGCCTCCGACTGGGAGCAGCGAGGCTAGCCCAACCTCAACTGCGTCCATACAATGGATTGCTGTTCGTCTCCGGATGTCCTCTAAGCAACCTGTCGGGGGAGTGGCGAAATGGCAGACGCGCATGCCTTAGGAGCATGTGCCTTAACAGGCGTGTGGGTTCGAGTCCCACCTTCCCCACCATTTCAACTTGGTTGCCGACGAACATCCTGTCTATTTGAACGCCCGCCTGACCAGCGTAGACAAAAGATCCACCATCCACACGATCACCACGTAGGCAATTAGCAACCGTCCTACTTCGTCGTACCTGAATAGACTCAAATCCAACCGCATTTGGTATCCGATTCCTGAAGCGGCGACGAATCCAACCACTGCAGTTGTCCGGATAATCACTTCCCACCGATAAAAGAGGAACGTGAGTAGTTGTCGCGAGACCAGCGGTAGTACCCCGCTGACGTATCTTTGCGCCGATGATGCTCCGGTAGATTCAAGGGCGACTACCGGCGCTCGATCAAGACTTTCGATACTGTCGGCTCCGAGTCTTCCAATAACTCCAAAGTTGTGGATTGCGAGTGCAATAGCACCAGCGAAAATCCCGGGCGAAATGATGAACACTACAATGAGCGCCCAAAGCAGCTCAGGGACCGCGCGGGTAAACACGAATAGAGCACGCATTACCGCGTAACCAGAATTGGCCAGGTAACCCGCTCTTTGATCGTCTTGTCGAGCTGTTGCCAGTGGGAGCAACACCACAGAAAACATACCAGCTAGGGCGATTGCCAGAACGCTCATAGCGATCGTGTCGGTCGCTAGTTTAAATACGTCTGGTAACTCGGCTCCCCCCGATTTCCAAGTATCGGCACCGAAGACCTGCCCCAGAAACGACCGTGCTCTATCTAGATTCTCAAGGCTGAATAGAGAACGCTTCCCCTGCGATTCCACAAAAATGAAGATCCAACTTGCGATAAAGATTGGGATTCCAAGGCCAATAAAAGTTAACGCGAATGGTCCCGGTATCTTCGGAGTGAACGAATAGGTTTTATCCCTCGTGTTGCTGGTTCCGATACTCAAGTCAGTAACCGCTTTCGGACTGAACGGCCGATTAATCCCACGATCAGGATCAGGGCTAGCAACGAGTAGAACAGAGTAGCTACAGTCTCGAATTTCAAGTCACTCATGGCGATGTGGACCTGGAACCCAATCCCGCCAAGACCAATGAAGCTGAGGACAGATGCTGTCCGAATCGCACACTCGAATCTGTAGAAAAGGTACGAAATCGTGTCTGGCAAAACTGTGGGTATTCGAGCGAGCGCGATCAGCTTCAAACCGCTTGCTCCCGACACCTGACATGCGGTGATATGCCCCTCAGGCACGTCCTGCAACCTCTCGGCGAAAATGCGACCAATGATTCCGGAGTACGGCAACGCTATTGCGATGATTCCTGCGGCCGGGGAAAGTCCGAATGCGGAGACGAATAGTAGCGCCCAGATCAGCTCGTGAATGGATCTGATTATTCCGAGATATGCCCTTACAAATACTGCTAATGCGAGAACGAATCGTTGATCGGTCGACAAGACTCCGGACGCAATTAAGCCAAGTGGTAACCCGAAAAATATTGCGAGGGATAGCGCCGTGACCGCGTACGCGAGGGTAATCCACATTGCTCCGATTACTTCGCCCATCGTTTTGGGTGATAAATCAGGTGCTAGGAAAGACCCCACAATAGACCGGATAGCTGATCCGGCTCCCTCATTCGTGAGGTTCACCCAATCGACCGGTGACGCCGACCACATCAGCAGGGCGGCGAAGAACAGAATCCACACACGACGATTTTCGAGCAGGTTCGTGATCATACTGATCATCAATCTCTACCCCAGTTGTCCACCTCGACTGGTAAGCGCACCTGCTTCGCCTCCTTTTGGTGGTCGTCGTAGACAAAAGAGGTGTCCTCGTCTGTAACTTCCGATGCCGGTTTATCGAAAATCACCGAGCCGTCCCGAAGTCCGATAACCCGGTCGAAATGGCGGACAGCAAGTTCAGGGGCGTGAATATTCGCCACAACCGTTTTGACGAATTCACCCTCGATGCCAGTGCGACCGCACAGTACTTGCAATGTTTTGTCAGCAAGTGACGGGTCGAGAGCTGAAACTGGTTCGTCTGCAAGATGTAGGGCGGGAGCCTGGACTAGAAGACGGGCGAGGGCTACTCGCTGCTGCTGCCCCCCAGAAAGCAACGATGTTCGAACGTCGAGAAAATCCGAAAGCCCAAAAAAACTGGCTACGCGTTCTGAGCGGTTGTCGTGAACAGGCAAGAGAAGACTGCCAAGGGTACGAAGCAGTGACCAACGGCCAGAGTTCCCTACCTCGATATTTTTTCTCGCCGTCAGTTGAGGAATAAGATCGAGTTGCTGGTGCATGAACCCGACATCTTTGAACCGGTTTTTATTAGCGATGGCTTTGGAGTCGGTTCCTCGCAGCGTAATCCTGCCTGTGGTTGGACTAACCACGCCAGCAATCAGTCGAAGCAAAGTCGTTTTGCCAGCACCGCTCGGACCAATGATTGCGACCTTGTCACCTTGTTTAAATGTCAGGTCTATGGGGCCAACGACCGTCCGGTTTCCGTAACTCCGTGTAAGAGACTGTAAGCGGTATTCAGTACCGGTACGTTTATCGATTGCGTTCATCTCAACATGTCAAGAGAGCGGGCAATTTCTTCCAGATCGTCGTAGTCCGACGGATCTACGGGAACAAATGAATCAGTTTCAAAGAGGTCCAAGATCGTTCTTTCTCGATCAGTCGACCCGGAAATAGCGGTCATTGAATTCCTAATGCCGTCCGTGAATCCATCACCGAAATCTTTGTCGAGATTAGGATGTGCAAGCCACTGATAGTCGACGTAGGTTGGTGTTTCGTGAATCGCCTTCACTTTGGACGTATCAACGCTTCCTTCTGACACAGCTCGTTCCCAAACGGCAGCATTCAACGCACCCGCTTCGAAGCTTCCGCTCTCGACAAGTTTCCAGGTTAAATCGTGGGAGCCCGAGAAGTTCGGTACCCCTTGGAAATCGGATTCTGGATCAACCCCGGCTTGAACTAGAAAAGATCTCGGCATCAGGTGTCCAGACGTCGAATTAACTGAGCCGAAAGTGAAAGAAGAGCCTTTGAGGTCGGCAAGCGACTCCGCCTTCGAAGAAGAGTTGACCACGAATACCGAAGTGAACTCTTTATCACGTGGTCGTTGTACGACAGAAACTGCTCCAGGAGCGAAAGACTTGGCTTGAAGGCCGGTAAGTCCTCCGAACCATGCAAGAGTAATGTCACCGTTCTTGAATGCATTCACCAGGCTTGCGTAGTCAGTTACCGGAACATACTCGACATTCACATTGAGTTCGTCCGAAAGATGATCAGCGACCGCCCCGAAACGCTCTTCCAGTACTGAAATGTCCTGGTCGGGTATGCCACCCATATAGATGATTTTGTCTGCTTCACCTGACCCACCGCTCGTGCACGAGATCAGTGCAGATAGTAGCGAGACAAAAAAGAAGAGGTGTAGGAATGAGATTTTCAGAGTCAATGCCTAAACGGGCTTCTATGAATATTTGGTATGTGATCAATAGATGCAGTTTTTTGTTTGCTTAAACATGATGTTACGAATGGTTACTGTTCTAAAACAGGGTGTGGATTCGTTTATCAATGCGCATACGTAATGGATATTGCTGTTGGCAGTTCAATTAATTGTGGATGACCAGTTTGCGACATCGAAATACGTATACGTTGGTTGAGCCTAAGTTGGCGTGAGGCAACGCACTCGATGCCCCTAAGACGTTGACTGCAGTGTTTTCGTTGCTTACCTTGCCCGAGCGCATCCACCAGATAACGTGAAATCTATGATTAGAGTTAATTCATTTAGATAGGAATTCCCAAAATTGCCAAAGATCCTCGTAACACGCCGAACATTTCCTGAAGCCGCTGAGAAGTTGAGAGCAAGTGGTGCCGATGTAGAAATTTGGGAAGGTGAGGATTCTCCGGACCACGCGGCACTAATCGAGGCAGTGAGAGACGTTGACGGTTTGTACGCTCACATCACAAATGCCGTTGATGCCGAAGTGATGGATGCCGCCCCTAATCTGAAGGTGATTGCAGAGTTCGGAGTTGGCTACGACAACATCGATGTGAATGCTGCGAACGAGCGGGGAATTGCAGTTTGCAATACTCCCGGAATTCTTTCGGAGAGTACCGCTGACGAGGCGTTCGCCCTCCTTGCATCTATGGCACGCCGTACCTATGACTTGCCCGGAATCGTGAAGCACGGTGAGTGGGGTGACTTTGATCCACTCGCATATTTGGCGACCGACATTCATCACAAAACACTTGGGATAGTCGGTATGGGCCGCATCGGATCCGAGATGGCAAAGCGCGCTGCCGGGTTCAACATGAACGTTATTTACTTCAACCGTAGCCGACGAGACGAAGAGTTCGGCGCAACTTATGTCGACTCACTCGAAGAACTACTTGAGCGATCCGATTTCGTCTCGCTCCACAACCCTTTAACACCAGAGACCGAAAACCTCATGAGTTCAGATCAATTCAAGCTCATGAAAAAGACGGCAATTCTTATCAACACAACACGCGGGCCGGTTGTGAACCAGGACGATCTTTACGAGGCGTTGAAGAGCGGTGAAATCGCCGGTGCAGCGCTCGATGTGACGGTGCCTGAACCTATACCTTCCGACCACCCATTGTTGACCCTAGATAACTGCATGATCATGCCCCACGTTGCTAGCGCCACTGGGGATACGCGTCTGAAGATGGCGATGATGAGCGTAGAGAACGTTCTCGCTGGTGTCGCAGGTGATTGGCCACCATACTGTGTGAACCAGTCCGAGATTTCCGGGAACGCTCGTCTTAAGAGCTAACCGGCAGCGGTCGCTAGAACTGATCTCATTGATATCGTCCCAAAATCGAACGATTCATTGAAGTAACTGATCTCGTCGTTTTCCGTTTGCAATCCGATTAAATAGATCAACGGCAGGAAATGATCGTGGGTCGGATGCGCCAGCCTTGCCAGTTCACCGAGCTTGAGGAAATCGACCACGCCTTTGTGATTATGGTTCGAAAGATGCTGTTCCATGATTCCATCGAACTCCGCGGCCCAACCGTAATTTCTGCCGATTGCCGTGAGATTGTGGACGATGTTTCCACTGCCAAGGATCAGTACCCCGTGGTTACGTAGTTCAACCAGGTCTTTGGCGAGTTGATAGTGATATTCAGGTGGTTGCGAGTAATCGATGCTTAGTTGGTAGACCGGAATATCTGCCTCAGGGTACATCTTTTTCAAGACCGACCATGTTCCGTGGTCCAGACCCCATCGGTAATCCTCTGCTGCCTCGGTCTTTCGAATTAATTCGATGGTCTTCTTCGCAAATTCAGGAGAACCCTGGGCGGGATATTGCTGGTCAAAAAGTTCCTGCGGAAAACCACCAAAATCGTGGATAGTGCGAGGCACATCTACAGCGAGAACACGCGTCGAACCGGGAGTGAGCCAGTGAGCGGATATTGCGAGAATTGCAGTAGGTCTCGGCAATGTTTGGCCAACTCGCTCCCACTCTCGACCGTACTCGGTATCGAGGATAGCGTTCATCGGGTTACCGTGTCCCACAAACAGAAACGACATTTGTTCGGTACTCGGCAAATCCTGAAGTTGCGAAAACGTTGAATCAGTCATCTTTTTGCCACTAATAACTAAGGGTCGAACAGAATGTTCGACCCTTAGTTTGATGCAACTTTGAAGTTTTCGATGAAGACCTAGTCGAAGAAGTCCTGATCCTCTTCTCTGAGGTACTGCTTGGTTTCGTCGACACGGAACGATATACCCAGTCCAGGATTGTCGTTAACCGGGATGAAGCTGTCGGTCACTTCGTAGGCATCAATGCCTTCGAGGATGTCCCACCACCACTCGGGCTTACCACTTGGAAGCTCGAACGCTATGAAGTTCTGCGGCATTGCAGCACCTGCGTGAACATGAGCTGCAAGACCAATCAAGCCATCGACGGTTCCATGTGGTGCCATCTGGATGTTGTGCAAATCAGCGAACTCGGCAATCCATTTGAGCTCCGAAATACCGCCAACATCCATCGGGTCTGGCCCAACTACATCGACAGCATGTTGCTCGATCAGATCCTTGAACCCGTGACGCAGGTAAATTTGCTCACCAGTGTGGATAGGTGTCGACGTGTACGGAGTCACTTGTAGGAAATACTCAGGGTGGACATAAGGCGTGTAGTCACCGGTAATGGTGTCTTCCATCCACATCAGGTGGTACGGCTCAAGCGCCTGTGCCAATCGAAGCGTGTCAGAGGCAGTTAGGCCCGGTCCACAGTCGAGTGCGAGTCCAACTTCATCGCCAAGCACTTCCTTCATTGCGATCACGGCTTCAACGGTGATGTTGAAGCCCTTCTCAGTCAGTACTCCTCGGTTACCGTACTTGTCGGCTTGGACGTACTCCCCGTACTGGAAGTCAGGCATGTGCTTCAGCATTGGCGAGCCGTGGAAGGCAATTCCCTGCTTGATGATGGAGAAGTTCTGGGGAAGCTCCTTCATCCATCGCATGTTTTCGGCAAAATCTTCAGGCGTGTAACCGTCGAAGCCCTTGCGGTAGTTACCGTTGTAAACGCGTACCTTGTCGCGGATCTTTCCGCCGAGCAGTTTGTATACAGGTGCGTTCAGAGCCTTACCTGCAATATCCCAAAGTGCGATTTCGATCGCGCTTACCGCCGACCCCCACGGTTTGAATCCACCAACACGACGAATGTGTAGAAGGACACGCTCAACATCTGTCGGATCGAGTCCAACGATCATGTTTTTGTAGTACTCAATCTGGGGTTTGAAGAAGCCCTGGTTTCGTGGGGATTCAACTCCACCGATACCATCGATCCCCTCATCGGTCGTGATTCGGATTACCGGGTGGTCGCCAATTACTGCGACCTTGATGTCTGTAATTTTCATAACTGCTCTTTACTGTGCCGGAGCGCACGTGGCTAACTCCGCGAAATAATTCGGCGAAATTCTACGCTTGAATCAGCGACGAATCAGATTGCAGAGGGAAATTTCCGTGAGGTTGGACTAGTCGTCGAAGAAACCAGCGTCTTCTTCGCTTAGGTATTTCTTTGCTTCGTCCGGGATAAACGTCAGTCCAAGTCCGGGAGAATCTGGAACATCAATGTGACTGTTCGAGACAGCGAATTGTTCATGTCCTTCCATGATGTCGAGCCACCAGGCTGGATCCGGAGTAGGAAGCTCAAAAGCAATGAAGTTGTGCGGTAAGACCGCTGCAAGGTGAGTTTGTGCGGCAAGACCGATCAGACCATCACCAGTTCCGTGCGGAGCAATCAAAATGCCGTGTAGATCCGCGTATTCTGCGATGAACTTCATTTCGGCTATACCGCCAACATCAGCTACATCTGGACCCAGCACGTTTACGGCGTTTGGCTCAATTAGATCAACAAAATTTTGTCGTAGATAAATCTGTTCACCCGTGTGAATTGGAGTCGAGGTGTAAGGCGTGATTTGTTTGTACAGATCAGCGAGCACAAAGGGTGTGTAGTCCCCGGTAACCATGTCCTCGAGCCACACGATGTTCGAGCCTTCAAGTTCCTTGGCGAGCTTAAGTGCGTCAGGGACTGTCATCCCCGGACCACAATCGAGCGCTAATCCAACGTCATCTCCAACTACATCGAGCATCGCCTCGATGCGGGCCATCATGTATTTGAAGCCTTTGTGGGTTATCAACCCTCGATTTGGATACCTGATTACATCTACAGGAGTGCCGTGGTAGAAACCCTCTACGTTCTGCATCCCGCCATGGAACGCAACACCTTGCTTGATGATTGAGAACTTGTATGGATGGTCCATCATCTTCTGCATGTTCTGGGCGTAGTGCTCGGGTTCTTTACCGTCCATCGGGAACCGCACGCTGCCGTTGTAGACCTGAACCCGGTCACGGACTTTTCCACCGAGCAGCTTGTAAACCGGTAGTCCTGCAGCTTTACCTGCGATGTCCCACAAAGCCATCTCGATAATACTGACGCCTGTACCCCAGGGCTTGAATGCTCCCCAGCGCCTGATACCGATCATGACTCGCTCAACGTCTGTTGGATCTAGCCCGATAATTTTCTCTCTATAAAACTCGACGTGGGGTTTTAGGAATGGCTTCCACGTTTCGCCAGCACCGATTCCGTCGATGCCCTCATCCGTGGTGATTCGAACGACTGGCGCGCCGCCAATAATGGCGACTTTCATATCGGTGATTTTCATTGGGACTCCTGCGGAATAGAGGTATGTGAACCTGAATTGTTGAAGAATTTTGGCATGTTCAGTAGTTGTTGAGGACGCCTTTTGAGTGGAGAATGGCGCGATCAGCCAAAACAACCCTAGATGAGACAACAGTCAATGCTTCAAGCAACGTGGCGCGGCGGCAGCGAAATAACCATCGACGAGGTTCCGATCCCGGAACCAGAGCCAAGTGAGTTGGTCTTGAAACTTCACTCATGTGGAGTTTGCGGTACCGACATTCACAAGACGCAGGGATTGTTCCCGGCAACACCACCTGAAATTCTCGGACACGAGTTTGTGGGACCGGTCGTGAAGATTGGTGAAGGCGTCCCAGAATCGCTGCTCGGCAAGATTATCGGTTGCACGTTGAATCCTGCCTGTGGCGAGTGCCAGGGATGTCTGACCTGGTCGGCAATGCATTGCGAGAGAGAGAAGCGCTACTCAGGTGGATTCTCCGAATATGTTCTCGTTGACCACCGACAAGCTCACATCGTTCCCGACGGTCTCGATCCCGAAATTGCCGCAATGGCTGAGCCCACCGCGTGTGTTGTTTCGACAATAAACATGCTCGGCGAAATTGAAGAGGGTTGTGACGCGCTGGTCGTCGGCGGCGGACTTCTAGGACTTCTAACCGTTGGTGTTCTAAAACACCGCGGAGCCGGAAATATCATCTTTTCTGAGCCGAACCCTTCCAGACGTGCAATGGGTGTACAGTTCGGTGCCAACATTTTGAACGATCCAACTGCCGACGATTTAACCGAATTGGTGATGGACACCACTGGTGGATACGGCGTCAAGATCGGGGCTGAAGCGGTAGGCGTTCCGCAACTTGTAGCCAACACATCGAAGTTGATCCGTCCACGAGGAAATTTGGTTCTTGTTGGCGTTAGTCCACAAGGTTCCAGCCTTCCTGTCGACCTGTACGACCTCCACTACAAAGAAATCACGGTAAGCGGAGCCTTCGGAGCCGGTGATGCATTTGGCGAAGCATTGGAAATCCTGCCACATCTCGACTTCAGCGGAGTAGTAAGTGGGCGTTACTCCGTTGCTGACACAGCAAAAGCCATTGAAGTTTCCGCCGCAGGGCAGGGCGTTAAGTACATGATCGGTCCTGGCGACTCGGTTCTTTAGAGCGCCCGAAACATCTGGCAGAGCGAAGTTCGCCGCAGTACCCTGTGTGCGCCAACCAAACCTATTAGTCCGAATAAGCGCGATGAATGCGCATACGAGGTAGCAGATGCCGAAGCTTTCAGGTGGAGAAGCACTAGTTCAGTCCCTGGTCCGAGAAGGTGTCGAAGTAATATTTGGACTTCCCGGTGTCCAGATGTACGGAATCGTCGACGCATTGCGTAACGAGCCGAGCATCAAGTTCGTCGTGACTCGAAACGAAACTGCAACTTCATACATGGCAGATGGTTACGCACGAACGACCGGTAAACCCGGTGTCGTGCTGGTAGTCCCAGGACCTGGCATTTACAACGCTGGTGGTGGTCTGTCTACTGCATTCTCACGGTCTTCGCCGGTCGTCATGATCGCCGGGCAAATCCCAAGAGCCACTATCGGCAAGAATTTTGGTGGTCTTCATGAGGTCAACGACCAGAAAGAAATCACCAATCCGGTAACTAAATGGCAGAAGCAAGTGCTTCGACCTCACGAGGTTCCAGAAGGAATTCACGAAGCGTTCCGACAAGCCCAGTCAGATCGCCCCGGTCCAGTTCACTTCGAACTCCCACCAGAGACAATGGTCGAACGCGAAGAAGTAGAACTCCTTGAGCCTGCTCAAATCGTTCGTAAAGTCCCTGCTCAGTCGGTAATCGAGCAGGCTGCGAAAGAAATCATCAACGCAAAGAAGCCGGTTATTTATGCAGGTGGCGGAATCGCCCGGTCCGATGCAGAAGCTGAGTTTGTCGATTTTGCTGAACGTGCTCGCGTTGCCGTTATGACATCTGCTGGTGGCAAGGGGACGATTTCTGAACGACACCCGCTTGCTCTCGGTGGATCACTTGGTCCCGCTGGTTTACTAAAGGAATACATCGAAGAAGCCGATGTAATTATTGGAATCGGTACCCGTTTCTCGATGAGAAACCAGGCTGGTGGCGACGCTCGACTAGTTCACATTGATGTTGATCCAGAAATGATTGGTCACGTTCATGCCAACTCTCTCGGAGTTATTGGCGATGTGAAGGCAACTCTCCCACTGCTCGCAGCTGAAATCGAGCGGCAAGGTGGCGGGAAATGGAATTCGCCTGACGCTGAAGTTGCTGATATCCAGCAGAAGCTTGCTGTCAGTGATGATGAGCTCAACCAGCCGCAAGAGGACTACATAAACGCTCTTCAAGCAGGGGTTCCGAGTGAGGCAATTACCGTCTTCGGAATGACGCAGCTCGGATACTACTCACGTCCACGGTGGATCACAGAAAACCCGAAGACGTACCTCGACTCCGGATACTCGGGCAACCTTGGATTTGCGTTTCCTACCGCTCTAGGAGCGAAGTACGGAAACCCTGACAAGCCGGTGATTTGTGTTTCCGGCGACGGTGGATTTATGTACAACTCCGGTGAGATTTCAACGGCGGTGAAATATGGGATCAACCTGGTGACCGTGATCTATAACGATGGTCACTTCGGTAACGTCGCACGCGACCTGGACGACGACTTTGGTGGAGCCTACGAAACCAACTTCGTAAACCCTGATTTCGTAAAGCTTGCCGAAGCGTATGGTGCAGTTGGTTTACGAACGAAAGATCCGTTCGATGTTGAGAACGTGATTCCAAAAGCGCTCGAAATGAACAAGCCTGTGTTCATCGACGTACCGGTTTCACGAGTACCTCGACCTAAGCAGTGGGCTGCACGTGCGCCATGGACAAAGCCGCAAACGGGGTTGATTGACTAAAGAGAAGTGTTGATGATCGAGACTTCATCCTGAGCGTGTCGAAGGGTCAATTTTCGATCACACGAAACGTCCTACGCCCCGTTTTCGTGAGGGCGTAGGGCGGCCTCGATAGCAAAATTAGCCGGTGTTGAAATCCCGTGCTTCTTCCCAAGCTCGACTACGCGTCCGTTCAGCAGGCCAATCTCGATTGGGTTTCCCGCGATTAGATCGTGTCCCATTGAGCCAATGATGAAAGGCTCACGTGCTTTGATGGTCGCCAATGTGTCGTCGACCGTCGACTCAGGCAGGTTTACGCCCTCAGCGCGTCCAACTTCCGCCACCTCAGAGAGAACCTGTTGGTACATCTCGGTCGTGGTCGGTTGAGCAAAAATATCGCCAATAGGCTTTCGAGTAAGTGCTGTCATTCCCGACAGTGCACATATGAACACGAACTTTTGCCATAGAGCCACGACGATGTCGTCATGTGCTTCTGCCGCTAAACCGGCTTTCGCACAATCGTCAACAAGTTTCGTGACGCGATCGGAACTACCGCCAGCCATTTCACCGATGACAAGCGAGCCCGGTCCACCGTTTTGAGAAACGACACCGGGTTCATCGATCTTTGCTGATACCGTCGCTGTGCACCCCAGAACGTTTTTGGCTCCGAAAGCCTCAGTTAGAAGCCGTTCCGAATCAATTCCGTTCTGGGTCGAGATGATCATGGTGTCTTCCCCGACCAAACCGCCCATTGCAGTAATCGCAGCTTTGGTTCCCCAGCTTTTCACAGCGAAAATCACCAGGTCGACAGGCCCAACGGAATCCATGTCATCCGTCGCTGCCGTCTTGAGATTGAAATCACCGAGTAGAACGCTGTTTAGCTGCAGTCCGTTCTTGAGAATTGCTTCGAGATGAGGACCTCTGGCGATCATCGTGACTTCGTGTCCGTCTTTCGCGAGCGCTCCACCGTAGTACGCTCCGGTTCCGCCTGCTCCAACAACTGCGACTTTCAAGAGATCTATCTCGCTTCCTGTGTCAAAAACAACGATTGGGATTTTGCTGGAGCGCATCTTATGGCAACCCGTAGCGTGAGTGAATCGCTATCATCCGCTCCATGCTGCAATTACTCATTCACAACGCTCGAATAATGGATGGGACTGGATCGCCGTGGTTCCGTGGCTCCGTTCTCGTCTCTGACAACACGCTAGAGATCAAACGCGGGACGATAAATCTCGACGATTACCCCGCGCAGAAAGTTATTGATGCCGAGAACAACATCGTTTGTCCCGGCTTTGTGGACCTCCACTCTCACGCAGGACTGACGATTCTTGGCGAGCCGCATCACGATCCGAAAGTGCGACAAGGTGTAACCACTGAACTAGTCGGAATCGACGGTATTTCACATGCACCTTTCAAGACTCGGGAAGAGTTAGAGCGTTACATCTGGCTAGACGCAGGATTGAACTGGTATCCACCGGAGCCAGACTGGCTTTCTACCCAGCAATTGCTCAATAAATACGACAACAAAGTCGCAGTCAACATTGCTTACATTCTGGGTAACTCGCCAGTGCGTATCTGGTCAGTGGGATGGGAAGACCGACCGGCAACAAAGGCGCAAATAGCCGACATGAAAGCGGTAATTCGCGAGTCGATGGAAGAAGGTGCATGGGGGCTATCGACCGGACTCGACTATCCCCCAGGGGCCTTTGCTTCGACCGAAGAGTTGATTGCTATCTCCGAGCAAACAGCAGCAATGGGAGGGTTTTATCACACCCACACGCGCGCTTCTTTGAAAAAGAAGGGAACCTACGAACCCTGGAATGAGGCTGTCGAAATCGGTCGGAAGTCAGGCATTCCTATTCATCTGACCCATTTCCGCCAACCAAAACAGGGCGAAGGATCGCACATGGATTATCTTGGGTTAGTCGAAGATGCAAGGGCAGAAGGCATCGACGTCACCTTCGATTGCTACACGTACCCGTATTCCGGTACATCCGTGACTATCCAGCTACCTTTCTGGGCAAAAGATGGCGGTCCCGAGCGGACGATGTCAGCCCTATTAGATCTCGACGATCGCAAGAAGATGAAGCGAGATATGAACACGCGGTCGGACATCAATGAAATCTGGCGAGAGCGGTGGCTTCACAACTTCAGGCAACCCCAGAACGCCAAATACGATGGTAAGTCGATCTGGCAGATCGGAGAAATGCGAGAGCAGGATCCGGCGGACGCGCTTTTCGACCTGTTGTACGAAGAAAGACTTGGAATTAGCGAAGTTGGTACTGGAACCAACGCTCAAACCTTGCCTGATTTCGTGTCACACCCTTATGGAATGATTGCGTCAGACGCGATTTTGTTCGGCGAATACCCGAACCCCAGAACTTATGGATGTTTTCCGGTGGTGTTAGCTGAATTCGTCAGGGCTGAAAAACACTTAAGACTCCCCGAAGCAATCCGAAAGATGACTTCGTTCCCTGCTCAGCGACTTGGTCTTAGTGACCGCGGAGTCCTTAAAGACGGTTTCCGGGCCGACATTGTGGTCTTCAACCCGGACACGGTTAGGACTGATGCGACGAAGGACGATCCCAAGCATTATCCGGTGGGGATCGATTACGTGATAGTGAACGGGCAGGTAGTTATTGAGAAGGGCGTGAATACGGGAGTTACTCCTGGTTTGGCTCTTAGGAGAGGTCGGTAATCGGTTGACCGAAAGGTGAAGTCACGCCAAACGAGTTGAAACTTACTATCGGTTTATTCGCCGGCAGCAACTAGAATTAGTTGTCTATGCCCCAGCAGCACGTCCGCAACTTCTGCATCATCGCCCACATTGATCACGGTAAGTCGACACTCGCCGACCGCCTGATCGAACTAACCGGCGCTGTCTCTGCACGAAACATGACGGACCAGCACCTCGACATGATGGAACTGGAGCAGGAACGCGGTATTACGATCAAGGCCCAGGCGATCAGGCTCTCCTACGATACCGATGATGGTACTGAGTACCAACTGAATTTGATCGATACTCCCGGTCACGTCGATTTTTCATACGAAGTTTCACGCTCTCTCGCCGCCTGCGAAGGCGCAGTTCTACTAGTCGACGCTACCCAGGGAATCCAGGCGCAAACACTCGCCAATGTTTATCTCGCGCTGGAGCACGACCTAGAAATAATTCCGGTTATCAACAAACTCGATCTCCCAGCTGCGGAGCCTGAGCGGGTCATGACGGAACTGGAGCAGGCATTTGGTTTCAAACCTGAAGAAATCCTTAAAGTTTCGGCGAAAACCGGGGAAGGCGTTTATGACCTGCTTGAACGTATTGTCGGATTGGTCGAACCTCCCACAGGCGATGAAGATGAACCGCTTCGGGCACTTATATTTGATTCAAAATACGACCAGTTCAAGGGTGTCGTTGCCTACGTAAGGGTCATGCACGGCAAACTCGGCAAAAACGCCAAAATCAGGCTCATGGGAACTGGCTCAGAAGCCGATGTGCTCGAAACTGGATATTTCAGTCCGGTGCTTGAGAAAACCAACGGACTGATGACCGGTGAAGTTGGCTACGTCGCTACCGGACTAAAGGACGTACGGTCGGTGAGTGTCGGTGACACCATGACCCTCGCTGCTGAACCTGCAAGCGATCCGTTGGCGGGGTATGAACCGCAAAACCCGATGGTGTTCACCGGAATTTACCCCACAGAAGGTGAAGACTATCCGGAGCTTAGAGAAGCTCTCGAAAAACTCCGATTGAATGACGCTGCCTTGGTGTTCGATGCGGAATCTTCCGCTGCTCTCGGATTCGGATTCCGATGCGGGTTCCTCGGCCTGCTCCACATGGACGTTATCCAGGAGCGACTCGAACGAGAATTTGGGCTAGGCCTTATCGCTACAGCGCCGAGCGTGAGTTACGAAGTGCTGTTAAAAGATGGCGAAATCATAACGATAGACAATCCGTCCAAGCTGCCAGAAAACCAGCAGTACGACGAGATCTACGAGCCGTGGGTCAACATGACTATCGTGTCTCCTTCGCGTTACATCGGGGCGATCATGGAGCTTGTGACCACGAAACGTGGCGAATATAAGAAGATGGAGTACCTTGAGTCTGTAGCTGAAGACGACAACAATCGAAGTGCCCGTGTTCTACTGGAGTACGATATTCCACTGTCAGAAATCCTTGTGGACTTCCACGACAAACTGAAATCTGGCACTCAGGGTTACGCATCGATGGATTATTCGATGATCGACAACCGTCCAGCTGATCTGGTGAAATTAGACGTCCTGGTGAACCACGAGCCGGTTGACGCACTGTCGATGATCACCCACCGAGACGAAGCCGCATCACAGGGCAGGGCGCTCGCCTCGAAGCTCAAAGAGTTGATTCCGCGACAAATGTTTGCTGTGCCGATTCAGGCTGCCATTGGCGGCAAGATAGTCGCACGAACTAATGTGAAAGCCCTGCGAAAGAACGTTCTCGCCAAATGTTATGGCGGTGACGTTTCTCGAAAACGCAAACTGCTTGAGCAGCAGAAAAAGGGAAAGAAACGCCGCATGAAGATGGTTGGATCCATCGAAGTGCCTCAAGAGGCGTTCATGGCTGTTCTTTCTCTCGACGACTAGCCCGAATCATTGGCAGAGATAACTGCACGCGGCAAACAGCGCTCCTTTTTGAACGCTTTCAGTTATCCGCAATTCCGACGTGTCTGGATCGCTTCAGTCACGATGTCGCTTGGAAACTGGGCAGAACGACTAGCTACAGGTTGGATCGTTCTTGCTGAAACCGAATCCGTATTTCTGACCGCAGGTACTTTTGCCATTCGCCAAGCACCGCAGCTAGTTACTGCTCCTATTGCGGGCGCTATTGCCGACAGATATTCACGCGGCACGATCCTGTTGTTGATCGGGATTTACAAAGCGTTGATCCTTGGCATACTAGCCCTGCTTGCCACGAACAATCTCGAACCACTCTGGCTTGTGTTCGTTGTTCTCGCCTTCTCCGGAATTGGTCACTCGTTTGAGCTGCCCTCGACTCAGGGATTAGTAACTGGCTCGGTCCCGAAAGACGTACGAATGAACGCAGTGGCAGTTCAGTCGACTGGTATGCGAGCTGTTGGCGCTGTTGGAGCACTGGCGAGTGGAATAACGATCGAGCAGCTTGGAGTTCCGATAACTTTTGTTAGCGCTGGCGTGATTTTTGCTGTTGGTGGGGCACTGGCGTTCCTGACTACAGGCAATACTGCTTCAGCCGTTACGGAACGCTCATCATCTGTCCTGACAGACGTGTTCGACGGACTCAAGATCATGGCAGGGATACCGGTTGTGCGAGTCGTCCTGATTTCTGCGGTATTCGTCGAAATCTTCGGCTTTGCCTACCAGGCAATAATGCCATCGGTCGCCGACGAAGTGTTGAAGGTCGACGCTTCGGGACTGGGAACTCTCACCATGATGGCCGGTATCGGATCGATACTCGGATCACTGTTCCTGATGTTCCTCGGTGATTTTCGTCGCAAAGGGCTTTTGTTGGGTTTGATTGCTCTGTTTTACGGCACAACCGTCGCTACGTTTGCTGCACCTGGTTCTTACGTATTCGCTCTGATCGCGATTATGGGAGTAGGTGCCTCAGCGGCGGCATTCGACGCGATGCAGTGGATTCTCTTGCAACTCAACGTGCCAGACTCAATGCGTGGTCGAGCCGTAGGGGCGTGGCTTTTCGCTATAGGATTCGGTTGGGTAGGCCATCTTGGGCTTGGCGCACTCGGTGAATATTTTGGGGTTCAAGAAGCGCTCGCGATTGCTGGAATAGCAGTCTTCTCCGTCGGAGTTCTCGCTCTCTGGCTGTCGCCGAACATGCGCCGGGCTTAGCTGTCGATTATCGACTTTAGTCTGGCGGCTGAGGTCGGATTATTCCTGGACTCAACATAGACCGCCGCATCGAGCATTCCCTGCGGGTTCCCTGTGTCCGCGTGGAATCCTTCTAGCTGTCGAGCATGAACAGGTGATTTTCCAAGCAGCGATTCGATCGCATCGGTGATTTGGATTTCCCCGCCTGCACCTGCACGCTCCTCCGCGAGATAGTCAAATACTCCGTTATCTAGAACGTATCTTGCAACGATTCCTAGATTGCTTGGCGCATCTTCTAACGCAGGTTTTTCGACCAGCTCAGAGACTGCCATTACGCGATCTTCGTCCAGTTCACTAACGCCGACAATTCCCTTTTTAGGGATGTCTTCTTCTTCGGCAGGGAGAACTGCTATTACCGATCCACCGTGTTCTCGGTAAACCTTCATAAGTTGCTCAGTGGCTGACACTGGACCGAAAATTACATCGTCAGGGAACACGAGAACGAATGCTTCTCCGTCGCAAAATTTGCGGGCTTGAAGTACCGCATGCCCGGGTCCTTTGGGATCGTCCTGGTAAACGACAGTTACGTTTGCTAGACCAGCGATTTCTAGCTGCTCGTTCAGCAGCTCTTCGCGACCCCGGTCCCGAAGTTCACGTTCGAGGACCTCTTGTTGTCCGAAATACTCTGACACCGCCTCCATCCCGGGAGACATCACAAGTGCTACATCTGTGATTCCAGCTGCAACAACCTCCCTAATAGCGTACTCAATCACCGGAACGTTCAAGATCGGCAACAACGGCTTGGGAATTGTCCGCGTTGCAGGCAGAAACCTCGTGCCTAAACCGGCGACCGGAATTACCGCTTTTGTGACGGGAGTGAATTGTTCAGAGCTGCTTGCCATCGCGAAATTCTATCGGTAACCGCTTGCATATAGGTCTTGCTAAACAACGACGATTAGCGAGAACAGTAGTACGATTTAAGTGATCGTGCTAGGCGGGGCGTTAGCGGTGCCCTGAACTCGCAATCCGCTATAGCGAGGCTGAAGTCCCCTATCGAGACTGTATGCACGTGACCACTGAAGTCAGTTTTTCGGTGTTGAGAACTCGGTCCTGCGCGGCGAGGCCTCGTGAACCCCGTCAGGACCGGAAGGTAGCAGCGGTAAGCGATAAACCTCGGGTGCCGTGGGAACGCCGGGTTTGAGCCGTTTCTGATATTTACGTCACGAGTTGCTGGCGACACTGGGGTGCACGGTCTTATCTGATTCATAGACCTGTATCTGCCCAATTCAGAGTACCAATCGTGTCACGCCAGAAACTAGGTCAACACTTTCTCACTGATCAGAACGTCATACAGGCGATCCTAGATTCCGTGGAACCGATCGACGGTGGAGTCACAGTCGAAATTGGTCCCGGTCGGGGTGCGATAACTTCTGGAATCGTCGAAAAATCCGAACGTCTGATTCTGATCGAATTCGACGATGAATTAGCGGTAAAGCTCGATCAAAAGTACTCTGAAGATCTGAACATAAGAGTGGTTCATGATGACGCTCGAACTTTTGGACCTGAGATGGATCCATGGTTGCGAGAATCAGAATTCATCGTTGTAGGAAATCTTCCTTACTACGCGGCAAATCCAATAACTCGTAACTTCCTAGAAACTACCCGCAAACCTGTGTCAATGACGATCATGGTTCAACGGGAAGTTGCAGAGGATATGGCTGCATTACCCGGAAGCATGAGTCTGCTTTCTCTGGCAGTTCAAATTTACGCCGATGTGCAGCACGTAGTTGATGCTCCACCAGAGTGTTTCAATCCACCGCCGAAGGTTCACTCATCCGTAATCAAACTTACCCCGGTCGAGAACCCTAAGATTAGATTTGCCAGTGAAGATGATTTCTTCGCTCTCGCTCGTGCAGGTTTCAAGAGTCCCAGGAAACAGTTGCATAACTCTTTGTCCGACGGTCTTTTCATTTCGTTAGACGAGGCGCGATCTCTCGTTGAGAAGGCGGGTCTAGCAACAACCAGGCGACCGTCGACGCTCAGTCTGGACGAGTGGCAAGTTCTTTATGACGTCTGGGTTGAGGCAGAAAGACCAAAACAAGTTGCAGGGTCTGCGCGGAGGAAACGAGGTCGACGAAATGGCTCCTGATCAGGTTGTTGAATCAGCCTACGCCAAGATTAATCTGACGCTCGAAATAATCGGAAAACGGCGAGATGGTTACCACAATCTTGCTTCTGTAATGCAAACCGTGGATCTGTCAGATGATGTTGTGATTTCAGATTCAGACATGTTGACTGTCGATTGTGATGATGAAGCCATTCCGCCAGATATCAACCTCGCAGGCAAAGCAGCGCAGGTACTTGCGGACGAAGTAGATCGCAGGTCAGAAGCAAGAATCGTAATCAGGAAAAGAATCCCGGTTTCAGGTGGACTGGGTGGAGGCTCGACAGACGCCGCTGCGGTTCTGCGAGGACTGAACAAGTTATGGAATCTGGGTCTCAGTCTCGATGAATTGACCGAAATCGCTTCAAACATTGGCAGTGACGTACCATTCCTGGTTCGAGGTGGGACCTCGTTGGTGCAGGGACGGGGAGAAGAGGTCACTTCGATCACTGACGCTCCAATTGAGCGGATTCTAATCCTGTATCCAAAAGTTGATCTTGATCAGCCTGTTCAGAAAACAGCGAATGTATTCGCACATGTCACACCCAACTTGTACACGCGGGGCAACCTAACTCACAAACTGGCTGCCAGGATCAGATCGGGAGGCGATTGCCCGCCAGAATTCTTTTTCAATCAATTCGGAACCATTGGTGACGAGTTATTTAACGGATGGTCTGAAGAATTAGGACTATTACAGTCGCTGGGTGCCACAGATGTGTTCATGTGTGGTGCGGGACCATCAATGTTTACAGTTCCTCCAACCAAGGAACTGGGTACGGCCTGGCATTTGCTTCTGACGAGTGTTCATCAGAAATCGGCGTTTCTCGTCGAGCCAGTTCAAGGAATTCGAGAAGAGTAGTTGGACGATCCGCTGCGAACGGTGATCGCTGGCATGATTGCCGGTGCGTTGATGGGGATGGTGTTTGTCACCCACATGGCACTACTGCTGGTATTTCGTCCGCCAAACGCCTTGAGAGAAAAAGCTGCCGAGTCCAAGGTATCGAACTTGATAACGTACGCTGGTCTAGTCGCGTTCCTCGCCTGGAACATCCTGGCAATTGGACTCGCGCTCGCGATTCACGCAACTCTCCCATCAACAGCACTTTCGATTAGCTTTGCACCAAGCCCTGTGTACTTGTTCGTCCTGGCTTTCATCACCGTGCTGATGCTGATTCCAGCACTCATTTTGTTCAGGGATAGCAAACGTCATCTTGTTGGCGAAGCAATGGTTCTGATTGGTGTCTACGGCTTTTTGCTTCCAAATTTGGTTATTGCTATCCAGAACTCGTAGCAATCACCGGCTCTAAGAGGGCTTTTGCGCGGTTAAACTGCCTGCGTTCAATTCACATACAAAGAAGTTCCGGATGCTAGAAAAATGACAACCCCCGCTGACAACCGATTTTTGAACCGATTCGACGGACAGGTAGCTCTTCTTACCGGTTCCGCAGCATGTTCGAAAGACCAACTTATGGGATTCGGTGGTGCGACTGTTTGGCGATTTCTAGAAGAGGGCGGACGCGGAGTGGTGATCACTGACCTTCAAGATGAAGTTGGTGAGAAGTCTGCACAGGAACTAAGGGACGCAGGACACGACGCTATTTACCTCCACCTCGATGTCACGGACGAAGAGCAATGGGCAAAAGTTATCGAGGAAACCGAGACACATTTTGGTCGGCTCGACATTCTTGTGAATATTGCGGGAATTCTTGATCCAAAGCCGATGCTTGAGATCGAAGTGGAGGTCTGGAAGAAAACCATGGAAATCAGCACCGTGGGTCTCTTCCTGGGAACCCGAGCAGTTGCAGATTTGATGGACCGCACCGGGGGTGGATCCATAGTCAATCTGTCTTCGATGGGTGGAAAACAGGGGTCAAGCGCATACGGTTCTGCCTACGGGTTCTCCCGTGGAGGAATGTTGAATTTTACTCGATCGAGCGCGCTGCAACTTGCCGACAAAGGAATCCGGGTGAACACAATCCTGCCTGGGTGGGTTCACACACCGTTTACCGACTACCTATACCAGGACGAAGAGCAAAGCGCATTCCGAGTCAGCCGAGTTCCGCTCGGAAGATGGGGTAAACCTGAAGACATCTCGGCAGGAATTCTTTTCCTCTGCTCCGACGATGCCTCATACATGACCGGTGGCGAACTGCTCATGGACGGTGGCGTTACTGCGGGAGTCCCTCGACCGAAGAATCCTCGCGGCTAATTTCTGCTTAGTGGCTGTGACAGTTTCCGTCGCCGTGATGGTAAGGCATTTTGCTGTTCACTTTGCCGATCGCATCGTAGAAGACCTGTTTGATCGAAGAGTGACGTTGTTCATCCGCTCGAGTTGCAAGGGTATTCAGCCACTCCAAACCACCTTCCATAGTCGTGATCAGGTACAGTCCAAGCGTCTCGTCGAACACCTCACTATTTCTGGCTTTCACGTAGATAGGTGAGGTGTGTGCTGAGAAATGAATTGGCCAAACGTGCCAGCACAGGTGATTGCTAACGGGCCCTGGCGGCTCCAATGTATCCCTCGGTCGGCCCCCTAGTAGATGTTGGGAATATTGGAGATCCAGTGGCACCCATCAAGCTGATGAAGAGAACTCGAACGGAACGCCCCAGAAAACCTGACTCCCCACCGGAAGATTGGAAACAGCCGATGCGGTTTTCTCAGCCCAGGGAGACGAATCGCTAAGCGGTGTGTTCAAGTTGGAATCGAGTGAGATGGTTTTGAATTTGCTGATCAGATAATCCGCGTATTAAAAATCGAATGATGTTGTGCGAACGATGTACTCAGTCCATATAACCAAACAAGCCCCAGAAACTCCGGGGCTCGTTTGGTTATATGGAACTTTTTAAAGTGCTTCAACAGCGGCTTTCACGTCACCAAGATCGGGGAGATCTGAAGGAACGTCTGATAGCCACTTCCATGCGATCGAGCCATTAGCGTCTACTACAAACACTGATCGCCGAGCGGCTGTGTAACCCGTCATACCGGCAAAATCGGGCCAAGCGATGTCGTAGTCATTGATGGTTGTATGCTGGTAGTCGCTGAGGATCGGGAAGTTTAGGTCGTTTGCAGACTTGAACGCTGCATTAGCGAAACGACCGTCAACCGAAATACCGACTATGTTGGCACTCAATCCATTGAAATCAGCCATTTCGTCACGGAGCGAGCAGAGTTCTTCCGCACAAACACCTGTGAAAGCTGCCGGAAAGAACACGAGCACGGCCGGTTTACCCGCAAGGGTTTCCGATGAGAACTCGTTACCGTCTGTGTCCAGCAACTTGAAAGCTGGTGCCTTTGAACCTACGTCTGCTGACATGTTTGACTCCTGTATTGGTGCGAATGGCGCAAGTTATATGAATACGCACGCCAGTTTATTTGAAACTTCTTGTTATATCGACATCGCGACTTTTATTACACCATCCTGGCGCAGTCGGTACATTTCGAACGCTTCTTGAGCTTCATCAAAAGTTGAATCGTGTGTCTTTAGTACACCGGGATCAATCCAACCACGTTCTTTTAGAGCCACGATGTCTCGAATTTCTCTGACAGGCTCGTGGGTGGCCGCGATTACAGTCGCATTCATTTGGATGTTCTTGCCCATCCATTTGCGATGATCGAAAGTGACACTTGTCGGGTCAACCAGGCTGAACGAAATTATTTGACCCTGGTCTTTTACAATGTCGACGGCAAGACCAAGTCCATCAGGATTTCCACTTGCATCAACAACTACGTCGTACATCTTCCCGTCCGTAATCTCGGCTGAGGCTTCCTGCGGACTGTCGTGAGAGGCATTGATTGTGCTGGTTGCTCCGAGTTCAGCTGACTTTTTGCAGCGGTATTCCTCAAGGTCGATGCCAACGATCTGCTGAGCACCCTGTCGTTCGGCGATCATTGTGAAGGTAAGGCCGATACCGCCCTGGCCGATAACGGCGATCCGTTTGCCCATTGGGTTGCCCCAGTGGCGAGCTGAGTAAAGCGCTGTGCCGGAGTGCTGACACATCACCCATTCCGAAAGATCACCCCATTCAGGCAATTTGATGAGTCGGTCAGCAGTTTGAACAACTTGCTCTTGCATTCCAGCGACATCACGGGGGATAACGATTACTCGCTGTCCTTCCGCATAGTCACCGTCTCGACTTTCGACAACGACACCGGCACATTCATGCATTGGGGCACCGGGTACGAATGGATACTCTTCCTCAGGAAGTTGTGCGTCGTACTCAAGGTAAATGTCGCTTCCACATATGGAGAGTGATTCGAGTTTCACTCGGACTTCGCCGTCCTCGAGTGGTCCAGGCTCTGGTACATCCAGGAACTCGAGCGTTCGACGTGCGACAACGCGTGCAGCTTTCATTTTTCAAACCTTATGGAACTCACTATTTGGATCACATTTCTTGTGAACAACTCAGTTTCGGACGCGAATTCTACAGCCTCAGAGACGTATACTCCCGCCTACGGTCGATCAGTTCGGATCGATTGTTTGTACTGAACGAATCACAGGGCCACGACCATGAAAATTACTCGAGTTGAAACCATTCGAGTTAGCGATCCAGCAGATGTAATTTGGGTACAAGTGCACACCGATACCGGACTCGTTGGTCTTGGTGAAACCTGGTACGCTTCGACAACCGTTGAATCTGCTGTACACGATCACTTCGGCCCACTGATCGTCGGACGAGACCCCTTCGCCATCGAACGACACTGGCTAAACATGTTCCGTCTGTCCGATCACGCTGGCTATGGCGGTGCAGAATTACGAGCAATCTCCGCCATTGATATGGCTTTGTGGGATATCAAAGGTCAAGCAACTAGAGTCCCTGTTTACGAACTTCTTGGAGGGGCAGTTAGAAAGAAGATTCGTGTCTACGCTACTGGGGCTCCCTACACAGGCGCCGGTGAGTTGGCCAAAGAACTTGTTGCCGATGGTCTTACAGCCATGAAAATGGGACCAACTATTCCTGTCGCAACTCCCTCAGAAGGACAGTACCTATCGCCGAAGGACTTGGATCGGGCATTGAAACCATTCAGGGATGTTCGTGACGCGGTCGGTGACGACATCAAAATTGCTAATGACGGACACGGCAAGTGGGCATTGCCGGTCGCAATTCAGATCGCGAATGCGATGGAGCCTCTCGATATCATGTGGCAAGAGGACCTAATGCCATTGCTTAATCCTGAGGCACTCAGGCAACTCCAGGACTCAACGTCAACGCCGGTGTGCATCTCCGAACGATTGTTGACTCGTTGGCAACTTCGAGACTACATCCAGAACGGTGCAGCCCAGGTTGTGATGCCTGATTTGATCTGGACCGGAGGGATATCTGAGACTCACCGGATCGCGGTTCTTGCCTCAGCGCACCAGGTGCCAGTCGCTCCCCACGACGCTACTGGACCAGTAAACATATTTGCCTGTGCTCACATTTGCATGAACTCTCCGAACGCCATGATCATGGAACACGTTCGACCGTATCTCTACGGATGGTACGGAGACTTTGTTGATCCCTTACCCCCGATTGAACATGGATGGCTGAGTGCTCCAGAAAATCCAGGTATTGGAACCCGATTGCGCCCCGAGGTGTTCGATCGAGTTGACTGCATGATCCGAGTCACTACTGAAGATGCTCAAGTTCCGGGTATGAACGACGAGGGCTGGAGCGGAGGAGACAATTTCTCGGACGAAATGTGGCGAGAAATGGAAGAGATACAAACTTTCCGATCGCCTTCCATCACTGATACCAAGCCAAACACCGACGGAGTGAGCTAGCAATGATTATTTCCAAGCTAGAAACAGTCCGTATAGGTCAATTCCCTGATCTTATTTTTGTTCGTGTTCATACCGACACTGGTCTTATCGGACTGGGCGAAACCTGGTATGGCGCATCAACAGTGGAATCAGCGGTGCACGACCATTTCGGCCCGCTATTGATTGGTCGCGATCCTCACGAAATCGAACGCCACTGGCAGACGATGTTCAGACTCTCCGATCACGCCGGTTATGGTGGTGCCGAGCTTCGGGCGATCTCAGCAATCGACGTCGCCCTCTGGGACATTAAAGGTCAGGATCTCGAACTCCCGATTTACGAATTGCTGGGTGGTGGCACTCGTCACAAAGTACGTCTCTACAACACACTGGGGGTGTACGGCGAGATCACTGACGGATACGACGTTTGGACTAAACCAGTTGAAGTAGCGCAGCGCCTTCTCGATGACGGAATCACTGGAATGAAGATGTCTCCAACAGACTTCATCGCCCGGGAATCTGATGGTCAGCT
Source organism: Chloroflexota bacterium (assembly GCA_038150225.1). Classification (GTDB taxonomy): domain Bacteria; phylum Chloroflexota; class Dehalococcoidia; order Lucifugimonadales; family Lucifugimonadaceae; genus Lucifugimonas. Next base: position 58,482 of record JAYQWG010000002.1, read on the forward strand.
GCTGTTCAAAGAAGACCTTGAGTGGGCTCTGCGTCCATTGCGAGAGATTCGCGACACGCTGGGGATGGAAATCGAGGTTGCCAACGACGCACATGCCAAGTGGAACCTGCCGAACGCGATAAGGATTGTTCGGGAGATGGAACCACTTCGGCCCATGTGGCACGAGGAACTGATCTCTCCGCTCAACGAGGAAGCCCATGCAAGATTGCAGGATGCAACCTCTACTCCAATTGCAGCAGCGGAACGGTTGATGACTCGTTTCCAGCATCGACGGTTTATTGAGTCACCAGCAGCGCGAATAACGATGCCTGATCTCACATGGACCGGTGGAATATCCGAGGTGAAAAAGATTGGAATTCTTGCCTCAGCACATCAAATGCCGATAGCGCCACATGACTGTGTTGGACCGATAAACATGTTCGCCTGTGCACACATCTGTATGTCGACGCCAAACGTGATGATCATGGAATACAACCGTGCGATGCACAATGGCTGGTATCGCGACTTCCTCGATACGGATCTCGAAATAGAAAATGGATACCTTCTTGCACCTCAGAACCCCGGGCTTGGAACCAGGTTGAAGTCATCTGTGTTTGATCGCAGTGATTTAACCGTCCGGCAAAGCTCCGAGCGAGGTGAACCGTGGTTGATGTCGAGTAAAAGGTACACGTACCCACCACCTGAAATACAAGTCGAATACATAGCCAGCAATCCGCGTCGGGCGGGTGGTGCTGCGAATATCAATTACGACTAATCTCCCATAACCCGGAAAAGGTAACTACGAATTGTACTCAAACAGCGAATCGAAAAGAATCATTTTTATAGGTGCCGGAGCAGTTGGATCGTACCTCGGTGGATGGCTGTCTCACACCGGTCACCATGTAACTCTGGTGGACCTTTGGGATGAGCACGTCGAGACGATTCGTAAGAATGGTTTGGAAGTTTCGGGACCTCATGAAACATTTGTCACTCATCCAAACGTTTACCACTTGCACGAAAACGAACTACTCGATCGTCAAGAAAAATTCGATATTGGTTTCGTGGCTGTTAAGGCTTATGACACAAGCTGGGCGGCGACTTTCATTAACAAATTTGTGAAGTCAGACGGGTACATCGTTTCATCGCAAAACACCTGGACTGACCCAGCAATTGCCGACGCTGTAGGTGCCGATAGGGCAGTTGGACTTGTCATGTCGAGTATCTCGGTCGCTATGTGGGAACCGGCAAAAGTTGAAAGACCAGGTGATACGCGTAGGAGAGACCATGGACACATCGTTTTCCGGGCAGGAAACCACGACGGTTCAGACTCTCAACGTCTGCATGAATTGGTCGAAATACTTGATCCAATCGATGGCGGAAAGGTGACCACAAACTTGTGGGGCGAGAGATGGGCGAAGCTTAGCCAGAACTCAATGGGGAATCCCGTGTGCGGTGCAAGCGGAATGGGAATGTCTGACCTGAACAAAGAGACCCGAGGCCGGGAGTTGCAGATTCGATTGGCGCAAGAATGTGCTCAAGTCGGATTGGCCCTCGGATATTCGGTTGAGAATTTCGGCGGTCGACCAGCTTCCGAGTGGGCTCATGCGGACAACGGCGAAAACTACGAAATCCTCGATAACGAATTATCTGCGAAAGCTGGCGGCGCGAACTGGCGCCCGTCAATGGCACAGGACGTTGTGAAGCACCGACCAACTGAGATTTCTCAAATGAACGGGTATGTAGTCGCTCGTGGTCGCGAAGCGGGAATTTCAACCCCTGTAAATGCCTCTATGACTCAGATGATCAAAGACATTGATGCCGGTGAACTCGAGCCGGGATTTGCTAACGTGGACACCGTCTTAAAGAACGCCGGTTACTAGCCAGTCCGTTTCGCATTTACTGAAATTTGACCACTCCACTCGACTCACACACGTTCGTCGCACTCGATCTTGAGACGACCGGTGTTGACCCTAAGTCAGATCACATTATCGAGGTTGGCGCAGTCAAGTTTTCAGGAGATACCGAACTCGGCACGTTCAGCCGGCTGGTAAATCCTCATCGAAAGCTTTCGAAATTTATCGTCGAGTTAACTGGGATCACCCAAAGTGATGTCGACGAAGCTGAAGAGTGGGACGATGTAGCTCCTGACCTGGAAGAGTTTCTCGGCGACACCCCGATCATTGGTCACAACGTATCTTTTGACGCTTCGTTCCTACGCTCACACGGCATAAAGCCTGCAAGTGTGCTGGACACATTGACGATGGCTGAAGTTGCACTGCCTGCTGGTCCTGAATACAGCCTTGGACGATTGTCCCGACGTTTCGAGTTCTCTCACGATAATCCCCACCGGGCGCTTTCAGATGCGCTTGTCACCAGGGACTTATTTCAACATCTTCTGTCAGTGATAGCAAAGCTCAGCACCCCGCAGCTTGAGCAGATCAAAACTCTGGGCTCTTACGCACAAACTCCGTTGTCCTTCCTTGCCCAGTTACTTCTTGAAGACGACACATCACCGAAGCTTCCAACTAGCGATTCGATGCTCGGAGTTGACCCGAAAGAGCTATCGTCGCGATTAAGAGCGCACGGCAAGATTCCGAATATCGAACCTCATAAATACGCCATCGATGAAAGAGAAATATCGGAAGTAGTCCCAGAGGTTTTCGGCGAAGACGGACTGCTGGAATCGACTCTCGACGGATTCGAAACTCGCCCCGAGCAACTCGAAATGGCTGAAGCAGTTTCATCCGCGCTTCAAAATGAAACGCACCTCGTGGTTGAGGCTGGGACCGGTGTCGGAAAGTCGCTTGCGTATCTCATCCCTGCACTACTTCATTCAATCCGAAACGGGAGCCGCGTGTTGGTTTCCACCAACACCATAAATTTGCAGGAACAACTCGTAGGTAAAGACATCGAAATCGCGAAGAAAGCGGTGATGGGATTCGGATTGTCTACTGACGTTATCCAGTCGGCACCTTTAAAAGGTCGAAGCAACTATTTGTGCTTCAAGCGCTGGCAAAACGCTGTATTGCACACACAGCCCAACGAGATCGAATCACGAGTACTCTCGAAACTTCTCGTGTGGCTTCAGGAAACCGAAACAGGTGATCGATCAGAAATTTCACTTGGTAGATCGACTCCCTTATTCTCTCGATTCTCGTCACAAGGTGCGATTACGTGCCCGTCTAACGAAGGACCATGCTTCCTGAGAACTGCTCGGAATAGAGCAAACAATTCAAACGTGATCGTTGCGAATCACGCCTTACTAATGTCCGACATCGCTATGGGTGGAGGATTGTTGCCAGACCACGATGTTTTGATAGTCGACGAGGCGCACCACCTTGTAAGTGCTGCCACAAACCACCTTGGTTTTTCGCTTAACCAATTCTTACTTGAGACTGAAATTCGGAGACTCACCGGCAATCGTGGCATTCTCTCTCGACTCGCCCGTACGATTACCGAGAACGAGGTAAATCCGCTCGACGCTTCAACCAATCTTTCTCTAGAAACAGTCGAGCAGACTGAGCGAGCATTGGAATCCCTGGGGCAGCTGTTTGAAGTGCTTGATCGAATCGAAATACCCAACGGGTACGACGGAAATTCTGCTTCAGAGATTCGAATAACAGAGTCGGTCAGGACGCAACCATTATTCAGTGAAATCGAAATTGTCTGGGAGAACACAAACCTTATCCTCCTGGGACTCTCAGAAAAACTCGGTGAGCTGATTGAAAAGAGTGAGAAGTTAAAGGTTGACTCGGCAGCTGGCCTAATCCTCGACGCGTATTCGGTCAAAGAGACGATTGAACAAGCAGTCGGTTCACTGCGTGAAGCTCTCCCTGAACCTAAATCAGACAATGTGTACTGGCTACGTAAACAGTCAAACAATCGCGGGGTAGTCCTTAACGGCGCACCACTGGACGTATCCAGCTCACTTCGAGATTCGCTTTTCCAAACAGACCGTACCGTCGTTCTGACTGGGGCGACGATTACACACGACAAATCATTCGAGCGTTTCAGGTCGGAAATCGGACTGGATCAAGCCGATGAACTGATCCTCGGTTCACCGTACAACTTCGAAAAGAACGCCCTGATCGCGGTGCCTGAAGATATCCCGCAACCGGGAACTCAAGGCTACGGGGATGCTGTCTCCGACGCATTGGTCCAGGTAGCTCGAAACACCAATGGTCGGACACTCGCACTGTTCACCTCGATATCTGCTTTAGATGCGGCGAGAAAAGCAATTACACCTGTTTTAGCTGCCGATGGAATCAGGGTGATTGGACAGGGTGCGGATGGTTCGCCTGCGCGAATCATGCGAATGCTTGCGGAAGAAACAAATACCATCGCGTTGGGAACAAGTAGCCTCTGGGAAGGAGTCGATCTAGAGGGAGAATCTCTAGATTCACTGGTGATGGTGCGTCTGCCATTCCCGGTCCCATCTGATCCAATTGTTGCCGCGCGGAGTGAGCAATTTGAAGACGGATTCAACGAATTCAGTATCCCGGAGGCGGTTCAAAAATTTCGCCAGGGATTCGGTCGATTAATCCGATCAAAAACCGACCGTGGGGTATTTGCAATATTGGACAGTCGGATCATTTCAAAAAGATACGGCGTTAAATTCCAACGTTCTATCCCAAGATGTACGGTCAAACGAGTAAGTGCTGAAAATCTTGGTTCACTTATCGCAAGCTGGCACAACGGAAATACGAATTGATAAACACTCGACAATCAGGTCCGTCGGTTGACTGTATTGAACTAAATATCGGGAACGTTGACATCGAAGCGACTCTCGATGGTGGGCAAGCATTCCGCTGGTGGTCTGAAGGTGATGGCTCCTACCGAGGTGTGATTGGTCGCCGAGTTGTGTCGATGGAGAACATCCCTGGTGGAGTCGCCGTCACCGCAGAAGACGACAAAGGCACCGGGGGGTTGCTCCATGCCGTTCGTGATTATTTGAACCTCGAACAAGACTTAGAGGGATTCAGGCACCAATTTGCCGAAGATCCTTGCCTCGGCCCTGCTCTTCGCGGTTACGCGGGTCTTCGAGTGTTGCGGCAAGACCCGTGGGAGTGCCTGTTTAGCTTCATCACGTCAAGCACGTCGAACATCCCTAGGATCAAATTGAATGTGAACCGAGCTGCCGAACACCTCGGCTACGCGCTGGGACCCAGGGACAAAGATGTGTTGTTCCCTGAACCTGAAATAATTGCAGAAGCAGGTGAACAATTCTTACGGGATTTAGGTTTCGGATTTCGAGCCAAATACTTGGTGCCGGCGGCAGAAGCGATCGCTTCAGGCGAACTACGGCTCATCGACCTTCGTGAAACGCCATATACCGAAGCAAGGAGACAGCTGATACAGCTTCACGGCGTCGGCGAAAAGGTAGCAGATTGTGTACTGGCTTTTTCTCTCGACAAACCGGAATCTTTTATTGTCGATCGCCACATTCTGAGAGCCCTCCAGAAGTGGTACGACCTGCCTGATAAGGCGAATGTTAGCTACGCAGCCGACTGGGCAAGAGACTATTTCGGTGAGTACGCTGCGTTGGCGAACCAGTACATGTTTCACCGTGAGCGCCTGTCACGCCGAGCTTCTGAGTGGGGCGGCGATCACACAGATCGAGCATTGCCCGAAGACAAATGATCGGCTTACTTCAGCAGAAAGTTTGGAAGTCGGGATCGCACCAGTTCCAGCTCTTCAGCCTTTGTGTTCACGTTCCCATCTAGTCGCTCGCGTCGGGTCAGATCGAGCAACTTCCCCATAACTGGACCTTGAGGTACACCGATTTCGATGAGATCGTCCCCGTTTACTTCAGCCGAAATGTTTCGAAGTTTGTCGAGGTATAACGACATCCGGCCACGTCGAGGAAGCGGCGGTCCGACCAGGACGTAAGCACGAACGGTGTCGGGGTGAATCCCGCTCAAAAGATCCACGATTTCAGAGTTCTTGAGATTGTCCTGGTCAAGTACGGATGCGATCTCGCCGAGTTTTGCCATCCCAAATATTCCGTCATGCCATTCTTTGCCGCCGTCTAGTCGATCACTGGCTGTATTTGCTTCCTCGGCGTTCATTCCGCACGTTAGGACGGCAAGTCGGGTTATGAGCGATGCGTTCGATGGCAGCTGTTCGAATTGTTCGATTGAACTCGAGTTGATTCTTAGGCCTGGAGAGATAGCCGCGACCAGACCTTGCTGTTCCATTTCTCTCAAAATGTCGCCCGCTTGAGATTCGTGGAAGATAGACACCAATTCGTTTCTGACACGCGTGCCACTTAGCAGGTCGATTTTTTCAATCGAGTTTTCAAATGCTTCCTGAGTCGATTTTTCAATCTTGTAGCCAAGGCGTGTGCTGTATTTAACTGCACGAAACAACCGAGTTGGATCGTCTTCAAAACTGCCAGGATGATGGATTTTTATCTGCTTGCGTATGACATCAGAGAATCCACCGCTTGGATCTACCAGGTTTCCAAAGTCAGAATCTCGCAGAGATATCGCCATCGAGTTCAGCGTGAAGTCCCTGCGCAGTAAATCTTCTTCTATACCTGCTGGAACGACGGTCGGAAGTGCTGCAGGAGACTCGTACGACTCTGAACGAGCAACAACTACGTCAATTTCAGGGGAGGTACTCGCGTCAGGTAACGAAATCTTGAATGTAAAAAATTGAGACGCTTTTGGAGTTTGCGCAGAAAGACGCTCCGCAAGATCAGTCGCGAATTGCTCGGCATTTCCAACAACAGTCAGATCAATGTCACCTGGTTCTCGGTCAATAATTAGATCTCGAACTACCCCGCCCACGACGTATATCTGTTCGACGGAACTTGAGCCAGAGGCGATTTCGCGACAAATTTCGAACACTCGTTGATGAGGACGAGGAGCTTTGGAATTTAGAAGTTGAGCGAGGTTCGGCATGTGTGTGTGTGTGTCGAATGGTAAGGCTAAAGCCCATTCGGGCGCTTCTGTAATTCACCGCGGGGTTGCTAGAATCGAAGTTCTATTCACCAAGATATCGAGTTAACGGATGAGCCAGTACCCAGAGCAAATTAAGTTAGAAATTTTTATCGACTACACCTGACCTTGGGTTCGTCAGGCTGGCATTTGGCTGGCCAGAGTAAAAGACGTGCTTGGAGATGACTTAGATATCAAGTGGCGGAGCTTCGCCCTTGAGCAGGTGAACTCGAAGGAAGGCGAAGAATGGAAAGCCTGGGAGCAAGACGCAAATTATGTTTCGAGAGGGTTGTGGCCTCTCCGAGGCGGAATTGCGGCTCGATCAATAGGTGAACAAGCTCATAGCGATTATATGGAAGCAATTCTTCACGCCAAACATGTGGAACGAGATGACGTTCGATCCCGTGAGTCTGTGATCGCTATTGCCGAAGCTGCGGGAATCGATCTGGATAAGTTTGTGGCAGTCATTGACGATCCGAAAACACTCGAACAAATCGGTCAGGACCACGAAGAAGCTGTGTCGCTCGGTGTGTTTGGAACTCCGACATTTGTATTCGAAGACAAATCAACGGCGTTCTTGAAAATGTTCACACCGCCTGAAGAAGATACTATGTCGGCGTTCGACAACTTCATTGGCATTGCGGCAAACAAAAAATATTTCGGTGAACTAAAGCGACCGCAGCCACCCTGGCCTCGCGGTGCCAGAGATTAACTTGTGCCAACCGAACCTCTGACCGATTCACAATTACTCGAATTAGGCACTCAAATCGGCGTTTCATTTAACGACCAGGAGCTGTTGGGTCGCGCCATGACGCACCAATCATTCATGAATGAAAGCAAACACGCGACCGAGTCGAACGAACGATTGGAATTTCTGGGTGATTCTGTATTGGGAATGGTTGTCGCTAATCATCTGTTCACTGAGGCGCCAAACCTCCCTGAAGGCGATCTCACGGTCAGGATGTCTCAGATAGTTCGCAAGGAATCTTTAGCAGAGGCTTCAGTTGCTATAGGTCTTGGTGAGTTCCTGGTTCTGGGGAACGGTGAACATCAAGCTGGCGGATCCGAGAGATCATCAAATCTGGCTGACGCGTTCGAAGCTGTGATTGGCGCGATATTTTTGGATCAAGGAATGGAATCAGCAAGAGACTTCGTTCTCCAAAAACTCCGAAATCGAATTTCGAACGTACTTGACGGGCAAACCGAAAAAGATCCGAAATCTCTTCTCCAAGAATACTTACAAGCGCACCAAACAAAACCACCCAGGTATGAGTTGGTTTCGCAAGAGGGGCCACCAAACGACATCACGTTCACTGTGAGTGTGAATATCGAAAATGAACCGGTCGCTACAGGTTCCGGCAAACGAAAAATCGAGGCCGAGCGAATTGCAGCGAGCAAAGCATTGACTCAACTTACTCAAGACATGGAATAGCAGAGGCAATCTAACTGTTCGGGATATTTAAGAAAAAAGAAAAAACAGCCGAAAGTGCTCAGAAGACAGGTAAGGCATGGACATCTCGGTTAACCGGAATATTTTCGCGTTCTAATATCGATGATGAATTCTGGGATGAACTAGAAGAGGCACTTGTAGTTTCTGATGTCGGTATTCAAACAACAATGGAGTTGATTGACCGACTACGAGATATCGTTGATGCAGAATCACTGTCAGAGCCGGCGCAGGTACGAGAGCGGATGCGAGAGGAGATGGCAACAATCCTCAAGTCCAGCGACGACACCGATCCTATCCCTGAAGACGGCCCCGTCGTAGTTCTGGTTGTTGGCGTAAACGGGGCTGGCAAAACGACATCCATTGCCAAACTGGTTGACACAGCCAAGTCCGAAGGGCGCATGGTGATGCTCGCAGCAGCGGATACGTTCCGAGCTGGTGCGATCGAGCAAATCAAGATCTGGGGTGATCGACTTGACGTACCTGTCATATCCCAACAGGCAGGAAGCGACCCGGGTGCCGTCGCGTTCGACGCCATCAACGCGGCACGTTCTCGGAACGTTGATTTGCTGATAATCGACACCGCTGGTCGATTACACACCACCCATAACCTCATGGAAGAGCTTCGGAAGGTTCACGGGATTGTTGAAAAGAATGGCGAAGGTTTCGTTAAACAGACCCTTCTTGTAATCGATGGCAATACAGGGCAAAACGGATTGTTGCAGGCCAAGTCCTTCACCGAAGCGGTTAAATGCAACGGAGTGTTCCTGACCAAATTGGACGGCACCGCCAAAGGTGGTGTTGCGTTGGCAATTTCCGGGGAACTCGGATTACCGATCTGGTTCATAGGGACTGGAGAAAAGTCGTATGACATGTCCGCATTCGATCCTGACGGGTTCGCTGAGGCAATTCTTCCCGACCCCGAACAGGTGCCCTAACTCCGATTAACCACGACTGGTGATGAAATCGCATGATCTTCGCCCTCACAACGTTCCTGGTCGTTCAACTACTCGGAGTCGTCACGTTTGTTCTAATAGCCCGGTCATTTAGTCCTCTTGCTGATCGGGGCTGGGCAATTTCCAAAACCGTTGGAATGCTCGGCATATCGACCGTCGTCTGGTTGTGTACCCACCTCTCTTTCGTTCCTAACGCATTATTCACCTGGTGGGTCGTTGCTGCGCTGTTCGCAACCATTGCGCTGTATTCAATCGCAAAAGATCCACGGTTCTTCATTCGGTTTGTTACCAGACGTAAACGAGAGATTATTTTTAGCGAGTTGATATTTATCTCGTTTTTCGTGGTTTTCTTGCTGGTGCGGGCTTTTGATCCTGCGGCCTTCGGCACCGAGAAACCGATGGATCTAATGATGTTGAACGCAGTTGTTCACTCTGAATCAACTCCACCCGAAGACTTGTGGTTGGTGGGTGAACCTATCGTCTACTACTACTTTGGGTACTGGATTTACGGTGGTGTATCGGCGATGGGTGGAACACCGCCGGCAGTTGCTTACAACATCGGGATCGCTCTCGTTGTCGGACTCGGAGCTTCTGTGATTGCATCTCTCGCAGCTACCCTAGTGAGACGAGATGGGGGCTGTAGAAAAAGTGCATACATCGCGGGAATTGCTTCAGCGGCATTTCTCGTATTCCTGACCAATATGTCTGGGCTTATCGTTTTCCTTGATGTTTCGAAGGCAATCCCAGGGTCATTTCTCATCTGGTTTAAGGGCGCTGATTACGACCGGATCAGCAATGTGGCGACGTGGCGACCGGACGATTTCTGGTGGTGGTGGAAAAGTTCACGGATCATCAACTCCTACGACGAGTTTGGGAACGAAGTGGATTTCACTATTCAAGAATTTCCGTTTTTTAGTTTTCTCCTTGGGGATTTTCACCCACACTTGATGGCAATCCCGTTTTTATTGACCGCGGTAACCATCGCGGTGACATTGTTTTTCTTCCGAGATACCAGCTTCTCGACTCTCAAAACCAGACCTATGCTCGCGATCGCAGGCGCAATCTCTTTCGGCTCATTGGGCTTCATCAACTTCTGGGATGTAGCAATGCTGTTGTTGCTACTTATAGGAACGGCGATATTGGCAACCCTTCTCCGTTCCAGGTTCACATTCACGGAGTTCCTCAGAACTGTCACTCCGGTGATGCTTATTTGGATCGCTGGATTGTTGGTTTACTCGCCGTTTTACCTCGGCACCGCTGAAAGTCAGATTCAGTGGCCACCGATAGCCACTACGGCGACGGGATCGCGTCCAATTCATGCTCTTGCGGTCTGGTTGCCACTCGCGCTGACAGTACTGCCATTGATCTATTTTGTGTTGAATCGGATTCCGTTAACAGTAGCAACTGGAAGCGGAATTATTACCGTTTCCGGCCGCAGTAATGTTTGGAAGAACGGTTGGATAGTCGCAGCTGGACTCACTCTGACCCCATGGATCGTTTGGGTTGTTACCCATCTATCGCTCAATCCGAATAGTGATCCAGAGCAAGTCATCTATAAATTCCCGACTAGTTTTGTACTGGGAGTTGTTAGTTTCCTTTCAATTGGAGTCACGCTCGACAGGGCGCGCCGAGGCGCAGACGACGGCGCACAAATTGCTTTAGTCGCGACCGCGCTTGCTGCATATTTGGTGTTCGCAGCCGAACTGTTCTTCATTCATGACCTATTCGGCAACCGAATGAACACCGTATTTAAGTTCTACTACCAGGCTTGGATCTTGCTAGCACTTGCAGGGGGATATTCGACGTACCAGTTAGCGCGATTGCTCCCGGCAACGATTGGTTGGACGAGGATCGGAATGGTTGCGGCGATTACTGTTTTTGGAATTCTGGCAGCTACATCCGTTTATTTCGATTTGTCCGCAATTTTCTCGAAAGCGGACGATTCTGGGCTTGGCCCTAATCTTGACTCCACCAGTTTCATCGGGGTCAGAAATAGCGATGAGCTGTGGGTAATTGATCACGTTCGAGATTCATCGCAAGACAATGATGTTTTGCTCGAAGCAGCTGGATCTAGCTATCAAGAAACTTCCAGGATTTCTGCAACAACTGGTGTTCCCACGGTGATCGGTTGGGAGTTCCATGAAAAACAATGGCATGGAGCAAGCTTTGATCCCTCGCAGCGAATAAAGGATGTTGAATCCATTTACAACGGTTCTGACGTTGAACATGTTGAGTCACTGATTTCGAAATATGGGATTACTTTGTTAGTCGTAGGACCTCGTGAACGAGCCGCTTACAACAACATCGATATATCGATTTTCGATACTCTTGGTGACCGCGTAATTGAGAAAGGCGCATTCACGGTATTCAGAATCGAATCGTGAGCAGCTGATCACATGAAATATAGGTTGAGGTAAGTTCGATAGTTTCTGGACGTTGGGACAATGGAATATGGGTCGAAGGCGATGCGCCTGTTTCAAGACCTGGATCATCCCTCATTTCAACAGAGTCCGCTGAATCTGAGTCCCGAGACTTTGGCATCCCTAGCCGGATCGAATGGGCAATTTATGCGAGTCTCGTAGCAATTGCTCTCGTGATGCGTGTCTACGATCTGGGGAGTAGGGCAGTCCACCACGACGAGAGCTTGCATGGATACTTCGCATTCCAGATCTTCAATGGTGCCGGATACGACCACAATCCGCTGATGCATGGAATGTTCCTATTCCATTCGATTGCAACGTCATTCTTTCTGTTCGGCGATGGTGAAGCATCACTTAGACTGCCGATGGCACTATTCGGTGTTGGACTGGTGCTGGTCCCCCTTATTCTCAAACCAAGACTCGGGCAGTTCGGTGCTCTTGCTGCCGCATTCTTGCTGACGTTTTCACCAGCTTTTCTTTATTACAGTCGCTTTGCCCGAAACGATATTTTCATGGCTGTATTCACACTCGCACTTGTTGGCGCGATGTGGCGATACCTTGACGAAAAGAAAAATCGTTGGCTCTATCTGGCAGCAGCGTTGGTAGCCCTGGGCTTTACGACAAAGGAAACTCAATACCTTGTAGTCGCGATACTGGGTGGGTACTTGCTAATTAGTACCTGGAAAGAAATTCGCGATTGGCTCTATGCCCGCCGGATGCTTTCGGAGTTCTCACCCGAAGCTTCTTTCATGGTTCTGATTGGGACATTCACCCTGCCGGTACTCGCCGCGTCAACGGCAATATTCCAGAACATGATTGGGTTCACTCTCGCTGCCGAAGAGGGTACTCCTGGTGTTGCGGTTGGTAGCCCAAACGGTGGTGGTTGGAGTATTGCTATTGGAGTCAGTGCCGCGTTCCTTGCTGCAGCCATAACTATTGGCTGGTACTGGAAACGCAATGTCTTTCTGATTGCTTTCGGCATCTTCCTCGCAGTATTCATCCTTATTTTTTCTAATTTCGGTTCCAACCCAGGTGGGGTAATTACTGGTGCGTGGCAGTCATTGGGATACTGGTTAGCACAGCAAGACGTCGCAAGGGGCAATCAGCCCTGGTACTACTACTTCATGATTGGTTCGGTATACGAATTCCTGCCATTCTCAACTGCAACGGTTGCTACGCTGTACTACATGTTCCGATCGGGGATTCGCCCGTGGATTGCAGCTGCGATCGCAGTGGTTGGCATGATTATTCTTGCGGTCGATTCTGTGTCGTTCACAAATGGCATTGTCCGTGGTGAAGAGAAGGATGTCCTAACGACAGTTGGTACCGCCGCGAAGCTGCTAGTTGTTGCTGTTGCACTCGCTTTCCCGTTCACACTGAAAACATCCCGATTCAATCGATTCCTTATTTTCTGGACCATCGCCACATTTGCTGCTTATACCGAAGCTGGCGAAAAAATGCCGTGGTTGCTCGTAAATGTGACATTGCCGTCTATCGTGCTTGCTGCAAAGGTTTTGAACGACATCGTGATGAGTATTGACTGGCAGAAAGCTTGGTCGAACTACGCGGCTTTGTTGGTCCCTGGTGTCCCGCTACTACTAATGATGATTTGGAAAGTCGCCCTGAACGACAGACCTGAAGGTGTTGGCGGATTTGTCATGACATGGGTTCTTCTCCTGGTAGTTGGACTCCTGATCCTTGGATGGTTGTTCCTAGGGGGAAGGATTGGTTACAGACCAGCGGCTGGCATCGCCGCGTTGGTCGCTGTTTCCGTCCTGTTCGTTTTCTCGTTCAGAGCAGGCTGGGTAGCCAGCTTTCACAACGGCGATATACCGCGTGAGATGCTCGTTTACACACAAACTGCTCCTGATCTCCACGATCTGGCCAAAGAAATAGAGCAAACGGCCCTTCTCACAGGCGATCGAGAAAACCTGAAGATCGACATTGATACGCGAGATGCCTACACATGGCCATGGCAGTGGTATTTGCGAAACTACAAACAAGCATCTTTCCGCGACCACACAGAAAACGCCACCGAAGTGGGACCGGACAGAGCCATTGCTGTCATCAACGCGAACAACTACACGAAAACTGGGTCCAGTATTCCGACAGGGTTCTCTGAAGGACGCCGCTTCGTACATAGATGGTGGTTCCCAGAACACCTTTATCGCGAAGTAACACCGGGTGATTTTTTTGGAAACTTCACCGACAGGGAGGCGTGGCGCGAAATCGCAGATTACTTCCTGTATCGTGAGATGAGTTCATCAATTGGCTCGATCGACTCTTACGTTTACTACTCTGACTCCTTACCTCTTGTACCAGCACAGTAAATTAGTCGCCGAAGATCAAGCTGAGACGTCCAAATAATGTTCCTCGGTAACAAAGCATTCTGGATAGGCGCGTTTGGTAGTGCCGTTTTCCTTGCCATCTTTTTTGCGTTGTTCGTTGAGTTCGACCTTATTTGGGATGTGCTGAAAGACGCTAACTACGTTTACCTGGCGCCGTCGCTGGTTCTGTATTTCCTTGCCGTGTGGTTTCGAACAGCCCGCTGGAAATTTCTACTTCGTCCACTGATCGGAAACCCCAAGCGAAACGTGTACTCGGTCGTGGTGGTTGGATACATGGCGAACAACCTGATCCCCGTGCGTATCGGTGAAGTCGTTCGATCCTATTACTTGAGCATCAGGGAATCGTGCTCAACCGCTTCGGCGTTTGGAACTGTTGCCGTAGAGCGGGCGACAGACGTTCTTGCACTGCTGTTCATATTCGCGGTTGCAGGGCTGATGGGAACTGTAGGGGTTGAGAGAGCTGTTGGAGGCATCTCATCTGACGTCCCTGGTGGAGCTCCCGTGCTGGCCACGATCGCTCTATTGCCGTTTTTGATCGTCGCCGGAGTGGTCGTAATCATCTCGACGACATCAGCAACTCGAGTACTGGGATGGGTTGCTAAAACCTTATTTTTTGTACCGGGGGAACTTAGAAGTAAGTTACTCGAAATTGCTGGCAAGTTGCTTGAGGGATTAACTGTCATCGATTCGCTGCCAGGGCTTTCTCGTGCGTTCCTTTGGTCGCTTCCAGTTTGGGCATCAGAAGCTGCGATGTACTACCTCATCGCGCTCGGATTTGATTTGCGACCAATATTTGATACCCAGACCGAGTTCGTAGCGGCAATACTCGTGTTCACTGCTTCTGCAAATCTCGCAGGTGTACTCCCATCCACGGCAGGAAGTTGGGGACCATTTGATTTCTTCGGTGCAGCAGCTCTGGTTGCATTGGGTGTTGGTCAGGAACTTGCGGCTGCCTACGCACTGACCGTACATGTTGCTCTTTGGGTACCACCTACTGTCGTAGGTGCGATACTTCTCGTTCTCGACGGCAGATCGCTTACTGGTTTGATGAAAGACGTAGACTCTGGTCAGGCGGCACTTGGCGACGAAGGAGCGGCTGTTTGAAGATCGGAATAATTGGTGCGGGAGCGGCCGGGCTCACTGCTGCTTACGACCTACTCAATTCGGGTCACCAGGTGATCGTCTACGAAGCTGCCCCGTTTATTGCTGGTCAGGCTTCAACAATTCCTGTCGGTGGTTTCCCCCTGGAACGCGGCTATCACCACTTGTTCACCAATGACACCGCGATTATTGATCTGATGGAAGATCTCGGAGTTGGCAACAAGATGCAGTGGTATCCGTCGAATGTCGGAACACACACTGAAGGAACCACATACAAGACCACCACACCGGTAGATCTTCTACGTTTTGGAGCGTTACCGCTGAAAGACCGGATCAAGCTCGGCCTGTTCGCCCTGAAGGTAAAGCGAATCAAAGATTGGCGGATACTCGAATCTCAAACAGCGGATTTCTGGCTTCGCGAGCGACTCGGTGGAGCGGCTTATGAAAAAGTATGGGCACCACTTCTGAAGGGCAAGTTCGGCGATCATTACGAAGAAATTGGAATGCCGTGGTTCTGGTCGAAAATTCAGACAAGATTTGCGTCTCGCCGAGGAGTTCGTCGTCGCGAGATGCTGGGGTACCCCGACGGCAGTTTCGACACAATTTTCGAAACGTTGCACAACAAGATCATTTCCGCAGGAGGGCAAGTCCTCCTATCCCAACCTGTGGTCAAAATCGAAACCTCCGATGGACAGGTGACAGGTCTGACATCGAAAACTCGAACAGGTGAGAAGATATTTGAGAGCTTTGATTGCGTTCTCTCGACCACACCCTCGTTCGTATTCCCTGACCTTGTTGAACTGCCGGATGATTACCGCAAACGCCTAGACGACGTTCACTATCTTGGCGCTGTGGTCGTGATCCTCGAAATGAGCCACCCGTTGACCAGTTATTACTGGATGAACATCGCAGACCCGGACGTTCCTTTTCTTGGTCTGATCGAGCACACAAACATGCTTCCGAAAGAGTGGTACGGCGGAAACAACATTCTTTACTTAACAAACTATCTCGACAGGACCGATCCCGTTTACCAAATGTCTCAGGACGAGTTGCTTGAGTATTACATGCCGCATTTGACGAAGTTCAATCCGGCTTTTGATCGTTCCTGGATAAAGAATGTCCATTACAACGCACTCAGCGCAGCCCAACCGATAATCGGAACGCACTACTCTGACCACATCCCAGATTTCCGCACCCCGATCAAGCGTCTTTATCTTGCAAACACCACACAGATTTATCCTGAGGACCGGGGCACTAACTACAGTGTTCGTATGGGACGAGAAATGGCGGATATGATTGCCACCGACCAAAAGGACTCATGGAAATCCTGGAACTGATAATTCAAAGAATTTGCTACTCAATTGAGGACTAACAATGGGCTTACTGGACGGAAAAATAGCGATCATCACTGGTGCCGGTACTGGGATTGGAAGATCCGCAGCCCTGATGTTTGCTGAACAAGGTGCGAGTTTGGTCCTGGCAGGACGTCGAATCGAACCTCTTAATGAAGTAGTCGCTCTCGTAGAAGCAAATGGTGGAACCGCTGTAGCAAAATCAGTCGATCTGGAAAACGGAGATGCCGCTGCCGATCTCGGTAAGTGGGCAATCAACGAGTTTGGACGAGTGGACATCCTGGTCAACAACGCTGGTCACAGTTCAAAAGTCCGCTCAATTCGTTACGTAGGAGTAGAAGAGTGGGAGAGCGTGTTTCGGGTAAATGTTGAAGGCGTATACCGCCTAACTCAATCAGTTGTCGATTCAATGATCGAAAACGGCGGAGGAACGGTCATTACAACCTCTTCTTACGCAGCATTGCATCCAGGGTTGCTAGGTGGTGCAGCATACAGCTCGGCAAAAGCCGCTTCTTACAACCTCATGCGTGGGATCAACTCAGAGCTGAACGCCAAAGGTATTCGTGCATCGACAATCTTGCCAGCCGAGGTCGACACCCCGATTCTCGACAATCGCCCCCACAATCCTGACGCAGATGCCAGGGCGACCATGATGATGCCTGAGGACGTTGCAGAAGCAATCTTGCTTTGCGCAACTCTGCCAGGCAGGACTGTAATCGAGGAAATCGTGATGTCGCCAACTCAGCCACGCGACCGCTCATTAGACATGGCAGCCGCTGAAAAAGCTGGTGCACCAGGCGAGTAAACGGTGGTTCGGGTGTTATTTCTTCAAAGCACCCTGAACCATGTCTGGATCGTCGCCAACCCATCCCTCGCGATACTTCACAGCCCGTTCGCCCGGGGTTCCAACTACTTCAAAAACTGGAGATTCGTGACCACCCCAGTGGAAATGCGTTCCTGGTTCATCGGTTACTTCAACAGTGATGTCCGGTCGGTCGAAAAGATCTTGACGTAATCGTGTTCCAAGCCCTGGTCCTTCAGGTGCAAGAAGGTATCCGTCTTCGACTTTGATATTGGTTTCAAGAACCTTGTCGTACCATCCCCCGTTTCCGTAGAACGCACGACACGTTTCCATCAGAAATACGTTAGGTGCACTCATGGAAATGTGTGCACAGGCGAATACGTTGACTGGGCCTGTCATGTCGTGAGGTGCGACTGGTCTTTGTTCAGCCTCCGCCATGGTGCAGATTTTCTTGGTTTCGGTGATTCCGCCGGTCCAAATTAGGTCAGGCATTACTACTTCAGCAGCGCCAGCTTTCAGGTAATCACGGAACTGGTATTTGCTTATTAATCGCTCCGAAACGCAAATCGGAGCTTCAACCTCATCAGCCAGCCTCAAGTGACTCTCTACATTTGTCGGCTGAATCAACTCTTCCTGCCACATCATGTCGAGGTGATCCATCGCTTTGCCGATCCTGATCGCAGAATTCAGATTCCACCTGCCGTGGCCGTCATTCGCAACTTCAATTTGATCACCAACCGCATTCCGGATTTCTTCGATCGGTTTGATCATCAGTTTCAGGTCTTCATTGGAAACATGAGTGCCGCGATTGATATCAGCAAAGTGGTCAGTGAATGCCCATTTCATCGCCGTAATGCCGTCATCGACGAGGCTTTGGGCGAGAGTTCCCGCATCAACAATAGCGAGCTCCATGTCCTTGTTTTCGCCATATTGTCCGGTAGTGTTGTAAGTCCTTACACGATCCCGGCAAGCGCCACCCAACAAGTTGTAAATTGGCTGATCTGTCACTTGCCCAGCTATATCCCACAAAGCGATATCGATAGCTGAAATTGCTCTGGATTCGGCGCCTGCATAGCCATAAGCGTTCGCCATATCGAACATGTCACGCCAGTGACGTTCGATTGCCAGTGGATCTTTTCCAATCAACATCGGTGCGAACATCTCGTGAAGGCAGCCGGCTACAGCACGAGGACCGAAAAATGTTTCACCAAGGCCAACGAGACCAGAGTCGGTTTTCACCTGCACCCAGATAATCATCGGGAATTCTTCTATCTGTATCGTCTCGATTGATTTGATCTTCACGTTTGGGCTCCGCAGGAAAATTGATAGGGCAGGACAGTATTCTAGGGGTATTGTGAGCGCAGGAAGGTTAATTACGTTGACGAATGAATTCACTGAGCGACTACAACGGTGCTACTCAGGCGCTGTATTCGACGTCATGCGAGAGTTCGGTCATCGCGACTGCGTTCTGCCTCCTGAGATACGACCTTTGGATGACTCTCTGGTGTTGGCCGGAGAAGTCTGAACCTGCAGTGGTCGCATAGACGAATCGATCAGCGACGACGATTCTCTACTGCAGTGGACCGGTCTACTTAGCAAAGCTCCAGATAACTCGGTAATCGTCTGCCAACCGAATGATTCCACGATTGCCCACATGGGAGAGTTATCGTCAGAGACGCTCAAATACCGGGGAATCCGCGGCTATATAGTTGATGACGGTACTCGGGATTCGACGTTTATTCGTAATATCGAATGGCCATTATTCTTACGTTACTTCAGCCCGAAGAATGTAGTTGGTCGTTGGGCGGTTGAGTCAACCGCGGAACCGATCGAAATCAGTGGCGTGACGATCAATACCGGCGACTACGTAATCGCAGACATTGATGGTGTTGTAATCATCCCGAGAGACATGATTGGGAACTTGTTGGACCGGACCGAAGAAGTCATGTCGACAGAGAGTGAACTGCGGCGCATGATTCTCCAGGGAATGGATCCGAAGGAAGCCTACAAAAAGTATCGACTCTTCTAACCCGCTGAATCACTGTACGTTTGCGTTGATGGTGCTATTGGGCTCTGCTAGGATTGTGGACCAATTCTCGAAGTCGTTTTAGTGGCATATTCAAGAGGTTCCGTTGACAACTGCTGACACCGAGCAGCCCACACAATTGCGTGAGCAGATTCGTCAGGCATTGAACGCACAAAAGCAGCCGACGATCACTGTTCTTTCTTCACTGATTGCAGTGCAAGACGCGATCCACTATCTCCCAGACGAAGCGATCAACGAAACCGCCACTTTTTGCGGCTCGACTATCAACGAAGTTTGGAGCGTGGCGTCTTTCTACACCAACTTCCGATTTACTCCACCAGGTGAGAAGACCCTTGACGTGTGTTGGGGGCCATCCTGCCACCTGGTCGGTGCCCAGCAGGTACTCAATTCTGTACACGCTGCCTTGGAACTAAATGAAGAGGACACCACTGCAGATGGCAAGGTAACTCTCAAGTACAACACCTGCCTCGGTGCTTGCGCCCAAGGACCTTGCATTGCAATCGACCATCACCTGATCGGTCGCCAGACTCCCGAATCTGCTGCAGATGTCGCACGTGATCTACGCGGTATTTCCTAATTAGAGTTCACAGAGAGATTCCCTAAAGCATGCCTACCCAGTTCGAAGAGCTTCAAGCAAGAGCCAGCAAACGCTGGGAGGAGCTGACTTCAAGCGACGTTCCGTGGATCAGAGTCGGTGGTGGTACTTCGGGACAGGCAGCCGGGGCTGAAAATGTTCTCGATGCTCTGAATAGCGCAGTTTCCGACGCCGGAGTGAACGCAAACGTCTCGATCGTGAGCGCTATGGGGCTCATGTACATGGAGCCTCAGGTAGATGTACTAATGCCAGACGGCACTCGTATCTTCTACGGAAACGTTGAAGTAGAAGAAGCGAAACAAATCGTAGAACAGCATGTTCGTGACGGAAACCCACTTCTTGATCGAGCATTTGCGTACTCCGGTGGTGACGGATCAGGAGTCGGGAATCTTCCAGAGCTTGAGTCGCTTCCACAAATCTCTCATCAGCAAAAGATTGCTACTAGAAACTTCGGAGATACCGACCCACACGATCTTCTCCAGTATGTTGCAAATGGTGGATACTCGGCTCTGAATCGGGCACTCACAGAGATGACTCCCGAGCAGATTGTTGATGAAGTCAAAGCCTCGGGACTTAGAGGTCGGGGTGGAGCAGCTTTCCCTGCCGGTGTGAAGTGGAGCTTCCTGGCACCATCAACTGCGCCGGTGAAATATGTCCTTTGTAACTGCGAAGAGGGTGACCCCGGTGCCTTCAACGACAAGGGGATTGTCGAAAACGACCCCCACACTCTCGTTGAAGGCCTGATCATCAACGGTTACGCCACAAAGTCGACTCATGGCTACATATTTATCCGCACTGGCCATGAGCTCCCGATTGAATCTGCCCGAAAAGCAATCGCAGACGCTTACGAAGCTGGATTGCTCGGCAAAAACATCCTTGGCACCGAATTCTCATTCGACATGGAAGTCGCTTTAACCGGCGATTCATACGTTGCCGGTGAAGAGACAGCTCTCATGGAGGCTATAGAAGGAAAGCGATCGACTCCACGTTTCAAACCACCTTTCCCAGCCGCTGCGGGACTTTGGCAGAAACCGACAAATATCAACAACGTAAAGACGATTTCTTACGTACCTGAGATCGTCAGGAACGGGGCCGACTGGTTCAAGGGAATTGGTACGGAAACGACGTCCGGCACAGCGATTGTTTGTCTGTCCGGCCACATCACTTACCCGGGTATGTACGAAATACCAATGGGCATGACAATTCGAGATGTCCTGGAAAAAGTTGGTGGTGGCGTGTCCGAAGGTGAACGCATCAAAGTACTTCAAGCTGGCGGCCCGCTAAACGGTCTCCTGGGCGAAGAAGCTTTCGACACGATGATCGACTTCGATGCAATGTCTGCCGCTGGAGCGTCAATTGGATCTGGTGGAATCATTGTTGGTAATGAAACGACCAACGTTGTCGATCTGTTACGAGCCCTCGTCGCATTCAACCAGTTTGAGTCGTGCGGAAAATGTTTCCCTTGCCGACTTGGGAATACCCACATGCTGGAAATTCTGGATCGCATGTGCCAGAACAAAGCAAAGTCAGCCGATCTTGCGCTTCTTGAGCGCATAGGTACGAGTATGAAGGCCGGATCACTCTGTGGACACGGTCAGCTTGGGTTCAACCCAATTGCATCAGCTCTCAAATATTTCGGCGAAGAAATTCAATCATGCGTCTCAGGCGAAATTGAACCTGGTGGAGTATTTGGTGATGGCACGATGATCCTGCCAACCCGAACTCGACCTTAGTTTTAGGCAACTCTGGAGAAATTCTGCATGGCAGATGGCACACCCTTCAAAATCGATGGCCACGAAGTAGTCGCGAAACCGGGCCAAACGATTCTGCAGGCAGCGATGGACGAGGATATTTACATCCCGTACCTCTGCTACTACCCGAAGATGAAGCCCCAGGGCTCCTGCCGGGCATGCATGGTCGAGGTCGAAGCAAACGGTCGGAAAATGACCGTGGCTTCATGTACCACTCCACCAATGCCAGACGCGGAAGTAACCACTACGGGTGAAGCCGTCGAAGGTCTTCGACGAAACGTCATTGAACTACTGATGAGCGAACACCCACACGGGTGTTTGACCTGTCACCGAATCGAACTTTGCGGTCCTCAAGACATTTGCCAGCGTCACGTTACAGTCACCGATCGCTGCACTATTTGCCCGAAAAATGAGCGATGTGAACTCAAAGACACAGTGCGCATGGTTGAACTTGATCTGCGTACTCCGCTCAACTACCACCGGCGTGACCTTCCAATCCACGCCGACGATCCCTTCTACGACCGGGATTACAACCTGTGTATCGTGTGTTCCCGCTGTGTTCGAGTTTGCGACGAGGTTCGGTTCGATACCGCCCTTACGCTAACTTCCCGATCGGGAGTTGCGTTGGTCGGTACATCTCACGGCACCTCACTACTTGAAAGCGGCTGCGAATTCTGCGGCGCTTGTGTTGATGTTTGTCCGACAGGCTCACTTACCGAGCGCAACTACAAGTGGGAGAAGGCTGTTTCTGAGGTCAAGACCACTTGCACAAATTGCCCGGTCGGTTGCCAGATGATCGCTGAGGTCAACAAGTTTGGGAAAGTTGTCAGATTCAAGGCCGATTTGGCTGGTGCTCCGAACAATGGCCAGGCATGCATGACGGGTAAATTTGGTTACGAATATTCGAACCACAGTTCTCGACTGAAGCGCCCATACGTGCGGGAAGACGGAATTCTTCGCAAGGCAACCTGGGAAGAAGCTCTTCAGAAGATCTCTTACGCGTTCGCAGGCAAATCCGGTGACGATGTCGCAGTTCTTACTTCACCTCGTGGATCTAACGAGGATCAGTTCGCAGCACTCAAACTCGCTAAAGATGTTTTAGGTACGTCAAACATCGACTCGTCGTTGAATGACAGCTACACGCTCATATCTCGACTGCAAGAGCGACTTGGTTCAGCCGGTTCTACAAACTCTATATGGGACCTTGAAACGGCAAATAGTCTGCTAGTTGTTGCCGGTAACCCGACTGAAGAACAGAACGTTCTCGCTGTACCGGCGAAGAAAGCTGTACGCGAGGGCGCAAAGCTCGTTGTAATCGACGCTCGAGAAACTGAGCTGACTCGATATGCGAATGAATGGCTGCGACCTATCCCCGGATCCGAAGCTCTAGTCGTCGCCGGCATTACTCGTGCGATCATCGACGAGGCGCTTGAAGATAAGGATTTCGTTGGCAGTCGAATCACTAACGCTGAAGAGATTAAACAGGCACTCTGGAACTTCGATCTGTCGAAGGTTTCAAAGGCGACTGGTATTGATGAAGGGCAAATTCGACGTGCAGCTCGAGTATTCGCCGAAGGTCAAAAGGGAGCCGTACTAGTCGGAGACGACGGTCTTTCTGAATCAACGGTTAATGTGCTGGCTGATGCAGTCGTTGACCTCGCAGCTATCACGGGCAACCTTGGCGAAAATGGGGCAGGTGTATTCCCGCTTTACAACGGTGCAAACACCCTTGGGGCGCATGTACTGGGGCTAGGTCCTGCGGGTGAAAATCGATCTCGAGACCAAATTATCGACTCAATGACTACTGGTGGCGTGAAAGCTGCGCTTGTGTTTGCCGATGGTATTTCTTCGGGAACACCCGGGCTCGAACGATTGCCACTGGCACTTGGCAACGTTGATTTTGTCGCCGTGTCCGCTGTCTTCGACAGCGAGATAACCGCTCACGCTGATGTTGTACTCCCGGCAGTCACCTACGCTGAACAAAATTCGACGATGACTAACCTCGAACGAAGAGTCCAACTTGTACGCAAGACTGGAGAACCGCGAAATGAAGAAAAGACCGGCTGGGAGACAGCTCAGTCAGTCGCCGAGTCGCTTGGCAATACCAGTGGTACGGCGGGTTCTTCTTCAGAATTGTTTGCTGAAATTGCAAACTCTGTAGGCTCAATGTCGGGCATGTCGCATGAATCACTGAAGAGTGGTGACATTAAGTTTGGACAAGGCTCCGATAACGAGACGTTGTTCTCCGACGAATCGAAGCAAGTCTCTCTTCAACCGCTGGTATTTGAAGAACTTGCACAGGGTATTTCTGCCGACGAGCTTGTTTTCGCTCCAGGTCGAGTTTTGAGCCAGCCACATCGAGATCTTGATATTCGTAAGCCTGGTGATATGAACTACATTGACCGCGAGATTGTTGTTCAATTGCATCCTGACGACGCTGGAAATTCAGGTGTAAACACAGGTGACCGAATTTTGGTCAAATCAGATAGCGGACACGTGCTCGTCCAAGGTGTTGTATCCCTAGATTCACCACAAAAAGGTCTGATCGGTGCAACAACACTTTTCGGTGAACTTGCAACTAAGATGCACGAAGTTGAATACCCCGACTGGACGACACAAATGCCCGGTTTGGCGTATTCGCGAGTTACACTAGAGCTTGCACCTGTTGAAAAAGGCGCAACAGTCGCAGCCGACTAAAAGCGCAGTTGCATCCTTTTGAGGCATTTGTGTATCTAACTGTTACGTGGGATTTCGAACGACCCGCAGTTGTTGGTCGATTTCGACCAAATTGAATACGAATAATTCCTAAAAAGGCGAATTACGAATGGCAAAACCGCAGGATGTAAACGACGCTGAGTTTGGCGCCGAGGTCATCGACTCTGATCTTCCAGTGCTTGTCGATTTCTGGGCCGAATGGTGCGGTCCCTGCAAAATGATTGCTCCGGTAGTTGAAGAACTCGCGGAAGAGTACGATGGCAAGGCGAAGTTCGTCAAGCTAAACGTTGACTTCAACCCACAGACATCAGGCAAATATGGCGTACGCAGCATTCCAACACTCCTGATATTCAAGGGTGGCGCTCCTGTCGGCCAGGTTGTTGGCGCTGTTCCTAAGAGCGTTCTCCAGGCTCGCCTGGAAGACGCTATGAGCGTCTAAACGCAGGTTAGTTATCTGACATAGAAAGCCCCGAATCTTATGTTTCGGGGCTTGTTTGTGTCCGAATTTATATTGATCTAGCTGTATTCTTCGAGAGCGGATAAACGGGGGAGTGGATGGGTCCCGGTGGGCCTCACGGACTTCAACTCCGCTGGCGTGTGCCCTTCGGTATGCGCGGAGGGTTCGACTCCCTTGCACTCCCGCCACTTACTGTCGGATTCGTAGACGACCGACTGCATCTTCATCCAATTCAAATCCCCACCCGGCTTTATCAGGAAGTTGCAAATATCCGTCTGTGATTTCAGGGAAAGAACTGAACATTTCGTATTTCCTATCACACCGGTTTCATTTTCTCGATCGGAATTCGAGCCAGAGTCTTCGCTACCCGAGCACGCTCCAACGAAAATCATGATGGCGATCAATACGAAGATAAAGACAGTTTTGTGATCTATGTGGATTGGATTGATACGTATGGACAACGAGGATCAGTTACCTGTCGAAAATTGGTCGCCAATCACCTTCGATTGGCCAGGTAAGTTGTTCTTCTATCTGTGAATGATCTTCGTATTCAACCTGTACGTCGGCGATTGAACTACCAACAACTTCTATGTCATCCAGATTCAAATTGCGAAGTTCCATCGCGTATCGGAGATACCCCACCTGCTCGAGCTTGTACCCCATTACCTGGAGTCCAACGACGTCGGCGGCGATACCGTGATGGCTCGCTACAACAACTTTTGATGGCATTCCGAAGCCATCGATCGGTCCGTTCCCCTGCATACCAACCACGCCATCGATAATGGTCAGGTCTGGTTCAACATGCTGAGCCATTTTGGCGAGCGTCAGGTTGATCGCCTTGCTGCCCTTGTGGATTTTCACTTTCTGTTCGCGACCAGAAAGCGTTCCGACCAGAATGTTCTTAAGGCCGAGGGTTACAACGACGTTGTTGTGAGTCTTCATCGGACAAACTGACACGACGTACGATTCTGATAGCCGCTTCGACATATACAGAGTCTGGGGATTCAGATGGTCATCAAATGCGGGCACAGGAATTCGGTCGTCGGTATTTAGATCAAGAAATTCGACCGAGAATTCCTTTTGTAGATCGCGATATCCGTAATTATCGAAACCTGATTCAGGCGTTCCAATTGCGGGGCCAACTGCAATGATGAACTCACTGACCCCAAGTTCGGTGAGATACGTAAGAGTGGCACGAGTTGAATCGACATGAGTTGCTGCCAGCTGATTCGAAGTGGTCACGAAGTTCGGTTTGACCATCACGGGCTTGTCGGGAATAACAATCTGATCATGGATCAACTCGAGTGCGTTTCTTACACCGGTTGCTCGATCCTCAGCTTTGACAACGCTTGCTTTGATCATCGTTAACTCCATCCTCGTGCGCGGTAGTCAAATCATAACTGAAATGCTCGCCTGATTTTCTCGCTGAACAGATGGCGAAGGTGTAATGTGCTCAAACAGCGTCCAGAACCACGAAATCCTCCGCAAAGGAAACATCAGTGCAGTACAAGAATCTCGGAAGTACCGATATCAAAGTTTCAGAGTTTGCTCTCGGGTGTTGGCCATTTGCCGGTGGTTCTGTCTGGGGACCGCAAGATGATGATATGTCCGTAGCGACGGTTCATGCTGCATTGGACAAAGGAATCACCTTTTTCGATACGGCTGAGGGCTACAACGACGACTCTCACTCCGAGGAAGTTCTGGGTAGAGCACTCGTGGGGCGACGCGACGAAGCAGTAATTGCAACGAAGATTAGCCCGCCGCATCTTGTACCGTCCGAGGTCGAAGCTACATGTAACGCCAGTCTCGAACGATTACAAACTGACTACATTGATCTCTATCAAATCCACTGGCCGAACCACGATGTAGCCGTCGCCGACACAATGGCTGAACTACTCAAACTGAAGGACAGTGGCAAGATTCGGTCAATCGGTGTTTGCAACTTCGGTGTAGTCGACTTAACCGACATTTTGGCTTCGGGTGAAATTGTCACCGACCAATTGCCATATAACCTGCTCTGGCGCCCAATCGAAGTTGAAATCCTTCCAAAGTGCCGTGAGAACAACATTGGACTGATTTGCTACAGCCCTCTCGCACAAGGACTTCTTACCGGCCGATACGCGTCGGCCGACGAAGTACCTGATGGCCTCTCTCGTTCTCGTCTATTTAGCGGGAGCCGACCTCTTGCTATCCACGAGGAAGACGGGTGTGAGACTGAAGTATTCGAGGCTATCGAAGGTATTAAAGCCGTCGCCGACAGACTAGGTGAACATCCAGCGAAAGTATCTCTGGCGTGGGTTAGGGCTCAGCAAGGGATAACTTCACTCCTGGTTGGTGCACGATCACCTGAGGAACTTGACCTCAACATTCCGGCATTTGAGTACGAAATTACGACTGATGTCGCAGCAGAGTTAGCGACGATAACCGAGCCAGTTAAGACCTATCTAGGTTCGAACACCGACATGTGGCACGGCACAAACCGAATGAGGTAATGCGGACCCTAAAATTTCCGAATGTCAGACCGTAACCGAAGTTTTACTCTCGAGCGAGAAGTCCTTCACCGCAAGATCGGCAATGTAGTCGCCAATGACCAGAGACGCAGTTGCCCCCGGTGACGGAGCGTTTAGAACGTGGATGGCTCCGTTGACTTCCTCGATACGGAAGTCATCCAGCAAATTACCACTTCGATCTACGGCCTGAGCACGAACACCTGAGCCCTTTCCAGACAGGTCTTCGCTCGTAAGTTCAGGCACGAGCTGCTGCAAGCTTTTCAGGAATACGCTTTTTCGGAATGAACGGTTCATTTCCCAGAGACCCATTTTCCAGTCTCTAGCTGATAACTTCCAGAATCCAGGGAACGTAACCGTGCGGGCAATATCGCTGAGCGAGAAATCACTCTTTCTGTAACCTTCTCGTTTCATTGCCATAACAGCGTTAGGTCCTGCTTCAACCCAGCCCTTCATTGTCTGCGTCAGGTGCACACCTAGAAATGGGAAAGCCGGATCGGGTACTGGGTATATTAATCCTTTCACAAGATATTCACTCTCTTTTCGCAGTTTGTAGTACTCTCCGCGGAACGGAATGATTCTCAAACCAGAATTTATACCCATAGTTTCGGCGACGATATCGGAATGGAGACCTGCGCAGTTGATCACATTCTTGGTTTCGTAGTCTCCAGCGCTGGTGTTGAGAATCGTTGTCCCACTAAGAATTTTCGAACTCGTCAGCTCAGCGTTAAAAAATATTTCTCCACCTGAGGCCTGAATTTTTTCTGCATAGACCCTGGTCACGTTCCGGTAATCGACGATACCAGTGCCCGGCGCGTACAGGGCAGCGCTTGCAGAGACATGAGGTTCAATTTCGGCAATTTCCTCTTTTTTGACCATGCGCAAACCTTTGACCTTGTTTGCTGTGCCTCGTTCCTCTAGAGCAGCGAGCCGCTGCTCACCAGCTTCGTCAGTCGCTACTATTAACTTTCCACACGTCCAGACGGGGATCTCATTTTCTTCGCAGAATTTGGTCATCGATGAGCGTCCGGCAACGCAGAACTCTGCTTTGAAGGAACCAGGTTTGTAGTAAATACCTGAGTGAATGACACCGGAGTTATGCCCACTTTGCTGCGTGCCCTGAGTACTGTTTTTCTCAAGGATGGCGAGTTTTAGCCCAGGCTTACGCTCCAGGAGTTTCATCGCCGTTGACAAACCAATTATTCCGGCTCCGATAACAACTACATCGTATTTACTTGAAGGCAATTTTCGTTTTTCTTTCGAATCTGATTTTCCGCAGATTGAAAAATACCATACGGCAAGGGCCAAATATACGACTGATCTCGTGTCAATAAGGCCCGCAAATCTGATAGTTTTCATCAGATGAGTAACTTAGATGAAGCTTCCATTAGACCCAATAAAGTCACGCTGTTTTCGACCTGTATGGTCGAACAACTCACGCCAGAGGTCGGTCGTTCTGCTATCGAGGTTCTCGAACTTTTGGGAGTTGACGTCGAATATGTAGACGATCAAACCTGTTGCGGGCAACCAGCTTTCAACTCTGGTTTTCGCTCTGAAGCCCATCCAGTTGCCGCCCGCTTTGTCGATTTGTTCGAGAAAACTACTGGACCAATTGTAGTTCCATCTGGTTCATGCGCAGCGATGGTGAGGAATTACTACCAGCACTTATTCCGTGACGAACCTGAAATAAAAACCAGGGCCGAGGCCGTATCAGAACGATTGTATGAGTTCACCGAGTTTGTTGTGGAGTTCTTCGGAACTAGTGCACTAAAAGGACAAACTGCTCTCAGCAATACTGCCGCCTATCACAAGTGCTGCCATCTACTACGGGAAATCAAAATCGACGAAGAGCCGATACAAATGCTCAATAACGTTGAGGGGCTCGATATGGTCCCATTAGAAAGAGCAGACGTTTGCTGCGGATTCGGTGGCTCGTTCTCAGTTAAAATGGCCGATATTTCTACGGCAGTACTACATGAAAAGCTCGACTATATTGAGAAATCGGGAGCCGACACAGTTGTTGCTGCCGATACAGGTTGCGTCTTACAAATGCAAGGCGGCCTGAGACGTCGCGCGTCGTCCGTCCGAGTTGTGCATATCGCGGAATTCCTTGCCGAATCGGCGCAAAATGCAAAGGCAGGTAAACAACTATGAAACCTGTCACGATTAATTTCCGCGACAAAGCATCCCAGACAATCTCAGATGACCAGATACAGAAGTCTTTAGAACACGTCTACACAGGATTCTTCAAAGGGCGCTTGGCGGCTGCATCTGAGACTGATAACTGGGAAGCGCTTCGATCAAAAGGAAAGGCGATCAAAGATCACACCATCGCCAATCTCGACTACTACCTCGAACTGCTGGCCACAAATGTCGAAAAAGCTGGTGGCAATATCCACTTCGCAAATGATGCTGCTGAAGCAAGGAAATTGATCATTGATCTCGCGAGAGATCGCAAAGTCAAAACCGTGATCAAATCCAAATCAATGGTCTCAGAAGAGATGGGGCTTGCCGAGGCAATGAATGATGCTGGATTCGAGACAGTTGAAACTGATCTTGGTGAATACA
>JAYQWG010000003.1:0-2961 GCA_038150225.1 Chloroflexota bacterium
TTACTCCACGGTGACTGTATGACCGTCACCGGAAAGACTGTCGCCGAGAACCTCGCACACATCGACGTTGGCGAGCCAAACGAAGTTCTCTACTCGGTGGAAAACCCGATTTCAGAAACCGGTGGACTCGTAACCCTGTTCGGAAACCTTGCACCTGAAGGAGCAATCCTTAAGGTTGCTGGTCACCAGTTCGGTAAGAAGTTCGGCGGACCTGCCCGAGTGTTCGACGGCGAAGAAGGCGTCATGGAAGCCCTTCAGAAGCGTGACATTAAGGAAGGCGACGCCATCATCATTCGCTACGAAGGACCAAAGGGCGGACCTGGCATGCGAGAAATGCTGTCAGTGACTGCCGCATTGGTCGGACAAGGCCTAGGTGAGAAAGTTCTCCTAATGACGGATGGCCGGTTCTCCGGCGCCTCTCACGGATCAATGATTGGTCACGTCGGACCTGAAGCTGCTGTTGGCGGACCAATTGCGGCTGTCGAAGATGGCGACGAAATCGAGGTAGACCTCGACAACTTCGAGCTGAACGTCAAGATCAGTGACGAAGAGCTCCAAGCCCGGCTTGCAAAGTGGACACCAAGGGACAACGGCTACACCCGAGGTGTTCTCGCCAAGTACACCAAGCTGGTACAACCAGCCGCAACCGGCGCAGTAACGCACTAGGTCGGCCTAATGAAATCTTAAAAAGGGCGTTCCGATGGAACGCCCTTTCTGTTTTACCTGAGTTCCCGACCTTGCTGGAGGGACCTTCGGCGGGGTGAGTAGGGGTGCTGCTTCAGCTTGAACCTGCCTATTTCGATAGCACTCAGCGCACCCAGCTCAAAGCACATAGCTACTTCCAGGATGCGGTTCGGTGACCGGCGGTCCTTCACCCAGCAGGTCCAGCGCACGCGCCTTCATCCAGCGGTAGGCGTCGGGGTTATTCGACCAGCCATACCAGCCCAGCGCGTCAACCATGACGTGGAGCGCGCAAACGTCCCACCGCAGATCGAACTGTCGTAAATCACGCCCTCGGTCACTCCATCTCGACCGAACAATGGCCTTGAAATCAACCGCTGGGGCGTAAACGTCGAGTCTTGCCAGATCATACAACTCGTCTCCGAACACAGCATTGTCCCAGTCAATAACTGCCTCGACAGCACCGTCGTTCACAAGCACGTTGTCCCATCCGAAGTCGGTATGGACCAAGAATCTACGAACATCCGGCAACTGAGAAACCTGCTGTCGCAATTGGTCCGAAAAATACTCGAGCGTTTCGACCTCAAGAAAATCGGCTCGAAAACGATCCGGGTGTTGCGCATAAAGTCGACTCTTCGACTTGTCGAAGCAAGAGTTCAGCAAGTGCTCTTGCCAGGATTTGAATTTCCCGATTCCCTCTGGACCAAACCATCCCCATCTCGATGTGCTCGAAATATCAATGTCAGAAATTTGCTCGATCGTCTCGATCGCGATCGGAACCCAGGGTGCGGCTGGTTTGAACTGAAGATCAGGAAAGTGATCTCCGTCGATCCATCGAATGATCGTGTAGGTCAACGGATACGCTTCTGCCGAAAAATTCTCAGCATCATAGGCGGTCATATTCGAAACCGGCAGTGCGGTCTCCCCAACCACAAGGATCTCCGCTACAGAAAGCTCGGCCCCCCTTGGTTAGCTCATAGATGAACTGGTTCTTCTCCAGTCCACCATCGTTTTCATGAGAACTGAACTTGGCGATTAACTTCTCCGACCCACTTGCACCTGAATCCATTCCAAACGAAAAAATCGTCGAAACGAATCCGGCGTCCACGTGCTTCAAATTCGAGATCGGAGGGTCCACCCATTTCTCAAGAAATGCGGCAACATCGGTGTAGTTCAACTTCGGTTTGTACATAGACTTGAAAAGTTACGCTTCAAATCACCTACCAAGCAGTCCAAAAAATAATCACACATGCAAGCAATCGTTCTTCACGGACCCATCGACCTTCGGTTCGATCCTGAGTATCCAACTCCCTCGCCCAAAGCTGGCGAAGTACTTCTGCGAATGACCTACACGTCGATCTGCCAGACCGATATCGAGATGTGGCAGCACGGCATGTTCAGCCGAAGTGGACCGCGCGTTCTAGGACACGAAGCTGCCGGTGTTGTTGAGGAACTCGGAGAAGGCGTTACGGGCATCGAGATTGGTACTCGGGTTGCTGTCGAAAACGTGCGAGTGTGTGGCTCATGCTTCTTCTGCCAAAAAGGCACGTCTCAGCTTTGCGAAAACGGCCGAAATTTTGGTTTCTCTGACGATGGCGGACTTGCCGAGTACGGTGTCTGGCCAGCATCTCAGGTCATTCCGCTGCCCGACCACGTGACCAACGAAGAAGCCCCGTTGGCCGAGCCAACCTCGGTAGCGGTCCACGCCGTCGAAAACGCCCAGGTAACTATTGGCGACACGGCTGTTGTTATTGGATGTGGCGTGGTGGGACTTGCCACTCTCCAGGTGTTACAGGCTGCGGGCGCAACGGTGGTTGCGATCGACCCTCGGGATCAGTCGCTTGAAATCGCTACAGATCTTGGTGCGGCAGCTACGATAAATCCAACAACATCCGACCCCGCCAAACTACTTCCCGAACTAACCACTCCTTACGGTCCTGACATCATCATCGAAACCGCTGGAGCTCCCGGTACCGCACTCGACGCTGCGAACTGGGTGCGAAAAGGCGGACGTGCCGTGATCGTTGGTTTCTCTCATCAATCGCAGGACAATGTTAATTTCGGACGAGCCCACCAGGGTGAAAAAACCATCCTTGCTTCGTCGGCAACGTCATCGGGCGGATACCAGAAAGCGGTCGATTTAATTGCCTCAGGCAAGGTCAACGTAAAGCCGCTGATCTCAGCAACCGTCCCACTCGCCCGCGGCATCGAAGATGGCTTCGAACGCATGCTCAAACCCACCAAAGACGTCTACCGAATCCTCGTCGGCAACGGGTAGGC
>JAYQWG010000003.1:3061-26849 GCA_038150225.1 Chloroflexota bacterium
GCATGCTCAAACCCACCAAAGACGTCTACCGAATCCTCGTCGGCAACGGGTAGGCGACGGTTCCCTTTCCGGACTGGAAAGGGTTAGGGATAGGAGAATCAAAGCTGAGTGAGTCCCTCACGATCGCGTAATAACCCTAGTCACGCCCGGAGCAAATCATGCAAAATACCCGCACCTAAAACCTCATACCCGGTAGTAGCCAGCAGAACGCCTAACTCCAGATTCATCCCTGCTCAATAAAGCACCATGTCTCACCAGCTGTCGGGTTCGGTCGCCCATTTAATTAACCGCCACATTCCACGAGCATCGCTATGGGCGAATTAGCAGCTCTCGCAAACGCGATCATTTGGGCAACGACCGGCGTCGTGACCAAAGGCGTTGGACCCAACGTTCGACCCACCCACATCGTTTCGGCGCAGGTATGGATCGGACTCCTATTTCTCCTGACGGTCGGACTCATCGTTGGCGAAATCGAGGCCCTTATTCACCTGAACGTTCGATCCGCAGCCTTGCTTGCCGGAGGTGCGCTGGTAAACACCGCCGGATCACTCGTTTTCTGGCTCGCTCTTTCGCGTGGAACCGTAAGTCGGGTTTATCCAACCACGCAGTCCGTCTTCATCATGACCTCGGTTTTCGCCGGCTGGCTTTTCCTCGGCGATGACCTCGAGCTAGGAGTCCTTGGCGGTGCCGCCTTCATCATCCTCGGTGTTGTTTTACTCAACTGGAAACCGTCGAATACAGACGGTGCGTCGCAATCGACCGGTCGAGGATCAAGCGACCTCACGGCGATCGGACTTGGCGTAACCACTTCCCTGCTCTGGACCGGTGGGTTCCTATCGACGGTAATTGGACTCGAGGACACGCCACCGGTTGCCGCGGCAACCATCCGAAACCTGGTCCCGGCAACTTTGTTCGTTCTGGTGGCGTTTTTCTTCCCGTCTCAGCGGGTGACGCGGGTGTTCAAAGACAACGGTATTCGACTTTTCGCCAGCGCAATCCTGTTCGCAGTTAGCGCACTGACTTTCGTACTGGCACTCGACAACGCTCCACCGGGAGTCGTGGTCGTACTGATCAACACATCGCCAATGTGGGCAGTCGTGCTCGCCACGGTTTTGTTACGAGAGCGACTCAGCAAGTACGCGCTAGCAGGAGCAGCCCTGAGTGTAGCCGGAATCTTCGTAACCCTCGCCCTGCGTTAGGCGCTCGTTCCCTTTCTGGACTGGAACGGTTAGGAACAGGAGACTGCGACCGCCGTTCTCTCCCCGCGGATACGGGGAGAGTTAGGAAGGGGGATTAATGTGACGCATGGCGACCAAGGACGAACGTCCGCTCGGTCAGTTACGAGCTTATACCGGTAGAACTATTCCCTCAGGATCTTCATCAGCCATCAAACGTCGGGCGTTGGCAATCGAGTTATCGACACTCTTTTGTCGAGCTTCAATCGACGTACCCGCTCGATGTGGCAACAGCACAACATTGGGTCGACCCAGCAGCGAGTTCGTCATTTCGATCGGCTCGATCTCGGTCACATCAAGACCTGCACCTGCGATCTGGTTGTCATCGAGAGCTCGAATCAAAGCTGCCTCGTCAATTACCGGTCCTCTGCATGCGTTAACCACAATTGCGTCGGGCTTCATCATCTTGAATTCACGGTCTGAAAGAAGCGCTCGTGTCGACCGGTCGAGCGGCACGTGCAAGCTGACGATGTCCGAGGTTTCGATCAACTCGTCAAAATCGACTTTCTTCGCGTTAGCTGCCGCTTCGTATTCTGCGGAGTAGGTGGCGATGTCGTGGTAAACAACCTCGCACCCCCAGCCCTGTAGCCGTTTGGCAACCGCCCCACCAATTTGGCCCAGGCCAATAATTCCAACCCGCTTTCCAGTCAGTTCATGGAATCTCGCCCAATCAGTGCTGAAGCCTTCGGCATAGGTCCCCAGGTTGTTCATCTGGTTCCACTGAACCATCAGGTGACGATAGGTCGAGACCATCAGGACAACCGTCACTTCTGCTACCGCAACTGAGTTACCCCCCTGGTTGTTGGCAACTCGGACACCCATTTCTGATAGTTCCATCTTGGGAATCCAGTCTGTGCCTGCGCTCAGAGTTTGGATCAGTTTCAACTTCGTGAACAATCGCCCCGTGTCGATCGACCGCACACCACCACCGACGATCATGTCGGCATCGTAGTTTTCCTCACCAACAGTCGCGATGTCCGTTCGCTGGTGAATCGCGACCACCTGCATTTCGTCTCCAAATGCATTCTCGAAACGCTCTGCTTCCCAGGGTTCCTGGTACATAAATATGGTCTTAAACGTCGCCATTCGAATTCAAACTTTCCAATTACTGATCCCGAGAAAATCTTTCGGCAGCGAAGAATAGCGCAGCTACCTTATTCAGTCAGCTGCGTACTTCTTTAGAGCGGCCTCATCGAGATCGGTACCCCAACCTGGTTTGGTTGGGATAGTGACCATCCCCGCGTTGATGTCAGGAACGTCAGTAACCAGTTCGTCGCGCCATGGAACCTGGACAGGATCGCTCTCGCTGATCTTCACGTTCGTCACACTGGCACAGAAATTCATCGTCTGGAATGTGGACAAATGACCGTTGAAGTTGTGAGGTGCCACGTTGATCTCGTATAACTCAGCCATATTTGCTGCACGTCGCGATGGAATAAATCCTTGCCACTGAACGTCGAGCTTGCACACGTCCATTGCCCGTAGCTCGAACAAATCCCGGTAGTTCAATGGACCCAATCGTTGTTCACCGGTACAAATTGGTGTTGTAGTCGCATCCTTCACCATCCGGACGCTCTCGGCATCCAGGTTGTCCAGCTCCATCCAGGTCAGGTTGAACGGCTCCAGAGCCTGAGCCAGTCGAATGTGTCCGTCCGCTTTAAAGTGCTCATTTACGTCGAGACAAATTCCCATATCAGGACCAACTTCGTCGCGGATGACCTCCATTTGCTTTACGGCTGCATCAAGGATTTCGCGAGTTAGAGTTTGGTCGTGCGGGCCCGACCTTCCTTGCGCCAAACTAGTGAATGGATCGCCAGGTAGCTGGATATTAGTCTTGAATGTGTCGTATCCCCATTCGGAAGCTTGCGCTATCACTTTGCGCACGTCGTCGTAGCTCCGTACAGGTTCAGTACCAAGTCGCTCGTACGAACTCACCTGGTAGCTGAGCATGTGCGACCAATAAACCTTCTGTTTGTCCCGGGTAGGTCCACCAACCAGTTCGTAAACAGGTACTCCAAGAGCTTTGCCCTTGATGTCCCATAAAGCTAGCTCTATACCGGCAATCGCGTTCCAGGTGGCACCACCGTATGACATTCGACTCGCGCGGACCATTTGGATGTAGTGTGCTTCTACTGCCCGTGGATCTTTGCCGATCACATGCACAGCAAGGTCTTCGACCAGACCCGCCATTCCTTTGGCAAGTCGCCCTTCTCCAAATTCCGAATACCCGGTTATTCCTTCGTCAGTGCGAATCGCACAAAACACGAGGGGAGAATTCAGACCTTCGACTATGAACGTTTCAACGGCGGTGACTTTCAATGCGATCCTCGATTGCGACTAGTATTCCGGCGGCATTATTACGCCGAGGGGGTCGCTTGGGAAGCGTGAACGAGGGGGGAGGGGGGGGGGATTACACCAACTGACATCGTTCGTCCATAATCTCCAGTTGGTTGCCGTCGGGATCCGTGAAAAATGCCATTCGCAACGCATAGCCCTCTGCATCATGGATCATGTGCGGCTCATCAGAGAATTCGACTCCACGTTTCTTGAATTCATTGAACGCGAACTGAATGTCATCCACGCGATAGTAGATTGCCGCCCGATCACCGTGAGGATCACACTCCCCAGCTCCCAACATTAGATCATTAGACGGACTTCTACGTCGTCGAAAAAGGCGAGATTCGGTGCTTCGAAGATGAGTTTCATTCCTAGAGCATCACGGTAGAACTCCGTCGACGTTCGAACATCCGTGACATGCACGGCTATCTGTCCAATCTGTCCCAGCTTCATCTCCACCACTCCGTTATTGTCAGCGTCTAACTACTCTTTAATGTTGTCGAGAGCACTTCGATAGCCTTCCATCAACACGCTAACTTCGGTCGAGTAGTTGACCACCAGAACACCGGCATCGCGCCACTGGCGCGCCTGTTCCGCATCGGCAACCAACATTGCGCACGTTTTACCGTACTTGTTCGCTGCTTCGACTATCTGGTGCCGCTTTTCATCGAGGACTTTTGCCTGATCGGGGGTGCCAAACACACCAAGGTCTTGAGCGAGATCTTGCGGACCAAGAGTCAGTGCATCGATCCCGTCCATCGAGGCAATTTCATCGAGGTGTTCAAAGGCTTCGGCACTTTCGAACATGACAGTTATGAAGACCTGGTCGTTCGTGAATTTCAGCCGATCCATAACCGGCATTGAAACGTCGAAGTCGTTTCCGGGTGACGCACCACTCATACCTCTTGAGCCTTCTGGTGTGTACTTCGATGCAGCGACGATTTCAGCTGCATGTTCAGGAGTATCAACCTGGGGGCAGTGAAGGTTGTAGATTCCTACATCCAGTAATCGAGTGATCCATTCTCGGTTCGCCTCAGGCGGTCGGACCATCACCGGGAAGTCCAATGCTCGTCCCATTACTGCGAAGTCAGCGACAGTCTCGATCGAGGGGGAGGAATGCTCCATATCGAGTCTGACGAAATCCAACCCTGCTTCCTTGAACATGGTCAGTGAAGCAGGATTACGGAGTATATTCACCCAGGTCCCAACCTGGAGTTCTCCGCGGCGTACACCGGCTTTAAGAGGATTGCCTTTCATCGTTTTCCTTCTTTGCTAGAAGCAATATTTATCGTGGATTCGCCCGTCCAACCGTGTCCGGTACTTCAACTGGCACTGGATCCTCAGTGTCGATCATCCAGCCCGCCAATAGAGAACGCATTTCGGAAATCACTCCGGCGTTCTCTGGAAGATGAGCTACGTTCTTGAGCTCCCATGGATCCTTTTTGAGATCGTATAGTTCATCTACATCACCCGGTCCGCCATCTGATCCAGACGTGAGTGTCGCCCCTTTTGCCATCGGATCGGTGACGTACTTCCATTCTCGAGTACGAACCATTTTTCTACGCCCTTCTGCTTCACGAGCCCAGAGTGTCTCGATAATCGTCTTATAACCAAACGGCTCTTTCAAGGTGTCGAGAAGTTCAAGGGTAACGGGTGGACCACCTGCACCGTATTCGGAAAAAGCAGCACTACGTGGACTGGCAGCTGTAACGGTTGGGAGCGGTCGTCCTTGGATATACCGAGTTTCGGCCTCTGTTAATACCGTCTCTGTCCTGGGCTCCGGTCGGCTCCATCCTTCTCCAACATCGTCGAACGATGCGAGACCTTGCAGTTCAAGAAGTGTTGGCAATATATCGATCGTATTAGTCATCGATGAGTCGACTTCACCCGACGGAACTCCACCACCTGGCCATGAAACTATCAACGGGACTTTGACCAGACAATCGTAGAAAACTCCACCTTTTACGGCCATGCCATGCTCACCAATAAAATCGCCATGGTCGGCGGTGAACACGATTATCGTGTTCTCGCGAAGTCCAAGCTCTTCAATCTTGTTGACGATCCGAGCTATTCCGTCATCCACGAACCGAGTCATCGCCTGGTAAACGCTCACGACTCCACGCC
This sequence comes from Chloroflexota bacterium, assembly GCA_038150225.1. Lineage (GTDB taxonomy): Bacteria > Chloroflexota > Dehalococcoidia > Lucifugimonadales > Lucifugimonadaceae > Lucifugimonas. The sequence goes on from JAYQWG010000003.1 coordinate 8,758, forward strand.
GATGTTCTTCAAGATCATCCGTTTGCCGCATCATCCTCGCGAGAACTCTGTTCCGTTCAGGGGAAGTCCCGTCAGTGAATTCGTCAGTACGTTGCGGTGGCATGACCACTTTTTCTGGAGGGAACCTATCGACGTATCGACGTGGTGCCTCGAACGGTTCGTGTGGATCAGGAAACGAGACCATTAGTGCGAACGGCGAGCGTCCGTCGTCTTCCCTATCAGGCTCAAAATCACCGGCAATGTATTTGTCGAGGAACGCCTCAGTTTGAGAAGCAATGACCGAAGTCCCAAAGTGTTCTTCGGGTCTGTCTGAAATCTTGTAGGCGATACGAGGGCTCTGGGTATCACCGTCCGCCTTCAGGTGGACCCGATCATAGTGAGCCTCGTCGATATCACTTTCCGGCACCACCCAATCCATCCCCGTGTTGCCGATGTTCTCACCGGCATATCCACCTTTTGGCAGTCCCTGGTGAGATATCTCGCACCGGACATCGAACAGCTCAAGATCTTGGGGCTCTATGTAGCAATGGTTTTTGCCGATCAGGCCGGTGGTGTAGCCGTTCTCTTTCCAGATCCTGAACGCATGTTGCTCATCTGTAGGCATCAACGTTTCGTTGCGACGGCAACCGGTCGAGTGCGGGTATCGTCCGGTCATCATCGATGTTCTTGCCGGAACACAAAGAGGGTGAGGCGTTATTGCGGTGTCGAACCGCACCCCTTCGGAAGCGAGTTTCTCAAGTGCAGGAGTTTCAATGCCGATCTCGGAATACATCCGGAGTATGGTTGCCTTCATCTGGTCCGCCATGATGAAGAGAACATTTGGTGCCATAGATTCTGGCATCAGAATTCCTTTTTCTGCTGTTATCTACCCAGCCATATTTGAGAGTTCGGTATTCCACCTTCCCACTCTTCCAGAAGATCACTGTGCCAAATCCAGGTTTCACCTAAGAATTCCTGACCTTCAAGCTCTGCTCTACCCGTCGCCCACAACAACGTTGGCCACGGAGGAGTATCGGTAGGTGCCCAAGGGAACACACGTTGAAGAATTCGCGAACAAAGTTCATCACTGGGATCAAACTCCGCTTCGGTGCCGTATACAGCGTCGTAACCGTGGAGCAGGATTTCGATACATCCCATTCCCAGGAAACCTTCAGCGTCGGGCATGCCGGACGGATGAAAAGCTCGGACATCTGATGGTGTTGCTTCTGCCACTCGACTTAGTATTGCTGCGCCAAATTCAACTTGGTGCGCGGCCTGTTACTGCGTTCCTTCCGAGTACTTCAATCCTCTCGAACCAGGATTTTCCTGAAATCTCGAAGCGAGGCTTTTCGAATAGAACGCTAGCGCGTCTCCGATATGAGAAACCGTTCTGGCGCGACTCCAGTCGAGTCCGTAAGCATCACGATCCCACAACTGGGGATCGAGTTTGTTAACCGATGCCACAACCAGTTCAGCTGCGTCTCGAATGTCTTGAGGTGTGATTGGTGATCGTTCGCTCATCTTGCTCCACAAATGTCATACGCGATTGCCAGCATTGCACGAGTCCCGCTGACCAGCGATGCAATACCTACTGACTCATCGGTTCCGTGCGCCCTTGCCAACATTGGATCATCATCCGGGTGCGCTCCGCTGAATCCGTACGTGACGATTCCAAGATTTCTTGTAAACCTGGAGTCGGTGAATCCATTACTAATAGCCGGGATCCATTGAATGTCATCCCGACCGACAGCTGCTGCTTGTGCCTTCTTAATCGATTCGGTCAGCTCGGTTTCAAATTCAGAAGAATTCGGGACCGACATGTAATCGATTTCGTACTCGAGCCCTTCAATTCCCTCGAACGCTTGATCAAGTTGCTGTCGCACATACGCCTCATCCTGGAACGGGAGTGTTCGGATGTCACAGGTAAGTTTGATTTCCTCAGGTACGCTGTTGGACTTGATGCCGCCCTCCATCATCGTTGGAGTCAGGACTAGCCGCGACAACGCACGCAACATCGAACTAAGTCTTGGTGAAGTTTCACCAAGTTCAGCCACAATGCGGTCAATATTCATTGGCGAGGGCTTTTCTTCAATCCCCCACTTGCCCACGTGATCAAATATTTCTAGTGAAGTGTCGAGTTCTGGACGATAGTTCTCGATCGCATTGAGGGTTCGAGACAGTCGATAGCTAGCATTTACACCAGTCCACGGCACGGAAGCATGTGCGCTTTCCCCGCGAAGCGTGATGTGCAACTCCATACGACCTTTTTCACCAGTTCCCAGAAGGTAGGTCAGTGAGTTACCCATTTCAACAGGAGTGCCACCACCCTCGTTAACAGCAAATTGTGACTTGAGCGACTCAGGATGGTTGTCGGCAAGCCAACCGAAACCCCATCGTCCACCGTGTTCTTCATCGGCACCGCTTACAAGGCGAAGCCCATGATCGAGCTTCACCCCAGAGCGCTTCATGATCGCCATCGCCATTAACTGGCAAGTCAAAAGTGCTTTGCAGTCGTTTGAACCACGTCCGTAGATTCGTCCTTCGGAAATCTCGGCACCGAACGGCTCGTAGTTCCACTTGGTTTCATCTTCGACGGGAACCACATCTGAGTGAGACATCAGCATCAAGCGTGTATCATTGTCATCACCGGGATAGACAGATATCAGGTTTCCACGGTCAGGATCGCGGGCGAGGATTTCGGAGTCCAATCCTTCATCCCGCAACCAATCCGCCATGAATTCAGCCACGGCTGTTTCGCCACCGGTTGGCATGAAGCCGGCATTAACGGATGGAATTTTGACCAATGATCGCTCAAGTTCGACGATTTCATTAGTTGCTGCTTCAACCTGGTCTAAAAGACTTTGCAGTGAGGGCATCTGGTTCCTCGATTAGTTACGGACCGCTCGAAACTGCTGACAAGCTAGCACTCGTCTCAAGACATGGTCAACGCGCTAATTTCGTGCTGCCCGGCTATTAGAACATTATTAACTTCCGAAAACACGTCAATTTCATCTGCACGAAACCGAGATGATGGGCTGTTACGCTATTTGCAATGAACGCTACTCAACTCACCAAACTCTGTCGCACTTCACTACCCCGTCCGACACGAATGGCAGTTCCACTAGTGTTGCTATTCGTCGGTTTGCTCGCAGTCGCCTGCGGGGACTCTGATTCTGCTCCGGACTCCGAAATAATTTACTCATCGGTGGTCGAAGGTTCATATGACGTTTTCAAAGCTTTAGGTGATGAGCTTGGAGCAACTCGCCTTACCAGTTCAACCGGTACGAACACGGATCCAAGCTGGTCACCCGACAAATCTCAGATTGGATTCCTGTCCGATCGCAACGGTTTAAGTGCATTCTGGGTGATGGATTGGGAGGGCGAGAATAAGCGACAAATCTCTAGTCCCGGAATTGAAATTGCAGCTTTCGAATGGGCGCCTGACTCAGTCACAGTTGCGGTTGAAATCATCGAAGATGAAACTCATTGGATTGCAACGATTAATACCGAGTCGGGTGATGTCGATCCCCTGACAATGCAATCAGAAGACGTGCGTTTGGGCGGGTGGTCTCCTGACGGTGAATGGGTGCTCTACAGCATGGCAAGCTCAGACTCCGGTATTAGGCGCCGAAATCCAAATGGCGTAGATGAAATTACCGTCACGACTGGTTCGGACACTGAGCCTTCTTGGTCGCGCGATGGTCGCTGGATATTGTTCCTCAGGCAAGAAGAAGGGCGTTCCAACATCGTGGTTGTCGACAAGGACGGCAGTTCTGAAAAGCTGCTACTCACTCCAGATTTTGATGCTTCGACACCTTCCTGGTCGCCTGACAGCAAACACATCGCATTTGTGAGTGGAACCGGTGATGAAGCCGAGATTTACGCCATCGAGCGAGATGGAAAAAATCTGAAGCAATTGACCTCTAACCGAGTGCTCGATAATTCTCCAATTTGGAGCAAGAACGGTTCATCGATAATCTTCCTATCAGCCGTCGATGGGACTGCAGATGTCTACTCGATGAACTCCAACGGTGAGCAACAAAAAAGGATGACATCCACATCGGACGCCATCCTCTTCGCTGACTGGTAGTTCGAGAAGCTAACTATTCTTCGCTGAGACCTAGTCGTCCTCTCCAGGATCGACGGCGAGTGGCTGTGGATTCCTCAGAGTTACCTTCAGATGAAGACTTGTCATCGGAATCTGCAACTGCGGTTGCCGACCTCAACGCTGGTGGGCGAGGTGCTGAACGGCCGTTCCCGTTAGTCGTTGATCCGCCTCCGACTCGACGTCGAGTCGGCGTTCGTCTCATCGGAGTCGCTGGCTCGCTAGATTCCTCAGCGGCTGAAGAGTTCTTGGCAGCGGCTGCAGACTTAGAAGCTGGCTTACGAGTTCGGTTCGTGGCAGTCTTTCGTGTTCGCGTGGTCGACGAAGTCGATTTTCGAGTTGAAGAGGTTCGCCTGGATGAAGTTGCCTTGGTGGCTGCTTTGTCTTCACCGTTTGGCGAAGCTGCCTCGTCTGACACTTCAGGTTTGGATGCTGCGGCTGCCCGGGCTCTAGCCTGAGCTCGTGTCATCCACAAACCGGTGAAGTATGACTTGGTGAATTTAATCGTCGAGTCCGCTACGCGGGCAGACTCAGAAGACATGTTCATGTCGAATGCAGCAACTTCGATGTGCTTACCAACATCTTTTACTGCCTGGAGTGCCGGGTAAAAGTCAGCATCTCCGCTAACGACGATCGCGGTGTCGTAGTGATCTTTGTAAGCGTGCACTACGAGATCGGTTGCCAACATTACGTCGACACCCTTCTCAACCATGACATCACCACGTTGCTTCCAAATACCTAATCGGACTTCGACGTATGGGGTGTCGTAGAGAGAATCCAGGAACTTCTGCTGTTCCGTTCCTACAGTTGGGTTTGTTTCTGATTCCTGGCGAATGTTGTAGTAGTACGTTCGCTGGAGAGATCGTCCGTTCGCCAGTTTGTAGGAGAACTTGTCGAACTGGAGATCGTGCCGTCCGCAACCCTGTGAGAGTACGTGATAGAGATTGCTCCCATCAATGAACACCATAACGCGCTCATCTTCACGCACCACTTTCGGCTTCGAGGACTTAGTGGGCATTAATGTGACTCCACATATGAGTACACGTGACCATTTTTTGCTCCGCGCTAAAGCGCGCTAAGTCACGGCTATTTTTCACAGGTGAGTCGTGATGGGTCGAATGCGGGAAGTATTGAAATATTCAGATAATGCGTGCGGCCAACCCGACTCACAAAACTATCTTACTCCTTAACAGGGATTGCCCAACCGTGGGTTTTATACGACTCCGTATAGGTCGTCTCACTCACGTTCCCGAACCTCAAGTCGGGCTTGACTGATATCGAGTTCGGAAACATCATTGCGGGCGACAAGCAAAGCAAGCGGTCATTTCGGCCATTTCGTCCCAAATCAGCAGTGTCAAAGGACCTTCATGAAAACCGTCAAACAAATCGAAACGCCATGCGAGATGCCTAACGGTCTTCAGTGGTACGAAGATGAGCTGTACATCATGGATCAGCTGACGGACAACGTTTACGTCGTGAACGAAGCCGGCGAATTACTTCGAACGATTTACACACCGACTGCCAACGGATCTGGAATCACAGTTGGTGGCGGCTACCTTTGGACGGCATCTAACGGTGAATCAGCCTCGCGTCCACGGCGCTCAACCGACACAGGTCTCGGTTACGTCTACAAACTGGATTTGGAGACCGGCGAAGCTGTTGATCGATATCGAACGCCCGATGGTGGAGGAATCCACGGCATTGAGTACGACGACGGCAAAATCTGGGTAACTGCATTCCAACCCACCGCTATTTACCTGTGCGACCCGGATGACAACTTCAAAATTGTCCACCACTTCGAGGTTGACCTACCTCGATTGCACGGACTGGCAAGAGTAGAAGACGGATTGTGGTGTGCGCACACGACCGACAACGTGATCGTCAAATACGACATCGAGTCCGGTGCTGAAAAAGAGCGCATCACGATGGACCCTGGTGATGCTTTCGTTCATGGAATGTCGATCAAAGACGGCAAACTCTGGTACGGCGACGCTAACTTCGCCGGCAAGCACAACACGGCAACGGTCGGCAAACCTGAAATCGGCGTGATCGTCCCGTAATGATCGTCCCGTAAGTAGTTCCCGCAGCGCGCAACAAGGAATCAAAGAATTGAGCAATCACCCGGTCGTCGATAGCCATCACCATTTCTGGGAAATTGATCGTTTTGACTATTCATGGATGCCTGAGGACAGTCCGCTTGCAGTTGATTACGGTCCATCAGATCTTGAACCGCTGATCAAGAAAGCTGGTGTTGACTACACGGTGATCGTTCAGGCCGTTTCGTCACCGGACGAAGCTCGGTGGTTGTTGGAACTCGCGGATCGACACGAGTTCATCGCGGGCGTAGTCGGATGGGTTGACCTGACCGATCCCCGTGTTGGTGACACCCTGGAAGAACTACAGCAAAGCTCCTTATTCAAAGGTGTACGCCATATCTGGGAGAGCGAAGATGATCCCGGCTGGATCGTTAACTCAGGTGCGATCGAAGGTTTAAAGGAACTTGTTCGGCGTGACCTGACATTCGATTTCCTGGCAAAGCCGCCAAATTTACCGTTCATACCGAAAGTGATGGACCAGGTTCCTGATCTCCGCGCCGTGGTTGACCACATCGCAAAGCCAGTTATCGCCGAACATTTGGTGGAACCATGGCTTAGCGACATGCGAAAAGTCGCAAGTATTAACGGTATGCATTGCAAGATTTCGGGGATGGTTACTGAAGCCGATCACAACAACTGGAGCGTTGATGACATACGCCCCTACGTTCATCACATCCTTGGTGTGTATGGCACAGATCGCTTGATGTTTGGAACTGATTGGCCAGTTTGCACGTTGGCAGCGGAATACGGTTCTGTCGCTGATGCGACGCGTGAAATCCTCGTAGGACTTAATCCTGCAGCCAAAGATGATGTGTTTGGCGGAGTTGCGACCCGGTTCTATCGTTTGGAAGTCGACTGATAACTAGCTAAGTCTAGAAGTTGCGTCTAGTAAATATTCCCAAAAACTTTGGATGTTTAACTGGCAACGGTTCACTAACATTGGTCAGGTTGAACCAAATCGTGAGAACTTCAGCGCCATTGCACGAACTTTTTGTAAACCCCAATCACCTCACCGCCGCAGAAAATGCTTCTGACTCCCTAGTCGTAGGAGTTGATGCTGCAAAAATCCAGGTCGTAATGCACGACGAAACAGAGCAGCTTGGCGTTTGCGATGCTCTAGCGTCACGAGGTGCTGTCCTTATCAGTGAAGAAAACACCGAGATCAGTGACCTCGGTGTTTTTGATTTAACTACCTGAACGACTTACCAGCCAGGTTTGCCTGAGCTCCAAGCCCAGTTGTCGGGTGGCCAAACATTTCGACCAACTCGACCACCGCCATCTCGGCTCGTGTCGTACCAGTCTTTCACCGTCTCAACCCACTTCTTAATGTGAGGAGTCCCCTTGTGGTACTCGAACGCGTCCGGGTTGGCGTAAACTTCGTAAAGGTAGAGTTCCGTCGGATCATTCACGTTCTGGTAAACATCGAACCGAAGGCATCCAGGTTCCTCGTGCGTCGAGCCGATTCCGTCGAGGGTTACCGCTTCGATGAATGAGTCAACTTTATCTTCCTGCACAAACTTTGGCGCGTGAATCACGTGCATGCTGGAAGCAAAATACGGGTCGTCAACAATACCTTCGCGATAGGAGTCCCAACTCGCGTCACCACGTGGGTAGACAGGCTTGCAGAACGAAACTTCAGGAGCTTCCGTGAACATGTCTTTCACAGCCGTATCCCACTCGGCGAAGTGTGGGTAAGTTTTGTGATCTTCGAACGCAGCGTCATCGTTGTACACCTCACAGAAAGCAAACGAAGTCGGGTCATTTGCATCCTGGACAATGTCAAACCTGCGGCAACCAGGCTCGTTCATCACGGAACCTTTAGCATCTCCGATTGAGGCGGTAATGAAATCGTCAATTCGGTCTTCCTTGACCTTGAGACGAACCATAAGGATGTACATCGTTACTCCATATTTCCGCCCGCATCACCCAGGTTCGTGCGGCGCGTTTCGTATCTAATATTCGCTGGCGGGCGGAGTATACGCCGGTTCTTATAACAGTGAACAGTATTAAGGTGAGTTCTCACAGACAATCCCGTGAACGCCTCAAGTGATCGCATAAAAAATGATCTCAATTTCCTGGCTCAAGCACCCCGAAATTCAATCTCTAACACTTCATACTATGAAGCAGCGAGAGTGTGGATCAGGGTCTAGTTCGAATCTCGTGGCCTAAACACCTAAGTACAGTCATTTGACATCCGAGGACAGGAAGTTCTGCGAGCCGGTTTCAACGTTGTCGCTGAGTCTAGCCAATCCACTTCGCCACCGACTCTACTCTCCTCGGCGCTCACTACGACACGGTACCTAACTCGGCGGGTGCGGATGATAATGCTTCGGGTATTGCTGCGATGATCGAATGTGCACGGATTTTGGTTAATCTTGGGATACGCAACGTTCGATACTTGGCTTTCGATGCCGAAGAAATACAACGGCCAGTCGAAAGTCTAGATGGTTCCCCTCCATACGCCAATTCACTTGATACGACTGAGCGATCTCAACTGGCAATAATTTTTGAATCAGTTGGATTCAGCTCTGAACAACAAAAACAAAGGTTCCCGGGTATTTTCAGGTTTTTGTTCAGAAGAGCTCATCGACATTTAAGAGAAAATAATTTTCTCGGGAACTCTTTGCTGATTCTGTCGCGCGGCAAAGCAATTGATGTTTCGAGAAAGTTAGAAAAACTATCGGCGACATCGGAATCATCGCTACCTCTACTACCACTAGAAGTGCCGTGGTGAATGCCAGTCGTCCGCAATCTACGTAGGAGCGATCATGCGCCATTCTGGAAAATCGGTGTACCAGCACTAAAACTTGGAAACACTGCGAACTTCAGAAACCCGCACTACCATACAGAGAACGACACACCTGCAATCTTGAACTACGAGTTCATAGCGAAGACTGTCGATCTCGTTGTTGCGTACGTGAAGTCGACGGTCAGTTAGGTTCGTTCTTTATCTTCGCCGGACTTGGACTCGTCTGGTTCGCTGTCACTGTCATCATCTTTCGCCCAATCCTTTGGAACTGTCATCGCAGGGGCTGAGGGCGTTGGTTTCCGATCAGCAGCTGCAACAGGATTTGCAGAAGGGGTCGGAAGTGGCTTGTTTTTAGGCGTTCTACCTGCTCCGCGTGTACCTAAAAGAGTTCCAGCACCGAACAAAACAAGACCACCGATCATCCACGGAAGGGTTTGATTGCGCCAACCCGATTGCCATGCGTCCATCGCTCGCTCTAGACGAGCGAGTGGTTCATCACTGTCAAGTTCAGCGGCCAGGTTAGGGAAATCGTCTCGCAAATCGGCAGCGATGTCTGACACATTGACAGTTTGTTCCTTTGCGACATCGTTGAACGACCATGCAACGAAAATCAAGGCGTAAATGACTACCGCACTAAAGAAGGCGACCCCACCTGCCCACTTAAGTCGCCCCAGCCAACCACGACCGCCAATAAATGCGATGCCTAGGAGTGGCAGGATCATCAAGATCCAAAGAATCCACCTGAGCACTAATCCCGTGTTCACGTAGCCGCGAACGTCGTCTAGGAGTTGCCTGTCCTCAGGTGTCAGGTTCTCTAGAATGTTTTGTTCTGTGAAAGCGATCCCGTCCGCAAATATTTGAAGGGTCTCTTCTGCGTCTGCCCTCGACTGAGGGTCGCCGTCGTCTGCCATTGCATCGATCAAGTCCTTATCGGTGAACACCAGTCCTTCGGTTCCCCACCTACGAGCGTCTTCAATCGTGTCGAATCCACCTCCGACTGAGGATTGAAAGTCCGAAAGCGTGTAGCTCACGTTGTCAGGGATCTGGTTGCTGACGAACAGTTCAACCTGATCGTCCATTATCGGTCCCAGCGTATCGGTAATCTGGCTAATTACGGCAGTACCACCCGCCAAACAGCGAGGTATCTGTTGGTTGGTCAGGTCCTGGGTTGCGCCCAGCAGATCTGCCGGCGAAGAACATTGAGGAATTTCGCTGATCGTTGTTTCTAACTTTGTGCGAGCAAGATTTTTCAATTGGCTTGTCGCTGCAACTTTTCGTTCACTGAGGTCGACTGTGTATTCAAGAGAATTGCTTCTGCCGGTCATGTAATCCATGAGCGTGTCGATGACGTTGTGACCTTGCTCCCGAACCCATGACTCAGGAGCAATAACTTCAAATGTGTCGAGCACTTCCTGTTCAGTCAACGCGATACCAAACCCAACGTCATTTGATTGGGCAATGGTTTGTTGCACAAGTGGATCAACGACCTGGTTAAACACCAGTGTGTAAAGCGTGTTTTCGCTTTGGAGTTTGTCCTTCAGTAAATCTCCGACGATGACAATTCGATCGTCGAATGCAAGGACTACAGAGAAACTTTCGGCATCGCCTGCGAAATACGGAGTAATTTCGTCGACTGCATCGAACAGCTGCCCTTCCAACCACACCGGGTCAAAAATGAGCCGAGCGTTACGTTCGATTTCCGCCTGACTGAATGAAATCCCAAGCGCATCGCCTGAAATCTGATCGCTAAATTCACCGAGCTTGGGCACGAGCAGATCTTCAACGATACTTTCTGCAAGATTAAGTTCAGTTACGACAATGCGGACGGCACCGGGCACTGACCGCACTCGCTCTTGTACTTCAAGGTCAACTGTGAATTGATCGGTTTCACCCTTTGCGTAGGGGACCAGTCCTCTCAGGCTTTCTTCAAATTTTTCTTGAACGTACTCGCGGGGAACCAGCGTCTCGATCAGATTCGTGACTGCTACAGCTGCCTTATCAGGGTCATCGAAATAAAGTGTCGAAATCTGGCCATCACCCGAATCAAATTCGATTCCCTGGTTAACGATGTCCTTCACAGCACTGCCGACAATATTGTCGTAGACGTAGTCGTATGCTTCTGCGTCGTTGATCATCCCAATGACGACCTCAGGTTCGGTCGCAGTATCAACGACCTGGTTGACCGTCACCGCCACGAAGAGCAGCAACACAAATACAACGCCAAGCAATACAGCGAGCAATTTACGCATCAGTCACCCCAAAATTCGGTATCGAAGGTCAAGCAAAGTCCAGAAACTCCCCAACCACAGGTGAGTTACCGAAAGTTTGAATTGTGTCGGAATTCGAAGCCTATCCCCGACCGAGGTAGTCCTGTCCGAGCGGCAGCACAATTGCTTCAAGCATGTTTGCATCAGGTGGTAGCGTAGCCATTAAAAGAGCCGTACGCCCCATGTCAGCAGTCGAAATAAGCGGCTCTGGTCCTTCGTCCCGGCCTGTTGCTGATTTTCCGTCAGCCCGACGTTCAACAGCCACGTTCCCAGGGTGCAGGGCGCTTACTGCAATTCCATGGTCTCGACCTTCGAGCGCCAATGATTGTGTCAGGCCCCATACCGCGTGCTTGCTAGTTGTGTAAGGGCTAGAACTGTGCCGAGGCTTCTGTGCAGCAATGCTACCCACGTTGATGATTCGACCACCACCCTGTTTCTTCATGATCTTGAACGCTTCTCGAGAGCCGAGGAATGGACCAGTGACATTTACCTGCATCACGCGCTGCCACTGCTCCATGGTCAGATCCTCAACAGGACCGCCATCAAACGCGCCAGAGTTGTTGACCAGGATATCGAGCTTCCCGAACTGATCCATCGTCTTGGCGAACAAGTCAGCAACCTGTTCCTCGTCGGTTACGTCAGTAGCAATCGCTACAACAGTGCCCCCGTTGACCGAAAGCTCATCAGCCGCAGCTTGCAATCGATCCTGGTTACGCGCAGCGATAACAACCGAACATCCTTCATCAACAAACGCTTTCGCGATTCCTTTACCGATACCGGTTCCACCACCCGTGACGATGGCTATTTTTCCGTCGAGCTGACCCATATTCATCTCCGTGCGAGTTACTTAGCGGTTATTGGTTGATCTTGTGAAAATACTCGGGTTTTTATAGCTGCAAACAGCGCAAGTGCGCTAAATGCTGCCAACACCTTAAAAGTGACGCTCCATCCCGACAAGAACGCACGAGAAACTTCTAGGTCGGTCGATGTAGAAAGTTCGTTCAGTTGAACTTCCACACCACGACTCAACATGATGCCCGCAATTATGGCGGCTGCGAGTGCCTGACCAGTCACGCTTCCAACGTTTCTAACCAGGTTGAGGAACGCACTCATTGAACCGTAGTCCTGCCGACTCACGGTCGACAATGTGGCACTCATATTGGGTGCCATCCACATACCCATTCCTAAACCGTTGGCAAAAAGTACGGGAGCAACTATCCACAAAGAGGTCTCCGCTTCGAAGAATGAAAACCCTATGTTCGTGATGACCATCGTGCCCAGACCGACAAATGTGAATGGACGGAACCCATATTTGTCTGACAATCGCCCAGACATTTGTGATGCCAGTCCCATCCCAAGCGCACCGACAAAAATGATTAGCCCCGCAGAACGCTGGTCGTAACCCATAAAGCTTTGAATAAAGATGGGCATAAGGAAAAAGGTGGCGGATCCCCCAAAAAAGCCCCAGAATCGGGCTGATGTCGACCATGAGAATGTTGAGTTCTGGAAGAACCTCAAATTGAGCATCGGAGATTCGGTTTTCAGTTCCCACCACACCAACAGGGCGAACAACACGACGCTCGTGGTCGCACCTATGACGATTTGTGGTGATCTCCAATCAAACGCAAACGGATTCGAAATTGTCACGATTAGCAGCGACAGGGCTGTAGCTGAAACAACTGCACCAATCCAATCGAATTTTTGACGGGATCCATTCTCTCCATTGCCAATGCGTTTTTCGTCCAGGACCACATATGCAGCGATGATGCCTGCGGTGGTCGGAACGGCGGTTACGAGGAAAATGGCCCGCCAGCCGAGTTCCTGTATCACTGGACCGGCAATTATTGGTCCAGCTGCCGCACCAATTGCCACCATTGTTGTGATCATTCCGAGGGCTTTGCCTCTTTGTTCACTAGGGAAGACGCCCACGATTATTGCGAAAACAACCGCCTGCCCCATGGCACTTCCGATCGACATCACGATCCTCGCGATGATCAGGGTTGAAAGGTCCTGAGCAAGAAACGCTAGTATCGCACCGCTTACGAAAAATACCATTCCTGCAATGTGAAACGGTTTGCGCCCCGTGATATCAGAAACTCTGCCGAGTGGGAGCATTAAGGCACTCATAGTTAGTGAGCTAGCAATTGCGACCCAGGTCACTGCCCGCAGTGTCACTTCAAACTCATCAGCTATCGATGAGAGAGCAAGAAAGACGATCGAAAAATCGAGAACCATCGCGAAAAGAGCGATGCCGACTGTCCAGAACACTTTCCAGTGATAGTTGTCCGAAGTTGAAGATGCCTCTGGATTACTCGGATTACTGGTTTGTTGGATCAAATATTTTCTCGATTCGTGAGATTCGTAGAGCCGACGCATTATAGCCACCGATTCTTATCTCATCCCCCAGTGCGTGATAGTCTGCCGACCGCTTTGATTTAGATGGAATTAATATTCACGACGGGAGTTCTAATTGTCCGATGTCAATCAGCCGCTAAAAGTTGTCATACCAACGGTTCCTTCAGGTGTAAGTGTCGCGGATTGGTGGCCAGTCAGCACTCAGGTTGAATGGCGGCAAGAATCTTTCATTGATAACAAACCGGCACCGAAATCTTTGCGCGGTGCAGATGTTCTTGTCGCAACTGATTTCACGAAAGAGATGGCAGCCGAATGTGACTCACTTAAAGCCATCCTCATAGCTGCTGCTGGTTATGACCGCATCGATCCTGAAGCAGTGCCTGAAGGCGTGTTTGTTGCGAACGCCTATCATCACGAAGCTCCAATTGCTGAATGGGTCATGGCAGTGGCAGTTGCTCTTGACCATCACCTGATCGAAGCTGACCGGAGTTTCCGCGAAGGAAGTTGGAACTTTTGGCCGCAGAGATTCGGCTCGTATCGGGAGTTGATGTCCAGAACGTTCGGAATCATTGGATACGGCGCAATCGGTCGTCGAGTCGCAAAACTTGCCAGCGCCTACGATATGAGAGTGATTACTGCGGGTCGAACTGCTGCCTACGAGAAAAAAGCCGAGAATGATGGAGTCGAATACTTTTTCGGTCCTGAAGGCATGAAACAGGTCATCAGCGAATCCGATTTCTTGTTGCTCTCCACTCCGCTGATCGATGCAACACGCGGCTTGATTGGAGCCGGCGAGCTCGCTCTAATGAAACCGACCGCGTACTTGATCAATCCTGCGCGCGGACACATCGTGGAAGAGAAGGCACTGTTCGACGCGTTGAAAACCCGCTCAATCGCAGGTGCCGCTATTGATACGTGGTACGAATACCCGGTCAGCGATTCTGATCAACCACGTCCATCTCGCTATCCATTCTGGGAGCTCGAGAACGTGATAATGACTCCGCACCAATCTGGAGCCACGTTTGGAACAAGAGATCGAAGGGCTCAAACAATCGCGGAAAATATCGACCGCTTAGCTGCCGGTAAGCCGCTCGTCAACGTCATTTCAGAACTGTCGAGAACCTAGGAGTTTCGTCTCTGTCGGTAAGCCTCGTAGAGAACAATACCGGTACTGACCGATGCGTTGAGAGATGACAGTTGCCCGGCCATCGGGATCGACGCAATCTGGTCGCAGTTTTCTCGAACCAGTCTGGAGATCCCTTTCCCTTCGGAACCGACGACTATAACTGTCGGACGTGTGAAATCGATGTCGGTGTACTCAGCATCCCCATCAGCATCGAGCCCGACAAACCACACCCCTGATTCCTTGAGATCTTCGATCGTCCGATTCAAGTTGCCAACACGGGCAACTTTGACATGCTCCAATGCTCCAGCAGAAGCGCGAATCGCACCGGGAGTGACTCCGACGGCGCGTCGTTCAGGAATGATTAATCCGTGCGCGCCCGCCGCGTCGGCCGTTCTTGCAATGGCACCGAGATTGTGAGGATCTTGGATTCCGTCCAACATCACCATTAGAGGAGCAGATTCCTCCCCTGCGGCGTCCGTCAACAGTTGGTCAGTGTCGTGGTAACGCTGGTCTGGAACAACAGCAAGGACACCCTGGTGCTTTTTCGTGTGAGATTGCCGTTCAAGATCGCGTCTCGTCACTGCCTCGACGGTAATACCCACTTCGTCCGCGAGAACTATGATCTCCTTTAGTTGAGGTCCGAGCTCAACGTCATCGACCATCAACAAACGTTCGATGTTGTTCCCCGCACGCAGAGATTCCAGCACGGCTCTGCGGCCTTCGACTGTTTGCCCGTGAACTTTTTTAGCGCGTGAAAATCTCGACAAGTTGCCCTCAAATACATCAGTTCGCGCAGCTTGGTGTCTCCGAAACCGGCTTTAGAAGTGTAAGTTGCATAACCACTATTAGTCACCCAAAAGATGCGAGGTATCAAAAATTGGCACGAACGCGTGCATACAGCGTCAATCGTCTCAAGCAGGTCATTGATAACGGTGGTGTAGGCGTAATTGCCAACGGTCCAAACAATTCCGATATGTGCGATTTCCTCGGCCACCTTGGGTTCGATGCTGCATTCGTTGATTTCGAGCACGGTGGAGTCTCTTGGGCAGAGTTGGCTGACATTTCCAGAGCGTGTGAGCTCTGGGGAATGTCGAGCGTCGTCCGGGTAAACCGACTCGACGAGGCACAGATTCTCCGTACGCTCGATCAAGGAGCAAGTGATGTGATGATCCCGCACATCATCACTGCTGAAGACGCAAAACTTGCAGCAGATGCCTGTAAGTACCCGCCTAACGGCAAGCGTGGAGTCGCTGGTGGTCGCCGTGCTTACGGGGTTGAAAATTACTTCGAACGCGCCGATCAAGAGGTATATTGCCACGCGTTGATCGAAGATTTTGAAGCGATCGCAAACCTCGATGAATTGACCAAAGTAGATGGCATCGATGTTTTCTACGTGGCACCGTCGGACATGGCGGCATCAATGGGTCATACCGGCAATCCTGGACATCCAGAAGTGCAGTATGCAATTCAAACGGCGATAATGAAGATCGTCGACGCTGGCGCCGTTGCAGGGACTTTAGTCAACGACGCCAATCTGGAAAAGTTCCTCGACATGGGAGTCCGGTGCGTTGGAGTTCCCTGGCAACAGTGGTTGCAGAAATCGTCTGAGTCATTTTTGGAACGTGTAAACCGCTCCTAAAAGCAAGAAAACATCAATACAAGCAACAAGGATCTATAGTTAGTTTCACGCACGTCAAAATGAGACTCCGTAGAAGATATGAGATCAGATCGGTTGATTCTGACTTGTGTGCTGAAGACTGCCGGATACGGCGTATCAGAAGCCGGCGAACGTAAACTCGTTCCCACGGAACAATTGCCAATTATCGATCGATTCGGCACTCGATTTTATCGGGTTCGAATCAATGCTCGGTTTGAACCAACTCATCCAAACTCACGGCGGTCTCATTATTGAGATCGCTTTTCGCGTTGACACTTCTTTGCCTCAATGCCAGCATTGGCACAGATCACACGTTGGGACACGTTGAAGTCCCTGACTTGAATTGTTCTTGCTAAACCGAAAGGAATGACATGGCGGATCGTTTTCAGAACTTTGTAAACGGATCATGGGTCGATGGATCGACAGGTGAGGTCTCGGTAAGCACCAACCCGGCTGATCTCAGCGACGTGATTGGTGAATTTCAAGCATCTAACGCTGCTGATGTCGACAAGGCGATTACCGCTGCGGCGGCGGCTAAAGAAGGCTGGCGACGCACATCATCGCTGGCAAGAGGCGGATATCTACTAAAAGCTGCAGCGTACCTGGAAGCCAACCTTGAAGAGTTCGCACAGGCAGTCACCAGGGAGTGTGGAAAAGCAATTCTCGAGTCCCGCGGTGAAGTCGGGCGTGCAATTGCATTGCTTCAGTACTACGGCGTAGAAGGTTCAAATCCTGTTGGTTCAGTTGTTCCTTCGGTCAACCCAAACATTCTGCTGTACACAAACCGAACGCCACTCGGTGTTGTCAGCCTCATCACTCCTTGGAATTTCCCAATCGCTATACCTATCTGGAAAATGGCTCCGGCACTCGTCTACGGGAACACGATTGTTCTCAAGCCAGCCTCCGCTGCACCTCATGTTGCGACGCTAATCGCTCGCATGTGGGAAGAAGTAGACCTACCTCCCGGAGTTTTCAACCTGGTTACCGGGTCAGGTAGTGCCGTCGGTAACGAGATGATCGCGAACTCAAACGTCAGCGCAATCTCTTTCACGGGCTCGACTCGAATCGGCATGCAAATTGCAGCCGAATCAGCGAAGCGAGGTAACCGATACCAGCTCGAAATGGGCGGAAAAAACCCGGTCATCGTTTTGCCAGATGCTGATCTTGAGCAGGCAGCCGAAATTACCGTTTCGGGTGCGATGAAGTACTCAGGCCAGAAGTGCACGGCTACATCTCGAGCAATCGTCGTTGGCAACGTGCTGGAAGAGTTCACAAGTTTGGTCGTTGAAAAGACCAAGGCATTAAAGATCGGTCCTGGGGCCGATGCAGACAGCATTGTCGTGCCGGTTATCGACCAGGCGTCGAAAGACAACATTCAGACAATCGTCGACCGAGCAGTCCAAGATGGTGGACAAATTCTCGCTGGTGGTGGGGTTCCGTCGGGAGATACATTCGACAAGGGAACTTTCGTTGAACCGACAGTGATCTCGAAGGTTGGACCTGCTGATTTCGTTGCGTGCGAAGAAATTTTTGGTCCCGTCCTTTCGATCATTCCGTCCACTGACGCCGACGAAGCGTTGAACATTGCAAATTCCGTTGAGTACGGCCTCAGTGCGGGAATCTTCACCAGAAACTTGAATGACGTTCTCGACTTCGCTGACCGAATCGAAGCTGGAATCGTGAAGATTAACGGCGAAACCGCTGGTGTTGAACCACAAGTTCCGTTTGGCGGAATGAAGGCAAGCTCGTCCGGTGACA
>JAYQWG010000003.1:26949-56444 GCA_038150225.1 Chloroflexota bacterium
GGTGTTGAACCACAAGTTCCGTTTGGCGGAATGAAGGCAAGCTCGTCCGGTGACAGAGAGCAAGGAAAAGCTGCGATCGAGTTCTTCACTGAAACCAAAACGATCTACGTAGACCGCAGCGCAACATAGTTCGTTCGAGAAAAATCCAAACCGAGTAACATCTACCCGATAGGAATACCTGTCGGGTAGTTTCTTTCTAGGGGGCAAACCATAGTCGACAATTCTTTTGCGGGCGTTTTTCCGATTCTACAAATGCCATTCGACGAGGATGGCAACATCATTCTTGATGACCTACGCGCCGAAGTGGAATACGCGATCAGAGGTGGAGTTCACGGGGTAGGGATTGCCTTTGGGACCGAGGTGAACAAGCTGAGCGACCACGAACGAGATGATGTTCTGAGCACCGTGGTGGATCAGGCGAACCACCGAATCAAGGTCGTAATGAACACCGGTGCTCCGTCGACAGCACAAACTATCAACTATGGACGTGTCGCCAAAGTTCTTGGTGCCGACGCAGTCATGATCGCACCGCCTGCTATTCCGGGTATTCCGACATCCCTTGTTCGTCAGCATTTCCTCGATATTGCTGAAGCATCGGACTTACCGATATTTATGCAGGACATGAATGGTGCAGCAATGGCCCCGGCTCTTCTCGCAGATCTTGCTAACTCACACGAGAATCTTTGCTACGCAAAAATCGAGAGTCTTCCGACTCCTAATCGTTTCTCAGAAGCTGGTGAAGCAGCCGGGAGCCGGTTGTCGATGTTTGGCGGAGCAAACGGCGTGTACTTCATCGAAGAGATGAAGCGTGATGCCAACGGGACGATGCAGGGAATAGCTCTCTGTGACATCGTTCGAAAAACGTGGGACGCATTCCACTCTGGTGATCAAATCGGTGCGGAAAACATTTGGAACACATATCAACCCCTTGTGAAGCTCTACACCATGGGTGAAGGGCAGCTCTACTGGATTGCCAAGGAAATCCTCAAACGACGAGGGGTTTTCACCGAAGCGTATCCACGCCTGCCGGCAGTTAAGCCAGACGCGGGAATGTTTCGCCAGCTAGATGAACTAATCGAACGGCTCGGGGTGGCACCAATTTGAGCGAATTACGGCGACGAGATGGCTCTGCCCTCAAGCCCCAGCTTGAGATGATTCGGTACAGCGAACCCGTGCCTGAGGTGCCTGACGTTGCGGATGGGTACAAACTCAGGCTTGTCTCCGACGAAGATCGAGTTTCGTACGACCAGACATTCGCAACTGCGTTCACGGAACCGTCTCCGTTCAACGACATGCTGCTCAAGCAAGTTGAAAACGGTTTTTTCGTCGTCGAACACCTCCCATCTGGTAGCGTTGTGGCATCATCCGCTGCGGCTGTTTATCCAAAGGCACAACACCCCGACGGGCACAGCTTACAGTGGGTTGTCGCTCACACAGATCATCAACGAACTGGCGCAGGCCAGGCGACCATAGCGGCAGCGACAGAAGTTCTCGCTAAATCGGCGCCTCACTACTCATATCTCTCGACGGATGATTTCCGTCTTCCTGCAATCTCCATCTACCTGAAACTTGGATGGCAACCGTTGTTGTTTCATCCCGATCAAGTCGAGCGTTGGAGCCGAGTATTCGGGCACCTTGGCATGACCTTTAACGAAAACGACTGGCCCAGGTCACCGAAATAATCGGAGCACAGACCAGTCGATTTATTTCGTTGTTCGGCTACGCAGTTGGCGGGGCTACGACGACGTCGTCATAAGAGTGACGTGACCCAACCATGTTCGAGTGCTGGAATACGTCTAGTGCTGATTCGTAGAGGTCTTTCTCAACAGCAATGTCGCCGGACCATGTTCCAAGTTTCTGATAGAACCCAACAGCGCTAGCAATCGCCGCTTCTGCTTGATCTGGGAAGAAGCTCGCTTCCGCCTTGGCAACCTCAGCGGGATCAGCAGTATTCACCCACTCCCTGCTCGCACGGTATGCAGCGGTAAATCGCTTTGCTTCATCTGTCCCGAGCCAATCCCATCGGCAAACAAGACTTGAAAAAGCGGTTGGCCCAATTGCCTCACCTACAGATGCAACAATGTGTCCTTCGCCATCGTGCTCGAGCTGTTGCGGGAATGCACCTTGCTCGTGGAAATAGTCGCCCTGACCTGAACGCCACTGCCCCATCATTTCATCACCGCCAGGTGAATCTATGTCGTCGACATCGGACAAGTCGACTCCCATTTTGTGGGCGCCATATCGAAGCATCGCTTCAGGTTGACCACCGTGAACGTGGAGGAACTTACCCTTTAGAATCTTGTCCCACGTGAAGTTGGAGTCTGCTTCCCGAGCAGCAATAAAAAATCCGTCGTACCGATTAATTTGGGCAAAATGGGCGAAAGGTGGCTTGTTACCAGAATCGAGTGGGCCCCAGCTAGCCGACACTGCTGCCTGCGCCACGTCCATGTTTCCGGACGCTACTTCAGCACCGCTGCTCCTGCCCGCAGCAACGACGTGATACGAAGCATTAATGCCTTCATTTTCGAGAAAACCTCCGGCAATGGTACTGATCAGGGGGCTGTAAAAAGCAGAATGGCGCGAAACCATTATTTTCATTTCGGTCATGCGTAGTTCCTAATGACGTCTCGTATATTCGAGGCAGATTCTACCCTGTTGCCATGATCAAAAAATCATCGCCAAATGAGTAGTTCAGAATTTTCAGTGACCACAGCCATTTGTAGCGCCCTCCAACTTCAAATGTGACGATAATGGTTGCAAGCCTCGAATATGGATCGACCAACCAGGCTTCTTCAACTTGGTGCTCAACTCGCTTCAGGGCCACAAGTGATTTCTGATCTCTTGTCGGGACAAGCAATTCGATCGTTCCGTGACGATCAAAATCACCGGCCGCAGCCTGATCAAGGTTTATCGAACCGTTTCGATTCGAAGCGAATCATGTCAGCTAAATACCGGCTTATAATCGCGACGAGGAACACACACTGGGCTTACTGGAATACAGTCGAAGGTTGGGAGCCGTACATCACGCGCGGCGACACTGACTTCCTAACTCGGATGTGGAAAAGCTCCGGGTAATCGAACCAGGTTTAGGAGTTCTTTTCCAGGTGCTCTTTGAGTGCGTCGTCGAGTCCTACCCAACTGAGTAAGGCGCACTTAATTCGCACGGGGAATTTTCTGACACCACCGAGTGCTTCAATATCACCGAGAATGTCGGCTTCTTCGTCGGTGATTTCTTCGCCTTTAAGCATTCGCCTAACTGCATCAACAGCAGCTTGCACTTCCTCAGTCGATTTTCCTTCGACCAGTTCAGCCAGAAGTGACGCTGATGCCTGAGAAATTGCGCACCCGCGTCCGGTAATCCCGACTCCGACTACAGCACCATCATCGACTTTCATTTGGATGTGAAATTCGTCGCCACAGAACGGATTGTTGACCTCAAGATCAATGTCTGGTGATTCTACTGGAGCTGTGTTTCGCGGGCTCCTGTAGTGGTCAAGAATTATTGCCTCATAGAGCTCGTCGAGTTCGTTGAGGCCTGATATTCCACCCATCATCGGACGAAGTACCCCTCGGTCTCGCTCAAGCCGTTGACCAGAGCGTCGATTTCCTCGCGCGTGTTGTAGATGTAGAAGCTTGCTCGCGCTGCTGCAACCACATCGTAACTACGAACGAGCGGCATCGCACAGTGGTGTCCTGTTCGAATTGCTATCCCCTGCTGATCAAGTGCAGTACCTAGATCGTGAGGGTGAATTGTTTCGTGAGTGAACGAAATCACCCCACCCTTCTTGGACGCATCTTGTGGTCCCAGAACATTGATCCCCGATAGTCCGCCGAACTGTTCGAGAGCGTAGGCTGTCAACTCTTGTTCGTGCTTCCAAATGTTGTCCATGCCGAGCTCAGCCAGATAGTCGACTGCAGCTCCGGTTGCAATTGCGTCAGCAATATTTGGGGTACCGGCTTCAAATTTGTAAGGCAGATCGTTCCAGCTTGCGTCTTCGTAACTCACCTCGAGAATCATGTCTCCGCCGTACATATATGGCGGCATCTCCTCCAGAAGCGACTTTCGACCGTACAAAACGCCAATGCCTGTTGGTCCGAGCATTTTGTGTGCCGAGAAACACAGAAAGTCGACATCCAGATCCTGAACATCGACCGGCATATGCGGCACACTCTGCGCTGCGTCAACCAGCACCGCTGCACCGACCGCGTGGGCAAGGGTTCCGAGTTCTTTGACCGGGTTTATCGTGCCAAGAACGTTAGACATATGAGTGGCGGCAACGAGCTTCGTGCGTGAATCGATGATCCGACGTGCACTGTCCATGTCTAGTACGCCGTCGTCAGAATGGGCGAGATATCGAAGCTCAGCACCTTTTTTCATCGCGAGCTGCTGCCACGGGACAATATTGGAGTGATGCTCCATCGCAGTTATCACGATGTTGTCACCAGCACCGATGTTTTCTTCAGCCCAAGTCGCAGCAACAAGGTTCAAGGACTCGCTGGTATTGCGCGTCCAAATCACCGTCTCCGACTCGGGAGCGTTTATGAATTTGGCAACTTTGGTCCGCGCCATTTCATAGGCGTCTGTTGCCTCAACCGAGAGGGTATGAACACCACGGTGTACGTTAGCGTTGTAAACCTCGTAGTACTCCGTTAGTGCGTCAATAACCGCCTTCGGCTTTTGAGTCGTAGCAGCGTTGTCCAAGTAAACGAGCTTTTTCCCGTTAGCTTCTCTGTTGAGGATCGGGAAGTCTGCGCGGATCGACTCGATATCGAAATTTCTTGAAAAGTTGTTACTCAACTCTATGCGGTCCCGATCGTGTCAGATTGGGCAAGCAATACCGGAATCTGTTCATCGATAACTTTCTCGATGAATTCGTTTAGGGATTGTGGCTCAAATTCATTCAGCATTTCTTCTGCGAATCCTCGAACCAATATTGCCTTCGCCGACTCCTCGTCGACCCCACGTGACTGTAGGTAGAACAGGCTGTCACGGTCAACGTGACCAGCTGTTGCACCGTGAGAAGCCGTGATGTCGTCCGCGTAAATTTCTAGCGACGGCTTGGCATCAATCTCGGCACCTCGCGACAGCAGGAGATTCAGGTCCTTCTGGTTCGCTTCAGTTTTCTGAGCATCTCGCTCGACGATCACTTTCCCACTGAATACTGCGTGCGAGTTACCGGCAAGAATTCCCTTGTAGTACTGGTCTGAAGACCCTCCAGGTTTAGCGTGTGTAGTGCTGATTTCCTGGTCCTGGTGCTGCTCGCCGTGAGTCATGTATAGACCATGCAGAGTGCACGAGGCTCCTGGAGCATCGATTAGCGTGTGTGCATCGTTTCGAGCAATCGAAGCACCAACAGCGAAGCTCGTGGACGTGAAATCCGTGTCGTCCAATTGGTGAACTCGGGTTGTCCCGATGTGGAACGAATCTTCGTTCTCCATTTGTACCCGGTAATGCCTGACCGTCGACCCGGCTTCTTCAAATATTTCGGTAACGGGAATTGTCAGTTGCGGCGTGCTGGCAAGGTTCACATACGTCTCGACCAATGTCATTGATGAGTTCTCTCCGACCTCGACCAGAGATCGAGGGGCAGAAACACCGTTCGTTACACCGGCAGAAGTAACAAACAAAACCTGAACCGGGTTTTCTACCGTTGTGTCGGACTCAACCCGGACATGAACACCGTCACCAACCAACGCCGTGTTCAACGTGGAGAACGCATATTCCTCACACCCTGCGAGGGTAGCGAAACGTTCAGCGACAGAGTCGGAATCAAATGCCTCAGTCAACGCCTGAACAGTGAGACCGTCTGTCTCGTTCAGGTTCGAAAGTTGACCGCTGAACTGGCCGTCAATGACAACAAGGGTGTTCCAGTCATCGTCCCACGGCGCGGCACCTTGGATGGCGTCGGCAGTAACTTCGCTTGTCTGGCCGTACGAAAATTCAGCGTCAGCTATTGGTCGAAGATTTGTGTACTTCCAAAGTTCATTACCACGACGAGCCACAGGGATTCCCAACTCGCTGAAAATCTTCCATGCCTTTTCCTGTTTCGCGGTGAACCACTCAGGTCTATCGAACTGAGCTGCCTTTTCACGCGCCGATTGGAATTTGTCAACCGCAGCCGGTGGGGATGCAAGAGTCATATCTAGTTCGAAACTCCAGCTGCTTCGAGGTACTCGCGGTAACCGTCTTTCTCAACTTCGAGAGCGAGGTCAGGACCACCAGTCTTGACGATCTTTCCCTTCACCAGAATGTGAACAACATCTGGGGTGATGTAGTTCAACAGGCGCTGGTAGTGAGTCACAACGATGAATGATCGCTCCGGTGAGCGCATCGAGTTCACACCTTCAGCAACAATCCTGAGAGCGTCGACGTCGAGACCTGAGTCCGTTTCGTCAAGCACAGCGAGTGCGGGCTGGAGCACTTCGAGCTGCAACATTTCGTTGCGTTTCTTTTCTCCACCCGAGAATCCATCGTTCAGAGATCGCTTTACGAGCTCTGGATTGATTCCGACCGCCTCGACCTTCTCGTCGAAAAGCTTCGAAAAGTTTCGTACCGACATCTTCTGCTCGCCTCGTGCCTCAGCTTTGGCATCGAGAGCGGCCTTCAAAAACTGCCAGGGGCGAACACCCGGGATTTCAGCCGGGTACTGGAACGCAAGAAACATCCCAAGATGTGCGCGCTGGTCGGGAGCCATCTCAATGATCGACTCACCTTCGAAAAGAACATCGCCATCGGTCACTTCGTAATCAGGGCGACCCATCAACACATTAGCGAGAGTGCTTTTACCCGAACCGTTTGGCCCCATGATTGCGTGGACCTCACCAGGTTTTACGTCCAGATCAATTCCTTTGAGAATTTCTGAGTCTTCAACGTCAGCTACCGAAGCGTGAAGGTTTTTGATTTCAAGCATTTCTTAGGTGTTCTCGAATCTTCGTACTAGGAGCGATACAGAATGAAGGAGTGGTTATCCGACCGCACCTTCAAGTGAAACTTTCAAAAGTTGAGCAGCTTCAACTGCGAACTCGAATGGGAGTTCTTTGATCACATCACGGCTCCAACCGGTGATGATCATGTGGTGGGCTTCCTCTTCGGATAGTCCACGGGCCATCAGGTAGAACAGTTGGTCGTCACTGACCTTTGACGTGGAAGCCTCGTGCTCAAGTCGAGCCGTTGGATTTCGCACTTCGATGTACGGGACGGTGTGTGCGCCGCACTTGTCCCCAACCAGCAACGAGTCACACTGCGTGTGGTTGGTGGCATTCTCAGCACCGGGCATGATTTGGACCTGGCCGCGATAGGTGTTGTTGCCCTGCCCCGCGGAAATACCCTTCGACACGATGGTCGACTTGGTGTTCTTTCCGATGTGGATCATCTTCGTTCCGGTGTCAGCTTGCTGATGGTTGTTCGCAAGCGCCACCGAGAAGAATTCTCCGACGGAGTTGTCGCCACGGAGGATCACACTAGGGTACTTCCAGGTAATCGCAGAACCTGTCTCAACCTGGGTCCAGGAAATCTTGGCGTTTTTGTCGGCCCGTCCACGCTTCGTGACGAAGTTGTAGACACCACCTTCGCCTTCTTTGGTTCCTGGGAACCAGTTCTGGATGGTCGAGTACTTGATCTCGGAATCGTCTAGTGCGACCAACTCAACAACAGCAGCATGCAGTTGGTGAGACTTCCTGAAAGGAGCCGTACAACCTTCCAGGTACGAAACGTAGGCGCCTTTGTCGGCAACGATCAGCGTTCGCTCGAACTGTCCGGAACCTTCCGTGTTGATTCGAAAGTACGTCATCAGTTCGATTGGGCACTTCACACCGGGCGGGATGTATGCAAATGACCCGTCACTGAACACCGCAGAGTTCAGTGCTGCGTAGAAGTTGTCGGTGTGTGGAACGACAGATCCGAGATACTTCTTTACGAGTTCAGGATGTTTTTTTACTGCCTCGTTGAACGAGCAGAAAATAATGCCCAGTTCGGCAAGCTTGTCTTCCATCGTCGTAGCGACTGATACCGAATCAAATACAGCGTCGACAGCCACTCCGGCGAGTTTGGCTCGTTCCTGAAGTGGGATTCCCAACTTCTCGAACGTCTCAAGCATTTCAGGATCGACGTCGTCGAGGCTCTTCGGTGCCTCTTCAGCACCTTTTGGAGCCGCGTAGTAATAAATGTCCTGGAAATCGATCCCCGGGTAGTCGATCATCGCCCAACCAGGCTCACCCTCGGATTCGTTCAATGATTCCCAGTGCTTGAAAGCCTTCAACCGCCACTCAAGCAACCACTCTGGTTCGCCTTTTTTCTCCGAAATGAGTCGAACGATGTCCTCATTCAGACCCTTGGGAGCAAGCTCAGTCTCGACATCTGTAACGAATCCCCATTGATACTCCTGACCCGAAAGGTCAGTCTCGCGAGAAATCGTTTTTTGTGTGGTCAAAGAAGGTTCTCCGATTCAAAAATCGTTGCGAAGTTGGGTTTGAATTTCCTATCGCACCAGCCGTGATTTATGAACGTTTTCACGAAAATTGGATTCAGGAAAATCTATTCCTGACTTAATGGGTAGGCATTATTTTAGGTGCGACTTAAAACACCGTCAACGAAATTCGTAACTACGAAGTGGAACTGGTTCAGACACGAAATTGGCGTAAATGGAGTGCGAATCTCTAGCTTCATTTATGCACATATCGATCTATTCAGGTGCATTCGGATTTTTCAGGTGAAATTTGCTCGGCATTCGAGCCAAAATATTGAGGGGTAAATCAGTTCGAATGCTATATTCAATTGCTGGTATTTTCTGCCGCCCATCCTGGCAGCCAAATACAGTCGATATTCAGAAGGTTTTAGCGTGGAATACGAAGCAGTTATTGGTCTCGAAACGCACGTCCAATTGAAGACGCGCAGCAAGATGTTCAGCACCTCAAGTGCGGAATATCAGTCGGCAGAACCAAACACGGTAGTCGACGAGGTGAGCATGGCATTGCCAGGAACGCTTCCGGTGGTCAATAAGACAGCTGTTGAGTACGCGATGATGATCGGGATGGCGATCAACTGCAACATTGCTCGCCTGACCAAGTTCGATCGAAAGCAGTACACGTACCCGGACCTCATGAAGGGCTACCAGATAACCCAGTTCGACGAGCCAATTTGCTACGAGGGTTACATTGATCTCCCTATTGAGGACTCAATTCGGGTTCGAATCAATCGAGTACATATGGAAGAAGACGTGGCTCGTCTTGTCCACGTCGAAGGTCCCCAGGGCGGTACTGTTCATTCCCTGATCGACATCAACCGTGCTGGAACACCTCTCATGGAGGTTGTGACCGAGCCAGACATGCACACACCGGAGCAGGTCGAGTCGTACATCAACTCACTGCAGCACATCATCCGATACCTTGGTGTAGGAACAGCCAATATGGAAGAAGGCTCGTTCCGCTGCGATGCGAACGTAAGCGTCCGTCCAAAAGGTTTAACTGAACTTACGACGAAAGTCGAAGTGAAGAACATGAACCGTATTCGGGCTGTGGTACGGGCGATTGAGTATGAAATCGAACGACAAATTTCAGTTATCGAAAATGGTGAGCGCGTAGTCCAGGAAACCCGCGGCTGGGACGACGGAAAGGGAGTAACGACTCCGCAGCGAAGCAAGGAAGAAGCTCACGATTACCGTTACTTCCCTGAGCCAGACATTCCACCGCTGGTAATCAGTGAAGAATGGATCAACGAAACACAGGCAAAAATGCCTGAACTCCCGATCGCACGAAAAGCGCGATTCGAAGACGAGTGGGGATTGAGTGAGTACGACGCGGATCTCCTCACTTCGGTTCGATCCACAGCTGAGTATTTCGAAGATGTTTGCGCAGACCTCAAAGCATCATCTCCCGACGCAAAACAAGCATTTGCAAAGGAAGCTGCAAACTGGCTCAATGGTGAAATGGCACGAATGATGAACAATGCCGAAATCACCGACATGTATAAGACAAACGTACAGCCGTCTCAACTGGCATCTCTTGTTGAGAAATTTCGCAAGCGAGAGCTGAACAACAACTCGGCAAAACAGGTGTTCGAAGTGATGTTCCGTAAGGGAACCGATCCCAAACAAATCATTGAAGACCTTGGGCTCGGAATGGTTTCAGGCGACGATGCGCTCGGACCTGTAGTTGATGAGGTCATTGCCAATAACGAAAAAGCGGTTGCCGACTACCTGGACGGGAAAGAAGCATCGCTCAAGTACCTCATGGGTCAGGTGATGAGAGCA
Source organism: Chloroflexota bacterium (assembly GCA_038150225.1). GTDB lineage: Bacteria > Chloroflexota > Dehalococcoidia > Lucifugimonadales > Lucifugimonadaceae > Lucifugimonas. The sequence goes on from JAYQWG010000003.1 coordinate 37,197, forward strand.
ACTCGCGGACAAGCTGATGCAAAGCAAGCTACTGAGATGATCAAGGAGCGACTCTCCTCAGGTTAGTCGTTGCAAGGTTCACTTGGTTGCAACTGGATGTGTAGCAATACACCTCCAGTGCCACTAACATAGTTACAGAATAATTCGTCCCAAGTACGGGGCTGGAACTTACATGGAAACCACATTTAGCCTAATCCTCATCGTAACAGCGGTCTCGCTTATCGGCGTGTTGCTGCTTCAGGCCCGCGGTTCGGGATCTTCCCTCTTCGGGGAAGCCACAAGCACATTCCGATCACGTCGCGGAGTCGAGCAGTTGCTTTTCAGGGCAACGATCGTGCTCGCCTTCGTATTCGTCGGAGTTGCTATCGCAAACGTTCGCTTTAGCTAACACTTACTGAAGCGATATTTTTCAACAGGCGGTTTTTCACCGCCTGTTTTTTGTTAATGCTTTTCGCTCATGCATTCGTTGATCGAGCGCAAATTCGGGTTAACATTGCCGCCGCACATGAACATTCCAATCATTCTCGAAGTTACCGACTCGCTGACAAAAGACGCATCTGTAGTCGGCGGTAAAGCCCAATCCGTTGCTGAGCTCGTCGCTCAAAACGCTCCAGTTCCCGCAGGATTCGTAATCCCGGTTCAGGCATTTCAGTCCTTCATCGAACCGCATCTCGCCGACATTTCGCGAGAGTTAGGAACGGTCGATGCAACTTCCCCCGCGAGTGCATTCGACGCCGGTGACCGCATATGTGAATTACTTAGCAAAGCCCCTATCCCAGCCGAGTTGGAACTCGCTATTGATAAACGTGTTGATGACGGTCGGTATGCGGTTCGATCAACTGCAACAGCAGAGGATTCTGTAACCGCCTCTTTTGCTGGAATCTACGAGAGTTTTCTGGACGGTTACGACGCAAAGTCGGTTGCCAATCGAGTCAAAGACGTCTGGCTGTCCTACTTTTCGGGAAGAGCAATTTCATACCGGGTGATGCAGGGAATCAACCATCTAACAGGCGGCATGGCCGTGCTTGTGATGGAGTTGGTCGACGCCGACGCAGGTGGCGTAGTGTTCACTCGCGATCCCAGGGATGGCAGCAACCAACTCCTAATAAACGTCGCGCTCGGCCTAGGTGAGGGAGTGGTATCGGGTCAAGCTCAGGCTGATTCGTTTAGTCTCGACTCATCCAGTCTGGAAGTTATTCGACGAAACGTTATCGACAAAGAATTGATGTTCGTCACCACTCCAGATGGTGAAACCACGAAAGTCCCTATACCTGCAGAACAGCGCAGCGAAGCTGCATTGAGTGATGAGAACCTACGGCGGGTTGCCGAGATATCTCTCGAACTGAAAAAGAGAGCGGGTGATGATCGGGATATCGAGTTTGCCGTACGGAATGACGAGGTCTTTGTGTTGCAATCGCGACCAATCACCACTGGTGCGGCACCTCAAGAAGAATTCCCAATTTCATGGGACTCTCCAGAAGAAGAGAAACTCCATTGGGTGACCGGCCGACCCGATCCCTTATTTCCGCTGGTCATCGACTACTCGTTCATGCAAGGTGAGGCCGAAAAACGCTCGGTCGATTTCACCGGCCAGTACATGGGACGTCAGGATCTAAAAAAGATCGTCAACGGCTACCTTTACTCAGCGCCTTCCCCGAGAGACCCGGAAGAACTGAAAAACCGGTTATTCAAACACCACCTCCGGGGTCGACGTTATCTCGAAAAAGGTACGACGTATTTCTATGAGGAAGTAGAGCCCGTACTGCGTTCGAACCTCGCAGCACTCGAACAAGATCGGCCTGCAGACGACACCCCGATCCCCGACCACGTCGCCTATTTGAGACGGGCCATGCGCCTCGCGACTGACCATCAAAATGACTTGCACTGGCGAAGTTGGGCTGGGTTCAAAGAAAAGGATGATCTTGCGAACTTATTCGCTGAGATCACCGGTCGACCGCCTGTTGAATCTTCGGATTTAACACTGGGTATGGAACATATGACCGCCAAGCTCTCTCGCCGGATGAACGCTATCGCCGCACTTGTGAAATCGGACAAATGGCTGAGCGAAAAATTTGCCGAACGCGACTATGACGCGTTGTTCGCACGTGGCAACGGTAACAATCCGGTAGTTCGCAGTTTCCGAACCAGGTTCCGCTCGTTGCTGAAAACCTGGGGACGCAGAAACGGCATCGGTTACGGCACAGCCTGGAAGCCAACTGACCCGACCTGGAACATGCGACCAGACATTCCATTGGACACCATTGGCTCGTTCGTACGACAGGACATCGAGGACGTCGGTCGATCACGAAAACAGCTTCGTCTCAGGCGGGAAACGGCAATTGCCGATGTACGTCGGATAATCGGAAGAGATAAACAACTGCGTAAGAAGTTCGATTTTGAACTCTTCCGGGCATCTAATCACATCAAGATGATGGAAAATCACAATTACCTCATCGAGCAGTGCACGTTCGGCGAGTATCGCGAGGCGATTGACCGCGCCGGCAGAGCTTTGGTGAGTAGCGGATGGCTCGACGAAGCTGATGACATTTTCTACCTGCGGCTGAATCAACTCGACGACGCAGTTGCTGCGAACGATTACAGCGATCTCAGAAGGCTCGTGATTACCGCACGACAGGAGTGGCAAGAAAACTCTAAGTTGGACCGACCTGATTTCATTGGGACCAATCCCGAGGAAAAAGATAAACCTGATGAGGAATTCGTTCGTGGGCTGAGCGAAGACGGTCAGACACTGATTGGCGAACCGTCGTCAGCAGGTCAGTTCACCGGGATTGCCAGAGTCGTGGTTACGCGATCCTCAAAGCCGCCAGACATCAAAAAGGGAGAGGTGCTGGTGACCGATAACACTGGCCCTGACTGGGTTCCAGTGTTCCCGCTAATTGGCGCTCTCGTGTTGGACACAGGGGACAACTTCCAGCATGCATCGCTCATCACACGTGAGTACGGGATACCGTGTGTGATCCAGACGAAAGAAGCGACGACTCACATCAAGGACGGTCAAATGGTGACCGTTGATGGAACCGCTGGAACGGTCGAACTTCGACCCAAGATTTAGATCAGCCTAGTCACGAGTCCAGGTTGTGCTACCAGCACCATCGGCAATTGTGATACCAGCGGCTTGTAGCTTGTCACGAACAGCGTCCGCGTCTGCCCATCGTTTGTCAGCCCGTGCCGAGGCACGTTCTTCAATCAGGGCTTCGATCTCAGCTTCCGAAATTCCAGATTCATCCTGGGGTGGTGCCTCGAGAGTGAACCCGAGAACTTTTGTGATCTCTTTCAGTCCCTCAACCGCGTCAGAAACCCCGCGCCCTTCATCATGACCACGGTTAATTTCTCGACAGAGATCAAATATTGCAGCCACCGCCTGAGGAGTACCGAGGTCATCATCCATCGCTTCGATGAATCGAGCTTTGAATGGCTCAAAATCGACCTGACCATTCCCACCGGTTGTATCAAGTTCGGCAGCGAATCTGATTCGGCGCATCGAGCGTTCTGCGTTGACGATTAACTCTTTGTCCAAAAGCGGGTTTGTGCGGTAGTGGGTTTGCAAAATCCACAGTCGAATCGCGTCGGAACTGAACTCCTCTAGCGCTGTGTTCACGTTAAACGCGTTGCCAAGGGACTTGCTCATCTCTTGTCCACTTGCGATTCGGAGCATTCCGTTGTGCATCCAGAAACGTGAAAAAGGTACAACGCCGGAAGCAGCTTCGCTTTGTGCAACCTCGTTCTCGTGATGCGGGAACACCAGGTCCAGTCCACCACCGTGAATGTCGATTTGTTCACCTAAGTGCTTGAACGTCATCGCTGAACACTCGATGTGCCATCCAGGTCGTCCTGCTCCCCAGGGTGAATCCCAGCTGGGCTCTTCAGGTTTAACTGCCTTCCAAAGAGCAAAATCCGCAGGATGTTCTTTACCGGAATCACCTTCAACACGCGACTCCTCTGGCATCTGGTCGATGTCCTGCCCACTGAGCTTCCCGTAGTCATCTTTTGATTTGACTCGGAAGTACACCGAACCATTGAGTTCATATGCAGATCCGCCTTCGATCAAACGCTTGATCAACTCGATGATTTCAGGCATGTCTTCGGTGGCGCGAGGGTGAACCGTCGCTCGTTTTACGTTCAACCCATCAACGGAGGTAAAGAACGACTTTATGTACCGCTCTGTGATGTCTTGCCAAGGTTCGCCATCACGATTCGCCCGATTGATGATCTTGTCATCAACGTCGGTGAAGTTCTGTACTTTTCTGACCCTGTGCCCGCGGTACTCGAGATAACGCGAGAGCACATCAAAAATAATGCTGCTGAGTGCGTGCCCGAGGTGTGAATCGTCGTAAACGGTTACACCGCAGACATACATCTTCACTTCATCACCTGCCGGTGTGAACTCTTCTTTCTTACGCGACAGGGTGTTGTAGAGCTGAATCATTTATTCGTAGTGAGTTTGTTTAGATTCGGTTCAAGGTCGCTACTGCCTGAGCAGCGATTCCATCACCGGCACCTATGGCACCGACATGGTCGGTCGAAGTGACCTTGATGTTTAGTTCTGAGTTTTGGAGTCCATCGATCTGTGAAATCGCAACCGACATTTCGTCTGTATGCGAAGCCAGTCGTGGGCGCTGGGCAATGATCGTAGCATCGACGTGCACCACCATCCATCCTGCTTCCTTCGCTAAACGTGTGGACTCGGCAATAAAGGTTTGAGACGGAATGTCTTTGTACCGGGGATCGGAAGAAGGAAAGTTACCTCCAAGATCACCTAGACCAGCGGCTCCCAGAATCGAGCTAGCAATAGCGTGGAGCAGCACGTCACCATCAGAGTGACCATCCAGATGGTGATCAAACTCAATTTCAGTTCCGCCCAATTGCAGTGGTCCCCCTGGAACGAGCTTGTGACCGTCAAACCCAACTCCAAACCGCGCACCACTGGTGTCGGAACTCCCCGATGATGTGACGCCTGATCGTCGTTGGAATATCAAGTTCGCAAGCTGAAGATCTTCAGGTGTGGTTATCTTGATGTTGTCGTTTGAGCCGTCGAACACCGCGACGAGACCACCAATCGATTCGACCATTGAGGCATCATCAGTAACGTCATCGGTAACAATGTCGTGGGCAGCTTTGATCACATCACGTCTGAAAACTTGCGGGGTTTGTACCGACCACAGTTCTGATCGGTCAGGTGTAGAGGTGACAACCCTGTGAGGTGCGGTTTTTATCGTGTCTTTCACCGGCACTGCAGCAATACCAGCACCGACTTTCTCTGCCGCCCTAACGCCACGTTGAACCAATTCGACGTCAATAAATGGTCTGGCACCATCGTGAATCGCCACGAACTCCAGAGCATCGCCACCGTAATCGGAGATTGCGTCCAGTCCGTTTTTAACCGAGTCCTGCCGACGCTCTCCACTTTCAACAACGGCGACTACTTTGTTGAAATCACCCGCAGAAATCTCATTCCGAAAGAATTCTAGGTTCCGTCCGGATGTGACAAAAACAATCCAGCCTACCTCGGGCATTGAATTGAATACAGACACCGAATGAAGCGCTACAGGTACACCGGCAAGATTGGAAATCTGCTTGTCGACTCCTTGCATTCGTGAACTGTTGCCACCGGCTACGATCACGGCTCCCAGGTTTGGTGCTTTTTCGCTCATCCCACCCAACTTTGGATTGAATCGATCCCCCAGAAGCAGGCGTACGCAATTGCCGTCGATTTAATCGCCTTCGCTACGACAACTACTCCAAGGAATTTCTTTATCGGGTACCCAATGCTTCCAGCCGCAATACCAATGATGTCGAACAGTGGGTTTGGCACGACCGAGCCAAAAAACAAAATCAGACCACCTCGCTTTACAAGAGCAGCGCGAACCTTTGGGTAGTATTTGTGCCGTTCAAGTAAAGAACGACCAGAGAGTCCCGCCATGTAGCCGGTCATTTCTCCTAGGGCTTCGGCGGTTGCTGAGATCACGCCGATAAGAAGCGGGTTTAGCCCAAGTGCAGGTGCAGCAGCGACGCACACAGCTGCCGGTCCCGGAACGGGAAGAATTATCGATCCGGCAGCGATGAAGCTAACAATCCAAACTCCACCGTATCCAACATTCTGGGTATTCAGATTCCCTGTACGCCAAAGGATGGATCCAATCAGTGCGAACCCGATAACGAAGGCAAGTAGTCCTAGTCGAATGACCAGGTCTTTGTTCTCGACTAGCCATTTCTGGAATCCGCGAAACTCCGCGTGCTCAATTTCAGCAGCACTCGAATCCGACGATTGGTCCTGTACTTCTGACTGATCAGTCAATGGTTACTAAATGAGGTCGACTATCCATGAGATCGATTCTCGGCACGCGTACGCAAACACAAGAAATTTTACGAACTTACCGATTCCGACCCAAAGCAAGAAACGACTCACAGGGTAACCGAGAGAACCCGCCGCAATACCGCCAATATCGAACAGCGGATTTGGAATTGCAGCGAAAACGAAGAGTGCAAATCCGCCGCGCTTCACAACATAGTCGTGAATTCGCTGGTAGTACTTGGACCGCTGTGCGACACCCTGGCTTCCGTAGCCAGCGAGATAACCGCTCAATTCACCGATTGTCGATCCCGCAGCTCCTGCTAACGCCAACAAGAGAAAATTCAGACCGAATTCTGGCGTGGCTGCCGCACATACGGCGAACAGTCCAGGCACCGGGACAACAACAGCGGCAGAGCCAACGAGATTGACAATGAATGCACCCGTGTAACCGGCATCTCTTACATCAAGCCAACTTGTCGCCCATGCAATGGTTCCACCAAAAACCGAGAACGCGACCACACTCCAGATGATGATCTGGTACGTGCGGCGATGCCGGGCGACGAAATCGCCTATCGCGCTCCGCGTGTCGTGCGATTGATTTTGCTGCGCATCATTAGCCACGGCTGCATAGTACGGCAACAATACGCGCCATACGCGAACAGACCGTTCACTTTTGGTAAAGCGAACGGTCTGTTTTTACTCCAGTGGTCTTTGATCTAGACAGATGCCTCAGCCTTTTCCGACGAAGTTGGCTTGGCTTTCTTTGATTCAACATCACCTTTAATTGAGAAGGTCAGTTCGTTTTCACCAAGATCAATAAGAATCGTCGAGCCCTCAGTGAATTCACCAGCGAGCAGCCGCTTGGAAAGCGGACTTTCAACCTGTCTCTGAATTGCTCGCTTCAACGGTCGTGCACCATACATGCGATCGAATCCAGTCTTCGCAAGCCATGTTTTCGCTTCTTCTGTCAGTTCAATCGTAACTTTCAGATCTTGAACACGTTCCGAAACTTCACCGACGAATTTGTCGACAATCTGTTCGATGTCTTCCTGGGTAAGCGAGTCGAAGACAATGAACTCATCCAATCGGTTCAGGAATTCAGGCCGGAACTGCTGCTTTAGAGCCTCTTCGACGCTCGAACGCAATTGCGCACTCTCGGTCTCTTCACGACTCTGCTTGTTGAATCCAAACGCTTCACGCTTCACATCCGATGACCCAAGGTTGCTCGTCATGATGATGATCGTGTTTCGGAAATCGACGGTTCGACCATGACTATCGGTCAAGCGTCCATCATCCAAAACTTGCAGTAGCGTGTTGAACACGTCGGGGTGTGCCTTCTCTATTTCATCGAACAGGACAACTGAAAATGGTCGACGACGGACGGCTTCGGTTAGATGACCTGCTTCGTCGTATCCTACGTATCCAGGAGGTGCGCCAATCAATTTTGAAACGGTGTGACGTTCCTGGAATTCAGACATGTCGACTCGGATCATGTTGTCTTCGTCATCAAACATGAATTCTGCGAGCGCCCGCGCCAGTTCAGTTTTTCCAACGCCGGTCGGACCAAGGAATATGAAACTACCAATCGGACGTTTCGGATCCTTCAGGCCGGCTCTCGCACGACGAACAGCGTCCGCCAGGGCTTCCACTGCCTGATCTTGTCCGATGACACGAGAATGCAATCGCTCTTCGAGGTTGAGTAGGCGTTCACCCTCTCCTTCGACAAGTCGTGCAACCGGAATACCGGTACGCTCGGCAATCAACGAGGCAATATCCTCGTCAGTTACCGTCTCACGAACCTCGTGGGTTTTGCGCCACTCGCCCAGTGCATCCTGATACTTCTCGTTGAGACGAAGCTTTTCGGCTTTAGCGTTTGCAGCACTTTCATAATCGCTCCGCACGGAAGCCGACTCTTCTTCGTCGTCGAGTCGCTGCAACGATTGCTGCATATCCTTCAAATACGAAGGCATAGACTCGTTTTCGATTCGGTTTTTAGCAGCAGCCTCATCAATGAGATCCACAGCTTTGTCGGGAAGCAATCGGTCGGATATGTAGCGTGCAGAAAGTTGCACAGCAGCATCCAACGCGGATTGCTCAATGGTGAATCCATGGTGCTGTTCATATCTCGGACGTAAGGTTTCGAGCATTTCGATAGCAGTCTCAGTGTCAGGCTCATCTACCCAAACAGGTGAAAATCGACGCTCAAGCGCTGGGTCAGATTCGATGTATCGACGGTACTCATTCGGAGTTGTTGCGCCGATCGTTTGCAGTTCTCCACGTGCAAGTGCTGGTTTCATCATGTTGGATGCATCGAGGGAGCCTTCCCCCGCGCCAGCACCAACAACTGTGTGGATCTCGTCAATAAACAGCACGATTTCGCCAGCAGCTTGACGGATTTCGTCCATGACTGCCTTTAAGCGCTCTTCAAATTCACCCCGGAATTTCGCGCCAGCAACCAGTGATCCCATTTCCAGTGCAATTACACGGCGACCTTGCAAACTCTCTGGCACATCGCCCGAAACTATTCTCTGAGCAAGTCCCTCGGCGATCGCGGTTTTTCCGACACCGGCATCTCCAATCAGAACAGGATTGTTCTTGGTTCGGCGAGTGAGCGTTTGCATCACCCGACGGATTTCGAGATCGCGGCCAATAACAGGATCGAGTTGTCCCTCACGAGCTAGATCGGTCAGATCGACACTGTACTTCGATAAAGCCTGGTACTTACTTTCTGCCCGTGGATCGGTAACCCTTGCAGAACCTCTGACTTCCAGAAGCGCCTGATACAGCCGCTCTTCGGAAATACTTCGAGTGTTGAACAACTCGGCAATCTCACCAGTTGTTTCCTTCGTTAGCGCAACCAGTAAATGATCCGCACCAATTAATTCATCTTTGAGTCGGTCGGCTTCTTGTTTCGCTACTTCAATGGCTGATTGGACACGAGGAGTCGGGTAAATCTGGCTTTGACCAGATCCACCAACTTTTGGCGATTCCTCGAGTTTCGCCATTAACTCTTGCTCAAGGTCCCGAGGATCAATGCCCATCGCCTGCAGTATTTTTGCGGACAAAGAGTTTTCGACTTGTAGTAGCCCGGCAAGCAGGTGTTCAGCATCCCACTGGCTGTGTCGCATCTGCACAACAAGTTGTTGTGATGCGCTTAGTGCGGCCTGGGCCTGCTCTGTGAAATCGTCCTGTCGTAATACCAACTGTTTTCTCCGTTAAACCAAAGTAGACAAGAGCAAACGTTCCTATCCAGGTAGTCGGTTATTTCCTTCTTTAAGTCGGACCAGTTCGACCGTAAGGTCCTCCACCCGGCTCTCCAGCTGATCAATTCGATTCAAAAGCTTCGACATTACTTCGATGCCCGCGAGGTTCAGACCAAATTCTTCTTTCCACCGGAGGATTCGCTGAATCAATTCGACATCTCGGTTTGAATAAAGCCTTGTGCCGCCTCGCGAACGCTGAGGAATTACAAGCTCCCAGCGCTCGTAGTTGCGGAGGGTTTGCTGGTGTACCCCACACATTTGGGCGACCACTCCGATTGCAAAGACAGGGTCGTTGTGTCCCATCGACATGACTATTCGTACCCTGTTACCTGACTCACCTGGCTCAAATTCTTGAGGGTTTCAAAGTGGGATTTTTCCTCTTCCGAGAGAGACTCAGGAAGCTTCACTTTGATCGTGGCGAACAAATCTCCAAACTCTCCCGAGTTCATAACGGGCAAACCTTTGCCTTTGATCTTGAAAGACCTCCCGTTTTGAGTTCCTGAAGGAATCTGAAGAGCTATCCGGCCTGTCATGGTCGGGACTTCAACTTCACCGCCAAGAATAGCGTCGAACAATGGAACGATTACTTCAGTTCGCAAATTGCTCCCTTGCCGGGTGAACTTGCTGTGATCCCGAACGCTAACTGTGATCGTGACCTCGCTGTTTGCGTCTGGCCGAACACGAATTTTGCGCCCATCAGGCACGCCGGCTGGAATTTGGACTTCGATCGTTTTCGAGGCTCCCATTCCCCCACCAATGGTTATTCGCCGCGAAGTGCCGTGGTATACCTCATCGAGCGAGACTTGCACTGAGCCCTCGTGACGCATCGCTCCACGTGGTTGTCGGCCCATGCCGCCAAACATGTCAGCAAATCCACCTCCGCCACCGAATAGATCGCCGAGGTCGAAGCCGAATCCGCCGTTTCCACCACGCCCGGCTCCCATGTTTCGCATCTGATCGGCGTGCTTCCAGTTATCGCCGAACTGGTCGTAGTCCTTTCGGCGTTTTTCATCCCCCAGGACTTCATATGCCTCATTTACTTTCTTGAACGCAGTCTGCGCTTTTTCGTCGCCTGGATTCACGTCTGGATGAAGCTTGCGTGCGAGTCTGCGGTACGCGGACTTTATGTCCTTGTCCGTGGAATTTCTCGGGACGCCGAGTATGTCGTAGTAGTTATCTGCCATTTAGGTGGGATTGGTCGAAACGAATAAGGAAGCCGTTAAGCGTCAAAACATTGAGATCACTAAAGATGAAATATAACACATCTGCTGTTTATATTTTATTTTATTTGATAAGTTATTTATAAGGTTTCTATATTGTAGTTGTTAGCTTTAGCGCCACAGCCTTGTAGATCAATAACTGAAAACGTGGCGATTCAAATACGGAGTAATGAAATGGCAATTGAACGATGGCAGCCTTTTGGCGCTTACCGAGATTTCGACGACCTGTTCGCACGATTCTTCGGAAATAAAGTCGCGAGACAGCCCGAGCCTGAGGCATGGAGCATTCCGTTGGATGTCCAGCAAGATGGCGACACACTCGTTGTTACAGCCTCTATTTCTGGTACTACCAAGGAAGACATTGATATAGCAGTTGACGACAACGTGCTGACTATCAAAGCCGAAACTAAGGATGAGTCCAAGACTGAGTCGGACGGTTACTTGCTAAGGGAGCGACGAACCGGTTCTTACTACCGCGCACTTCGTCTGCCTGAGACAGTCGACTACGAGAATGCCGAGTCTAAATTCAAGGACGGCGTGCTCGAAATCCGGCTTCCGAAACTCGAGTCAAAGAAAGCACGAAAGCTCGAAATTACAGCGGCATAAACGGCTTGACTCGCATTCAACGCCCCGAGGCATTTTCCTGACTCGGGGCTTTTTAGTTGTAAGAAAATGACATTTCGGACTGACGCCTCAGGACCTGAGCGATAATCTTGGTGCGTAGCAATTCACAGCCCCGATGAGTCAAACCGCTTGAGCGCAGAAACCAAAAGTCCAGCCCCATCCCTACCGGGATTCTTCTCGCGCTACCAAGATCGTATTGACACGGCTCTCAGAGATGAGATCGCCGGCTTAGACCCACAGATATACGCAATTCACCGTTACTACATGGGCTGGGAAGAAACAGACGGAACACCTGTCGACGCACCTGCGGGCAAACGCATGCGACCGACCCTCGCTTTACTGGCGGCGGACGCCGTCAACGGTGATCTGGACAAAGCGACTCCGATCGCCACTGCCCTGGAATACGTTCACAACTTTTCGCTTATTCACGACGATCTCGAAGACATGGACCGAGTTCGCCATCACCGACTCACCGTTTGGGCTGTCTGGGGTGAACCAGCAGCAATCGTGTCAGGCAACGCAATGTTGAAAGTTGCCGATTTCGCCGCTAGTAAACTGCGACAGCAAGGTGTTTCGGACCGCATCGCCTTGCTCGCAGAATCAGCACTTACAAGTCATTACCTGAAAATGATGGAAGGCCAATACCTCGATATTTCTTTCGAAAACCTAGGTGCGGTTTCGGTCGACGACTATCTCGACATGATCGAGCGTAAAACCGGTGCCTTGATCGAAGCATCTGTCTACCTCGGAGCACTTGTTGCTGGAGGCTCGGACACCACCGAACAAGAGGCAATCGAGCTCAAAAAAATTGGCTACGAACTAGGGCGGATTTTCCAGATACGGGATGATGTTCTGGGTGTTTGGGGAGGTCAGGAAACTGGAAAACCGGTCGGCGCCGACATTAAGAGGAAAAAGAAAGCATTACCGGCCGTACACGCTATTAGTAGTGCGACCGGATCTTCGGCTGAGCGAATATCCGAAATATTCGGGGTCGATGGCGAACTGAGCGGGGAACAAGTTGAAGACGTGCTCAATATCATGGATGAGTTGGGCACCCAGGACTACTGCCAATCGATCGCCGAGCAACGCTGGCAGGAATGCCAGCGCCTCATCGACTCTGCTGACATGCCACCTCACTCCGCAAACGAATTCCTCGAGCTAGGCGAATTCCTATTGGTACGCCAGTCATGATTGTTGCGGTTGGCTCACTACAACGCGAAGTTACCCAGATAACCCGAGCGGGAGATCACACCTCGTTCGGAGCGTTTGAAGATGTTGTTGTCTACAGACCAGAGGACACCGAACACCCGGCTATTGTTCTTGCTGGATCGGGCATTGACCGCGCACGAAAGGCAACCGAATGGGCAATTGATGAATTCAGCCCCGAGGCAATAGTTTCGTTCGGATTCTGTAGCGCAACCATAGAAAACCAGGAAGCCGGTGACATTGTGATCGCCGACCAGGTTGTGCTGCTGCCTGGAACTCCGTTTGAATGGACTAAGGAAATCGTCGTGGAACCACACAGCCCTGACCGAGGATTGCTTCTATCGGCCAGAACAGCAGTTGAAACAGGTGGACTCGACTATCACCACGGAAGAATCGTTACGGTTACGAAGTTAACGACGACCGGCGGAACCAAGTCCTGGATAGGAAAGACAATTGACGCGGCGGCGGTGAACACGTCGTCACACGGAGTTGTTTCAGCAGCAACGAAGGCGGGTGTCCCGTGGGTAGCGATAAGCTGCGTACTCGACAGGTTTGACCAACTTGTACCAAAAATTGTCGACCGAGAAGGTGGGGGTCCGAGAGAACGAGGAATTTCCGCTTACGCTCGCCACCTAATCAAGAATCCAGCTGATCTCCCGGAACTGATCAAGTTGAACCGAGCGTCGGCACAGGCAAGTTCGTCTCTTAAGGTATTTTTCGACGAATTCATCAAAGCGATGAACCGGAGCGACCAAGTGCCGGCCGCGTGAATCACAAGCTAAATGGCAACGAAATAATCACCAAATCGTTACCAGATGAGATGATTTACTTGCGGGGATAAACGCTATAATTTTCACGTTGTAACAAAACGAGCTGCCATTGATTTCGAATAATGAATAAATGACGCTCGGTCACACGCGTTTTCGACACCAGTTCGTTGGTGTTCGAGTAAAATGAATTAGATTTGAAATATTTCAGTGCCTGTACGGGTATGACTTGCGGCACTGATAAGTCTGCTTCTGAACGTTTCAGCGGCAGTTACGGGGCTCCCCGGGGGAAATAGCTTGCATTCGGACAGGACACCTGCGATGACCGCGGTTGAAGCTGGTCGGATCAGCGTGTTGAACGGAACCTCTCCGGGGGGACTTTCGACAGGCGCCGAGTACAAGGTCTTCAGCAAGATCGTTCAAGTTGAATCTACCGACGCCCCCGAACTGATTGATTTCACCGATACCGTGCGCGATCTCGTCGCCGAATCTGGCGTAAAAAACGGTCAAGTTTCCGTTTACAGCACACACACAACGTTCTCAGTAATGATCAACGAGAACGAACCATTGCTGCTAAAGGACATGGAACACTTCCTGGAACGGTCCGCCCCGAAAGACGCCTACTATGGACACAATGATTTCGAGCTGCGAACTGTGAGCATGCGGCCGAACGAGTGTCCGAACGGACATGCTCATTGCCAGCACATGATTCTCGGAACTTCGGAGATTGTCCCGGTAATTGATGGCAATCCTCTACTTGGAGAGTTCCAGCGCGTGTTCCTGGTTGAACTGGATGAACCGAAACCGCGGCAAGTCGCCGTTCAGGTAATGGGCCTCTAAACAGTTCGATTATCACTTCACGGGGTGAAGAATGACCCAGCCTGACAATCCGGCTGCAGAGTTGCCCCAACCGAGAGTACGAGTGCTGTCGGATTCTCCCGAATTTGTTGACGTAGCGTTCGACGAGTGCCAGAAACTCGCTGAGTCGCACTACGAGAATTTTTCGGTCGTAACGCGCCTGGTCCGGAAAGAACTTCGGAAGCACTACTACTCCGTATATGCGTTTTCTCGAGGCGTTGATGATCTCGGTGACGAGTTCCCTGGTAACCGGCTCGCGATGCTGGATCTCTGGGAAGAGCAGCTCAACCTGTGTTACGACGGTGAGCCGTCTCATATTTATTTTTCAGCTCTTCAGGCAACGATTCGCGAGTTCGATATTCCTAAGGGCCCGTTCGTAAACCTGATAGAAGCCAACCGGAAGGATCAGGAAGCACAGTCTTACGAAAACATCGACGGCGTACTTGATTATTGTGTGTATTCAGCCAATCCAGTCGGACGCATTCTTCTCTATCTTTCGGGCTACCGAGAACCCTCTGTACAAGAACTGTCGGATAAGACCTGTACCGCGCTGCAGCTCGCAAATTTTTGGCAGGACGTTAGTCGAGATTACGTAATCGGTCGTATTTATGTGCCGCAGGACGAACTGAATCAATTTGGTGTAGCCGAGGCCCAACTTGCGAGTCCGGTTGCGAGTGAATCTTTCAGAAAGCTTCTTCACTTCCAGGTGCAGCGAACGCGCCAAATGTTCCAGGAAGGTTACGCGCTGGTCGACGAGTTAGATGACTCGCTCAAAACCACATTCTCGTTGTTTGTACGTGGTGGTTTGCGAATTCTGAGAGAAATTGAAAAACGCGATTTCGACGTTCTTTCCAAACGCCCGACAGTGTCGAAGTTCGCTAAAACCCAAATTCTCATGAGCACTTTGATCCGCTCGAAGCTCGGTCGAGATCTTGTCCCTGTTTCTGAGTTCAAGTCGAAATCAAAGCGCATCTCCTGAAATGCCGAACCAAACTCGCAGTCAGCAGGAAGTCTCGGCAGCGTATGAGCTGGTCGCTCGGAAGACAAAACAGGCATCGACGAACTTCTATTACGCGTTCAAAACGTTGCCGGAAGAGAAACGAAATGCCGTTTACGCCGGTTACGCGTTTTGCCGCCTCGCCGATGACATCGTCGACGACGAGGAATACGCGCAAACCGCCGAGCTAGACCTCGCGAATCTGAGATCAAAACTGGAACGTGCCTACGCTGGCGACGTTGAAGGAGAAATGTGGATCGCGCTAAGCGATGCCGTCCAAAAGTACCCGATCAAAAAGCAGCATTTACTAGATGTAGTGGACGGCTGTGAGATGGATTTGCGTGGCGCTCAGTACGACACGTTTGATGATCTACTGGTCTATTGCCACCGAGTTGCAAGTGCCACCGGTCTGGCGTTGATCGAGGTATTCGGTTACTCAGATGACACGGCTGTCGAATATGCACTGGATTTGGGCGTTGCTCTTCAACTGACGAATATCCTCAGGGATGTCAGGGAAGATTACGAACGCGGTCGTGTTTACATCCCTCGCGAGGATTTGATTCGATTCAATGTATCGACAGAAGACCTTGCGCTCGAAAGTCCAACACCTGAATTTAAACAGCTGATGAGATTCCAGGTCGAACGAGCCAGGAAATATCTGCTCTCAGGTTCTCGTGTGATTCAGTACCTCGACCGACGATCCGCCTTATGCCCCAGCGCGATGATGCGTGTGTACAAGGGATTGTTGGATCAGATAGAGAAATCTGATTTCGACGTGCTTGGTAAGCGCCCGAGTCTCTCGAAACTTGAAAAGATCCGCCTGCTGGCAAGTATTTGGGTAAGAAACCAGGTGCTAAGGGTCACTTCCTGATGCAGGTAAAGAAGGTCGCTGTCATTGGTGGCGGGATCGCGGGTCTTGCAGCAGCAGTTCGGCTAACTCAACTCGGCTACCGGGTTTCAGTAATCGAAAAACGGCCATTCCTTGGTGGACGCGCCTACTCATTTACAGACCGTGAAACCGGCTTGGAGATCGACAACGGTCAACATGTCATCGTCGGAGCATGCACCGAGTTCGTTGAGTACATGGAATCCATCGGAGCGTCAGAATCCATCGAGTTCGAGCTGAATCTTAAATTTCCGGTAATTCTCAACAATCGCAAAAGTTGGCTCCAGTCACGATGGTTTCCAGGTGTCCTTGGAAATGTTGCAGGTCTGATTACTTACAAGCACCTCGATTTTTCAGACAGATTGCGGGTTCTGCGAGGTCTATTCAGCATTCGGAGGACGAACACTCAACGATCAGACGAATTCGACCAGATCACATTCACAGACTGGTTGAGGAATCATGGGCAAAACGATCGAACCATTGAAAACTTTTGGAACCTGATCGTTTTGCCAGCACTCAATGACGACATAGGGGCTGTAAGTGCAGAAATCGGAATCGAGTTATTCAAAGTTGCTCTCCTAGGATCAACCGAAAATCCAGCGTTAGGACTCCCACTTGACCCACTGTCTGAGCTGGTTGGAAATAAAGCTCGAACGTTTCTTGAAAGTAAAAAAGCCCAGTTTCTTCTGGACTCAGATGTCACAGATTTGCTCATTGAGAACGGAAAAATTTCAGGAGTTGTTCTCGCTAACGGTAACGTAGTGAGAGCAGATGCAACAGTAGCGGCAGTTCCCGCTGATGCATTGGCCGATTTACTCCCAACGAGCGATTCGGATGAAGAAGATTTCTTTACTCCAGCAGCACAAATTGACACAGCACCAATAGTCGCTGTTCACATTTGGTACGACCGAACGGTGATGGATGAAAAACTCGTCGCAGTGCTCAATAGTCCTCTCCAGTGGGTATTCGACGACAGCGCCATAAAAAATTCGACTGATTCAAGTCGTCACGTTGTCATATCGTTGAGCGGTGCGTGGCAATGGCGGCACCGTTCTAAGTCGGAAATCAGGGAAATATTCGAACAAGAAATGCGGAACGTGTTCCCAAAAGCCAGGACCGCAACAATCGAAAACTTTGCGGTCGTAAAAATGGCAGAGGCGACTTTTAGGGTCACTCCTGGAATCACAGCGAACCGACTCAGTCAAAGAACTCCCCTACCCGGTCTTTATCTTGCTGGTGACTGGACCGACACCGGTTGGCCATCAACGATGGAATCAGCGGTTAGGAGTGGTAATCTCGCGGCGAAGTACATCGACGAAGATTTGGCGAGTTCACCCCAATTAAAGTCCTCATCCTCGCCCCATTCACCACGCAAGCTCTTGAGCAACTTAGTCAAAGTTACGAGATAACTCACGAGAGCTGGCTACCAGACGGCGTTTTGCAAGACCCAATCGGTCTTGGGAATCGTCTGAACGACGAGAATTTTCAGGCGCTTGTCGTCGAAGGCGACTTCGTTTTGAAAGAAACATTCGACCTCGCACCGAGGCTAGCTCTTGTGGGAGTGTGTCGAGGAACCACAAGCCACATCGATCTTGAAGCGGCAACTGCTCACGGTATCCGTGTCGTAAACACACCGGGACGAAATACCCACGCGGTTGCTGAAGACACAATCGGCCTTGTCTATGCTCTAGGCAGACGAATCGCTGAGAGTAATTCCTACGTTCAATCAGGCGAGTGGGCCTCTCCCCTCAGTGCGTACAAAAATCTTCGGTCAACCGAAATTAGCAACAAAGTTCTTGGGATCGTAGGATTCGGAGACATAGGTCGCTCCGTTGCCTCAATTGCCAACGCGATCGGAATGAACGTACTCACCTACGACCCGAATGTGCTGCCATCAGAGACCGAACGAAACGAGGCAATTTGATCCGAACTAGATTTTTTGCTTGAATCAGCAGATTTCGTCTCAATCCACATAGGAATCCGGGCACCGGACGATCCCCTGTTCGATGCTGAATTTTTGTCGAAAATGAAAAGCTCCGCATTTTTGACTAACACGTCGACACCTGATGCGGTCGATCATCGCGCACTTGCTGCTGCGGTGAAGCAGAGACAAATATCTGGAGCTGCACTTGATGTCCACCCGACTCATCCGCTTGAGCCGAAGTCACCGTTACTGGGACTCTCGAACGTGATACTCACTCTCCACATTGCTGGTGCTACCGATGAAACGATCCAGCGGCACTCTGAAATGATGGTCGAGAACCTTCTGGCATTCGCTCGTCACGAGGAAATTCCATTTCTGGTCAACCCAGCTGTGTTGGGGATCGCAAATGACTAGTGCTGCAACTGCTGACCGTTTTATCGCAGTCGATTTCGGTTCAAGCCACATAAAAGTTGCAGTGGGGGCGGCAACCGGCACACCGTACATCGTCGTGAGAACACGGGTCAACTACTTCGATCCGGTCGATGCTCCAGAAACAGCTCTCGAATTCGAGCCCGGTCAAACACTAACTCTCATCATCGAGACCATCCAACGGGCATTAGCCGAATCTGAAATTGAAACCATCCTTGTTAAAGGCGTCGGAGTTACGTCCCAACGTCAAGGTCTGGTGCTTATTGGTTTCGAACAGCAGGTTCTTTACGGCGGACCAACAAGGATTTGCGAGCAATATTCGAAGGCGGTGAAATCGACTCTGATCCTGTCGTCGACCTGTGGGAATTGACGGGTCACAGCCCTGGCATGTTGACTGCATGGGCACGAATCAAATGGTTCGCTGAGAACATGCCCAGAGTTTTCGAAAAGATGCGTGTGGCGTGTTCGATTTCTGACTGGATCGGCTAAGAACTGATCGGCGAACTGCTACTAGATCAAACGCAAGGAGTTGAATCTGGCCTGGCAATGCTGGCGACTGGCGCCGGAGCAGATGGGATTGCCAGCTAACTTGGACTAAGCCAGATCGAACTCACAGCGGATGTTCCTTCGGGAATAACAATTGGAAATCTCAAGAACGCGTTGGCAGACCAACTTGGCTTGGATCGAAAAACTCCGGTCGTTACGTGCGGCGCCGGTTATATCGGCAGCTTGCTCATCCGCAGCTTGCTTGAAGACTTGAG
>JAYQWG010000003.1:56544-62506 GCA_038150225.1 Chloroflexota bacterium
GGTGCCACCGCTATTTCTAAAGCTCTTGATCCTTACCACCTGGAAATTGCGCCTTCAATCAAAGTCAAACCCCTCTGGGATCAGTATGATTCAGTACCCCTGGCTCGCCTCTATCGAGAAGGCAGAATCCGAACTTGGATGGAGTCCTAGATATTCATCCAGGGAAGCCATTAAGTCCTGGGTAGATCACTGATTCCCCTGTGAGTCACCTCCCATGACTGATGCCAAATATCCTCACAAAAATTTGAGATTGGAACAGTGCGGAATCCATCTGATTGTTCGATACAATTCGATAGAGGAGATTTGAGTTCGGGGGCTGACCACCCATACAGTTCGCCGTTCCAACTACAGCGTATTCATGCCGATAGATGAATTTGATCAGATTGATCGCGAGATCATGAACATTATTCAGGCCGAGTTTCCGCTTGTGCCTGAACCATACAAAGCCATTGCCGAACAACTTGGCATGACAGAACAGGATGTTCTCGACCGCCTTGCCGTACTTCGCAGAAAGAACGTGGTACGACAGATCGGGGCAATATTCGACACCAGGAAGCTCAAGTACCAGTCGATGCTGGTTGCCATGCGCTTCCCGGACGAACGGCTTGATGACGCAGCACGATTCCTGAATCGTCACCCTGGAATTTCTCACAACTACGAGCGAGATGGTTATTTCAATCTCTGGTTCACGATTGCAGTCCCGCCAGACCGTTCATTAGATGACGAAGTAACCAAACTCGGCAAACTCACAGGCGCTGAATCAACCCGCCTACTCCCGACAATTCGATTCTTCAAAATTGGCGTGAACTTCGACATGGTCAAAGGTAAATCGAGTGCCACTGAGGGTTACCGACCCGAAGACCAGGGGACTACCAGCACCACGTCACCTGAAGTCACACAGGATCTAATTGACTACATCAAAGTCATGCAGGAAGACCTCGAACCGGTATCCCGTCCGTTCGACGCGATGGCATCCGAGCTCGGCATGACCGTGCAAGAGATGTTCGATAAAGCCGAGAAACTCACCGAGAGCAAGATCATGCGTCGGTACTCGGCTGTATTGCACCACCGACGTGCAGGCTTCTCCTCAAACGCAATGATTGTCTGGAAGGTTCCAGAGGGCAAAGAGGAAGAAGTTGGCGACATCATGGCTCGCCATCCTGCAGTAACCCACTGCTACCAGCGACCTACGTATGAGGACTGGCCGTACTCCCACTTCACGATGGTTCACGGAACCTCGAAAGAAGAGTGCGAGCAGTTCGCAGATGAAATCGCTGAATCCACCGGACTTTCAGACCGTCAACTTGTATACAGCTTGCGTGAATACAAGAAAACACGCGTCCGGTACTTCGTCGAAGATGAATTCATCGTCGATGAACTTCAACCAATCGTCTAAATAAATTAGCCAACACCACGCACCCAAACAGATCGGAGATCACGTTGCCGCGATATTACGGTATTTACCTCGATGTTCAGGACCGCCTCGGAATCGTATTCGGAGGAGACGCTCATGAAGGTGAGCGCAAAGTCAAGTATCTTCTAGAATGTGGTTCGAATGTAAAGCTCTTTAGCCCGGACGATGAAATCTCCCCTGCCTTGCGTGAACTCGCTGACAAGGGAGAGATTGAGTGGGTTAACCGTAAATACCAGCCAGGCGACCTCGCCGGTGGTTGGGTTGTAATCGTTGCCGACACCTCGTCGATGGAGACGAACGAAGCCATTTCAAAGGAAGCCGCTGAGCGAAACATCCTGCTCAATGTGATGGACGTTACTCCACTTTGTAATTGGATTGCGCCATCCCTCATTCAAAGAAATGACGTAACCGTTTCTGTGTCTACTGCGGGCACTAGCCCCGCGCTCGCTCGAAGGCTCAGAGAAGAAATGTCTGCTGATAGCTGTAATTGTTTGCGCTGGGCTAATGTGGGTCCGATTTTAAGAGACGCGAGAATAAAAATACGTGCCGAAGGAATAGTCTGCTGTCCAGAGAAGTGGCAGGATTTTATGACTCCGGAATGGCTGGAAGCAGCGGAATCAGGTGCCGCCGGAGTCGCACAGGACAAATTGGTGAACGGCATCCGGAGCATCGCGTGTGAATCTTGTGCGCCTCATGGTTCATGCCAGAGAATCGAAACGCCTCTGCCCGAGCACTAAATCAGGCATCCTATCGAAGCTGATTGAATAGAGTGAAACCAAAAATCCGAGTAGGCACACGTGGGAGCGACCTTGCCCTGACGCAAACGGGGCACGTCGTTGACGCTTTACGCGAGCTTAATCCGGGCGTCGAATTTGAAGTGGTCGTGGTCAAAACGACCGGTGACAAAGACCAGCGCCAGAACATCGAAACCCTCGGCGTCGGCGTGTTCGTTCGTGAACTCGAAGCCGCACTTCTCGACGGTCGGGTCGATCTTGCTGTCCACAGTTTGAAGGACATGCCGTCGACTCTCCCGTCGGAGTTCAAGCTCGCTGCGGTACCGCCACGAGAGGATCCTAGGGATGCGATCATTAGCCGCTCGGGTGATTCCCTGGAAGATTTACCTGCCGGCTCACGCGTGGCTACAGGAAGTGCACGCAGAAAAGCATTGATCAAGTCAATACGACCGGATCTCGAAGTGGAATCACTCCGAGGTAATGTTCCAACCAGGCTTGCAAAGCTTGATGAAGACGGTGGACCTGACGCCGTAATCCTCGCGACCGCCGGTCTCAACCGCCTGGGCATATCAGAAAAAATATCTGCCCATTTGCCGTGCATGGAATTCGTCGCGGCCGTTGGTCAGGGAGCGCTTACAATTGAAGTCCGCGCCGATGATGACGCAACCTTTGAAATCGCGAACAAACTCGATGATGCTGAAACTCACGCTGCGGTCAGCGCAGAACGGGCGTTTCTCGATGTCGTTGGCGGGGGATGTTCCGCACCTGTCTCCGCGCACGCAAAAATCACCGACGGACGGATTGAAATCTCCGGCTTTGCATCTACCCATGGCGGTTCCAAAGCGATACGTGAACGCATCTCAGGAAACGCCAGCGATGCCATTGAGCTCGGTAAAAAACTGGGCGAATCATATGTAAAACAAGGCGCCAGGGAGCTGGTCGCCGAGAAGGTCGGTTAACTAGATGGCTTCTACTGGCTCTGGAGTAGGCAAGGTTTACCTCGTTGGTGCTGGACCGGGTGATCCCGGACTCATCACCGTGAAGGGACTTGAAAGCCTTCGCAGTGCGGACGCTGTTGTCTACGACCGACTTGCATCTCCTCGGCTTTTGCTCGAAGCACGACCCGACGCGGAAATGTATGACGCGGGAAAAGGTCGAGATGATCACCGCATGACCCAGACCGAGATCAATGAACTTCTCGTGGAACTGGGCTCGGCAGGAAAGACGGTGTGCCGACTGAAAGGTGGAGATCCGTTCATTTTCGGACGAGGTGGTG
This sequence comes from Chloroflexota bacterium, assembly GCA_038150225.1. Classification (GTDB taxonomy): domain Bacteria; phylum Chloroflexota; class Dehalococcoidia; order Lucifugimonadales; family Lucifugimonadaceae; genus Lucifugimonas. The sequence goes on from JAYQWG010000003.1 coordinate 59,969, forward strand.
AAGAAGCGATCGACCTTGCTGCTGCCGGTATCCCATGGGAAGTTGTTCCCGGAATCTCGTCCACCATCGCTGCTCCTGCTTACGCTGGGATCCCTGTGACTCAACGTGGCATGTCGACCTCGGTAACCATCGTTACCGGAAGCGAAGACCCAAACAAACCCGATTCAAATATCAACTGGGATGCCCTGGCAACGATCACCGGCACACTGGTGTTCGTTATGGGCTGGAAGAGCATGAACGATATCGTTGCAGCGCTTACCAGTCGAGGTGTACCAAACGACCGCCCGGCAGCACTTGTTCAATGGGGAACCACCCCACGACAAAACACGGTGACTGGTCCCATAAGCGAAATTGTCGAGCGGGGCGTGGAAGCCGGTATTTCTGCACCAGTCGCTCTTGTCGTTGGTGAAGTAACGGGCTTGCGAGAAGCGCTCGCTTGGTTCGACAACCGCCCACTCTTCGGAAAGCGAGTGATCGTCACCAGGGCACGCTCGCAAGCTAGCAGACTCGTGGCCCAGCTTGAAGACCTCGGTGCTGAAGTCCTTGAGTTCCCGACAATAGAGATAGTTCCGGTTGAAGACCCTCGACCTCTCGATGAAGCCCTCAAAAATATTGATAAGTACGACTGGTTGATGTTCACCAGTTCCAACGCCGTTCGTGGTCTTGCAGCACGGATGGACGCACTTGGCATCGACTCACGATCTCTGGCGCATTTGAAATTTGGAGTAAATGGTCCGTCAACAGCTCGTGCTCTGGGTGAAATTGGTATAAAGCCAGACGCGATTCCGAACGAGTACCTCGCAAGTGCAATGATTGATCTACTCAACGAACGAGAAATCACGCCCAGGAACGTGCTGTTTCCACGCTCAAGCATTGGTCGAGAAACCCTTGCAAACGGATTGCGCGACATGGGAGCCAACGTTGACGAAATCGTTGCTTACTCGACTCAATCCCCCGCCAATACCGGTGAACACATCCGAGCGGCGTACGAACAAGGTGTTGACTACACAACCTTCACGAGCTCATCCACAGCACGAAACATGGTCGAGCTTCTCGGGGGTAGCCCTGATCTGATCAACACGAGCAGAACTGTGATGATCGGGCCAATCACTGCCGATACAGTAAAAGAGCTCGACATAAACATTGATCTAATGTCTCCTGAGCAGTCCATTGCAGGAATCATTGAAGCTATAAAAGCGGATGTTGGTTAGGTAACCGATATGACCCAGGACCAATTTCAAAACTTACGCCGACTCCGTCGAAACCCGACGTTGCGCGACATGCTGAATGAGAACCGTCTTTCTGCTTCAGAATTCATTTACCCGCTGTTCGTCGTGAACGGATCAGGAGTTCGAACTCCGATCGAGCCTATGCCGGGTATCGACCAAATGTCGGTAGACATTGCCATCGAGGAAACGCTGCGTGCTGCTGAAGCCGGGGTGAAATCAGTGCTGCTGTTTGGTATTCCCGATGAAAAGGACTCCACTGGTTCAAAGTCGAGCGACCCAGATGAAGCCGTTCAAAGAGCAGTCTCAGAGATCAAAAAGGCGTCGCCAGACACTTATGTGATTACTGACGTTTGCCTTTGCGAATACACCGATCACGGTCACTGCGGGATCATCACGAACAACGATGTCGATAACGATGCGACGTTGCCTCTGCTTGCCCAAACAGCTGTTTCTCATGCAAATGCCGGGGCAGACATGGTTGCTCCGTCAGCAATGATGGATGGACAGATATCAGCGATCCGACTCGGACTGAACGAGTCGGGACACGGCGATATGCCGATCATGGGATACTCAGCGAAGTACGCTTCGGCGTTTTACGGTCCGTTCCGAATCGCAGCGGAATCAGCGCCCCAATTCGGTGACAGACGTACCTACCAAATGGCTCCGACTCAAGGTCGTGAAGCAATGCGAGAGGTCGAAGCAGACCTCGATGAGGGTGCTGACCTGATTATGGTTAAACCGGCGTTGGCTTACCTAGACGTCATCAAAGAAACGTCGATGCGGTTCGACATCCCGGTTGCCGCTTACAACGTCAGTGGTGAGTACTCTATGGTTGCCGCCGCCGGAGCCGCAGGTTGGTTAGAGCGAGAGCGGGCAATGCTCGAAGTTTTGACTGCGATAAAACGCGCCGGCGCTGACCTGATAATCACCTACAGTGCGATCGAAGCCGCAAAGTTAATCTCCAAGGGTTAACACCCAGCATGTAATTCTTAACTGCGCCGAGTTGGCTAAAACTCGCAAATGTTTCAACGCGCACTAAATCTTGGGCAACGCGAAAATTCCTTGCGTAAGAATCATTGGTTTGGCGTACGACGAATTCGTTTCAAGCCCTCCGCGGGATTTTGATCGTTCGTATGGTGCGCAAGGAGAATACGTCGAATGAGCGAGTTAGTTTCCTCCAAGAATTTGCGAGGGTTCGCTGCTGAATTTATAGCCTGATTCATTTTTGTGTTTGTTGGAATTGGAGCTGTGGGTGCAGCTATCGGAGCTGGTATCACTCTCGTAAATCCGATTGATGGAGCCGGACTCT
>JAYQWG010000003.1:62606-74752 GCA_038150225.1 Chloroflexota bacterium
AATCCCGCTCGATCTTTCGGTCCAGCTCTCGTTCATGGCATCTGGGATGACCAGTGGCTCTACTGGGTCGCACCCATAATCGGTGGTATCGCAGCGGCAGTGTTCTATGTACTGGTTTTCGGATCTGATGAAGATCGTGACAAGCTCGGCACCATCAACATGGGCACGAGCGACGAATAAATAACCATCGTTGTGCGATACGAAACAGCGCTAGATCACTCCAGCGCTGTTTTACTTAACCCGCACTCTCGATCTGATCGCTGATCGACGAATCACGCCAAACTTTCGACTATCAGTCGAATACGCCCGGTTATCACCGAGAACTACGTACTCGTCATCCCTGAGCCACCAGGAATAGCTTTTGTCATCATCGGGACAATATGCGTGTGGTTCCGAGATGAGATTCCCGTTCACTGTCAGGTTCCCGTTTGTCAGCTCGACTTCCTCTCCGGGTAGTCCAACAACTCGCTTGATGGTCCAGTGACCTGCTTGCTCCGGATCTTCAATGCGAACTACATCGAAGCGTCTCGGGTGGTTTTTCCGCTGCCCTGCTTTGTTCTCGAGAACCCACGATTTTTCAGAAATAGTCGGTTCCATGCTCCGTCCCGTGACACGTGTAAGTTGCACAGATAACAGCTCAATCAGCAGGTTTAATAATCGTTGAATCAAATGTCGTGGGTGGTTCGTGATAAATTTGTCGGGCTAATTTACAGCGGAGGCCTGGCACCCGGCGTGGCACCCAGAATTTTCCGCCAGAGCTGCGCACCAGAAGGTGCACTTTCAGGAGAATACTAATGTTCCGAACTATTTCAAGAATTGCAGATCGAGTTCTCCCAATCGGTGTAGCCGATGCTCACTGCGATATTCCTTGTGGAATCTACGACCCACGAGATGCCATCCAGGCTGCTCAGACCGTGATTCGAATGACCGAACTCATCGAGGGGCTAGGCGCTCCATCCAGCGTTCAGGACCACAACTCTTTCGCCCGATACGTTGCAGTCAAAGAAGAGCACGCCAAGAAAGCCAAGGACGACATCCTCGTTATCTGGACCGACTACTTCAAGCCTGAGCACCTGGCAGCACACCCGGACCTTCACACCAAGGTTTGGGAAGCATGCAAGCTCGGCTCGCAGGTTAAGCAGCACGTCGACATGGATGCAGCAGTGAAGTTTAAGGCCGCCCTCGAAGAGATCGGCGAAATCTTCGCAGACACCAAGAAATAATCGACTTCTAAACGCAATTCAGGAGCAGGTTTCGACCTGCTCCTTTTTGTTTAACCGTTGCTATGCTGCGCCCGCGCACCCGGCCGCTGCGAATATGTAATCCTGAGGAACCTGTCCATTGCACATCTACGAGCTAGACACCCCATCCGTCGTTATTGATGTCGACGTTCTGGAGAAGAACATCCAGACAATGGCTGTTCATTGCAAGTCTGTCGGAATTACTCTCAGAGGTCACACTAAGAGCCACAAGAATCCTGAAATAGCAAAAATGCAGGTGGCTGCCGGATCGCAGGGAATCGTGTGCCAGAAACTTGGCGATGCCGAAAACATGGTTCGAGCCGGACTCGACAACATCTTGATGACTTACAACATCGTGGGGCGACACAAGGTCAGGCGACTTTCTGAATTGGCGCGTCAGGCAAAAATGACCGTAACTGTCGATTCACTGGCAACAGCACAGGGGATTTCCGCGCAGGCCGCACAGGACGGTGTGACGGTCGGCGTTCTTGTTGAAATCGACAGCGGTGGAGGACGGACCGGTGTTCAATCACCAGCTGCAGCGGAAGAGCTAGGCAAACAGGTTTCGAAATTACCTGGACTGGAACTGCGCGGTCTGATGACCTACCCGAGTTTCATTGAGTCAAAGGCAATTACTGACGAAGCCATCCAACGATTCAAAGACGCTGGACTCCCGCTCGATATCATCAGTGGTGGTGGAACAGGGCACGAGCAGCAGTCGAAAGACCTCGGATTTACTGAGCATCGAAGCGGATCGTACGTGTACGAAGGGCTCAGCCGAATAAAAGGCCGTGGTGACGGCAGCGATCTCTCGCCGGATCGATGTCCGTTACGCGTCGTGACCACAATCGTCAGTGTGCCGACAAATGACAGGCTAATAATCGACGCGGGTATGAAAACCTTCAGGTTGTTCCCTGATATGCCGTACGGCTACATCATCGAAGATCCTTCACTGAAGTTTTCAGGAATGTCTGTCGAACACGGACACATTGACTCTTCAGGTTCCGCAAATACTTACTCCGTTGGTGACAAACTCACTGTGATTCCGACCTACCAGGAAGGTGTAACGAACCTACACGACGAAATCGTATGGATGCGAAATAACGAGGTAGAGCGAGTTTGGAGAAACGAAGGTCGCGGCAAAGTTAAATAAAAAAGAGTCGGAGCGCTACTCCGACTCAATTTGTCTTAGTTGCACGGGTACTTATTTCTTGAAAAACACGACGTCGTCGGAAATGTATTCCTCGCGAATTGGCGACCAAATATCCAGGGCGACACAGCCGTTCTCGGTGGCGACCACGCGATGCGGAACATTGCCCGGGATGACGTAATGGTCACCTGCCTCTAGCAACTGTTCATCGTCACCAACGTAGAACCATGCCGCGCCTTCAAGCACCCGACCGCACTGCTCGTGCGGGTGATCATGCTTGGGTACCTCGGTGTTCGGCTCTATGTCGATGATGCCCATCATTATTTTCTCGCCCCAGATCAGGCGAGCGAACACCCCGGGTAGTAGCTCTCGCTTCTCGACATCGTTCTCGCTGTAGAAGTACTGGTCAGGCAGCATTTTAGTTACCCGTGAGATCCCAGTTTTCGGTTGATTGCAGCCTCGGCTACCGGGCTGATAATCTGCTCGATGTCGATATTCACAAGCGCAGGTCCGTCGTAGGCAAATGCACGACCAATCGCACCTTCAAGGTCTTCTGCACGAGTAACGTGCTCACCGTGTGCACCAAGTCCTTGCGCCATCACGTCGTAGCGAGTTGGCAGGAGATCGGTCCATACAGGACGTCCGTACAAACCCTTCTGGATCTGCCAGTCGATGCCCCATATCGAGTTGTTTCCGATGAACATTTTTACCGGCAGGTTGTGTCGAACCATCGTGTCAATTTCCATGCCGTTGAAGCCAATCGAGCCATCACCGTTAGCGAGTACGACTTTCTTCCCGGGCAGCGCCACCTGTGCCCCAAGGGCATAAGGCAGAGCAACGCCGATCATTCCAAAGCTCGAGACGTTGTGGAATCGGTATGGTGCATCACGCCTGATAGAAGCTCGCAGGAAGTGACAGTAGTCGCCACCGTCGAAAGTTACGTGAGTGTCATCGTCGATGAACTTCTGCAACGTGTTTGATACGTGCATCGGATGCATCGGGTTTTCGACTTTGCCAAGTGCTTCGAGATCGCTGAGCCACTGTTCGTGAGTTGATCGAATTGCGGCAATCCACTCCGTCGGTTCGTTCCAGGATTTCTTCGACGCTGAATCAGCAAGCTGAGTAACAATCGGCCCCACATCGCCAACAATTCCGACCGCAGCAGTCCGGGCCCGTGCGACCTGCGCAGGTGAAGGGTCAACAACGATGAACTTCGTGCTCTCGCCAAATGGGGGTGTTCCGCCGAATCCGAGCGTGTAGTCAAGCTTCTTACCCAACATCAGCACTACATCCGCATCTCGTACGTGTTGGACAGCCGGGTTTAGCGGTTGGTATCCGAGACCCATCGAATAGTCATGTGAGTCTGGGATAAGCGCCCGTGCAGAGTCCTCCGATACAAACGGAATCTTCATTGTTTCTACAAGGCGTTGGACTTCAGAAGGCTCAGCCGTAGCTCCGGCTGACGAACCAGCGAAAATAATTGGCCGCTGTGCCGAGTTCAAAATCTCAATCGCTCGGTCAACCTGAGCAGGATCGCCAAGCACCTGAAGCGGTGTGCCGTACTCATTTGGTGCGTACCGAGCTGCTTCCGCATCGTCTACTTCAGCAGACTGAAAGTCATGTGGGATCGTCAGGTGTACCGGTCCTTGTCGCCCGCTCAGGGCCGTTCGGAAAGCAAGTGCAACATATTCCGGGATTCGTGCAGGGCTTGGTACCTGCCACGCGCCCTTTGTAATCGGCGCTGCAGCCCCTACCTGATCGAACTCTTGCATCGCGCCTCTGCCGAGATTTGGCGACTCGGCAGAACCAGAAATGTTGATGAGAGGTGCTTCTGAGTGAAGGGCGTTCGCCAGCGCTGGAAGTGCGTTGGCGTGACCAGGTGTGGTCGAGAGCATTACAGCTCCCCGGCGCAATATGCGGGAATAGGAATCAGCGGCGTGTGCTGCTCCAGACTCGTGCCTGAAATCGATCATTCGCAGTGGCGCGTCGAACATCTGGTCGAGCATGTGCAGGATATGGTCTCCCGCTATACCAAATACGGTGTCGACCCCTTCTGCACGAAGGGCACGAATTAGTAGATCACTTCCGGTCGTTTTAGCCATGGCTGTTGAAGTTTCCTAATCAGCGCTCAAACGTTCGGAGCGCACATTCGTTTCGAGGTTAGAAAGATTAGCACCGCTGCGAATCGATTCACGTCGAAATCGCAGCGGTTTGCGGCTGCTAGTGAATTTATTCGTGCTGAAGCAGGGTCATGAACTCGGTAACGGGCATCCCGTATAGCTCACTCGAGTCCTTGAACAGAGTTTCTAGATCGACAGCGGAATCACCACCGAATCTTCCGCTCATGTTGTTCACAAATTTCTGTTCCAACAGCGGTTTGGACTCATCCCTACGGAACTTGTGACCAATCGGGTAATCGACTGAAACCTTCGTCGTTGATGTCCCATCAGCAAACACAACTTGAACGGCATTTCCGATCGAGCGCTTGTCCGGATCCAAATATTCCTCGGTAAATCGAGGCTCGTGCTCCATGCGCATCAAGTCACGCAAGCGGTCGATCTCGGGGTTGGCAGCGGCCTCATCCTCATAATCGTCTGCTGTTAGATCACCCTTCAAAAGACCAACCGCAGTCATGTACTGAATGCAGTGATCTCGATCTGCCGGATTATTGAGTGGTCCGGTTTTATCGATGATCCGAAGTGCACTTTCCTGGGTGCGAACAACGATCTCTTTGATCTCATCGAGTCTGCTGCTAACTTCCGGATGTAGTTGGAAAGCTGCCTCTACCGCAGTTTGAGCATGGAACTCTGCTGGGAACGAAACTTTGAACAGAATGTTTTCCATCACGTACGAGCCAAGCTGCCGTTCAAGCGTGATTTCGTCACCTTTGAACCACACGTTCTGGAATCCCCAGCCAGATGCTGTGAGAGCCGATGCGTAGCCCATTTCGCCTGCGACGGCGTTTAGTGCGAATCTCACGCCGCGAGATGCAGCATCGCCAGCAGCCCAGGACTTGCGAGAACCAGTGTTCGGAGCGTGGCGATAGGTTCTCAACGTTGCGTCGAGCCATGCGTTTGATACAGCACTCTCGACCTGCTGAACCGTCCCACCCAACATCGCTGTGGAAACTGCAGCGGACGCTACTTTCACCAACAGGACATGGTCGATGCCAACTCTGTTGAACGAATTCTGAAGCGCAAGCACACCTTGAATTTCGTACGCCTTGATTGCGTAGTCCAGCACTTCTCGTACGGTGAATTGCTTACCTTCGAATAGTTCTGGATTTCGACTCACATAATCGGCAACAGCAAGAATTGACCCGAAATTGTCAGAAGGGTGTCCCCATTCGGCAGCCAACCACGTGTCATTGAAATCAAGCCATCTGATCAAAGCCCCGATATCGAAAGCAGCTTTGACGGGGTCGAGTTCAAACTCAGTACCAGGTACGCGAGAGCCGCCAGGAACTTTCGTTCCAGCGACAACGGGACCGAGTAGCTTTGTACAAGCCGGGTAATCGAGTGCCAGTACAGCACAGCCAATCGAGTCCATCAAACAAAGTCGTGCCGTGTCGAGTGCCAGTTCTGATTCTGGCTGGTATTCGACGGCGTATTTAGAGATTTCTCGTATGACCGAGTCAGTGCTTGATCCGATCACGAACGATCTCCAATCGCAACATATGGTCTTACGTCGGGTCCTGTGTAGTCGGCCAACGGTCTGATCAGTCGATTGTCGTTTCGCTGCTCGATGATATGGGCGATCCATCCCGACGTCCTGGCGATTACGAACACCGGAGTAAACATTGACGTCGGTATACCGCACATGTGGTACGCCGTCGCAGCGTAGAAATCGAGATTCGGGTGCATTCCTTTTTCTCGCATCATCACGGTCTCAATCCGATCAGAAATGTCGTAGTAAGACGTGTTGCCTGCAGCTTCGGAAAGCTGTCTTGCCAGTTCTTTGACGATCGGTGAACGCGGATCTCCGTTTTTGTACACCCGGTGACCGAATCCCATGATGAGTCGACGAGCTTCGAGCATATGAAGGATCGACTTTTCAGCATCCTGCGGAGAGTCGAATGACGACACAAGCTCCATTGCCGCTTCATTTGCACCACCATGCAATGGTCCCCGCAAAGCCCCTATTGCTCCCGCAATAGCCGAGTACGTATCCGCAAGAGTTGATGTGATGACTCGCGCAGTGAACGTGGATGCGTTGAATTCGTGTTCAGCGTAAAGAATAAGTGTCTTATCCAGCGCATCACGCTTTGCCGGATCGACCGCCTTGCCTGATAGGATGTTCAGGAAATGTCCTGCGACAGTGGACTCGTCTGAATCAGTCTCGATCCGTTCTCCTCGTCGGTGATATCGATACCAGTACGCCAACATTGAACCGAAACACGCGATAAGTCTGTCACCGACCGTAGCTCCGTTCCTACCACCTTCGCCTTCGGGCTCGAGCGTGCCTAACAACGAAGTACACGACCGCAAGACATCCATTGGATGGGCAGAACCAGGAATTGACTCCAGCAACGTTTTCAAGGCATCTGGTAGCGACCGCATGCCCGTAAGTTTGGTCTTATAGGCGTCGAGCTCAGCTTGATTCGGTAGCTTCCCGTAAATGAGTAGATAAGCGACTTCTTCAAACGTCGAGTTTTCGGCAAGATCAGTGATTGTGTAGCCGCGGTAGGTGAGACCAATGCCCTCTTTACCTACGGTGCAGATCCCAGACGAACCGGCTGTAATTCCACTAAGTCCAGCGGTGGTCATTGAATTCCTTTTCTTTCGCTCATATTGCGATTACTCGGCATCTTCAGAAAATAGCGCATCGAGTTTCTCTTCGTAGCTGTGATATTCGAGATATTCGTAAAGCTCTGCACGTGTTTGCAGGTCGTTAACAATCGCAGCCTGAGTACCAGAGCTTCGTATTTCGGCTAAGGCTTGTTCCGCTGCACGGTTAGCAGCTCTGAAAGCAGTCAGCGGGTAGAGCGCAATATCAACATCGACAGACGCAAGTTGATCGACGGTGAAAGCTGGAGTGACCCCGAACTCGGTCAGGTTTGCCAGCACTGGAACGCCTGTCGCGTCTGCAAAACGCTGGTAATCGTCCAATTCTGTGACAGCTTCAGCGAAGATCATGTCAGCACCCGCCTTGACGTAAGCAGCCGAGCGTTCTATTGCCGAATCCACGCCTTCGACAGCGATTGCGTCGGTACGTGCCATTAGTACAAAGTCGTCATACGCTTTCGCATCACTGGCTGCTTTCAGCCGGTCTGACATTTCGGCAGTTGACACAACTTGCTTACCCGGGCGATGACCGCATCGTTTGGCTTGGACCTGGTCCTCAATGTGAACTCCGGCCGCACCGGCTTTAGCCATCTCAGTCATGGTGCGAGCAATCATGAACGCACCGCCCCACCCGGTGTCTGCATCAACCAATAGTGGTAAATCAACAGCGGAGGTAATTCTTCTTACGTCCTCCAGCACGTTGTCCAGAGTGGTCATTCCAAGGTCAGGAAGTCCGTACGAAGCGGTCGCAACACCCGAACCGGAGAGGTACAGAGCCTTGAATCCGGCGGAGCGAGTCATTATGGCGTGATACGGATTTGTCGCCCCAACGAGCTGAAGTGGCGACTCTGCTTTCATCGCTGCGCGAAATTGCGATCCGGGTAAGTTGGTCATGATGAGCCGATTATATTGCTCGGCCCAGGGTTTTAACGGGACTAACCGAAGAATGCGTCGTAAAAGACAAGGGGCGATACGACGAGCAGAACGACCCCTACTACAAGACGCAGTTTCGCAGGGTCGACATTGCCACCCATCCGCGATCCGACAAACATTCCAATCATCGCCGGAACCCCGATGTAGGCGATCAACAGCCAGTCGAAACGTCCTGAAATCAAATGTCCGACGAACCCAGACGCCCCAACAAGAATCGTCAAGGCAAGGTTCGTACCTGCGGCGAGAGCTGGTTTCATTTTCAGTACATGGACTAACGCAGGCATTCTGAGAACGCCTAACGCAAGACCGACTGCACCGCCTATCACACCGATTCCGAATCCAAGAACGCTCTCGCGTGTAACCGTTTTGGGATTGAGGTCTCCCCTGCCACCAGTCTCTTCAGGAGATTGCCCTTGGGAGGTATTTCGAATTTCTGCGGTTGCTCGAACAATCATTGCGACGGCTGACCAAACCAGGAGCAAGGCAACAATCGTCAGCAGCACTTGCCTTGAGACGATGTCTGCGTACAAACCACCTACAAAGGATCCGGCAATTGCAGGAATACCAATGATGATGACGACCCGGTAAACGATTCGTTGCTGAAGGATGGCTGGCCACGATCCAGCAACCGAGCCGATCACGCTCACGAACAAGTTGGTGCTTGCAGCAATAAGAGGGTCGAGTCCAACCGCGGTCATAATCGGAAGTCTGACGACCCCCAGAGCGATTCCCACAAGGCCGCCGATAACACCAACGACGAGCGACATCATGACGAGACCGGAGATTTCGAGCGTGGTGAGTTCTGCACTCGTCAGGGCCAGCCCGACACCGACATCCATTACTTCGCTTCCAATCCCAGAGAAGCGCGTTTGTTCAGCCTGTTACAACACGTACAACAGTCAGATGGACAATCTGGTTCGAGTTCGATCATTCGGCTCAGTATTTTTGAATCGCGCGAAAACAGAATTTCTACGATAACGATTCTACGTTTCCCGAGCGCGGCTGCAATCAAAGATCAGCCGAAATTTCCGGGTATCGCTTACTTCCCGACGAGGTCAAGTGACTCCAACAATCGGTCGATTTCTTTGTAGTGCTCAGCATCAGGTTTCAAAGCTGGATGACGTGCGAAATCTGAGCCAGGTGAGAACACTCCTCGGCGAACCATGATGTGTTTGTAAACCCAGTTAGCAAATCCCTGACCTTGAGCCAGAATGTTGATCAATGGAGAGTGCCTGCGCATTTCAGCTTGTGCAGCTCCTTCGTCACCTGCCTGGTATGAGTCCCAAACCCGTGCAAACATGTCAGGTAATGTCGAACCCGGCATGGTGCCAACTGAACCTCGCTTGAATTCCTCAACGGCGAATGCTCCACCGGCTCCTCCGAACAAGATAAGTCCGGTTCCCTTGGCAAGCTCTTGAGTCTCACCCATCCGCGGGATAGTTGGAGGTGTCTCAACTTTGATGTAGCAAAGGTTTTCGTGTCGTTTCGCGCACTGAACGGCCATCCCTGGTGGGACCTGGGCTGTTCCCTGGTCCTGAAGGAAGATTGGGAGCGAAACAGACTCTGCGATCCGACCGAAATACTCGATATTCTCGGAAGCTGGCATCGGGATGAACGAAGTCGGGCGAATCATTAGTGCGTCGGCACCGAGTTCTTCGGCTCGCTTCGAGTAGTAGATAGCCATGTCGGTGCTTTCTGCACCAGTGTTCATGACGATCTTCACCCTGCCGTTCGCAACTTTCACGACAGTCCTGAGTATTTCGTCACGTTCGGCTTCGGTGAACTTGTAAATCTCAGTTGCGACGGCAATACCAAGGCCGTGAACACCTTTTTCTATACACCACTCGACTTGTTTCTCAAGGTCTTCAAATACCAGCTGTCCCTTTTCATTGATTGGGGCTGAAAGGATCGGGTAAACACCCTTCATCGTTCGATCTGGCATTCGTTCAGTTCTCCTGATTATTCAAGTCCGAGCTCTTTGGCTGAACTGCGTGCCGAATATCGCGCCGGACGCGTAGCAACGCAACCAAAGAGACGGTTGTGGAACGCCGATTACCGACAGAAATCAGAGATTTAGAGTAGGGTCTCGACGATTGCGAGGAGAACACCAGCCACGGTCGCCGTACCAATCACACCGGCAACGTTCGGTCCCATCGCGTGCATGAGAAGGAAGTTTTCTGGGTCTTCCTTTTGTCCCATGTCCTGAACAACTCTTGCCGCCATAGGCACTGCCGAAACACCAGCTGCACCGATCATCGGGTTGACCTTGTCCTTAGTGAACAGGTTCATCAGCTTTGCGAGAAGGATTCCTGCCACTGTCGCTGTCATGAATGCGAAGAGTCCCAGGAAGAAGATTCCAATAGTCTCTGGCTGCAGGAAGATCTCTGCAGGCATCGTTGCTCCTACTGCAAGACCCAACATGATTATCACGATGTTCATCAAAGAGTTTTCGGCGACGTCCGCGAGTCTTGGGACAACGCCAGAAACCTTGATGAGGTTTCCGAGCATCAACACACCGATCAGCGGGGTTGATGAAGGAACGAGAACCGCAATGATGATTGTTGTTACAACCGGGAACAGGATTTTCATCCGCTGCGACACAGGCTTCGCCGTATACTGCATTCGGATCATCCGCTCTTGCTTCGTCGTGAAGAAACGAATGATTGGTGGCTGAATGATCGGCACGAGAGCCATGTACGAGTAAGCAGCAACTGCTGTCGCTCCGACGATATATCGTACCTCTACATGTGGAAGCGACTCACCGAGTTCTCGCATTCGTGTAGCAATGAAAATTGTGGTCGGTCCGTCGGCTCCACCAATTATTCCGATCGAGGATGCCTCTAACAAACCAAAGTCGAACAGATCGGTCATTCCAAGCAGTAGGGCACCAATCAGCGCGATGAACACACCTGCTTGCGCACCTGCTCCCAGAAGGATTGTCTTCGGATTCGACAGCATTGGTGTGAAGTCGGTCGCTGCACCCACGCCAAGGAAGATCAACAGCGGAAAGATATCCGTTTCCATTCCGACAACCTGGAATGTGCGCAAAAGTCCGGCTGGTTCACCGTGACCACCTTCGCGAACCAGCTCGCCCAGCGGAAGGTTTGCAAAGAGAATTCCCATCGAGATGGGAACCAGGAGCAGCGGTTCTTTCTTTTTAGCCACACCCACATAAAGCAGAGCGCCAGCGATGAGCCACATGATGATCATTCGCGGCTCGTCGCCTATTGCAGTAAAGCCTTCCCAGAGGGCGCTGAATTCATTCGACATTTATGAGCCTTAAGAGATTTCCACGAGTGTTTGACCGTGTTGAACTGAGTCACCTGCGGCTACGTGCACGGCTGTTACTGAACCGGCGGAAGTTGCAGAGATTGTGTTCTCCATCTTCATCGATTCGAGAATGACTACTGTCTGACCACTGGTCACCGAGTCGCCAACCGAAACGTTCACGCTCACGATGCGACCTGGCATTGGTGCCCTGACTACGCCATCACCGCCACCGGTCGGAACTGCTGGTCGCGAAACTGATGGTGCTGGAGGTGTGACCGATTTAGGAGCCGCTGCCGGCGCTGGCGTGGCAGATGCCGAAGACGCCGCGGAAGCGGACTCAGGTAACTCCACCTGGTAGTCAACACCGTCAACAGTTACATCTACCGGTGAGGTAGACGTATCGCCTACTTCAACGTCATACTTTTGCCCGTCGATCGTCAGCTTGTAGTTCTTGGGACTCACTAACCTCGCCTTTCTCGGTAGGCAGAATTTCCAGAATTGTTTAACACTCTAGATCGTCCAGCCTGCAACCACGAGCCAGCGGAAGATTCCTTCGAAGCCCGGGTGGGGATCGATCGAGATGGTGATTCAGATAACGCGATTGCGACGGCGATAGCGGCGACTTGTTCGCCGGAGATTCCACCGCTGGAACTTGGCGGAGCTGTAGCAGGTGTAGGTGTAGGTGTAGGTGTAGGTGTAGGTGTAGGTGTAGGTGCAGGTGTTGGGGCTGCGGTAGTCGATGGCTGCTCATCACGGTCAAGCAGGCTT
>JAYQWG010000003.1:74852-87393 GCA_038150225.1 Chloroflexota bacterium
GGTGTTGGGGCTGCGGTAGTCGATGGCTGCTCATCACGGTCAAGCAGGCTTATCACTTTGATCGACACTGCTAGCAAAGCGAGAACAACAAATACAACACCCATGCCAACGACACTTACGGTCAGTCCATCGTTGAGCAATTCCTGATCGAACGTTTTGGGTCTCCTCGCAGCTGAAGTAACTATTGAACGGACTTTACGTCGGCTCAATATCTAAATTTGCCGACGAAATTCTAGCAAAGCACCGGCTTATTTCGGGTCTAACTCAACCCACTCAACCGGATATATAGTTCCGTCGACGCTCACCAGTTGCGCTCCATTGTTCTGGGCAACACCGACACGATGCTGCGTACCGTTCACCGCAAACAGCTCTGGTTCTACGGCTTGAACAACTTGTGATGCCTCGTTATTGGCAAGGTCTCTGACCAGTTGTTGAGCATCCTCGACGGTTATCCGTTCAAAGGAGAGTTCGTCTCCAGGCCTGAGCTGACCGAGCTTTGGTAGATCGGCTGAAATCACCGTCGCAATCTTGGCGTAGCCACCCGTTGTCTGGCGGTCGGCAAGTAGAACGATGGGTTTACCGTCACCGGGAATTTGGACTGAGCCGTTAATTACCGCGTCTGAAACGATGTCGTAGCGACCGTCTTTCGATTCGATCTCAGGACCATCAAGTCTGACACCCTGCCGGTTTGACTGGTCGGTAACGATGTATTTTGAGCCGAAAAACGTTTCGATTCCTGCATCGGAAAACTGGTCATCTTGAGGACCAGGCACAGCTCGGACTGTCACGCTTCCTGAAGCAGCTGGAATCTCGTACTTCAAATCGGTGCTGCCCGGTGCAACCCTGGATTGGGCATCACCGAGCGGAAGTAAATCGCCAGCAGTCAAGGCACGTCCGTTGAAACCACCAATTTCCGAAGCCACATGGGTCGACGCTGAATCAAGCGTCTTCGTCACGTCGATTCCACCTGCGACGCAAAAGTAGGCTCTTAGCGATTTAGGGGCAAATCCAAGCGTCAAGATGCTTCCATCTCTGGCTTCGTAAGTGAGATTTGTCCCAACTCTGATTCCATCGAGGTCTGCAATGCAATCTGCGCCAGTCAGAGCAAATGTCGAGTCGCCATTGAACTTGACCTGGAGTCCACCCATTGCCACTTCAAGTGCCGGCACATTTTCCTCGTTTCCGACCAGGCGGTTGCCAGTCTGTAACGAGTAGAGATCGGCAGCGCCAGAAACGGAAACACCGAATTTTTGAAACCCGATTCGCCCTGCATCCTGAACGGTGGTTTGCATCCCGGGACCAATGACTTCGATCGATCTAGTCATGCGAATCCACCGGTACGAACCTGACTTCCGCTCCCGGTTTGATCAGCGACGGATTTTCTCGTTGGACATCAAACAATGGAACAGCAGTCCGACCAATCAACTGCCACCCACCTGGGCTTGCATTCGGGTAAACACCGGTTTGGGATTCTGCGATACCAACCGATCCTGCTGGAACTTTTACACGGGGAGTTGTGAGACGTGGACAGGCGATGCGTTCGTCCAATCCACCTAAATAAGGAAAGCCTGGGGCGAATCCGATCATGTAAACCAGATATCCAGTTCCTGAGTGGATATCGATAACTTCCTGCGGCGAGATGCCAGCATGTTCGGCTACATGATAAAGATCAGGACCGTCTTCACCACCGTAAACAACTGGGAGTTCGATGATCTCCCTAGTGGCACTCCAATCTGACTCACCTTGTATACCGTCGAGCAATCCGCCGACCTGATCTGACATTTCGCCTAACGTAATCTCAATCGGGTTGTAAACGACCAGCAACGAACGGTAAGTAGGGATCATCTCGATGACTTTGTCGCCAAGAGACTTTTCAACTGAATCGAACAAGGCGTAAACCCGACTGTTCACATCCGGGTCGATCACCTCGCCAAACTCGACTAGCACTGCTGAATCACCGGCCGGAAGTATTTTGGGAGAATCAGTCAAATTCTTCGTTCGTCTATCCGACCAGATCAGACATTCGAGAAATCTGAACACCTGCTGATTCGAGTTCTTTTCGAACCGCACCTGCTAGCTCTACTGCGCCAGCTGTGTCGCCATGGAGACAAATCGAGTCTGCACTGAAATCGATTTCCGTACCGTCGACCGCAAAGACCTTGCCTTCGGTTGCAAGCTTTAACGAACGTGACACGACTTCTTCGGGATCGTGAACCACTGCGCCAGGTTGTGATCGTGGAACCAGCGTTCCTTCAGGGGTCACTGCGCGGTCGGCATAACACTCTCGGGCTACTTTCACCCCTGCTTCCCGCGCCAGTTGTTCCCACCTCGATCCAGCAAGCACGACGTGAATCAGGTCCGGGTCGAAATCCTTCACCGCTTGGACAACCGCTTCAGCTGTCTGCTCGTCTCGAACTGCCGTGTTGTACAGGGCGCCGTGTGGTTTCACGTGCTGAAGTTTTCGTCCAGAGGTGAACGCGGCCAACGCACCGACCTGGTAGGTCACGGCGTTATAGACCTCCTGTGGGGTCAAATCCATGTTCCGGCGACCAAAACCAGCCAGATCCGGGTACGCAGGATGGGCGCCGATCCCAACGCCGTTCTGGTCGGCAAGTTCAACGGTTTTTGCCATCCAGTCGGGATCTCCAGCATGGAAACCTGTTGCGATATTCGCCGACGTTATGAATTTGACTATCTCACTGTCTAAGCCAAGTTCGTATCCGGCGAATGACTCGCCAATATCTGCGTTGAAATCTATTCGTCCGTTGGTTCCTGTCACTGGACTCTCCACTCGTGCGCCAATCAGGCACCTCACCAGATTTGGCGAACATGATGCACTAATAATTATGAACCGACTCGGTTGCACAACTAAAATTACGTGATGCTCGAAGAATTTTATTCCAGAGTGATCGGAATTCTCGCGTCTCTTTGGCGGAGCTTTGGATCGCCGCGAATTGCGGGCGACGAAAAAGCTGTGTATGCGGCGAAATCTCTGTGGTCGAAAAAGGATCAGGCAAAAAGCGCGAGTACTGGCCTGCCCGCTCGCACACGCAACGCCATCATTGCTGTTGGTGGTGTGGTTGTGGCGATAGTCCTTGTCTGGTTTGTGTTCTCACTTGTTTCGGGAGACGGCGACTCGGGTGAACCCGAACTGGCAACATTACCGACTCCTACTCCGTTTACCGGCCCGGTGTACCTGACTGAGATTCAAGCCATCGACCACGCACTGCAAGCAGCTCGTGACAACGGCCTCGAAAGTTCTGAGTTTGAACAGATCGCAAGGCGGATCACTTTTGGTGAATTCGCTGAGGCAATTGGGCAGAAAGACCGGGCAGAGCGAGGATTACTCGAAACCGCGACTGAAACAGAGGTATAGGCGGTAGCTTTTGCTGGTGATGTCGAACTTGGACTGTCCAATGGTGAGTCCGTGGTTTACGACAATCTGACCGTAATTCTCGATGCGCTAACAGCGCAGGTCTACAGGGTTGAAGCGTTCTACGGTGACTATGAGTCCGAAGTTCGTGCCCCGGTTTGGTTGAGACCTCCAACCCCTACTCCGCTACCGAGCGTTCTCGAAGCTTCCAACTAATCGAATCCGAGCTTCTTCTCGCGCATCGAGATGTAACGACCTTGCCCAACCACGAGGTGGTCGACGACCTCGATGTCCAGCAGTTTTCCCGCTTCGACGAGGTTCTTGGTAATCGACACGTCGTCCTGGCTCGGTGTTGGATCGCCGTATGGATGATTGTGGACTAAGGCGATTTGGGGTGCGTTGCGTCTGACAGCTCTTGAGAACACTTCGGCAGGTCTTACCAGCGCAGCATTCACACTTCCTGAATAGAGGTTTTTAATCCCAAGTACCTGGTTGCGGGTCGACAGTACAGCAACCCGAAAATGTTCGCGGTCGAGAGTCGACATTTCAGCCATAAACAGGTTAGCCAAATCGGATAGCGAAGTGATTACTACCCTGTCTTCAGGAGCCAGTGAGGCCACGCGTCGACCTAGCTCAATACCGGCAAGTATTTGACTGGCTTTGGCTTTGGAAATCCCGTGTAACTGGCAAATCTCATCGAATGTGATTCGAGAGTGTCCGGACAACCCACCAAACTCAGCCAGTAACCGGCCTGCCATCGAAAGAACGTTCTCACCTTCGAGACCGGTTCTCAACAGGATTGCGAGCAGCTCAGCGTTCGAAAGTTGATTCGCACCATAATGCCAGCCGTTCACGAGGACGTTCAGCAACAGGAAAATCGCGAATAGCTGGATGTTCGGTCTGGATCGTTTTATCGAGAGTTAAAGTCATAGCCCCGGCAATTTATACCGGGGCTATTTCAATCACGAAAAGTTTGTGGCAGGAAATGCCGACCTACAGGTACTGGCGTTCGCCTGTTTGCCATGCTCGCTGTAGAGCGTCGGTGAACTCCATGTACTTCACTGAGTCGGTGAAGTTCGAGCGAGTCACCTGCTCGGTTCTGCGAATGGCGTTGATGAACTCTTCCTCAACACGCCAGTCGCCACGCTTGTCGGCAGGCACTTCAATTACTGACATCGAATCGTCACCCTTGCGACCACCCAAAACAACAGGATCGTTGCCGAGCCCGCTGGTCTCGATGTGGAGGGTTCCTTCGGTTCCGAAAATCCAAATGTCGGTTGCCGGAACGAACGGGCCAGAAACCGTCGTAACGGAAAGGTTCACCGAACCGCCACCAGACAGTGAATAAATGATGTCGAGTTGGTCGGGGATGGTCATCTGTTCGCGGGATCCGTCCCAACCTTTGCGGTGAGGCACTACGATCTGTGCATTCGCAGAAACTGAGCTGGCAGTACCAACGAGGCGCATCAGGTTTTCATACCAAATTCCGGTGGTCATCACGTTGTTTCCAGACAGCCGACGAATGTGTCGCCAGTGGGCTTCCTGGTCGGAGTCTGGGAAGTCGCTTCCGTCGGTGATTCGAGCATTTACGTTGACTACATCGCCAACATATCCGTCGGCAATAAGATCGATTACGTGCGCTTCACATGCCATCAAGTGAGGAGGCGGAACTACCTGGGTTACTAGGTCGGGGTTCGCCAGCGAGGCAGCAAGCATTTCCTTTGCTTCAGCAGCGTTCATTGCCATTCGAGCTTCGCAAAGAACATGCTTGCCGTTGTCGAGAGCGGTAAGCGTTGTGGTCGAGTGCATGTACGGCCATGTGCCAATACAAACAGCGTCGATGTTCGGGTCTTCGATAAGGTCCAACCATGTTGGGTATGCTTCACCCAACTCCCATTTGTCTGCGGCTGCGCGGCTCGACTCAAGCGACCGGTTTGCAACACCAACCAGTTCAACTCCCGGCTGCGCTCGCAAGCCCGGAATGTGTCGTAGCCCGGTGTTGGCTCCAGCCCCTATAAAACCGACTCGAATCGTGTCGTCTGCCATGTGGCGATATTCCTCTTCTGTGACCACAATGTGATCTTGCGTATGCGTGGCTTCTGATCCTGTTCCGCTTAGAAGCGGACAAAGTTTACGCTAATCTTGCTCGACGACCAGCCCTGAAACTGGTTTTGCACTAAACGTTATTTTTGCGGGAGAGGTGATGATCACTCCAACGTCCATCAACATGACCGGTGAGGGAATTCAGATCGCGTGGGATGATGGTCGGACGTGTACCTACCCGTACCGATACTTGCGATTGCAGTGTGCGTGTGCGGCGTGTGTCGAGGAAATGACCGGACGCCCGATTTTGAACGTTTCTGCCGTTCCCGATGACATCATTGCAGTTGAATACATTGACGTCGGGAGATACGCCTACCAATTCCTGTGGACCGACGGTCACGATTCAGGAATTTACCCGTTCGAGATGTTGCTTCGACTCGCTGCGAATGACGACGCGGTGAAGTGTGAGTAGTTCTTCGATGGATCACCGAGACCTGTTTCTGCAATCGATCGGTGATTATGAGCGGCAGCTAAACCGAGCGTTGCGTGACCTATCGCAGGAGAAAGCCCGCTGGATGGCAACCCCTGATACCAACCACATTTTGTGGATCCTCTGGCACATCGGCCGGATGGAAGACATGTGGGGCTGGTATTTGCGCGGCACTCCCGGGTTTGAAAGCGACACACGCTGGATCGAGGGTGGATGGGCTGAAAAATTCGGCATCGACGCTCGTAGAACCGGCGCCGGCGACTCGATCGAGCAGGTCCGTGAATTTCCTGACATTCCGCTCGCAGACGTAGTCGAATACTGGCAGGCATGTCGTGCTCAGCTGGTAAAGACGGTGAAAAACATTTCAGCCGATCAGTTTGAAGTAAAACGTCCTGAAATCTGGACTCATGCTCCCGACCGAGCTCCAACGCTGCTCTGGGTACTGGGTCGAATCCCCGTTGAAAACTCACAACACGTAGGGCAAATAGCGTTCATCCGCGGGTTGTACGCGGCGCAGACTTCGTAGCTAACCCGAGAAACCTGGATCACTCGCACCCACGGCTTGAACGGCGTTTGCCAGGAATGAAGAACGGAACTGGACGCCCCACTTGCCGTCGAGTTTTGTGAACACCCAGAGTGTGTCGAAACCGTTGTATTCGGATCCGTCTTTGTGCTGACGTGACTGCCGGATGGCAAGGTGAACTTTTTCAGGGCTCGACTGCACCGCTGCAATCGATTTCGTAAACGTGCGCGCCCATCCTTCGGCAATTAACTGCTCGGTCATTTTGGGTTGCGGTCCGTGAAAATCTGCCGGTTTCTCCCAGACATGAAATTTGTTGTTTGCCAACCGCATATGGGGGAAATGCATCTCGGCGACCATCCCGTCTGCATCGCGATCGTTGAACGCTTTTGCCCATCTTTCAAAACTGGCAATCGCTTGATTCTCGGCTTCTTTATCCATGCTTGTCCTGACCCTCTTTGCGGCAAACGGGCTTTGTTGAGCGACATTCTCGAAATTACTGCACTAAGATAGCGTCCCGAATCTGATCAGGCGAGTTGACCTTATTCCTCCTGGGATGCTGGCAACCTCGCGAATCCAAATGCAGGGAGATCGAATGGCAAAGCGAATCAATCGGGTGATCGAGCTCATAGAGATGGGCGAGCCCGTTTACTACACGGGCACCGGTCCGCTGACTTATGAAAACGGCAAGAAACAGGCTTCGACCTGGGCTGACTTCCTTATCACTGACTTTGAGCACCATGCTTTCGATGTAGCTGGGCTAACTGAGTTCATGCGAGGTCTCGTTGACGGTGGCCCAACTAAGGCCGGGCACCGAACTCCTGCCGTAATCTCGACGCTCCCTTCAAACTGCAGAACTATCGAAGAAGTTCGAGCAAACGCATGGCAAATTCGACAGGTTCTTTCAGCAGGTGTTCACGGAATTCTTCACACCCACGCCCGACAGGCTGACGCCGTTCGAGCATTCATAGAAGAGTGCCGATACCCGTTCCACAAGAGCGGCCGAGAAGGTCTTGGCGAAGGTCAGCGAGGAGCCGGTGGTCAGCGACAACCGGCTGAAATCTGGGGAGTTTCTCCTCAGGAGTATGTAAAGATCGCCGACCCATGGCCACTGAACCCGGATGGCGAACTGTTCCTCGGTCTCAAACTCGAAAACCAGGAATCAGCTGCTAACGCAGACGCTATTTGCAGGGTGCCTGGTTTGGCTTTCGTCGAGTGGGGGCCTGGTGACATGGGTATGTCATTCGGCAACCCTGACGCTCACGATCCTCCGTACCCGCCTGAAATGGACCGAGTTCGAAACCACATCAAGTCGTGCGCAGACGCGAATGGCTTGAAATTCCTCTGTTCATGGAACGACCCGAACAAGACTGACGAAGAGAACATCCAGGTTCTCATAGATATGGGTACGCACATCTTCTCCGGCGGCGGAGAGGAAAAGGCAGCCGTTGGTCGAAAGATGACCAATCGCCAAATGCCAGTCGGCTAGGTGCCGAGACACTTCTGGAACAAACCAGGGGCGACCAGTTGGTCGCCCCCGTTTGGATTAACCCATTCTCTCGGCGGGAGAAGGTTGGGATGAGGGAGAACTGATCTTTGCGGTGCCCGATTTTTATCGTTCGACCTCCCCTCACCTCAATCCTCTCCTCAGGGAGAGGAGGTTAAGAAAAGAGGATCCCCCGATGGAGCGATCCTCTACTTAATTTCAACTCTCGGTGAACTTACTCGCGGCCGAGCATGTTCTTTACAGTTCCGACGATGTCTTCTGGCTGTGGCATGAATGCCATTTCCAGTCCTCGGTTGTACGGAACTGGAGAGTGAGGAGCGGTAACTCGCTTGATAGGAGCGTCGAGGTAGTCGAATGCTTTATCAGCGATTACAGCTGCAAACTCAGATGCCATCGAGGCTCGAGGGGTGTCCTCGTCGACGATCACAACATTGTTCGTCTTCTGAACAGACTCGATGAGAATGTCCTCGTCGAACGGTGATAGCGACATCATGTCGATCACCTCTGCACTAATGCCTACTTCAGCAAGCTGTTCTGCTGCCTTCTGGCAAGCGATCGATGTGTACGACATTCCAACGAGTGTCACATCGTCACCCCGCTGCATGTAGCGACCTTTACCAAGTTCAATCGTGTATTCCTCATCGGGAACAAATCCTGTGAGGTTGATCAGTTTCTTGTCGTTGACTACAAACACAGGGTCATCGTCACGAATTGCAGCAGCTAGCAGTCCCTTTACAGAATAAGGATCCGATGGGACCACGACTTTCAAACCAGGGATGTGCGCCAGCATCGAGTAGAAACTCTCAGAGTGCTGAGCAGCATGACCAGTACCGGCACCAGATCGAGCAAACAACGTCATCGGGACCTTAGTTTGGCCACCGAACATGTATCGGCTCTTAGCTGCGTTCGACAACAACTGGTCGAATGCGACAGTCACGAAGTCGAAGTACATCAAGTCGACAACGGGTCGAAGACCGGTGAGCGCAGACCCAACTGCGGCTCCAACGAAGCCAGCTTCGGAAATCGGTGCATCTCGAATTCGGTCTGAACCAAATTCCTGGACCAGTCCTTTAGTCGCCGCGAACGGACCACCCCATGCGTCGAGTGGTTCTTTGGTGTCTTTATCGAATCCGCCGGAAATGTCCTCTCCCATGAGGAACACATCTTCATCCCGAATCATCTCCGCGCGCAGAGTGTCACGAAATACATCTCGGAATCGTTTTTCCGAACCAGCAACGTCATAGCCAGGTCCGGTCGAGTTGTTTGCTTGTGAGGTCGTCATATGAACTTCTGTTTACTGAACTAGATGGTGAAACCGATTTCTCTTAGCGCAATCCCTGGATCGGGTTGGAGTAGTTGACGTAAACGTCGTCGTAGAGGGTCGATACCTCTGGCATTGGGCTGGTGAGTGCGAAATCCACTGCGTGGAGCATCTCTTTTTCGATGTCGTCGCGAATGCCCTTAAGTTGCTTCTCGGTCATCAACTTCTGCTTGAGCACGGTCGACTCAAAGTGCTTGATAGCGTCCTTCTCTTTGTAGTACGCCTCTTCTTCGGACTTGCGGTACTTGCTGGTGTCGTCAGCATGGAAGTGACCGTGGTATCGGTACGTCTTCATTTCGAGGAAGGTCGGACCTTCGCCGGCTCGTGCTCGAGAGATTGCCTCGCCGGCAGCGTCGTAAACGGCAAATACGTCCATGCCATCAACAACCACGCCAGGCATTCCGTAGCCCTCAGCTCGGGATGAAATGTCTTCAGCAGATACTGCGTACCAGGATGGAGTCGCTTCCGCGTAACCGTTGTTTTCGCAAGCGAAAATCACAGGGAGTTTCCACACTGATGCGAGGTTCATCGCCTCGTGGAGAACACCTTGCGAAGAAGCTCCATCACCGAAGAAGGCAACTCCAACAGACTCGCTCTCGGTTCCCTTGTACTTGGAGGTAAGCGCAGCCCCGACAGCCAGCGGAATTGAGGCACCAACGATTCCGTTTGCACCGAGCATTCCCTTGGAAAAGTCGGAAATGTGCATCGAACCGCCCTTGCCACCGCATTGGCCGGTCGCCTTGCCAAAGACTTCAGCCATCATTTTGTCGGTGTCGAGGCCTTTGGAGATACAGTGTCCATGACCTCGGTGTGTAGAACCAATCCAGTCCTTGTCAGTCAAGTGGGCACAAATCCCGGTCGGAGGTGCTTCCTGACCGTCCGATGTGTGAGCGACACCCATCGAGTTTCCTTTAAGGGTTTGTTCGAGCATCGTCTCCTCGAAGCGGCGGATCCGGTACATCGTTGTGTAGATCCACTCCAACTTCTCTTTGGAGATGTCCATTTTCTGTGCCTCCACTCATCGGATTTTTCACCCGGTGAGATGACTGTTTCGTACTGCAATACCGTGCGAGCAAGCTCGCAATAAAAATCACGGAAAGAACTTTAGCATCGGGCAGCACGAATGAGGCACGGCTGCCTCATTAATTCGACAAGGATGCCAACTACGAATGAACTATCGCCCGATGAATCTAGATAGAGATTTTTTCAATGACGATTCCTGCGGTTTTTCGTCGTGCATAACGCCGTCGAGCAAAGAGTCGTACGGTGATGACTCGGTGTTCACTGCAGGCGTGACAGTGAACAGAATCGTTGGCTGGCGGTTTTGTTGAGTCGTCGCGATTGCTCGCTCGATCACTTCCTTCACGGTGTACATCGATTGTGGTGAAAGCACGATTCCCTCAGAGCGGGTGAAGATTAACCCGGCGCTGTACGACTCGATCTGTGCGTGGGTTACAGCTTCGATGTATTTCTCCTTGTAGAGAGATGAAACGATAGGAGCTACACCGTGGTATCGCATTGCCCCAGATAGGACACCCGGTGGTGCGTAGTCGCGACCTAGTGTGTACATCGGAACTTGCGGCATGAGTCCCGCAGCATCAGCACTTTCACCGGCATAAACACCACGCGTAAGACTTGGTGTTGAGGATTCTTCTACGGCAACCAGAGTGGCACCAGAACCGCGTAGTTTTGCCGGAACAAATGGCGCTATGAGTCCACCAAAATGTGAACCGGCACCAATTGATCCGATGACATAGTCGGGCTGCTCGTTCACCGCTTCCAGCTGACGCTGTGCCTCAAGTCCGACAACCGTTTGATGAATCAGCGTGTGTCCCATCAAAGTTGGAATGGCGAACTTTACATCGGGATTGAGGGCTGCTTCTTCATAAGCCTCCGCGAGAGCTGTCGCAATCGATCCTGAATTGGGTCCAGAAGTCTTGATTTGATGTCTGCCGGCACGAGTGTTTTCAGAAGGACTAGCCTGGACATCCACACCCCACACTCGACCATGGGATTCACCCCATGGAGAGTCTGAATCGGGCTTACGGACGCTGTAGACCCGGCTCGACAAACCAAACACGCTGGCAGCGTGACCTATTGCACTAATCCAAACCCCACCTGACCCACCGGTAACAATTCCCTTCGCGCCAGTTTTGGATGTGAAGAAAGCCTGCGGGATTGCTGTATTCGATTCATACGATCCGCTTGGGCTTCCGCCTTCAACCTTGTAATAGAGCTTCGCTGAAGTCCGTAACTCTCGTTCAAGGGCTTCAGCCCTGAACATTGGTGTTGGTCGCCACTGTTGATATGCCGCACGAACTTCCTTTGGGATGTTGAACGTTTTCGTCGTGTCATTCAGTTCGTGCTCGATGATTTGTTTCGGGAAGAACGGTTCAAGCTCTCTTGGGGTCACTGGGTAGCCGGACGGCGACATCATCGGCGGGACTCGGAACGGTAAATCTGCCTCGACGTTGTACCAACGCCCTGGCAGTTCCCGGGGAGATAGAGTTATTCGGTTTCCCGTGACAGAAGGCATTCAGTCGTGTCCTTGGATCCAAATCAAGCTTCGTGTGGCGTTGCAGGTTACCGCGGCTTTGTTCGTACTGCCATTTCCATGCGCATATTTCCCATCTGTAGATATCCGACGAACGTATATCGATTAGATCAACACGTACATAACGGAAGCGAATTCTGGGCGACATTACAATCCCGACGAGTTACGCCACTTACCATCGACTCTGCCCTTACTTGAAGATCGTGGAATCGGGTCTACGATGTGTGCTTTCACCCTGCAGCATGTGCGAGACTCAGGGATAAACGCTGCGAGGGGGGGGTAACCACAGGTGGGAATGATGCGCTATTCCACCCGCCCCCCGAGAGACGAGTGAACGAGAAAGCAGGGATCTCTGATGCGTAACCCTCTGTGCAGTATCACAACAAGCTTGAGGCGGACGGGAAAGACAGTTCATGCCAGATGACTTCGGTCAACTTATGATCGACATTGAAGATAACAATAACTGTGGGTATTTCCCGATTCAGCTTTTCGAGACCCAAAGCGTGCCAAAAATTTCCTCATCAATAATCGTCCCGGAAGTACCAGGGCGTATTGGCGAGTATGAAGTGGTTGGTTGGACTGATGAAAATAGTGGTTCACCATGCGAGGCTACCGCGGTCATAGTTGGCGATTCGGGCTCAGGCCAAGCATTGATGATTTACGGTGGGGAATTCGGGGTCCGTCTACGCCCGTTGGGATCAACCTCTCAGTGGTCTTTGGAAGCGGCTGATCA
>JAYQWG010000004.1:0-70124 GCA_038150225.1 Chloroflexota bacterium
GGAACGTTGATCTACGCGGTTATTGGCGATTACATATCACCCTTTGCGGAAGTGTTCCAGGGTACGTATTTCCTGACGCTAGATCCGGTTTTTGACGAATACGAGGGTTTACCAATCGAGTTCTACATTGGCGAAACCAAAGCACTGCAGAAAGACACATTTGTTAGCGGCTCAATAAAAGAGAGCTTTTTGCTCGCATTCCCGCAATTACCACCCACACCAACGCCGACCCCACCAGCGACACCTACACCGGAGCCGTCTCGCACACCAACGCCGACTCCAACGGCTAAGCCTGTGGCTACAGCGACACCAACTCCGACGCCAATTGGTGACGTGACGGCAACAGCAGAGGCTCGTGCCACTGCAACAGCGGTTGCTGAAGAGGCTACTGGTGGTTCGTGTAGCGCACGTGAGGGCGGTCCAGCGTCAGTTGGGAACCTTGGCTTGGTTCTCGCTCCACTGGCGCTTCTGGCCTGGAGGCGATTCAACGCAACCAAAGGTATGTAGCCCTAGGAAATACCAACAAAAAGCCCGGTAAAAGAAAATCTACCGGGCTTTTTGTTACCTTAGATAACTGTCTAGAGCTGCTGTACTACTACGACCTGTCGCTCTTCAGGCAAGTTGGATTTCGTAACATTCAATCGTGCAACAGGCTCGTACTCTTTCACACCTAATTCAGTGAGTAGTTGACCCATCTCGGCACTGGGCTTGCTTGATGCAGTGTCAAATCCCGTCGGAACAACGACTTTAGGCTCAAGGCTCCGTACGACCGAAGCCAGATCCTCGGACTCCAAACCGTGGTTAGAGGTGTTCACAAGTAATACATCAACTCTGGCTATCTGTTGAATGGATTGAGCTGACAGAGTTTTTCCTGGCGTTCCAAGTGAAACCACATGAAGCCCATCCGTAACTATTGCATAGACCGTGTTGATCTCTTTCGAAACGCTCGGATCGTCTGCTGGCGAAGCAATACCTCGAATAGAAATTCCACCGATTTCGTATTCACCAGGTCCAGTAAGCACATGATGATCGTTTAGCGGGATCTCGCTACGATCTTTTTGAGAAAAAACGAAGATCGTGTTTTCGTCTTCAAGCTCCGAATCAGAAGGCAATGCACCTTCGTGGTCTACGACAACAACACCTACGGAAGATTTGATTTCAAATGTAGATCTTCCGAGCCAGCGGATTTCCATTCACGCGTCCTTTTGGTGACGAATACGAGTAAAGAAATATTCGTCCAACGATCTTGTTTGAATCCAATCTAGCAATGCACCAAAAATTGCGCAATTTGCAGAGCACGGACCGAGGTTATATTTCTGTCCATCGATGCATAAATTTCAGGCTCAGTTTTCGATCCAACCACAGTTCCTTGAGGCG
Organism: Chloroflexota bacterium; assembly: GCA_038150225.1. Taxonomy (GTDB): domain Bacteria; phylum Chloroflexota; class Dehalococcoidia; order Lucifugimonadales; family Lucifugimonadaceae; genus Lucifugimonas. Next base: position 1,378 of record JAYQWG010000004.1, read on the forward strand.
ATGAGATTTTGCACCGTAAAGCATCCGGACTACTCAACCCTCGCTCGTTACCATTCAGCCTTATATCGACCCCAGTTCCAATTCGGGGTCCAGCTAACATAGAAATGCTGCTAATCAAGCTCTAATCGAAGTTGTGGTCGTTCAGTTGGTCACCACAGGTTGGTATTCTCACCACTTGGCACGCAGGTATTTCTGGACTTGATGAACCCCGTATAAGCATGTCAGGCTCAATCGCGTTTCCAAATCCTCGGTACGGATTTTAGAAATGCCAAAGCTCCTCAACTACTAGATCTGTGATGCCTTCACCGAAGTGAAACTCGAATCGAGCCTCGTACATTGGGCTCGCATCCTTTTGAATAAATTTGGCACCACTGTTGGACGATTCTTGTGAAAGCTTTATTTGCTTCGACATCGATCTAAATTAGGAGCATCTTTGGCCAACGGATCACTAATAAATAGCGTTGACACTCGGGAAAACCGCATGCTAGCTTCACCACATCTAAAACAGTAGTTTGAGTGTCACATTTTTTAATCACCAGAATCCCGAAATAAATGGCAACGCTCACCGACCGTAAAAGAGAAATATTGCGTTTGATCGTGTCTGAACACGTTCACACGGCAGCGCCGGTCGCGTCATCTACTCTCGCAAAGTCTGAGACACTGAAGGCGAGTTCAGCGACGATTCGAAACGAAATGGTCGCGCTAGAGGAAGACGGGTACATCACTCGCCCTCATATTTCATCTGGTGGCGTCCCAAGCGATTCTGGATACCGACAGTTCGTAGCATCGCTGGATCACGATCAAAAGTTGAACGGAAACGCCCGGCGCTTGATTGATCAAGAATTCAAGATCCTACAGAGCTATGTCGATGATTGGATCGAATCGGCATCGGCGATTCTCTCAGGCATGCTGAGCACTCTCGCCTTCACCACATTACCGCGAACTGCACCTGCTCCAATTAAGACAGTCGAACTTTTGAAGTTGCAGGAAATGCTAGTCATGGTGGTGGTAGTGCTCCAGGAAGCCACCGTTTACAAGAATCTGATCAGTTTAGACGCATCCGTGACCGACTCTGAGATTGAGCACACGCGCAATCGCATTGTTGAAAAGGTTGTGGGTTTACGACCCAACCAACTCAAGTCTCGAACAAACGACTTTAATCCAGGCTTCGAACAACAAGCATATTCATCGACTGTCTCAGCTGTACGTGAAAACTCCAAGGTAGGCACAAGCGACCGAAAGTTCACGGGAATTAGCGAGCTGTTCAAGCAACCTGAGTTCATGACAGATCCATCGATGGCGGCGGGCGCCACCTGGATCCTCGACGACCCTTCTTCACTTTCAGCACTGAACGAGTATGCGTCGGACAAGCACTCAATGAACGTGGTAATCGGTCGTGAAAACGAACAAGAAGCACTTCAACGCTACTCGATCGTGTTTACACAGTACGGCAACGAAGATTCCGCCGACGGATTGATCGGTGTCCTCGCTCCTACCCGAATGCAGTACGCAACGGCGATTCCGACCGTTCATTATGTTGCCAGGCATCTCGGCAACATGACCTCAATGGTCTACGGCAGCTGAAAAAAGATTCGCTAAATCGACCCAGGACTGTTACTCAGCAGAACCGTTTCTCAGCTTTATAATTGGTGTGTTCTGCCATTCCGTTCGTTGAACTCGGATGGCAACCTGTTTTCAAGGCGGATTTTCTAAGCTCTCATGACCACCAGTAAGCGCGACTATTACGAAGTCCTCGGAGTATCGCGTGACGCGACCGCCGAAGACCTTAAGAAAGCCTTCCGAAAACAGGCGCTCAAGTACCACCCTGACCGAAACAAAGAAGAAGATGCCAGCGATCGCTTTAAAGAAGTGAACGAGGCTTACCAGGTACTCAGCGATCCAGAGCGCAAAGCCCAGTACGACCGATTCGGTCACGACGGCCTGAATGGCTCGGCTGGTCGTGGTTTCGATGGTTTTGAAGGATTCGGTGGATTCGGAGACATTTTCGACTCGTTCTTCGGCGGTTCTACCCGTCAATCCCCGAGCAAGGGTGCCGACCTCGAGTTCCAGGTCGGCGTAGATTTCAAAGAAGCCGCGTTTGGCGTGGATAAGCGCCTCGAACTGAATCGTATGGAGCGGTGTGACCGCTGTGATGGTTCACGCGCTGAACCTGGTACAGATGTTGTCGAATGTTCAACCTGCCACGGCGAAGGAAAGGTTCGACGTACCCAACGAACCTTCTTCGGACAGTTCCAGCAAGTAACGGCGTGCCCAACGTGTAATGGTGAAGGTCAAACAGTCAAAGTCGCCTGCACCCAGTGCAAAGGGCGAGGAACCGAGCGTAAGTCGCGAACCATTGAAGTTCCGATTCCTGCAGGTATCGAGCATGGAACGAAGCTGGTAATCCGTGGCGAAGGTGAGTCAGGTGGAAAAGGGCGTCAAAACGGTGACCTGTACGTTCACATTGCCGTAGAGCCGCACGAGTTGTTCACAAGGCGCGGCAACGACGTTCATATGGTTGCTGAGGTCAACATGGTACTAGCAGCCCTCGGTGGGACGATTACGGTTGAAACCCTCGAAGATCCGATCGAAGTCGTGATCAACCCTGGAACTCAAACCGGCAACAAAGCACGCCTTCGAGGTGCCGGTATCCCATACATGAACAGCTCAGGTCGACGCGGAGACCAGATCGTCAACCTTCGTGTCGTTACACCAACAGATCTTAACTCTGAGCAAACGCGATTGCTCCAGGAGCTTGCAGCTTCGTTCGGAATTGAGAATACGGGTGATGGCAATGGTCCCGGATTCTTTGACCGCGTGAAAGATGCGTTCCAGGGCAAAGACGATTAACCGGCTAAAGCCACAGACTGATTCAACGTGCGCTGGCTACAAATAAAGATCTCGACCCCTCCCGAGTACGTCGAACCACTTACCCATCTGTTTAATCAGCACGGCGAAGGATCTGCTTCAGTCGAAGTTCCCGGTGGTTTCAATCCAGATGAAGGTGAAAAGCCTGATCCGTCAGCATGGGTGACGATTCGTGGATGGTTACCAATCGACTCCACCACAGATAGCCGACTAACCGGTATTGACGTTGGCGTCCGGTTAATACGCCATTTCGTCGACCTACCCGAGTTGGAAGAAATTGAGGTTTCGGACGACGAGTGGCGGAACCAAAAGTTTGAGCCGATCAAGGTTGGCAAGAACCTCGTTATTCTCCCTCGCACGGCTGAATACTCCCCTGCCGATGACGACGTGATCATCAAGTTGGAACCCGGTCTTGCCTTTGGCACAGGTCATCACCCCACGACCCTAATGTGCCTAGAGGAAATCGAAAAAGTAGTTCGACCCGGGCATCAATTCCTCGATGTGGGTTGCGGCTCGGGAGTGCTCTCCATCGCTGCGTTAGCACTTGGCGCTGATCACGCAGTCGGGTGTGACATCGAGCCGGAAGCGGTCAGGTCATCCATCAACAATCTCGATCTGGCTGGACACAGTGGCAAGGCAACCATCTTTGAGGGTTCAGTACCTGATGACCGTGCACCGGCAGGTCATTTCGATGTTGTGGGCGCCAATATTGCTGCGAACGTCCTGATCATGCTTGCCCAACCCCTAGTAGACACGATCAAGCCGGGTGGCGTTATTGTCACGTCTGGTGTTCTAGAATCGCGATTCGACGATGTGATGGAGGCGTTCGACGCGGTCGGGGGGCAAATTCAATCGACTCGTAAGATCGAAGATTGGACCGCCACCATCATTTCGCGGAAAGGGTGAATCGACATGCACCGGTTCTACATTCCGGATTTTGATCCCACCGATCGTGCAGTTGCGATTAGCAACCCTGTCGCCCGCCAACTAAAAACGGTACTTCGCGCCACACCTGGAGACAGAATAAGCGTTTTTGATGGTTCCGGTGGTGAGTGGGAATTAGAAATCGAGCACGTCGGAAAAACAGAAGTCTCAGCAAGCCTGGTATCTGCGATCAAACCTATCCGGTCGCCCTCAAAACAGGTAACCCTACTCCTGGGTTTGGCACGTCCTGAACGCATAGAGTTGGCGATTCAGAAATGTACCGAGCTCGGTGCGACCAGCTTCATTCCAGTTATGTCCGAACGTGTTCAGGGTGGAAACACCGGTGCACCTTCAGATAAACGGCTGGAACGATGGCGCAGAATCACCGTAGAGGCTTCCGAACAGTCTGGAAGAGTGACAGTGCCGGAATTATCTGATCCGATGCCTCTGCGTGAAGCGGTCAAGCTGGTAACGGAGGAGCAACCCCTTCTTTGCCTGTGGGAAGAATCCGATTCTCGGTCAAACTCGCTTCAATCCGCGCTCCGCAAGCACTCTGAGAATGAAAAGCTGGCTGCATTAATCGGCCCACCTGGCGGTCTCAGCTCAGATGAAGTAGAAGAAATAACTTCGGCAGGTGCCGATCTAGTCACGATGGGCCCCAGGATCCTCCGAAGTGAAACCGCTGCCATAACTGTGATGTCGGCGATCCTGTTCGAGTCAGGCGATCTCGACGGAGCCTAGTAACGAACTTCGGGCTGTAAGCTACGGACCATTAGTTCCCGGATTGCCTGAACGGGTTCCATACCCTCGAACAGTACCCGGTACGTTGCCTTCGTTATGGGCATGTCAATGTCCAACCCTTCAGCTATTTGAACAGCGGCCTGGGTTGTGGGCACGCCTTCCGCCGTTTGACCAAGCTCGCCAAGGACCGACTCAAGGTCTTTTCCTGATGCCAAACCAACACCCAGACGATAATTTCTGCTCAGGGGAGAAATACATGTGGCGATCAAGTCGCCCATCCCGCTAAGACCGGCAAAAGTGTCCGGTCGCGCACCCATTGCGACTCCGAGCCTCGTGATTTCATGTAATCCACGAGTTATGTACGCAGCCTTAGCGTTGTCACCAAGGTCTGCTCCATCAATGAAACCTGCCCCGATAGCGATGATGTTTTTTAGTGCACCACCCAGTTCTACACCGGTGACATCTTCAGATCGATAAACCCTGAACACCTCGGAACTGAACAGCTCTTGTACGGAAACGCCAACCGACTCATCTTCAAATGCGGCGGTGGCAGTCGAAACTTTTCCAGATGCAATCTCGGGAGCAAGATTCGGACCTGACAATGCTCCAATGCGAGACGGTGGAACCGCACGCACTTCCTCTCGAATAACCTCAGTCATTCGTTTGCCGGAACTGATCTCAATACCTTTGGTGGCACATACGATAGCGGAGTTCTCCGACAGATAACTGGATATCAACGATGCGTTGTCTCGCATCGTGACCGATGGCACAGCAATAACCGCGATTTCTGTCCCTGAAAGGGCGCCCTCAATACTGTCAGTTACCGAAAGCTGGTCTGGGAACGGCACTCCCGGCAAGAATCGTTCGTTAGATCTGTCCGCGGAAAGTCGTTGGGCAACCTCAGAATTTCGAGCCCAAAGAGTCGCGTCATGTCCCTGACGTGTGAGAAGTATTCCAAGGGTGGTCGCCCAAGCCCCGGTTCCTATGATTCCTACGCGTGTCACACCCGCAGTTTACGGGGTTCTCTGCGCCCTGCGCGGTGCTGCGCGGTTCTCAAGGCGGGATTCTTCACCTTTTGCGAGCCGATCAATGTTCGACAGGTGACTCCAGATAATCAAAATCGGAACTGGAATCGCGAACAGTAAATACCAAATATCGTGATCGAATAACTCAAAAATACTGAATATAAAAAGTGCACCAAGACTGGACGTGCTTCCGATTATTGACCCGAGTGAGACGTACCTGCTCGCCAAAGCGATCAATACGCCGACAAGGGCTATCCCAGCTGAGATCGGTGAAATTACGGCAAGTGCGCCAAGTCCGGTCGCGACGCCCTTGCCACCCTTGAATTTGATGTAAATCGGGAACATGTGACCGAGCACAGCAACCGTACCTGCTGCGGCGGTTAACCAGGGATCGTCAGATAGCAGGCGGGCAACTATGGTGACGGTCATGCCCTTGCCGATATCCGCAGCAAGCGCACCAGCTCCTGCTTTTGGGCCCAAAGTGCGGTTCACATTCGTGGCGCCAGAACCGCCGCTTCCGTAGCTACGAACATCGATGCCACGCCAGAGACGACCAATAATCACACCAGACGGTATTGCCCCTACGAAGTAGGCAACTGCCATCACTATTACGATGACGAGTACGTCACTCATCTTCTCGCCCCTTGAACGACATCCGGATTGGTGTGCCGACGAACCCGAAACGATCTCGCAAACGGTTTTCCAAATACCTGCGGTAGCTGAAGTGTATTAGTTCCGGGCTTCGAGCGGAAAATTCAAACGTAGGTGGCGAAGTTCTCGATTGAATTGCCCTGTAAATCCGTGGGCGACGACTTCCAATTCCGGGAAGTGGGTTTTCCCCCATTGCGTCGAACACAGCTTTACTCACGTCTGAGCGTGGCACTTGCCGGGAGAATTCATCGTAGACGGACAGAATCATCGGAACGATCTTGTCGACACCTGAGCCTGTAAGTGCCGAGGTAAACATAACGGGAACATCAGGAATGAACTTGAACCTGTTGCGAACTTCGGCTGCTGCCTCGTTCTTATCTAATCCAAGCTCTGGCGCGAGATCCCATTTATTGATGATTACGATCGCAGCTCGGGAAGCTTCATCGATGTACCCACCAATATGAGTGTCTTGGGCCGTAACAAATTCTGTCGCGTCGAGGATTAGCAGAGAAACGTAGCTTCTCTCGATCGCACCGATAGTTCGAATAGCGCTGTACTTCTCAATACCGGCTTCAGTCTTGCCTCGGCGCCGCAATCCCGCGGTATCGAGGAACAGCAAACGTTGTCCTTCGTATTCGTAAAGAGAGTCAACAGTGTCTCGTGTTGTACCGGCGACCGGGCTAACAACTGAACGTTTCTCACCAGTGATGGCATTGAACAGCGCAGATTTACCGGCATTCGGTCGACCTGCAATCGCGACTCTGACCGAGTTTGGACCTGATGGTTCGAGTTCGTACTCAGGAACGACATCAAACAGCGATTGCATTAAGTCGCCAATTCCAGTGTCGTGATAAGCGCTTATTGGATACGGATCTCCAAGTCCCAGCGAATAGAACTCGTAAATCATGTCCTCGCGAACGAGCGAGTCGGCTTTATTTGCCGCGAGCACTACTGGCTTGCCAGACATTCGGACCATCTGCGCGGCATCTTCATCCGCGTTCGTCACACCGTCGTTCACATCGACTGCAAAAATCACGCCGTCAGCTTGATCGAGAGCGAGTTGAACCTGTGCCTTGATGTCATCCCACATCAAGTCGTCATGTGGTCGGTCTTCAACACCTGCGGTGTCCACAAGCAGGAATTTGTGTCGCCCCCATTCAGCATCAATCGATACCCGGTCACGAGTCGTACCTGGCACATCGCTGACAATCGCGATCCGTCGCCCTGCCAGCCGATTAAACAAGGTGGATTTGCCGACATTTGGTCGACCAACTATTGCGATTACGGGTAACGCCATAAGTTCGTCTCAAAGAGCGGTCAACGCTCTCCGAATCTTCTCATACTCCAAGAACTGGGCATGTTTGCCCTGAGAGTTGAAGAAGTTGATCTGGGGTTTAGATCAGTTTCTCCATAAGTGCAGCCTGCGCCCAAAGCCTATTTTCGGCCTGATCGAAGGCAATTGAACGGGGATCGTAGAGAAGTCCATCAGAAATCTCTTCGCCCGGATGAGCAGGAAGATCATGCATGAACTTCACGTCTGGTTTTGCCAGGTCGAGAAGTTCAGGATTCACCTGGTAGCCAGCAAAATCCTGAAGCCTCTTTTGAGTCTCCGCTTCCTGTCCCATACTGGTCCATACATCGGTGTAGACAATGTCCGCGCCGTCGACCGCTTCTTTGGGATCTGTCGCCTGGGTGACTGAACCAGGGCCGTACGCGTTCGCTGAAGCTAGATCGCTCTCAGGAACTTCATAACCGTTTGGGGACGCAACTATCAGGTGTCCACCCAGGCCAACTACTGCATAAGCAAGAGAAATAGCGACGTTGTTTCCGTCGCCAACAAAAACTATCTTCTTGCCATTCACTGTTCCGCAGTGCTCGAGAATGGTCTGGGTATCAGCAAGTGCCTGGCAAGGGTGTTCACCATCGGTAAGAGCGTTGATGACGGGGATCGAAGCGGCAGCGGCAAACTCGTCCAAAGTCGATTGCGCGAACGTGCGAATCACAGCAGCATCTGCCATGCGTGACATCACGTTGGCAACGTCGGCCACAGGTTCGCGTTTACCCAGACCTACTTCTTCCGGGCTGAAGTAAACGGGCTTGCCTCCGAGTTTCTCCGCACCGATCCAGAAAGAAAGCTTTGTGCGAAGTGAAGGCTTCTCAAACAGAAGTGCAATTGACTTACCAGCAAGCGCGTTGCTGGACGCGCCGTTTTTCAGTTCAACTGCGCGGTTGAGGATTGGGAGGATTTCGTCGGCGCTTAAATCGGCGACGTAAAGATAGTGGTTAGTCATTTTGAAAATACCTCGACGGGAATGAATTAAAGAGAACGCGTTGGGTTCGGGGTGCTAGGCACCCATGGTTCGGTATCGTCGGTTTCGGAATGTGGGACGAATAATCAACGGTTCAGTCGAGGAAAAAGGCCGAACTAAATGTCCAACTTTCTCAATTCTATCTATACATCGGAGGAATTTCAGAACTTAAGCAGGTCGAAATTTCAACAGAGTCGCTTGTCCGTCGTGATGTTCAAACACCGGCACAAGGTCCATACCGATTTGAAGATTGACCGGTTCAGGTTCAATTCCAACGATGTTCGTCGGAATTTTCACACCCTCTTCAAGTTCGACGAGCGCGGTGATGTAGGGCAAGTCTTCAACGAACCCGGGATGAGGAGCCGCATGGACAATCGCGAAAGTAAAAAGGGTTGCCCTACCTGAAGCTTTTACCCATTCAACTCCTGCTTCACCAGAGGAAGGGTCATGAATGGAAATGCCGCGAGGAAAAAACTGTAACTCACCAGTTTTCTTGGACCGTTGAAGCCAGATTTCCTCGTTCTTAAGTCCTTCCCAGTACTTTTCTGACTCAGGCTGAACAACCGGCTGTGGTTTTTGCGGTGAACCATTCATATCAACCTCTCCCCAAAACAACTGTTCCGGTCGACGACAGTAGTCCACCAGTCCCGTGCGCGAGCGCAAGTTCGCAATCTTCTAGCTGTCGTTCACCTGCCTGGCCACGCAGTTGTCGTGCTGCCTCGACCAGAGTGAATATTCCGTACATTCCCGGATGGGTGTAGGAAAGTCCTCCACCGTTAGTGTTCAGCGGAAAGTCACCACCTGGAGCAGTTCGCTGGTCACCGACGAAATCAGGAGCTTCACCCGGTCCGCAGAAACCAAGATTCTCCAACGTAACGAGGACGGTATAGGTGAAAGAGTCGTAGATCATCGCCAAATCTAGATCGGAATGAGTCACGCCTGCCATTTCCATCGCTTGCGGTCCGGTGTTACGTCCAAAGGCACTGGTCAAATCAGGCATTTGCGAAATCATCGAGTGATCGTGTCCTTCACCTGCCCCAAGAACAGCAACACTGCCGTTTTTAGCGTCTTTCGCGCGCTCTTTCGAGGTGATCACAACGGCTGCGCCAGCGTCAGTCACCAGACAACAATCAAGCAAATGGAATGGCCATGCTACCCAGCGTGAGTTGTGATAGTCCTCGAAAGTTGCAGGCACATCGTAGAAGTAGGCCATCGGATTTAGATTCGCCCACTTACGAGTGGAAACAGCTACTTCCGCCATCGCATGGCGTGTGCGATCTTCCCCGTATTCATGCATGTAACGCCGTGCCGCCATCGCGTAAGAAATTGGCGGTCCCATGATTCCGTACGGTGATTCGTATTGCGCCATTGGTGCGCCCGGGTTACGTGGAATTGGCGCACGATCCGATCGCCCGCTCTGACCATGAGTAATGAGCGCTACTTCGCAATATCCCGCCTCAATCGCAGCAAGTGCGTGAGCAACGTGAATCACAAACGACGACCCACCAACTGAAGTGCTGTCGGTGTAACGAGGTTGGATGCCCATATACTCAGCAACATCGAGAGTCGACCAGCCAGCTGTGAACAACGCATCAACGTCAGAAAGCTCAAAACCAGCGTCGTCCAGTGCATTGATCGCGGCTCCGGCATGATGCGCCAAAGGTGACTTCTCCGGAACCTTGCCGAGCTTGTTCGACTCCCCAACGCCGACGATGTGTGCCTGACCTGAAAGATTCTTCAGTTTGTTGATATTTGGCATTCGCCAGGGCCTTCCAGCTATTGCATTGGTGAGTACGGAGTTGGCATGAGCGTCTGGTTTCGCACGTTCTTGACGATTAGACCATCCTTGTGTGAGTCGTCAACAACTTTGTGCCACTCAGGGTCTGCGCGGAAGCTATCCCATGCTGCCATGCGCTGGTTGGCGTCTTCGAACGCGAGCATGTAGGTGAGTTCGTGATTGCTCTCGCCAACATCAGTCACCCAGTACCCGACATTCTTCATACCGTGCTTTTCAAAAAGCTTCATCGTGTGGTTGGCAAATCGGGCGTGCAAGTTCGGTAATCGCCCGGGTAGGCACTCGTAGACGCGAAGTTCGTAAAGCATTTGTCCCCCTGAGGATTTCGTTGTATCGGTTTCTTGAACAACGAGATTCTCAGAGGTTAGGCGTGCTGAGTCAACCGATAACTTTGTTCGCTGCGGCGATCATTCGGTGCATCGTCGGATCATCATGAATGTAATTGAGGGTAGGTCCTTCAACCGCGGAAATCGCAATCCGGTCCCTGGTCAGCACCTCGACGTCTGTGCCTGGTTCGAGTTGCTCACTATCGATCACGATTTGCAGACCAGAGAAAACCTCGAACCCACCATCGCTGTGTGGATCCAGGTACATCTTGAAATCGGAAACGGCCGGCTTTGCTGCTTCGGCACTCAAGATCGGGTCGTACCTGAACATCGGGTAGTTCACGTTGTAGAGACCAGCTTGGGGTGTTTCTTCACTCAAAAGTTCGGCAGCAATGGCGCCCGTAACTTTTGCGATCAATTCATCGTCAAGAATATCGCCATGATCCATTGAAAACGCGCAAGCCTTGTAACCCTTGGCTGCAGCAACAATTGCCGCGCCGAACGTACCCGATATGAACATATTTCGACTCGTGTTGAACCCAGGATTTATTCCTGAAAGCACTACATCCACATCGTGATTCAGGACGTGCTCAATCCCGAGGATGACGGAGTCAGCAGGCGTACCGCTAACAGCGAAACAATCGACATCGTCAAAGCGACTGGGAGCGGAATTAATTTTCAAAGATTGTCGAAAAGAAATTGCGGTTCCAACACCTGATTTGTTCTCGGCTGGTGCTACCACCGTCACCTTCCCAAGGTGTCTCACCGCATTAACAAGCGCCCACACGCCAGGATTGTCGAAGCCATCGTCGTTAGTTACAAGAATGTTCATGCAACAAATGCTAGTCGAAGCCCCGTCAAAACAGGTTAATCAAACAGCATGTTGTCGATGAGTCTTGCCTTGCCGATTCTCACAGCAAGGACCGCGCGGACTGGCGGATTAGCTATTCCGACTTCGTTGAAACTGTGAGGGTCGACGATAGTGGCATATTGAGTATCGGCAAGTGGTTCTGAATCGAGGACCCTGGTCATCAGTTGCTTGAGATTCTCGGACGACCGCTCGCCGTTACGCCATTCTTGTTTTGCAGCATTCATTGAGCGATACAGAACGCAAGCGGCTCGCCGTTCGTCGGCTGATAAATACTGATTTCGACTGCTTACGGCGAGGCCATCTGCCTCGCGGACGGTTGGTATGCGAACGACTTCGATTTCGAAACCCTGGTTTACGATTAGCTGCTCGATGATTCGTAGTTGTTGGGCATCTTTTTCGCCGAACGAAGCGATATCGGGTCCCACGACATCAAACAGTCGATTAACCACGGTTGCCACACCATCAAAATGCCCTGGTCGATGCGCGCCTTCCAGAACATTCGCAATTGGCCCAGGCTCGATCTGTTCGATTCCTCCTGGCGGATACATTTCATCGACAGAAGGAGCAAACACAATGTCAGTACCGTGTGCTTCAAATTGGGCTAGATCGTCCGCTTCCACAGCCGGGTAACTCGACAAATCTTCGCTCTCGCCAAATTGAGTTGGATTCAAGAAAAGCGAACCGATCATTACGTCGCAGAGTGGACGCATGATGTCCATGTGTGTGGTGTGCCCAACGTGAATTCCGCCGAGAGTTGCAACGAATCCGACGCGTCCTTTCTGACTACGTCGAACTTCGCGCATTTCAGCAACAGTTCGCACAACCTGCATTGGTGCCCAATCAAAAATTCGATCCTCTCCCAGCGGGAGACGATTCAGGTGAGGGAGAGACCTCTTATTCGGCGGTCTTCGAGCCTTCGCGAACGCGAGAATCGTCCGAATAGAACGACTGTGCGTCGGTCGGGAAGGTTCGATTCTTTACATCTTCGCCGTACTGTTCGAGAGCACCTTGAATCACCGGTGCAAGATCGGCGTACTTTCCAGAATGTTTCGGTCGGAAGTCAGGATCCAATCCGAGCATGTCGTGGAATACCTGTACCTGACCATCGGTGTGAACACCTGCGCCAATTCCTATCGTCGGAATATCTAGTGCTTCGGTAATTCGCTTTGCCAGTTCGACTGGAATTAGCTCAAGAACGATCGCAAAGGCTCCGGCATCTTGCAAAGCTAGTGCATCATCGAGCACATGATTAGCACTCGCTTCAGTCTTACCCTGCACACGGTATCCACCAAGTTGGTTCACATGCTGTGGTGTCAGACCTATATGTCCCATCACAGCAAGACCAGCCTCGGCAAGGCGGCGCACGATTGGTGCAACCGGCTTTCCGCCCTCGAGTTTTACGGCTTGAGCTCCGCCTTCTTGAATCAGGCGAGCTGCGTTGCGCAGGGCAGTTTCAGCATCAATTTGGTAGCTGAGGAATGGCATATCAGCCACGATCAAAGGCTTCTGAGCACCACGTACAACAGCGGCTGAAGCTCGAACGATGTCATCTACGGTGACAGGGATCGTTGAATCGTGTCCAAGAACCACATGTCCCATGCTGTCTCCGACGAGGATCATTGGAATATCAGCAGCATCAACAATGCGGGCTGCCGTGTAGTCGTATGCCGTCACCATCGGGATCGGCTCGCCACGGCGTTTCATCTGCTGAATCTTGTGGGTTGTGATTCGGCGTTGCGCCATCGTGCACCTCCGCCCCGGTCGACTGCCACTTGCTAGCCGCCAGGCCTTAGTTCACATCTCTTAGGTCATTATCACCTATTTTTCAGGTTAATGTGACCTGTGTGTTTCAAATTGGGGTGTTCAATAGTATTTTGATGCGTTCGTACACTGAACCGGATAATCCGCCTTGCTCCTGTGCAATGTGAAGTGCAGCTGCAGCTAGAGCGGCGTACGCCCTCCCTGTTTCTGGTGATTTCGCAGCTGCGGCCGCCAAATGTGTCTCAACCGTTCCCACGTCGCCGCGCACATACGGACCGGTGATGGCGCCGGGTAATCCTTTGGCATCCAGTGCGTCTGCAGTCGATTTGATAAGCGGGATCAATCGTTCCAGTGCCTCTGATCTAGAAATACCAAGCGGTTCCCACATTTCTGCAGCAAGACCAACCAGACCAGAAACAAGTCCACACGCCATGACCGCCGACGTGTGATAGGCAGCTCTTCCTTCTGTGGTGATGTGAAATCCTGATCCATCTAGAGCTTCAGCAAGTTCAAATAGCCACGAATCAAGATTCTCTTCGCTCGATTCGATAGCGAAAGAAACACCTTCGAGTTGGTCCGAGGAATCAACTGACGGGAAAGTTTGAAGCGGGTGGAAACCAGCAACTTCTGCACCCGAACCTCTAATTGAATCCAGTACGGATAGAGGAAGCACGCCCGCGCAGTGAACTGCCGCCTGGTGTGCTCTTAGGTCAATCGAATCAGCAATTTCAGAAATCGCTGCGTCTGGACCAGTCACGAATACCACGCTCGCTGTATTCGCCGCCGTCTGTGCGCTCTCTACAACAACGGAGTTTGGGAGTTGTTCGGACAACCATTTTCGATGTTCGGTTCGCCTGCTGGACAACGCTGTGACGTTGTAGCCAGCCTTGCTCATTGCAATTGCGAGACTTGATCCAAGTCGACCAGCGGCGACTATTGCAACCGGGGTTTCTTTTCCAAGTGACGGCAGTGGGCTCATGAAAATTTCTTTCGTGCTTCCTTTGAAGACAGCACACCACCCAGGGTCTCTGCTGACTCGATTGCGTTCAATATCGCTCCCGAGACAGCCTTGAGGGCTGCGGCGTGCAGTACATCGCCAGGGATTTCTCCGGCGGCTCCAGTAGCGAGGGCGAACACGGTGTCTCCATCGTTTGCTGTGTGGGCAGGCCTGATGGCAAGACCGATTCCATCTTGTCCGGCAATCGCGAGTCGGGTCGCTCCAATCTTGTCTAGCTTGGCATCAGTGGCCACAACACCAATCGTTGTATTGCGAAAGAAACCCCTTGGTTTAGGTGGATCATTTATTAGTAGATCGACAGAGTCACCAAATCCTGAATCGGTAATTGGACCCGCAACTATTTCGCCGTTTTCTGGATCAACGATGCTCCCAATTGCGTTTACGACCATTAGTGCCGAAACCGTTACTTCATCGGACCCGTTATTTGATGGGATCCGCACTGAGGCTGTCCCGACACCACCTTTAATTGAGGAGGTGGCTCCTTTTAGCTTGGCAACCGTGGCACCAGTTCCAGCTCCAACATTACCGACTTCAAAATCCATATCGGCGTTGTCAGCGGCGGCGTACCCGTCCTCACCTGTTGGTCTGATTTCAGAATTTATGAATCCGAGATCGAACACAACCGCAGCTGGAATCAGCGGTATCCGTGAACGTCCAAATTTCACTCCGACTTTGCGTTCTTCCAAGTATCGGACGACTCCCCCAGGGGCATCAAGCCCGAACGCACTTCCGCCCGTAAGCATCACGCCATTCACCCACTGAGCACTGGCAAGCGGATCAAGTAACGCTGTTTCGCGAGAACCGGGCGCTGCCCCGCGAATTTCCATTCCTGCAATTGCCGGCTCGTTGCAAAGCACAACAGTGCAACCAGTCCCGTTTTGCGTGTCGGTGTAGTGCCCGACGCACAATCCTGCAACGTCAGTGAGTTTCCCGGAAATGTTCATTTATTGCCCACCCGTAGGCCAGAGATTTTGCCCTAACGAGTCGTAATGGATGAAGTTAAAACTGGACTCAGGCTAGCACACGTTTACGGGTATCTAACTGGCTTAAAAATTCGGGGTGTACGAGTCGTAAAACTCGGGCGTATACTGACCCGAATTAACCCGCGGCGAAATTCGTAATCTCCTCCGGATGCAGGGGCGCCGGAAGGAAGAATTTCAAACTGGGGAAAGTTCATTCGGCTTGTAACCGATGTGAGGAGTTCAGAAGGTGCCACGAGACTTCAAAGAGCTGAAACCCGCATACGGATTTGACGATGTAGCCATTGCTCCCGGCGACATCACGATTAACCCGGAAATGGCGGACACAACGACGAATTTCGACGGTATCAAGCTCGATGTACCGTTTATTGCGTCTGCGATGGACGCTGTGGTTGATCCGAAATTCGCTATAGAGATGACCAAAGCAGGCGGACTTGCGGTCATGAACATGGACGGGCTACACACCCGATATGAGGATGCCACCGCCGTATATGAAGAGATTGCGGCTGCGCCTCGAGAAGAAGCGACAGCGATCATGCAGAAGATCTACTCGGAGCCACAGAAGCCAGAGTTGATCGGCAAAAAAGTTGAAGAAGTGAAAAAAGGCGGCGGAATAGCCGCCGTTTCATTTGTGCCACAAAACGCAAAGCGTATGGCGCCACTGGCAGTCGAAGCCGGTGCTGACATGGTCGTTGTGCAGGGAACGGTAGTAACCGCCCGACACTCCTCCAAAAGCCTTAAGGGGCTCGTATTCTCTGAGATGGTTGAGCAGCTGAAGGTTCCGATCCTTGTTGGAAACACCGTTTCTTACGAAGTAACCAAAGAGCTGATGCAGCAAGGTATTTCCGGTGTAATGGTCGGAGTCGGACCTGGTTCCGTTTGCACCAGCCGTGAAGTGCTCGGTATTGGGATCCCTCAGGTCAGTGCGACCGTTGAGTGCGCAGCTGCAAGAGACGATTTCTACAAAGAGACCGGTAAGTACATCCCGATCATCACCGACGGTGGAATCCGAACCGGTGGAGACGTATGTAAGTCGTTCGCAGCCGGTGCTAATGCAGTCATGATCGGTTCGCCATTCGCCAAGTGCGAAGAGGCACCTGCTCACGGTTACCACTGGGGCATGGCTACCTGGCACGATTCACTCCCACGGGGAACACGGATCAACATGGGAACCGAGTACAGCCTCAACCAGCTGTTGTATGGTCCATCATCCAGGACCGACGGAACGCTCAACCTTGTTGGTGCGCTCCAGGTTTGTATGGGCTACGTAGGCGCCGAAAACCTTCGAGAGATGAACAAGGCTCGAATGGTTTACGCTCCAGCGATCAAAACCGAAGGAAAGATCTACCAGGCAGCAGGACTCGGCTCCTAGGCCACTCGAAGCCCTCTCCCAGCGGGATAGGGTCTGGCTGAGGGAGAAGCCTTGGCGTTCGAGCTCCACAGTTTGAATTCCAGCACTCTCCCCTCAACCTAACCTTCTCCCCATGGAGAAGAGATTAGCTGCGAAAATGAGGTTTCCGCACCAGCACATCTATGTGCTGGTGCGTTTGGTCAAGAGACAATTACGGAATGAACTTCAAACGCCCACGCGGAACAGCCGACATACTTCCTGCGGATCAGCCTTACTGGTCACAGGTGTACACGACTGCCTGCAAGGTGGCGAAGCGGTTCGGTTACAGCCGTATCGACACGCCAACTTTCGAGGACACGAATCTCTTCCAGCGCGGAGTCGGTGATGAGACTGACATCGTTCAAAAAGAGATGTATTCGTTTGAGGATCACGGCGGAGACTCGATCACTCTGCGTCCCGAAGGCACTGCATCGGTATGCAGGGCTTACGTAGAAAACGGTCTTCAGAACTTGCCTCAACCTGTTCGCCTCTACTACGCCATGCCGATGTTCCGATACGAACGTCCCCAGGCCGGTAGGGTTCGACAGTTCCACCAGTTTGGTTGCGAAGCCATCGGTGATTCATCTCCGGAAGTCGACGCTGAAATGCTCGAACTCTGCTGGATGTTCCTCCAAGAGTTGGGAATCTCTGACGTCACACTGCTGGTCAATAACCTGGGCGATCGTGACGGCAGATCCGAGTACATTTCCGAACTCGAGAAATATTTCAAAGCTGCTGGTGACCGCCTGCCGAAAGTTGATCGGGACCGACTTGAGCGAGCACCACTACGAGTGCTCGATTCAAAGGCTCCCGAAACTCAAGAGCTGACAGAGAACGCGCCTAAGTCACTCGATTTCATTTCTGGCGAAGCTAAAGAACACTGGGACGCGGTGATTGAGCACTTAGAAAATTTAAAATCAGCGAACCCTTCGTTCAACTACAAAATTGATCACCGATTAGTTCGCGGACTCGACTACTACAACCGCACAGTTTTCGAGTTTGAGCCAGCCAACGCCGGCAGTCAGGGAACACTTATTGCCGGTGGACGTTACGACCCACTAATTGGACTGCTTGGTGGGCCAGAAACACCGGCTATCGGTTTCGCTGCTGGACTTGAGCGACTCATATTGCAGTTGAAAGACCAGGAAATTGCCGTTGAAGGCTCTGACGGTCCTGATGTGGTCGTGGTTGCCCTCGGAAACGCAGGGAAGGCAGCGGCATCCCTGGCGACTGCTCTTCGGGGTGAAGAAGTTTCGACCATCCTTGCTCCGAAACGTTCAATGAAGGCCCAAATGCGTTACGCCAACAACGTATCGGCAAAAAACGTGGTGATTCTTGGAGATCGCGAAGTTGAACAGGGAGTCGCGTCCCTTAAACCATTAGAAGGTGAAGCCGAGCAGTCGGAAGTCTCCCTGGATGCCAAGGCGATCGCTGAACAGGTTCGAGCACCACATCATTAGCTGCGTAAGTAATTGATCCCTCCGTTCACTAATTACTTACCGAGAAAATCGAACCATGCAGCAATCATTTGAAGCAAGACTTAAAGAAATCGCCGACCGCCACGCGGAGGTTGAGCATCTCATGTCGCAGCCCGAAACGGCATCCGATCCGAACGCTATCCGGCGCTTGGGTCGTGAATACAGCCAGCTCCAACACGTCGTTGCGCTGTGGAATAACATGACGTCCACTCAGTCGGATCTTGACGGTGCCAATGAGCTTCTAGAACTGGAAGAAGATCCTGAAGTTCTCGAAATGGCTAAGGACGAAATCCAGGAACTCGAAGATAAGCTCGCGGTGCTAACCGACGAGATACGACTGGAACTCCTTCCCAAGGACGAAACCGAACACGCCGACGCAGTTCTCGAGATTCGTGCTGGAGCCGGTGGGGATGAAGCCGGACTATTTGCTGCCGAACTATTCCGCATGTACCAGCGCTACTCAGAGGCTCGTGGTTGGAAAATGAAGGTCCTCAGCCAGAACGAGACGGGTGTTGGCGGAATAAAAGAAGTCACTTTCGAACTATCAGGTGAAAGGGCTTACCAGCGCTTACACCTTGAGAGCGGAGTGCACCGGGTGCAGCGAGTACCTGCAACCGAGTCTCAGGGGCGAATTCACACCTCTACAGCAACGGTGGCCGTGCTTCCAAAAGCAGAGGAGGTTGATGTCGAAATCAACGACAACGATCTCAAGATCGATGTTTTCCACTCTGGTGGAGCCGGCGGACAGAACGTGAACAAGGTTGCCACCGCAATCCGAATCACCCATGAGCCTTCGGGTTTGGTCGTGCAGTGCCAGAATGAGCGTTCTCAGTTGCAGAACAAGCTCCAGGCAATGGAAATTCTTCGTTCACGTCTCTGGGACATGGAGCTGCAAAAACGAAACGCAGAGATTTCTGCGAACCGTAAAGCCCAGGTGGGTTCTGGAGACCGATCCGAAAAGATCCGTACCTACAACTTCCCACAGTCTCGAATTACCGACCACCGAATCGGATTCACGAGTCACCAAATGCAACAGGTTCTAGGTGGTGAGATCGACGAGTTTGTCGATGCACTGCTCCAGGAAGAGCAAGCTCGCAAGCTAGCCGCGGTAGGCGACTAACCGTTTTACACTCCCCCGGACTGGGGGAGTCGGAGGGGGAGTTTGGGACGCTGGTTCCAAAGTGCGAAGGCACGCCGGGACTTAACGATAATGTTGTCTTCCCAAGCGTAAGCCGAGGGATCACGGTTCATCTCGCAACCAGTAAGCCCCGGTGCTTCGCTCAAGGTGGCTATCGGAGTGTAGGCAATCTACTGCAAATCTTTACCTGTCATCCTGAGCCTGTCGAAGGATCACACAGCCTGAAATGCCGGCCCCTCCGACAAGCTCAGGTTGACAATATAGCGTTCTATCTCAATGTCTCAATCCACAGTTGCTGAACTGATCAAATCAATCACCGAGCGGCTCAGCGCGGTCGGGATTGAAGACGCAGGAATTGATGCACGTCTATTGGTGCGCCATGCATTTGGTTGGAGTGCAGCGGATCAGTTAGCTCGTCTGAGTGATGCCGTTGATGACTCTGAAGTTCAACAACTCGAAACGCTCGTCGAACGTCGCCTGAAACGCGAACCTCTGCAGTACATAACCGGATCGGTTGAGTTCTTCAGACGCACTTTTTCGGTAAACGAACACGTTCTGATCCCGCGTCCGGAAACCGAACAGATCATAGTTCAAGTCGCCGAATTCGTACGATCGCACCGAATTGAAAATCCTCGGATCGCTGATATTTGCACCGGTTCGGGTGCTATTGCCAGCTCACTCGCCCTGGAACTTCCTGCAGCCGAAGTACACGCAACCGATATTTCTCACCATGCGCTGGATGTTGCACAGGCTAATGCTGACCGCCTGAGTGCCGAAGTAGATTTCTACGAGGGGAACTTGCTCAAACCTCTCGAAGGCGAGTTCGACGTAATCGTCTCTAACCCACCCTACATATTAAGTTCGGCAATGGATGGGTTGCAGCCAGAAGTGCAACAGGAGCCTTCGCTGGCGCTGGACGGAGGTACGGACGGACTTGACGTCATCCGGCCCCTCTTCGACGGAATACGCGATCATTTGAAACCTGCGTGGAGTGCTGCCTACATAGAGATCGATCCACCAATCGCTGACGAGTGCATTGAACTCGCCCTGAAAATTTTTCCAGAGGCAGGAATCGCGCTACTCACCGATTTTGCGGGTCTCGCAAGGTGCGTATCTATCGAACGAGCTTAATATCAACAAACAAAGAAAAAGCCCCGAGAAAATCTCGGGGCTTCTCTGTTTCCAAAAATTTGGAGGAAGGCTTAACGCTTGGTGTACTGAGGAGCCTTTCGAGCTTTTTTCAGACCGTACTTCTTGCTTTCCTTCATTCGAGGGTCACGGGTCATAAGACCTGCAGCCTTGAGTGGACCTCGTAGATTCTCGTCCATTTCGACGAGTGCTCGTGCGAGTCCGTGTGCAAATGCTCCAGCCTGACCTGCTGATCCACCACCATGAGTCTTTGCAACGACCGTTACCTTATCGGCAAGGCTGGTTGCCTGAAGTGGGCTGACAGCCTTCAGGAGCCATGCACCAACTGTGAATATTTCGTCGATCGGCTTACCGTTGACGGTCGATCCACCAGGGGTGTTGTAGACACGTACTCGTGCTACTGAGGTCTTTCGGCGTCCAGTGCCGTAGTAGTACTGCTGCTGAGTCAACTATTTCTCTCCGCTGTCGTCAGACTTCTTTGCTGTGGTCTTCTTGGCAGCAGGCTTTTTAGCCGCCGGCTTCTTTGCGGCTGCTTTCTTAGCTGGTGCCTTTTTTGCTGTGGCTTTCTTAGCAGCTTGCTTCTTGGCTGCAGGCTTCTCTTGGGTTGCTACTGGAGCCTCTGCTGCTGGTGCTTCCTCGGCCTTAGCTTCTGCCTTCGCCTTGGGTGCAGCTTTCTTTGCAGGGCTCTTCTTGGCAGCTGGCTTCTTCACCTCTGCCTTTGCAGATTCTGCTTCTGCTTTGGCAGCAGCTGCTGCCTCACGTGCCTCTCGTCGCTCTGAACCCAGAACCTGGGCAGAGTGAGGGTGCTCAGCACCGGCGTAAACCTTCAGTCGCTTGAGCATCTGTCGACCGAGCTTGCTCTTTGGGAGCATTCCCTTGACTGCCAACTCAATAACACGCTCAGGGTGCCTGTCGTGCATTACCTCGTAGGAAATCTCCTTGAGGTTGCCCGGGTACTGGCTGTGTCGCTTGTAAATCTTCTTTTCTGCCTTCAGACCAGTGACTTTGATCTGCTCGGCGTTGATGACTACTACAAAGTCACCCGACATCATGTGAGGCACGTAGTTTGGCTTGTGCTTACCCATGAGAAGGGTCGCTATTTGAGTAGCGAGTCGACCAAGAACCTGACCGCTGGCGTCAACGACTTGCCAGTCGTTCACCAGGTCATTAGCGCTTGGGTTGTATTGCTTTAGCTTGGTAACCATTTTTATTCCGTGAATTGCGACTCTCTAGTTTACGCCTAGATTGGTCGTATCAGCAGTGGCGAAAGCAGGTAATCCACATTCACCAGATCCGTTGTAAGAGATCTTTTCGAGGTTAAGTCCGCGAGCGGGCATAACGTGTGCGGCCTCTCCTCTTGAGCCACCAGTCACCAGGTGTTCCATCCTGTCGACATCAGCGTCACCAACGCCAACGCTGTACAACACACCGGCAGTTCGTCTGATCTGCTGATGGAGAAACGCGTTAGCGGTGATCTCGAATCGAACAACATCGCCATCTCTTTCGACCGAAGCCGACTCAACCACTCGCCGTGTGGAAGCATCGGCAGGTGCGCTGGGGCCAGCGAACGCTTTGAAATCGTGCGACCCGATAAGGGTGGCCGCAGCAGCGTTCATCCGGTCGGCCTGCAATGACTTACGAACGTGTGTGACCGTTCGGCGTTCGATTGCAGGTGCAGACGGAGCATCGTTGAACGAGTAGAAGTAGGTTCGGGCAGACGCGTCACCACGAGGATCGAATCCATCGGGTCCATCCTGGACGAGTTGTGCGCAGCGGATGCGTACATCTTTGTCCATGTAGTGGTTCAACGCTTTCCTTACCTGGTCAGGCTCCATGTCTTTATCGACATCGAACCTTGCAACCTGTCCCCTGGCGTGCACCCCCGAATCGGTTCGGCTTGCCAGGTACAGTCTTATGTCTTTCTCAAAAATTCGGTGCAAAGCGTTTTCTATTTCGCCCTGCACCGTTCGTGCGTTGGGTTGCAGTTGAGAACCGTGGAACTCAGTCCCGTCATACTCAATAACGAGCCCAACGCGCATTATTCGGTTTGCTTAGTCGTCGAGCAGTTCGATGACAGCCATTTCAGCCGCGTCACCTGCTCGAACACCGAGTCGGGTGATGCGGGTGTAACCGCCCTGTCGGTCCTTGAACCGAGGAGCGATGTCATCGAAAACAGTTCGAACAACTGCTTTGTCTGTAATGAACGCAGCAGCCTGACGACGGTCGTGGAGAGTTCCATTCTTGCCGAGGGTAACCATCTTCTCTGCGAGAGGTCGGATTTCCTTGGCTTTAGCGATGGTCGTCTTGATCTGACCGTGCTTCAGGAGATCAGTAACCATGATCCTGTACATCGCCTTCCGTGGACCGGAAGCGCGACCGAACTGGCGTCCTGAAAGCTTATGCCTCACTAGTTTCTTCTCCTGAATCCTCAGACTCGGCGGCTTCTTCACCTTCAGAGTCAGCGGACTTGTCTTCAGGCAGCATGTCTCGCTCGGCAAGCTTGTCGTAAAGCTCGTCGAGTGACTTCTGACCGAAGTTTCGAATCTTAAGAAGCTCGCTCTTAGGCATCGAGAGCACTTCACCAACTCGATTGATTCCTGCTCGCTTCAAGCAGTTCAATGTTCGAGCGGAAAGAGCGAGAGTTTCTACCAAAGTGTTGTAAACGTCGGCACTTACGCCAATACCGTCTGCAGGGCTGACTTCTTCTTCAGGCTTCTTGTCCAATCGTGTGAAGTGGAAGAAGCTGTCCATCAGCTGGCTGCCGGCTGCCTGCATCGCCTCCATAGGAGTGATTGTGCGGTCGGTCCAAACTTCGAGTACGAGTCGCTCGAGGTCTGAGCGCTGACCAACACGGGTAGGCTCGACGTGGAAGTTCGCCTTGCGAACTGGAGTGTAGATTGCATCTACTGGAAGCACACCAATAGGCATACCGTCGTCGTGGCTTGCAGGAGTGAAACCTACGCCCTGTTCGACGTTGAACTCAACAGACAGACGTGCGTCCGGGCTGTCGAGAGTTGCCAGGTGGTGTTCCGGGTTTACGATCTCGAAGTCGGCCGTTGCCATGATGTCACCGGCTCGAACTTCACCTTCACCGTCGACCTCAAGTCGAAGTCGACCTGGGCGGTCGGCGAGAGAGCGCAGTCGAATACCCTTCACGTTTAGCAGGAACTCAACAACCTCTTCCCGCATGTTCGGGATGGTTGAGTACTCGTGTAGCGCACCATCGATCTTTACCCAGGTAACTGCAGTACCTGAGAGTGAGTTCAGAAGCGCACGACGCAACGGGTTCCCAAGGGTGACCCCCCAGCCGCGTTCAAGCGGCTCGGCAACAAAGCGACCGTAGGCCTCTTCGTTCTCAACGATAGTGATCGAGAGATCTGGAATTTCTGGAGTTGTTGGCGGCAGTTCTTCCTGAGGAGTAATGCCGTACATTCGTTCAAGCATCGCCGCGTCTTACCTCCTGGAGTAGTACTCCACGATCTGTCGAGTGTCGATCGAAATCTCTACATCGCTAGTTCGAGGAGCGGAAACGACTTCGCCAACTGCGTTGTCGGGATCGACTTTCAACCAGCTCGGAATTACCGAGTTGGAACCCATTCCGTTCGTAACAATTTCGAACAGTCCGGTTTTCTTCGATGTGTCCTTCCAGCTGACGCGGTCTCCCGGTCGAACCTGGTAGGAAGGAATGTTTACCTTTTTGCCGTTAACTCGGACGTGACCATGGCTGACGATTTGTCGAGCCTGTGGCCGTGAGTCAGCGAATCCCAGTCGGTATACAACGTTGTCAAGTCGGCTCTCGAGAAGCTGGAGCAGGCGGTCACCTGTAACACCTTCAAGGCGAGTGGCCTTCTTGTAGTAGTTGTGGAACTGTCGTTCGAGAACACCGTAAATAGCGCGAGCTTTCTGCTTTTCACGGAGCTGGGTTCCGTAGTCAGATATTCGTCGTCGGTGCTGCTGAGTCGACTTGTCACCTGGAGCGCTCTTTCGTCGCTCCCAGGCGCACTTGCCAGCTGGCTTCGAGCACAATTTCATGCCGAAGCGGCGGCAGTTTTTACATTTAGGTCCGGTGTACCTTGCCATGTGTTTCCTGAATTACTCGTAGTTTGTTTCGTAGTTATGCGTGTTCGTCTGGACGGGTTCTTTTCGGCAAGGCAGAGCCCGCCGTTCGACAAAAACTAAACTCGGCGCTTCTTTGGTGGTCGGCACCCGTTGTGCGGTGTAGGCGTGACGTCTCGGATCGAGACAACACGGATACCCGCACCCTGGATAGCTCGGATAGCTGCTTCACGACCGGATCCTGGTCCCTTGACCATCACGTTGACGGTCTTCAGGCCATGTTCGATCGCTGCTCGAGCTGCCGTCTCACCTGCGCGCTGCGCAGCAAATGCGGTGGATTTTCTTGAGCCGCGGAAACCCATTGCACCTGCGCTGCTTTGCGAGACCACGTTGCCCTGTGGGTCGGTCAACGTGACAAGCGTGTTGTTGAAAGTAGCGTTGATGAAAGCCTTCCCCTGTGGGACAAACTTTTTCTCTCGCCTTCTTGATCGCTGCCTTGGCATGTTTCTTTCTTTGGTCCTCTATCTAACGCAATACGTCAATAGTGGTGAAATCAAATAACTGTTCGGCCAATCGTCTAGTGACTAGTGACCTGCAACCTTCTTCTTACCGGCCACTGTCTGACGTCGGCCGCGCTTAGTGCGGGCGTTCGTCTTGGTTCGCTGACCACGAACTGGCAATCCACGGCGGTGTCGCAGTCCACGAACCGACTGGATGTCACCGAGTCGTCGGATGTTCAGCTGAGTCTCACGTCGAAGGTCACCTTCGATGAGCAGACCCGTTCGCTCAACTGCGCTTCGGACTCGAGCCATCTCTTCTTCACTAAGATCCCGTACACGGGTGGTCTCCTGCGCACCTACGTCAGAAACGATTTTCTTCGAGGTTGTGCGACCAATTCCGTAAATGGAAGTGAGAGCGATTTCGAGTCGCTGGTTGTCTGGAATATTTACACCGGCAATGATTGCCATAGGTTCGAATCTCCTGTCGACCGACTAGCCCTGTCGCGCCTTGAGTCGCGGGTTCTGCTTGTTGATTACGTAAACGCGACCCTTACGGCGAACAATCTTGCTGCCCGGGTGCTTTGCCTTTACTGATGCTTTGACTTTCATGGTTTAGCCTGTGCTGTGCTTTCGCTATTTGAACCGGTAGGTGATTCGGCCTCGTGTCAGGTCGTAGGCAGAGAGTTCCACCAGTACCTTGTCACCAGGCAGTATTCGGATGAAGTTCTTTCGGATCTTTCCAGATGCGTGTGCCAGAACTTCGTGACCGTTCGGAAGTTCAATCTTGAAGAACGCGTTCGGAAGAGCCTCGTTTACGAGACCCTCTACTTCGATTGCTTCCTTTTTTGCCAAATTACTTTCAGTCCGTTTCCGTGCTGTGCCTATTCGACTGTCAGAACTTCCGGACCGTCCTCCGTGATCGCAACAGTGTGCTCAAAGTGGCAAGAAAGCTTGCCGTCTTCTGTGACGACAGTCCAGCCATCGTCGAGCATGCGAGTTTTCCAGGTCCCTACGTTCACCATTGGCTCAATTGCCAGAACCAGACCGGGCTGCATCTCCATCCCATGACCTGCAGGTCCGAAGTTCGGCACTTGAGGTGGTTCGTGGAGACTGGTCCCGATTCCGTGCCCTACATACTCACGTACGAGTTCGTAAGACTCAGATAGAACGTAGTTTTCTATTGCGTTGGAAATGTCGCCAATCCTGTTTCCAGGAATTGCTGCTTCGATCCCCTTGTTCAATGATTCACGGGTGACGTTGATAAGTCCTTCTTTCTCTTTCGAGGAAGCACCGGCTACTTGCGTAACCGCATGGTCACTGTTGTAACCATCAACAACTGCACCACAGTCCAAGGTGACTACATCGCCCGCCTGGACAACCCGGTCACCTGGAATTCCATGAACAATCTCTTCGTTTATTGATATACACGCTGTGGCGGGAAATCCGTACAGTCCCAGGAAGCCTGGCTTGGCTCCTTCGGACTCGATTGAGCGACGAGCAATATCGTCTAACTCTCGTGTAGTTATTCCCGGTTCCAACGCGGCGAAAGCTCTCTTAACGGCAAACGCGACAATTCGCCCAGCTTCGCGCATAATTTCCAGCTCACGTGCCGACTTTAGTGACACACCTTGAGCAGGCTTTCCGCTTACCGCGAGTTTGGACGTCAATTTGTCGTTCAAAGAACGATCACTCCTAAGTATAGCCCAAATACGGGCTGACTTCGATGATTAGTTATTTCCGATTACGCCAGTTAGCTTCTCGAAAACTTCGTCGGGAGTACCAGTTGCGGCGATTTCATCGACCTCACCGCGCTCCCTGTAGTAGTCGACTACCGGAGCAGTTAGCTCCTCGTAGACTTTAAATCGGTTCTTGATCGCTTCTGGCTGGTCGTCGGCTCGAACAACAACTTTGCCACCGCATTTGTCACACGCACCTTCCTTGGAAGGAGGGTCCGACTGCAGGTTGTATGGAGTCTGGCAGCTTTCGCAGACTGCTCGGCTGGACAGACGAGTCACAAGCTCATCCACATCGACAGTCATGTACACGACTTTGTCTACAGGACTGCCCGCTTTTTCGAGTGCGGCGTCGAGAGCCTGAGCCTGCACTACAGTTCGAGGGAATCCATCGAGCAGTACTCCAGCAGGATCGTTGATCTGCTGCTGGATCATGCCAATGATTGTCTCGTCAGGAACAAGGTCACCCTTGTCCATAAAACTCTTGGCCATCAGACCAAGTTCGGAACCGGCAGCAATCTCAGATCGGAGCATGTCACCGGTCGAAAGATGTTTCATACCGGTCGACTCGGATAGTCGGCGTGCCTGTGTACCTTTGCCCGCGCCTGGCGGTCCCAGCAAAATGATGCGCATTACCTACCTCAGGTCCTCTAGCGGACAAAACCTTCGTAGTTACGCATCAGGAGCTGTGATTCGAGCTGACGCATCGTGTCGAGTGCAACACCAACCATGATCAGCAAGCTTGTGCTCTGCAAGATCGTAGTCGTATTAGGCAGGTTAGTAACCAGCTGCGCGAGGTAAGGAATGATTGCGATGAATCCAAGGAACAGCGCACCACCCCAGGTGATTCGCAATACCACTCGCATGAGGTACACCTTGGTCGGCGGTCCAGGTCGAATACCGGGAACGAAACCACCTTGCTTCTGAAGGTTCTCTGAAAGGTTCTGCTGGTTGTGAACGACTAGCGTGTAGAAGAACGTAAAGATAACTACAAGCAGGAACACTGCGATCCAGTAGATCGTGCTGGTAGGACCAAACGAGTTCTGGAAGAAGTCAGCAATGTTGGAGATGAATCCGCCCGAACCGTCATTGAAATAGCTGGCGATAACTGACGGCAGAATCAAGATCGAGAAAGCAAAGATCAGC
The DNA here is from genome assembly GCA_038150225.1 of Chloroflexota bacterium. Classification (GTDB taxonomy): domain Bacteria; phylum Chloroflexota; class Dehalococcoidia; order Lucifugimonadales; family Lucifugimonadaceae; genus Lucifugimonas. Next base: position 29,237 of record JAYQWG010000004.1, read on the forward strand.
GGGATCATTCCGGCGGCGTTAACACGCAACGGGATATGGGTTGCTCCCGACTGACGATACATCTGACCGCCACGGAAGACGCTTCGACCGTACTGAACCGGAATTCGTCGCTGTGCCTCAGCAAAATAAACGATCAGGTAAACGATGATGATCGCAATGGCGATCAGCATTCCGACCTGGAACATCTGGTCTCGCAGCAGCCAGAGTTGACCAGCTACTTGCGGCAGGGTCGACACGATACCGGCGAAGATGATCATCGAGATACCGTTACCGATACCTTTCTCAGTCACCAATTCACCCATCCAGACGAGAAGCATGGTTCCCGCAGTCATAGCAGTGAGAATGGCGACCGTGTTTAACGTGTCTTCGCCGAAGCCAATACCCGAAATTGCTGCTCCACCGGTTCCGATAAATCCAGCGGCGAACAGGTTCAGCTGTCCGTAACCCTGTAGGAATGCAAGTGGAACAGTCAGGTAGTGGGTGTATCGGTTGATTGCCTGACGTCCAGCATCACCTTCTTGCGAAAGTGCCCTCAACTGAGGGATCAGCGGTGTCAGGATTTGCAAAATAATCGACGCGGTGATGTACGGGTATACACCGAGTGCAGCGATCGAAAGGTTTCGCAGTGCTCCACCCGAGAACAGGTCGAGGAAACCTAGAAGCGGGTTTGCGTCGAATGCGGCTGCCAGGGCCTCACGATCAACACCAGGAACTGGGACGTGTGCGAAAAACCTGAAAATGACAAGAATCCCCAGTGTGAAGAGGATTCTGAATCGAAGGTCAGGGGTTCGCCACGCATCCGCCGCAGCCCTGAAAAGTGCGGGAACGGCAGATTGCTGCTGGGACGTATTGGCCTGCTGGGTCATAGGTTACTCGGCTGCCTCATCGGTAGCTGCACCGAGTACGGTGGCAGATCCGCCAGCGGCCTCAATCTTCTCTTTTGCCGACTTGCTGAATGCATGAGCTGTGACGTTGAGTTTCTTCGAGAACTCGCCGTCACCGAGAATTTTTACCCGGTCGCTCTTCTTGCTGATCAGACCAGCTTCAAACAGCTTTTCTGGATCGATGTTCGAACCAGCTCGGAAGCCCTCAAGGCTACCCAGGTTTACCGGTGTCGATTCAACTCGGAAGATGTTGTTGAACCCGCGCATGTGAGGCAGGCGCTTGATGAGCGGGAGCTGTCCACCTTCAAAAAGGAATGGAACACTTCCTCGCTGCTTCTGTCCTTTTAGACCTCGGCCGGAGTATGTACCTGTGCCGGACGCGTTACCGCGACCGATGCGCTTTCGGTTCTTTTTGGAGTTCTTTGCAGGTTTTAGCTGGTGAAGTCCAGGCATGATTTCGTTCTTTACCCATCGAAGCCGTTAGGCTCGATTAGCTATTTCGTTTCCTCAACACTGATGAGGTGAACGACCTTTTTGATCATTCCACGGATTGCAGGAGTGTCTTCCTGCTCAACCTCGTGGCGAATTTTCCTGAGTCCGAGTGCTTTCAGAGTAGCCCTTTGTACAGGCTTAGTTCCAATAGCGCTTCTTGTTTGAGTTATGCGAAGTTTTGCCATGACTAACGATTCCTACGAAGACTAGCCTTCGGCAGCTGGGGTTGATTCAGGTGCTGGACCCTTGCGTCGCTCAACAGTTGCAACCGGATCTCGAAGCTGGTCAAGCGCGCCAATGGTTGCTCGAACAATGTTGATTGTGTTTGACGAACCGAAGGTCTTAGAAAGGACATCCTTCACACCAACAGCCTCCATGACCGCACGCACTCCACCACCAGCAATTACACCAGTACCAGGTGCAGCAGGCTTGAGAAGAACTTTAGCTCCAGAGAATTTGAAGGTTACTTCGTGTGGAATGGTAGGACCATTCAGGTCAACCTTCTTCATTGCCTTTCGAGCGTAGGTCGTTCCCTTGCGGACAGCATCAGGAACAGCACCGGCACTACCGAGGGCTGAACCAACATTGCCGTTACCGTCGCCGACAACAACCATTGCGTTGAAGGTGAGGTTTCGACCACCCTTCACAACTTTAGATACACGTCGAATTTTTACGACGCGCTCGACAAGACCTGAATCTTCTTCGTTACGTCGTGGTCGACGACCTCGTCGCTCGCCACCGCGTCCACCTGGGCCGCCCGGGGCTCGTCCACCGGGACCACCAGGTCCACCACGTCCGCCCTGGCCACCGCCACGGCGTCCGCCACCACGATTATCGTTCTGAGTAGTGACCATTTAGAAGTTCAGTCCTTCCGAACGAGCACCGTCGGCAAGAGCCTTTACTCGTCCGTGATATTTGTATCCACCTCGGTCAAACACGACCTGTTTTACGCCTGCGGCCAGGGCCTTTTTGGCGACAGCCTCACCAACAGCTTTCGCGATGTCAGTCTTTACACCGTCCACCGATACTTCCTTTGAAGTAGCAGCAGCAAGCGTGTGTCCCTGATCATCGTCGATAACCTGGGCGTAGATGTGGTTGCTGCTTCGGAAAACAGCCAGACGTGGTCGATCGGCAACACCTCGAACGTTCTTGCGAACGCGGCGGTGTCGGATCCACCTTTTTCTTGAATCAAATTTGCGGTTACCCATAGTTAGGCAGCGCCTCCAACAGCTGTCTTACCAGCCTTGCGTCGGATAACTTCATCGACGTACTTGATGCCTTTACCGGTGTAAGGGTTAGGTTTTCGCAGCTTTCGGATCTGAGCTGCCTGTTCGCCAACGTCTTCCTTACTTGGCCCGCTAACGATGACCAGGTTCTGGCCGTCGACAGCAAGCTTGTTGTCGCCAATCGGTGCAACATCGATCGAGTGCGAGTAACCAACGTTTACTTCCAGGCCTTTGCCCTTGGAAGCAACTCGGTAACCGGTTCCGATTAGCTCGAGTCTCTTTTCGAATCCTTCAGAGCACCCAATGACCATGTTGTTAATCAGGCTTCGGGTAAGTCCGTGAAGAGCTCGCTGATCCGGCTCATCATTCGGACGCTCGACACTAACAACACCGTCAGCAAGACCGATCTTCATCGTTCCTGGCAGTGTGCGTGTCAGTTCGCCAACCTTGCCTTTGACAGTGACAGTTGTGCCGTCGATCTTTACGTCGACGCCATCTGGCACATTTATTGGGGCTTTACCTATTCGAGACACTTTGATCTTCTCTCGTAATTTCTCTTACAACCAAGAGTTGAAATCGCCTACCAAACGTAGAACAACAACTCTCCACCGACACCCTGTCGTCGTGCTTGCTGACCTGTCATAACACCTTTAGGCGTGGACATGAAAGCAACACCGATTCCACCGAAGTATCGAGGGATCTCGTTCTTGCCAACGTAAACACGCAAGCCAGGCTTGCTGACTCGCTTCAGACCCTGAATGACTGGGGTCTTGTCTTCGTAGTAGCGAAGTTGGACTTCAATATTTTTTTCAGCCGAATCGCTTTCAACCACGTTGTAGTTTGTGATGAATCCTTCTTCAGCCATGAGCTTCAAGAGTGAGGTCTTCATTCGGGAAGCTGGGACTTCGAGTGATTCATGTCGAACCTGCACCGCGTTACGGATGCGGGTGAGCATGTCGGCTATGGGATCTGATACTGGCAACTTATAGATTCTCTTGGCAGCTAATTTTTATTACAGGCTTCCCTTGCGGACGCCGGGCAGTTCGCCCTTGAGTGCAAGGTCTCTGAACGTAATTCTCGAAAGTCCGAAGAAGCGCATGTAACCGCGTGGGCGACCGGTGACTGAGCATCGGTTGCGCAATCGGTTCTTTGCTGAGTTTCGGGGCAGCTTTGCCAGTTCCTGGCGTGCTGCGAACCGCTCCTCCGGTGACTTCTTAACATCAACCGAAAGCTTGCGAAGTTCTTCCCGACGCTCGGAATAAGCGTCAACCAGTCGCTGGCGGCGCTTTTCTCTTTCGATCATCGACTTCTTAGCCAATACAAATAACTCCCAAAAATAACGGTTTACGAAGCAGCAACCGGGTCATCGACTCGCTGGAACGGCATTCCGAGCAGTTCGAGTAGGCGCCGGCCTTCTTCGTCAGTGTTCGCGGTAGTGACAAATGTCAGCTGGAGACCGCGCATCTTGTCGATTTCGTTGTAGTCAATCTCTGGGAATGTCGACTGATCTCGCATACCCAGTGAGTAGTTTCCTCGTCCGTCGAACGATCGTCGGCTAATGCCGCGGAAGTCTCGGACACGAGGGAGCGTGATGTTTACGAAACGGTCGTAGAACTGCCACATCCGAGCACCACGAAGGGTTACCGAAGTACCAATTACCGAACCTTCGCGCAGTTTAAAGTTAGCGATCGAAACCTTCGCCTGGTTCTGTAGTGGCTTCTGACCGGTGATCTTCTGGAGATCTCCGGTGGCTGCACCAACAGCGGAGTTGCTGTCGAGCGCTTCACCAAGACCAATGTTCAGAATGATCTTCTCCAGCCCAGGAACCTGCATTGGGTTCGAGTAGCCGAACTCTCGGTTCAAAACCGGGACAACATCGTCGCGGTAAACCTGCTTCATTCGAGGTACATATGCAGCAACAGCTGGTTCGCTCGACTTCTTCTTAGCAGCTGGCTTCGATTCAGTCTTTGCAGCAGCAGGCTTCTTGGCTGCAGCTTTCTTAGCGGCAGGCTTTTTAGCAGCAGCTTTTTTCGCCGCAGGCTTTTTAGCCGCGGTTTTCTTAGCAGCTGGCTTCTTAGCCTCTGCTGCCTGCTCTTCTTTTGCGTTGCTGTCAGGAGCGTTTGCCACTCTTGACCACCCTAACTTTCGTCCCGTCTTCGAGGACCTTCTGTCCGGTTCGACCAGCGTTGCCGGTCTCCGAATCTACTAACATCACATTTGAGAGTGAAATTGGAGCTTCACCCAGAACAATTCCGGTTTGTGCAATTCCCGGTTGAGGTCGAATGTGGCGGGTAACCATGTTCACGCCTTCAACAACCACCCGGTTTTCGTCCGGAAGAACGCGGATCACTGATCCACGCTTGCCTTTATCTTTTCCAGAGATGACGAGAACCTCGTCGTCCCTTTTAATTCGTGTCTGAGCCATGGCTTACAAAACCTCCGGCGCAAGCGAAACGATTCGCATGAACTGTTTGTTTCGCAGCTCTCGGGCTACAGGGCCAAATATTCGAGTACCACGCGGGTTCTCGTCGTCACCAATAATCACGCAGGCGTTGTCATCGAACCTGATATACGAACCGTCTGGGCGTCGTACCTCTTTAGCAGTTCTAACAACGACAGCCTTAACCACCTGGTGCATTCGGACTGTTCCGCCAGGCTGGGCATCTTTGACCGCGCAAGTGATGACATCACCAACCGAAGCGTAACGACGTGCGCTACCGCCAACGATGTTGATGCAAAGCACTTCACGCGCTCCTGAGTTGTCGGCTACTTTCAGCCGTGTTTCTCGTTGAATCATCTTTAGTCCTCAGACCCTTCAGATTCGTCTGCACCAGTAAGAGCAGCCTCGGTGTCGATCTCCTCTGGCTGAACTTCTGCAACGTCTACTTTGTCAAGAACGCTGACCAGTCGCCATCGCTTGGTCTTCGACATTGGTCGAGACTCTTCGATGAGCACTCGGTCGCCGAGTGTTGCGTCGTTGTTCTCATCGTGAACAACAAACTTGGTCAGCTTTCGTCGAGCCTTCTTGTAAATCCGGTCGCGCTGCAACCAAGAAACGCCTACAACTACGCTCTTATCGTTCTTGTCTTTAAGAACAGTGCCGGTCCGCTGTCTGCGCGCCAACCTATTCTCCCTTGCTTTCAGTGGCAGCCGATCCGGCTTCCAGGCTCGCTGCGATCTCGCGTTCGCGGATCACTGTCTTGATGCGCGCGATCGCCTTTCGGGTTGCCCCGAGTTCGTTCGTGTTAGTCAACTGAAGAGTAGCCTTACGGAACCTGAGGTTCATAAGAGTGCGCTCCTGGTCACCAAGCTCTTTTCGGAGCTCAGTGTCGTTCAGTTCTCTTACTTCGCTAATTTGCATCGTCTAATCAACTTCTGTCTGACTCCCATGTGAGAGCCAGAATCTATCTAAAGTTCGTCGGTCCTCGCAACGATTCGGGTTGGAACCGAAAGCTTGTGCGCTGCTCGGCGCAAAGCTTCTCGGGCCGCTTCTTCCGGAACGTCGGCGATTTCGTACAACATTCGCCCGCGCTTCACGACGGCGACCCAACGGTCGACGGCACCTTTACCACCACCCATTCGAGTTTCGGCAGGCCGTGCACTGACCGGCTTGTCTGGGAACAGTCTGATCCAGAGCTGTCCACCACGCTTTACATAACCGGTAATAGCTCGACGTGCAGCTTCGATTTCTCGGGCTGAAACCCATCCAGGACCTTCGGCTTTTAGACCGAATTCACCGTACTGCATGGCCGAACCTCGAGTTCGAATGCCTTTCATTCGACCTCGCTGGTACTTCCTGTATTTGGTTCGCTTTGGCTGAAGCATTTACTTAGCCTCTTTTTCGCCGCTCGAAGCTTTGTTCGACGGAGCGGAATCGCTGTTACCCGATCCACCAGACTTGCCACCACCCTGGGACTCCTGAGGAGCTCCAAGCTGAAGCCGAGCCATCGAACGGGCTCGAAGGTTTTCAGCAGAAGGAATCATGTCGCCGGTGTAGATCCAAACCTTGATTCCGATTACACCGAAAGTTGTCTTTGCTTCTGCGATTGCAAAATCGATTTGAGCACGAAGTGTGTGCAGAGGGGTTCGACCATCTTTCTGCTTGTCGGTTCGTGCAATTTCTGCACCACCCAACCTGCCAGACACAACGACCTTGATGCCCTTGGCGCCTGCCTGCATCGTTCGCTGCATAGCGAGTCGTACCGCTCGACGGTAAGCAACCCGTCGTTCAAGTTGTTCAGCGATTGACTGACCAACAAGTGCGGCATCCAGCTCTGGCTGTCGAATCTCCTGAATGTTCAGTCGGGAACGCTTCTCTGTCAGCTTTTCGAGGTCACCTCGAAGTTCGTCAACTCGCGTACCACCACGACCAATGATGATTCCTGGTCGTGCAGTGTTGATCGTTACAACCAGATCCTGTGCGCCTCGCTCGATCTCAACACGTGAGATTGCACCAGACTCAGCGTAACGCTCGCTGATCATGCTTCGGATCTTCTGGTCTTCATCGGTGAGACGGCGGTAGTCCGCGCCTCGCCCAGCAAACCAGTGCGCTCGCCAGTCTTGTACTCCACCGAGTCGGAACCCGATCGGGTGTGTCTTCTGACCCATATCTAGCTCCTTACCTCGTCCACTTCGATAGTGATGTGGCTTGTAGGCCTGTCAAATGAACCAACTCGTCCTCGTGCCTTTGGTCGGTATCGTCGAATCCAGGTGGCCTTATCGGCGGTGATTCGAACGATCTTCAAATCGTCGCGAGACTGCAGATCGTTATGCTCTGCGTTTGATGCAGCAGAGTTCAATATCTTCAGAATCTCAGCAGCGGCAGGGCTGGCCATGTATCGAAGCATGGGTACTGCCTCGTTGACCATCTTTCCGCGAATCTGATCCATCACAAGTCGAAGCTTGTAATCGGAGATTCCAACATTTTTTGTTCTTGCAATCGCCATTACTAACCTGTTCTTCGATCCGATTTGCTGATGTGACCGCGGAAGGTTCGAGTCGGTGCGAATTCACCGAGTCGGTGACCAACCATGTTTTCAGTGATCAGGATCGGCATAAACCTTCGACCATCGTGTACCGCAATCGTTAGACCAACCATTTCAGGCATGATCATTGATGCCCGCGCCCAGGTTCGAATCACGTCACGTGAACCGGACGCCTGGGTAGCAAGTACCTTATTCATCAGCTTTGGGTCTACGAACGGACCCTTTTTGATTGACCTTGACATATGTACTAAGTCTCGACTGTCTAATACCCGACGGGTTTAGCGGTCATACCTCCGCCTGAGAATAAATTTGTCTGTTCGCTTGTTACGCCTGGTTCGCTTACCAAGAGCTGGCTTACCCCAAGGAGTCTTAGGTCCAGGCATACCGATTCCGGCGCGACCTTCACCACCACCATGTGGGTGAGCTGCCGGGCTCATTACAGAACCACGAACAGTTGGGCGGCGACCGCGGTGTCGGTTGCGTCCAGCCTTACCAAGCTTCTCGTTCTTGTGGTCCAGGTTTGAAACCTGACCAACGGTTGCCTGACAGTCGCTGAGCAATCGGCGCATTTCGCCTGATGGGAGTCGAAGAAGTGTGTAGCCACCTTCGTGAGCCATTACCTGTGCAACTGCACCGGCTGACTTCACCATCTGGCCACCCTTACCAGGTGTTACTTCAACGTTGTGAACGAGAGTACCTGTAGGCAGTGAACCGAGTTTTCGGCTGTTACCTGTGGCCACAGGAGCATCGTCACCGCTCTGTACAACGTCACCAACCTTGACGCCGTTTGGAGCAACGATGTACCGCTTCATGCCGTCTTCGAAACGAACAAGAGCGATTCTTGCTGTTCGGTTTGGATCGTACTCGATCGACAGAACAGTAGCTGCACCAGTCTTGTCACGCTTGAAGTCGACAATTCGGTATCGGCGCTTGTGTCCACCACCACGGTGTCGGACGGTCACGCGACCTCGGTTGTTTCGACCACCCTTTTTAGAGAGTGGAGCAAGCAAAGATTTTTCGGGCTTGTTTGTGGTTACATCTTTGTAGTCGTCGGCGATCGTATCACGACGACCCGGAGATGTTGGCTTAAATTCTTTCAGGCCCATCCCTTATGCTCCCTCAAACAACTGAATCGAATCGCCTGCTGCGAGAGAGACGATGGCCTTTTTCCAGTCAGGCTGTTTCGATGGTCGGCGGCCATATCGCTTGACCTTGCCAGGTACTGTGAGGGTATTCACTTTGATGACCTTCACATCGAACGCCCATTCAACAGCCTTGGCAATTTGTTCTTTGCTTGCTGATGAATCAACTTCAAATACGTAACGGTTCTGCTCTTGCTGGAGAGTCGACTTTTCAGTGACGACTGGTCGGATGAGTACGTTAGCGAGAGACATTATTTGTCACCTCCGTCTTCACCCCAGAGACTGTCGATAGCCTGAAGAGCGTCCTGAGTCACAACCAGGTTGGTAGCTGATACAGCTTCCAGCGGGTTCATCAAAGCTGCTGCTTGAACTTCAACTCCGCTCAGGTTTCCGGCTGACTTGATGACGTTGTGATCAGTGTTACCAGTAACGATCAGTGTGCGCCCCTTGAGCTCAAGAGCAGAAACGATATCTCGAACTGCGCTTGTCTTTGGAGCATCCAGTGAAAGGCTGTCGAGCACTGTCAGTGACTCTTCTCGAACCTTGTCGGAAAGAGCGATACGCAGAGCCTGTCGTCGCATCTTCTTAGGAAGACGCTGCTTGTAGCTACGAGGGTGCGGTCCGTGTGCGACACCACCACCAACTCGAACCGGTGATCGCCGGCTTCCCTGTCGAGAAGCACCGCTACCCTTCTGTGGGCGGAGCTTTCGAGTTGAGAAGCTAACCTCAGCTCGGGTTTGGGTGTCTTGCGTGCCGACTCGCTTGTTCGCCTGCTGAGCAACCACTGCCTGGTGCAGGAGAGCGTCGTTGCTCTCTGCAGCCCAGACTCGGTCGCTTGCTGCGACTGACCCGACTACTTTGCCTTTGTTGTCTTTTACTTGCAGATCCATTATTTGCTCTGCTTCTCGATTCGTACGATTCCGTTCTTTGCACCGGGGATTGAACCCCGGACAAGAACAACGTTTTTCTCGACGTCGGTAGCTACCACGCGGAGGCCTTTCACAGTCACTCGGTCTACACCGTAGTGACCAGCCATACGGGTGCCTTTCCAGACACGACCAGGAGACGAACCAGCACCAATCGAACCTGGTGCACGGTGTCGGTCAGACTGACCGTGAGTCTTAGGACCACCTCGGAAGTTCCAGCGGCGTACTACACCACCGAAACCTCGACCCTTGGAGGTTCCGACCACTTTGATGTCTTCACCGGCTTCAAATACGTCGGCCCTTAATTCCTGGCCAACCTCAAATTCACCAAGGTCATCAACAGGGAATTCCTGGAGGTGCTGGAACTTTCCACCCGAGCGGCTCTGGTGACCCGCATCTGGCTCGTTAAGTTTTCGCGCCTGCAAGAAACCAACCTGTACGGCTTCGTAGCCGTCTCGTGGTTCCGTCTTCACCTGTGTGACAACACAAGGGCCAACCTCAACTGCGGTAACCGGTTCAGCGGTACCGTCGTCGTGGTAGTAAGTTGTCATTCCGATCTTTCGACCGAGAAGTCCAGCGATAGTCATTTCGATTACTTGCTATTTCTGTCTTGGATATACGACTTAGCTTCTAGAGCTTGATCGCGATATCAACACCTGCGGGTACATTGAGACGAGTCAACGAATCGACTGTCTTCGAGCTTGGCTCAACGATGTCAATCAATCGCTTGTGAACTCGCAGCTCGAAGTACTCACGTGAATCTTTGTGAACGTGCGGCCCCCGAATTACAGCGAATCGGCGCTTTGCTGTTGGCAACGGCACCGGTCCGGCTGTCTGAGCACCAGTTCGCTCGGCAGTTTCCATGATCTGCTGAGCGGAAATGTCTAGTACTCGGTGGTCGAACGCCTTAAGGACGATTCGAATCTTCTGCCCTGGCATCCCTTAGTTTCCTGACACTTTCTCTGCAACGTTCTTCGGCACTGCGGCGTAGTGGTCAAGCTCCATCGAGAAGCTAGCCCGACCGGTCGTGATCGAACGAACGTGTGTTGCGTACTGGAAGGTCTCGGCAAGCGGGATGAAAGCATTTACAACCTGCGCATCGCCTCGAGCGTCCATGTTCTGAACCTGAGCACGTCGTGAGTTCAAGTCACCAAGAACATCACCAAGGAACTCAGAAGGAGTGACAACCTCAATTTTCATGATTGGCTCAAGCAAGGCTGGTTTACCTTTTTGCATGGCGGATTTGAACGCCATTGAGCCAGCAACCTTGAACGCCATTTCTGAGGAGTCAACTTCGTGGTGTGAACCGTCGACCAGTACAGCCTTAATGTCCACACATGGGTAACCGGCAACCGTGCCTGCCTTAGCTGCTTCCATGAAGCCCTGCTCGATAGGCCTGTAGTACTCACGTGGCAAAGTCGAACCAGTAATTTCGGATTCGAACACAAGACCAGTTCCAGGCTCGAGAGGCTCGAGCCGGAGAGTACAGTCACCGTACTGACCGTGACCACCAGTCTGTCGCACAAGCTTGCCCTGTGCTGTTGCTGACTGGGTAACGGTTTCTCGGTAAGCAACTCGTGGAGCGCCTACCGTAGCGTCAACACTGAATTCTCGTCGCATTCGCTCGACAACAACGTCGAGGTGCAACTCACCCATACCTGCGAGAATGACCTGACCACTCTCTTCGTCGGTTGCGACCTGGAGAGTTGGGTCTTCATCGGCCAGTCGAACGAGTGCATTCGACATTTTCTCTTGGTCAGATCGAGTCTTAGGCTCAACCGCAACCGAGAGAACGGGCTCTGGGAATGATATTTGTTCAAGCGAAATCTGTGCGTCCTGCGGACAGAGTGTCTGACCTGTGACCGTGTCCTTAAGACCGATCGCAGCAACGATTTCACCTGGACCTGCTGACTCCCGCTCCTCACGCGAGTCAGCGTGCATGACCATGAGTCGACCAACTCGCTCTCGTGATCGAGTAGCGGAGTTGTAAACGGTGGACCCTGATTCGAGGATTCCGGAGTAGACCCGGAGGTAAACCAGCCGACCGACGTGCTGGTCGGTAACCACTTTGAATGCCAGAGCTGTCATTGGTTCGTCAGCTGATGGCTTTCGCTCGAGTTCTACTTCCTCGTCTGAAGGATCAACACCCTTAATGGAAGGAACATCGAGAGGTGAAGGCAGGTAGGAAACAACTGCGTCCAATAGTGGGTGAACACCACGGTGTCGTAGAGCGCTACCTACACATACAGGGAATATCCGGAGAGCAATGGTTGCCTTTCGAAGAGCAGCCTTGATCTCGTCGACCGTGATTTCCTCCTCTTCGAGGAACTTCAACATCAGATCGTCGTCGGTTTCAGCAACCTTTTCGATCATATGCATTCGTGCCTCTTCAGCCTTCTCGGCGTACTCGGCAGGAATGTCGGTGATTTCGTGTTCGATTGCCTCTGGTGAAGGGTATGAGTAAGCCTTCTGCTCAACGAGGTCGATCAAACCATGGAACTCGGACTCGGCACCCATTGGGATCTGAATCGGAACGGCGTTTGCGCCTAGTCGTTCGTGGACGGTCTGTACCGCGTAGTCAAAGTTCGCACCCAGTCGATCCATCTTGTTTACAAAGATTAGTCGCGGAACCTTGTAGGTATCAGCCTGTCGCCAAACGGTTTCCGACTGCGGCTGCACACCAGATACGGACTCAAGAACTACAACACCACCGTCGAGTACTCGGAGGGAACGTTCAACTTCAGCAGTGAAGTCAACGTGACCCGGAGTGTCGATAATGTTGACCTGGTGACCGTCCCACTGTGCGTTGGTAGCTGCAGAACCAATGGTGATACCGCGCTCACGCTCGAGGGACATGAAGTCCATGACGGTGGTACCGTCATCGATGTTACCGATTTTATAGGTTTCGCCAGTGAAGAACAGGACACGCTCGGTAACTGTGGTCTTACCGGCGTCAATGTGGGCAATGAAACCTATATTTCGGACCTTTTTCAGGTCGGTTTTTTTCGCAGATTTAGTGGTCATCTCTGTTTGCCATCCGTTCCGTCCCCGTGAGAATCCATCGGAGCGGTTTTGCGGCTGATTTAGATTGTTTTTTTTCAGTTCCTACCAGCGGTAATGAACGAAAGCTCTGTTCGCCTCAGCCATCCTGTGCAGATCTTCACGCCGTCGTACAGCAGCCCCACCACCTCGAGAAGCTTCAAGCAATTCTGCGTAAAGCCTGTCGGCGATTGGCCTACCTGAACGCTCACGCGCAGCGTTGATCAACCAGCGCTGTGCGAGTGCACCCCGACGTTCCGGGCGCACTTCAACCGGCACCTGGTAAGTCGCACCACCAACTCGGCGGGGCTTTACCTCAAGTGCAGGCATTGCGTTTCGTACTGCTTGCTCGAAAACTTCAATTGCCGGCCTGTTGGTTTCGTTTTCGAGCCGCTCAAGGGCGTCGTACATAGCCTTCTGGGCAACCGACTTCTTCCCACCAATCATCAGGCGGTTAATGAAGCGAGTGAGCTCAACACTCCCATACTGGGGATCTGGAGCTATTTGCCTGCGCTGTGCGCGGCGCCGTCGTGCCATGTGTTTACCTTCGTCAATGTTCCCGTTGAAGCCGCTCAACACCGAGTCGACTCAACCGTAATTACTTAACTCTTTGCTGTTCCGTACTTGCTGCGCCCACGCTTGCGGTCGTCAACACCACCGGTGTCGAGCGTGCCACGAACTACGTGGTAACGAACTCCTGGAAGGTCAGGGACCTTTCCGCCTCGTATCAGGACCACTGAGTGCTCCTGTAGGTTGTGACCTTCACCCGGGATGTACGCAGTTACTTCCATTCCGTTGCTAAGACGGACACGGGCGACCTTTCGAAGGGCAGAGTTCGGCTTCTTCGGGGTTACGGTACGAACCTGCAAGCAAACACCGCGTTTCTGCGGGCTACCTTTTTTAAGCTCGACCTGCTGGCTCGAGAACGAGTTAAACGCGTATCGAAGCGCAGGCGTCTTTGGCTTTCGCCTCTTCTGCTTGCGCGAGTTGCGCACGAGTTGATTTATCGTGGGCAAAATTTACTCCAGGAAATCAGTCACAAAAAGTCGGGCCCAAATCGAGAATTCTCAGACCACGAAGGGTAAGTATACGAACTCCCAGACAGGCAAGTCAACGTAAATCCCGATCAAAATCGTGGAAATGCCTTCCTGCGCGCCATCGCCCTTTAAAAGGTTGTGAAAATCAGCACAAACTAATAACCTAGTTCACTTCGTCGGGATTTGAAGTTCGCCAGTTCATCTGCGGAAGCTCAAACCGGCACAGCGCAGAGCCTTACTGGCATGCTACTGAATTAGAGCGACAAACAGTGACGACCATTGCCCTTTTGGGCTTCACCGACAGCGATTCTGACCGCCTAGCGGCCGGGGTCGGCGCGCTCGATTCGTCACTTGAGCTAACCAAGGTTTCCAACGACATTAGTAAGGAAGAGTTGGCATCTGACGCCAACGGCGTAATCGTTTGGGCAGCCGGAACTGGGCTTGGTGGACCGTCGGGACCGGTACATGCTGCGGCCGACGCCGGAGTACCAGTAGTAGTGGTTATGCCCACCGTTTCGCTAAACGGAGTGACTGCTGACCGCGCCGAGATCGAAGTTTGCTTCCTGCCCTGTACTCCAGAAGAAGTTTTGCTTCGACTCAACACTGTGATGTCACAATCTGTCGAAACTGAATCGATCTCCCTCATCGTTCATGGGCACCTTGTAATCGACAGCGACCGATATGAGGTCACATTGCGAGGCCGCAAAGTCGATCTTACTTACAAGGAATACGAACTTCTCAAATACCTGGCATCAAACCCGGAGCGAGTATTCAGTCGAGAGGCGTTGCTTCGAAGCGTCTGGGAATATGACTACTTTGGCGGTACCCGAACCGTCGATGTTCACATACGTCGATTGCGCAGCAAGATCGACGATGTCACTCATCATTTCATCGAAACCCAATGGAACGTTGGCTACCGATTCCGATCACCTGGAACCGGCGATTAGCCGGCGCATTGCGATACCAAATGCCGATATTGAAACAAAGAGTTAACAAGTGAGCGCACGCTCGACGCGCGCGAGAGGCCACAATTGTCTGTTCCCTAATTGAGCAAGCACTGAAACAAAATTGACATTGAGCGAACTATTTTCAATACTCAGCCTTCGGCCTTTTTCAGTTCGGCCGCATTTGCGCGCTGATCTGACTCGCCCAACAAACACCGATAACGAATGACACAAGCTGCAGGAAATACGCGCCCACCAATCAGCGGTGTGGACGAAGAGGCGGTCAAGTACGTCTTGATCACTGCGCGCGAGAAGGACATCAAGTTCATTCGCCTTTGGTTCACAGACATTCTCGGCACTCTCAAAGGATTCGCCGTCACTGTGGACGAACTTGAAAGCGTACTTCGCAGCGGTGCCAGCTTCGACGGTGCATCTGTTGAAGGACTCACGCGGGCAAACGAGTCGGACATGATCGCCATGCCCGACCCTTCGACATTCCAGCGGCTCCCATGGCGTCCGAGCAAAAACGGCGTTGCAAGACTGTTCTGCGATGTGCAAACACCAACAGGTGATGTGTCATCCGCAGATGGACGACAGGTTCTTCGTAAGAACATTCAACGTGCGTCCGATGCAGGATTTACTTTTTATGTCGCGCCCGAGATCGAGTACTACTACGAACTCGACCAGCCCGACGAGAGCGGATACTTCGACCAATCTTCTGTAGATGGTGCCGGGGCAGATCTCCGACGAGACACCGTACTGACGCTTGAGCAAATGGGAATCCCAGTCAAGCACAGTCATCACGAAGTCGGATCAGGTCAACACGAAATCGATCTGCGACACATGAACGCTCTCGCAATGGCCGACTCGATTGTCACGTTCAAGGTCATTGCCAAAGAACTCGCTTCCATGGCTGGCGGTTCTGCAACTTTCATGCCTCGTCCTTTCGCCGATCAGCACGGTTCGGGTATGCACACCCACATGTCGCTGTTCCGAGGCGACGAGAACGCCTTTTTCGATCCGGACGACGAGATGCACCTGTCTCAGACTGGTCGGCAGTTCATCGCAGGGCTCATGAAACACGCAGGCGAAATCTGTGTCGTCACGAACCAGTGGGTCAACTCTTACAAGCGACTGCTGCCGGGTCTTGAAGCTCCGATATTTACAACTTGGACAACCGGAAACTTCGGAAACCTGATCCGCGTTCCTTCATACCGACCTGGCCGCGAAGATGGAATCCGGGTCGAGTACCGTGCGCCTGATTCAGCCGCCAACCCATATTTGTTATTTTCGGTCTTGCTTGCTGCAGGGCTGGATGGAATTGAACAAGACATGCCGCTACCTGAACCGATGGACGCCGATGTGTATCGGCTGACAGACGAGGAACTCGAGGCCAGCGGCATTTCACGATTGCCGCGAACGCTCGATGAAGCAATTCGACTTGGCGAAGAAAGTGAGCTTCTTGAGAAAGCTCTCGGTTCAACGGTCAAGGCGAACCTCCTCGAAAACAAACGACTCGAGTGGCAGCAGTTCTGCAACACCGTGACCGATTACGAAAAGGATAGGTACCGCCAGCTGTAACGTGCCGTTGCCGGTATCCGTGAATTGACCTTCCTGTTTAGGAGAAACATGACCGAAATTCGGAATAACTTTGATTCAAGACCCGATGCTGAGGTAGTCCTACCAGACTTCACCGACATCGCTGAACGCGGCCTGTATGTTCCAGAACTGGAGCATGACGCGTGCGGTGTTGGAATGGTTGCGAACATTACGGGTGAGCGAACCCACGCAATCATTGACCAGGCACTCGAAGTGCTTGTGAACCTGGGACACCGTGGAGCATCAGGTGCCGACCCTCTTACGGGTGACGGTGCTGGAATTACTCTCCAGATGCCCCACGCGTTCATGCAGAAGGTTGCAAAGGAATCCGGTTTCGAGCTCCCAGACGAGCGACGCTACGGCGTAGCAATGTGCTTCCTGCCAAACGATGCAAACTTGAACGCTGCATCCAAGAAAGCACTTGAAGATGCGGCTAACGAGAACGGTCTGTCGGTTCTTGGTTGGCGTGATGTCCCGACCGATCCATCTGTAATTGGTGTCACAGCTCAGGCTGTTATGCCTAAATTTGAGCAGCTGTTTGTTGCTGCACCGGATGGCGTCGAAGGTGACGACCTCGAGCGCGCTCTGTACCTCGCACGAAAGTCCGCTGAAAAGCGATTGATCGTGAACGAGACCGACGAAGAGATCAAAACGATCCTGAACCGCGAGTTCTACGTCAGCTCCTGGTCATCCCGCACGCTCATCTATAAGGGAATGCTTGTGGTTGACCAGCTCGGCGAGTTCTACCTCGACCTTAAAGACGAGAGTATGGTTAGTGCTTTCGGTCTCGTTCACTCAAGATTCTCGACCAACACTCTCGGATCGTGGAAGTTATCGCACCCGTACCGAATGCTTGCTCACAATGGTGAAATCAACACCGTTCGTGGTAACCGAAACTGGATGCAAGCTCGTGAGAAGACGATCGACTCCCCGTTCTTCGGCGACAAGATCGACGAACTCACACCTATTTGTGAATCCGACGATCCGTCAGACACCGCATCGCTAGACAACGTATTCGAGTTATTGCGCATGACGGGTCGTTCCGTTGAACACACTGCAGCAATGATGATGCCTGCCGCCTGGCACGGACACGAATCAATGCCAAAGGACGTTCAGGACTTTTACGAGTTCCACGGCAACCTGATGGAGCCGTGGGACGGACCGGCAATGATCGTGTTCACCGACGGTGACGCAATTGGAGCTGTTCTGGACCGAAACGGTCTTCGCCCATTCCGCTACACCGTTACCAAAGATGACCTTCTGATCATGGCTTCGGAAACTGGTGTTCTCAATGTAGAGCCAGAGCGGGTAAAGTACCGCTCTCGATTGCAGCCGGGACGTATGTTCCTTGTTGACTTCGGTGAGCAGCGAATCGTCGAGCCTGACGAAGTAATGAAGCGTCTTGCGGACACGAACCCTTACTCAGAGTGGCTCGAGGAAAATCGATCAACGATCGAGACTCTTCCAGAGGCACCAACCGTTCCTGAAAACGATCTGGAATCACTGGTCGCACGTCAAATGGCGTTCGGATACACCCGAGAAGACCTGAACATGCTTATCAGGCCGATGGCTATCACAGGTCACCAGCCTCAGGGATCAATGGGTAACGACGCACCTCTGGCTGTGTTGTCTGATAAACCGCAGAACATGTTCGCCTACTTCAAGCAGGCGTTCGCCCAGGTTTCCAACCCACCACTGGACGCTATTCGAGAGAAGCTCGTAACGCAGCGTGCAGTTCCTGCTGGACGACGACCAAACATTTTTGAAACAACTCCTCTGCATTGCCAGACCCTTCGAATCGACCACCCCGTTCTCAGGAATGCTGAACTCGCGAAGATCAAGGCATCATCTGTCCCAGGTGTAAAAGCGAAGACGATCTCGACTCTGTTCCCAGTTTCTGGCGGAACAGAAGCTCTGGATGCGGCACTCAACCGAATACGCCAGGAAGCAAGCCAGGCTATCGAAGATGGCTTTACTCTCCTGATTCTTTCCGACCGTGGAGTTGATGAAGAGAACTCGTATGTTCCTTCACTTCTTGCAACCGGTGCAGTCCATCACAATTTGATCAGAGAACGTAACCGAGCCCAGGCCGACATCATCGTCGAGTCCGGTGAGCCACGAGAAGTACATCACTTCGCGACTCTGTTCGGCTACGGTGCATCAGCTATCAACCCGTACCTGGCTCTTGAAACCATCGACGGTCTCCGACAGCGACCTACTGCAGAGGAAAAAATCCCTGCACAGGATGCTGCCGAGGAAAACTTCCGAGAAGCGATCGAAGAGGGCGTGGTCAAGACCATGGCAAAGATGGGTATTTCCACTTTGCAGGGCTACATTGGCGCACAGGTATTCGAGGCACTCGGTCTTGGTCGTGAACTGGTTGACGAATACTTCACCTGGACCGTTTCACGAATCAGCGGAATTGGTACCAACGAGATTGCTCTCGACCAGCTAGCGAACCACTCACGTGCGTACTCACCGGACAACATTCCGTCGAACCTGAAACTGGACCTCGGTGGACTCTACCTCTGGCGCGCCACGGGCGAACGCCACATGTGGAACCCTGACACCATCTCGCTCCTACAAGATGCGGTACGCAGAAATGACCGCGCTGTATACGAGCAGTTTGAAGCAGCTTCTGACAAGGAAGGTGATGACCACATCACCATCCGAAACATGCTGGAGCCAGTCTTCGACGGCGAGGGCATTCCGCTAGACGAAGTCGAGCCAGCAGAGAAGATCGTTGAGCGTTTCGCAACCGGTGCTATCTCACTCGGCTCGATTTCTCGTGAAGCTCACGAAACTCTCGCAATAGCGACCAACCGAATCAACGCTCGATCGAACACCGGTGAAGGTGGTGAAGACCCAGAACGATTCACCGCTGAAGCCAATGGTGACTCACGATCGAGCGCGATTAAACAGGTTGCTTCAGGTCGGTTCGGTGTAACCACCAACTACCTCACCAACGCTAAGGATCTCCAGATCAAAATGGCGCAAGGTGCGAAGCCAGGTGAAGGTGGTGAAATCCCGGGGCGGAAGATCTCGGACTACATCGCTTACATTCGTAAGACAACCCCTGGTGTGGAGCTTATCTCCCCTCCACCTCACCATGACATTTACTCAATTGAGGACCTGGCTCAGCTGATCCACGACCTCAAGAACGTGAACCCTGACTCCCGAGTCCACGTGAAGCTCGTTTCAGTCGCCGGTGTAGGAATCATCGCTGCTGGTGTAGCTAAAGGTAAGGGCGACGTCGTGCTGATCTCCGGAGACTCCGGTGGAACAGGTGCGTCCCCGCTGAGCTCAATAAGGCACGCTGGACTCCCATGGGAGCTTGGACTGGCTGAGACTCAGCAGGTTCTGGTTGCTAACGGGCTCCGCGACCGAATCGTCGTTCAGACAGACGGTCAGATGAAGACGGCGAAAGACGTTCTCATCGGTGCGTTGCTTGGTGCCGAGGAATGGGGAATTGCGACCGGTGCGCTCATTGCGATGGGTTGCATCATGCTCCGTAAGTGCCACCTCAATACATGCTCAGTCGGTGTTGCAACCCAGGACCCGGAACTTCGCAAAAAGTTCGCAGGGACTCCCGACGCAGTAGTGAACTACTTCATGTTCCTCGCCGAGGGTCTACGTGAACTCATGGCTAAGCTCGGATTCCGAACTGTTGAAGAGATGGTTGGCCGGGTCGACAAACTGAAGGTTCGAGACAACATTGATCACTGGAAAGCAAAGACTCTCGACCTTTCACCAATTCTCGTAAAACCGGAAACTCTTCCGGGGGACCACCCATACCAGTGCGCCACACAGGATCACGGTTTGGACAAGGCCCTCGACAACCAACTGATTGACCTCTCCAAGGACGCAATCGAAAACGGCTCGAAGGTTTCTGGAACACTGCCAATCGTCAACGTGAACCGAACAGTTGGTGCAACGCTGAGCGGAAAAATTGCCGCCAAATATGGTGAAGAAGGTCTCCCTGACGAAACAATTAACTTCACGTTCCAGGGTTCTGCTGGTCAAAGTTTTGGAGCCTGGGTAGTCAAGGGAGTTACTTTCAAGGTCGAAGGTGACGC
The DNA here is from genome assembly GCA_038150225.1 of Chloroflexota bacterium. Taxonomy (GTDB): domain Bacteria; phylum Chloroflexota; class Dehalococcoidia; order Lucifugimonadales; family Lucifugimonadaceae; genus Lucifugimonas. Next base: position 49,587 of record JAYQWG010000004.1, read on the forward strand.
CAACGACTACTTCGGAAAAGGGCTCTCAGGCGGTCGACTGGTGATCACTCCTCCGCCCGGAAGTGACTACGAAGCCAGCGAAAACATCATCATTGGTAACGTCGCCCTCTACGGTTCAACCGGAGGTGAGGCATACGTAAATGGTCTAGCTGGTGAGCGATTCGCTGTTCGCAACTCGGCAGCACACGCGGTTGTTGAAGGTATTGGTGATCACGGTTGTGAGTACATGACCGGTGGCCAAGTTGCCATTCTCGGTCCTACGGGACGAAACTTCGGTGCGGGAATGAGTGGTGGTATTGCTTACGTGATCGATCCTGACGGTTCGTTCGAGAGCAACTTCAACCCTGCAATCGCCGACCTGCTCGATGTAGAGCCAGGCTCAGAAGACGACAAATCACTTAAGTTCATGATCGAAAAGCACCTTGAGTACACAGGAAGCAAGGTTGCCGAAAAGCTTCTAGCTGACTGGGACAACTCAGTTTCGCAATTCAAGAAAGTGTTCCCACGAGACTACGCTAGAGTCTTGAGGGAACGAGCTTTGGCCGAAAGCGAAGCTAAAGCCGGAGCAGAAGAAGGAGTAGCAACACGTGGGTAAAGTAACGGGCTTCATGGAGGCTGGTCGCCGAACTCCCGCGCGTCGCGACAAAGTCGAGCGAATCAACGATTGGCAGGAAATCTACCTCGAGTGGAGCGATTCTGATTCGCGACGGCAGGCAAGTCGATGTATGGACTGCGGTGTTCCATTCTGCAACAACGGGTGTCCGCTCGGGAACTTGATTCCTGAGTTCAACGACTTCGTCTATCACGGTGCATGGCAAGAAGCCATCCAGCGACTGCACGCCACGAACAACTTCCCTGAGTTCACCGGTCGCGTTTGTCCTGCTCCGTGTGAAGCGTCATGCACACTTTCGATCAACTCAGATCCCGTAACAATCGAAATGATCGAGAAGACGATCGTTGAACGTGGATGGGAAGAAGGCTGGATCAAACCTGAACCTGCCGAGAACAAGACAGGCAAGAAAGTCGCCGTCGTCGGTTCCGGACCCTCAGGTCTAGCGGCCGCGCAGCAGCTCGCACGTGCAGGTCACTCGGTCACTGTATTTGAGCGAAACGAATACATTGGTGGACTACTTGCAATCGGTATTCCGGAATTCAAGCTCGAGAAGCGAGTTGTTGATCGCCGGGTGGACCAAATGGAAAAAGAAGGTGTTGAGTTCAAAGTGAGCACCAACGTCGGAGTGGATATCACCCACGAAGAACTGCTCGAAAACTTCGATGCCGTTTGTCTCGCCGGTGGTTCAACGATCCCAAGAGACCTCCCAGTAGAGGGCCGTGAACTCAACGGAATCCATTTCGCCATGGACTTCCTCGGACAGCAGAACCGACGTCTTAAGGGACAGGAATTTTCTCCAGAAGAAACCATTGATGTGAAGGGCAAGAACGTCGTGATCATTGGTGGTGGTGACACCGGTGCTGACTGTCTCGGCACTTCACACCGTCAGGGCGCAGCAAACATCGTGCAGATGGAAATCATGCCTCGACCGCCTGGAGAGCGAATCGTGACTAACCCGTGGCCACAGTGGCCAACCATCTTCCGCACTTCGAGTGCGCACGAAGAAGGTGGAGATCGAGATTTCAACGTTCTCACGAAGCGTTTCGTCGATGAAGGGAATGGCAACGTGAAGCGTCTTGAGTGCGTTCGTGTCGAGTGGGTGAAAGATGAAGAGACCGGAAGGTTCAACATGAACGAAGTCCCCGGATCCGAATTCACACTCGAAGCCGATGCAGTTTTCCTTGCAATGGGATTCCTGCACCCACAGCACGAAGGTCTTCTAGACTCTCTCGGTGTTGAATACGACGCACGAGGAAACGTAGCAGCAGACGGTTCAATGAAAACCAACCTCGATAAGGTCTTCGCATGCGGGGATATGCAGCGAGGTCAGTCTCTCGTGGTTCACGCCATTGCCAGTGGACGACGTACAGCTCGCATGATCGACATCTTCCTCACCGGAGATTCTCGATTACCAACTGTCTCTGGCTATGCCCGACCACCGCTAATGGTCAACGGCTAAGCGTTCGCTGAGAAAATGACGACCGAAGCCGACACATCCAGGGCGGCAACAACCATCAGGGTTGCTGCCGCTCAAATCAACACTACTGTCGGTGACATCGACGGCAACGTGCGTCTTGTCCAGGAGTGGACCGAGAAGGCTCAGGCGCAAGGTGTCGAACTTCTCATATTCCCTGAGCTTACAATCACAGGCTATCCGCCGGAAGACCTGGTCCTCTACGACCACTTCATCGAAGCAAACAAAATGGCACTGCAACAACTTGCAGCGTCGATTAGCGATGTGATCGCGGTCGTTGGGTTCGTAGACTCCGACGAAGAAGGAAACCTCTACAATGCCGCGGCTGTCCTCCATCAAGGTGCTGTTGTCACCGTTTACCGGAAGGTTCACCTTCCGAACTATGGAGTCTTCGACGAACAACGCTATTTCAAATCTGGCGATCAATGTCCGGTACTCGTGATTCGAGGAATCCGGGTTGGAGTGAACATTTGCGAGGACATCTGGGAGGACGTCGGTCCTTCTGAAGTCCAGTGCGTCGCCGGCGCACAAATCGTCGTAAACCTTAACTCTTCGCCATACGAATCTGGAAAGCAAGGCGTGCGGGTGAATATCGTCACCAGTCTTGCTCGTCGCAACCGCGCGTTCACCCTTTATGCCAACCAGGTCGGAGGGCAGGACGAACTTGTTTTTGACGGCGGATCAATGCTGGCGGGTCCGAACGGTGAACTCGTGGGCACCGCTCCGAGGTTTGAAGAGACTTTGCTGATCGCCGACCTCAACGTTACCGCTGTGGATGACATTCGCGAGAAGCATCCTGTCAACGCGGTTCCTGAAGCGGATCTCGCTCAGGTTGGTATCGCCTACGAAATAAATATTTCCTCAACTCCGTCTTCTTATCAGCCCCAGTTGCCCGAACTATCGGTCTACAAACTCGATCGATTGGAAGCGATCTACCGCGCTCTGGTTTTAGGGACTAGGGATTACGTGCGGAAAACTGGATTTAAGAAAGTTGCCGTGGCTGTTTCAGGTGGAATTGACTCAGCAATTGTTACCGCGATTGCCGTTGATGCCATAGGTGCTGAGAACGTGATAGGGGTAGCTCTGCCTTCACGTTATTCCTCAGAAGGCAGCGTGAGCGATGCCACTGAACTTTGCGCTCGCCTGGGTGTTGATCTGTGGAACATTCCAATTGAGCCGGGGCACCGAGCGTTCGAAGAAATGCTCGACGAGGCGTTCGAGGAGACGGAACCGGGTCTTGCCGAGGAGAACATGCAGTCACGAATCCGCGGCAACATCATGATGTCGATCGCCAACAAGTTCAACTGGCTCGTTCTCACTACAGGTAACAAGTCCGAAATGGCGACCGGGTATGGGACGCTATACGGCGATATGGCAGGCGCATACGCAGTCATCAAAGACGTTCCGAAAACTGTCGTATACGAGTTATGCGAACACCGAAACAGATGCGGACCGGGAGCACCGATCCCGCAGGCGATAATCGACAAGCCGCCGAGTGCTGAGTTGCGACCTGACCAACTTGATCAGGATTCACTCCCACCGTATGACCAGCTCGACCGAATAATTCACATGTACATCGAGGGCAGGCTCTCGCTTCGGAAAATAATCGAGAGCGAAGCTGAGCATGGTGAGAACGGTGCAAACGAGTCAGTAATCCGCCGGATTATCCGTCTCGTAGACATTAACGAGTACAAGCGACGACAAACGCCACCTGGGGTCAAAATTACCGGCCTGGCGTTCGGGCGAGATCGCAGACTTCCTATCGCGTCAGGTTGGCAAAAGTAATCCTGCACGCGGCCGATGCTTCTGGCATACGCCAGTTGTTAATAAGACGTTCTACACAGTTAATTCACATTCCGTCGGTAACTTGATTTTCAACAATCGAATCAAAGTCTTACTTCGACGGTGATTTCACGAATCCAATCTGACGTACAGGTCATCGAACTCCCATCAATATGTTCACAAAATTACGAAAAATATTCCTAGGTTCTTCACTGACCCTCTTGATCGCAGCCTCAGTCGCATGCTCCGGTCTCACCGGTGAGGCTGATCAGTCTCCAACCTCAGAAATCGTGAATGAAACTATTTCTAGCGCGGTTGTAACGTCTACCCCTCTCGCCAGAGATAGTGTCTCGAATTCTTCCAACCCAACCGAAACAGTCGGCAACGAGCAAAACCAGCTTGCGAACTTCGACGGAACCGGTGACGATAAAGACAACACGTCTGGAGATATTCCTTCCGGCGCCAGTGACGTAACGGAACTCACACCATCACAAATCGTAGCTACACAACAGGTCCATCTTGCAGACCTCTACGAAGAGACTGTCGATTCGATCGTGTTTATTCGAGTCGGTACAAGCACGGGTGGTGGCTCCGGGTCGGGATTTGTTTGGGATGAGTACGGCTACATCGTCACGAACTACCACGTGATACAGGGTGCGACTACAGTGTTCGTCAAATTCTTCAACGGTCGTGAGTATCGAGCCGACATCGTTTCGTTCGATCCGGATTCGGATCTCGCGGTCATCAAGATAGTTGACCTCGATCACACTATCGAACCCATCGCCATTGGCTCTTCTGGTGATCTCCGCCCCGGTGATCTTGCAATCGCCCTTGGGAATCCGTTCGGGGAGGAGTTCACGATGACTACTGGCATTGTTAGCGCGGTCAGCAGAACTCTTAATAGCGGATTCTCTGCCTACCAGATTCCCGCTGTGGTTCAGACCGACGCGGCCATAAACCCGGGTAACTCTGGCGGTCCATTGCTCGATATGGATGGAAATGTGATCGGTGTGAACACTCAAATACGCAGCGACTCCAGGCAAAATTCAGGAGTTGGTTTTGCGGTTCCTGTCGACCTGGTCAAACGAGTTGTTCCTTCTCTTATAGACAACGGCTCTTACACATATCCGCTCATGGGCATTAGCGGCGAGGAAGTCAGCATCACTGTCCGTGAAGCTGCCAGTCTCGACGGCGATGTTCGTGGGGCGATCGTCATGACTGTGTCATCTGGTGGACCAGCAGACACAGCGGGGATCCTAGGTGATACCGGTCAGCGTTCAACCAACGGTCAAATACTTGCACCAAATTACGATGGGGACATCATCGTCTCGATAAACGGCTCCCCTATCAATTCCATGAACGACCTGATTGGCTTCCTGGCGCTGAACACCGCGCCAGGAGAAGAAATCGTTGTTGGTGTTTTGAGAAATGGGGTCGAAATCTCCATCCCGATGGAGCTCGGTGCTCGCCCATCAAGCACGTAAGTAACCTGAGAACCTATAACTAAAAGCCTGCACCGTCATGGCGCAGGCTTTTTTTTACACCACCTCTATGTATCTGCAATTCAATTCGGTTTTGAATCCTCTTAGTTATATACCTTTAGGTAATGAAAGAATCTCTTCACCAAATTTTCATTTTATTACACCATCTTCAAATGGATAAATCGCTGATTGAATGCGAATCATAAGTTATGATTCGTCAAGTAATTCAAAATTTATATTACTCGGCATCAGGCGAAAATATCGCTAAGGCATGGCACATGAATATCGCAGAGCTTGAAGCACTAAAAGCAGTAGCAGAAACAGGCAGCTTCACTCGCGCAGCTGATCGGCTCGGAATGAGTCAACCCGGACTCAGTCGCCAGATTCAGAGGTTGGAAAGGGAGTTGGGTACAAAACTCCTTGAACGACGTGGCACTGGCGCCATCCTCACTGATGCTGGTCGAGAGTCTATGCAGTTCGCAATCCGAACTATTTCCGACTTCGACGCTCTCGTTTCCAGGTTTGGTCCCGATCCTGCTGCATTAACTGGTGTCATTCGAATCGTTGCCAGCTCGACCCCTGCCGAGTATTTGGTTCCGTCACTAGTCGCCGAGTTCCGCAACGAACACCAGGGAGTTTCAGTAGAGGTTCTCGTTTCTGACTCAGCCCAGGTAGCTCGAACTGTTGAAGATCGCCAGGCAGACCTCGGACTGAGCGGCATGCCATCAACTGCCATCGGTTTATCAGCTGTGCCGGTTGCCAAAGACGAGATCGTCCTCGCTGTTTCCAAAGAGCACCGATTCGCCGGGGAGCGTGCGATCACAATCGATCAGCTCAGGGACGAAACTCTCATTGAACGTGAAGGTGGGTCTGGAACGTGGCAAACTCTCATGCAGGCGCTTTCTGCTTCAGGCATCGAGCTCCCAGAGCACAATGTTTCGATGACTCTCGGTAGCACTCAAGCAGTCATCGCCGCGGTTGAGAAAAATCTCGGCATTGGTTTCGTGACCAATCATGCCGTCGAACACGCAGCAGGTAGCGTTGTCGCCCTACGTATTTACGGCGTTCCGTTGGACCGGGATTTGAACCTCGTTTACGAGACTGGACGAGTACGAGGTCGCCACACGCAGGCATTCATCGAGTTCATTCGCCGCAAGTCTGAGTAATATCCCCGCCTGGCCGGCAGAGAGTTAATTCGCCCTTTTCGTAGCCAACCCCGTTGGATAACGATAATGTTGTGCCAACGGCCTGTTGCATGGATTAGAACGCTTGTGCTAATCTTCCCGGCATTGTAGTTCGTTTGTTCTACTTTCCGGCTACCTCAACGATAAAAGGACGTGCGACGTTGGCTGTCAAGAAAGCACAGGTAAAGGCATCATTGAACGGTTCCAGCAGCGACCGCGAGAAAACTCTTGAACTGGCACTCGCACAAATAGAGAAGTCGTTCGGACGAGGCGCAGTGATGCGCATGGGCGACTCAGACGCGTCCAACTCTGTAAAGGCAGTTCCGACCGGAGCAATCTCCCTCGATATGGCTCTGGGTGTTGGCGGTCTACCACGCGGTCGAATCATCGAGATCTTCGGTGCTGAGTCGGCGGGTAAAACCACTCTTGCAATGTCAGCGGTTGCTGAAGCCCAACGAGCGGGCGGACAAGCCGCATTCATCGACGTAGAGCATGCTATGGATCCCGCCTACGCCAAGTTGATCGGTGTAGACGTCGACAATCTCCTTATTTCCCAGCCTGACTCTGCTGAGCAAGCGCTGGAAATCACTGAATACCTGATTCGCTCCGGCGCTCTAGACATCATCGTTGTCGACTCGGTCGCAGCCCTTGTTCCTTCAGCTGAACTCGAGGGAGAAATGGGTGAAATGCAGATTGGTCTGCAGGCACGACTGATGTCTCAGGCTCTTCGAAAGTTGACTGGAATCATCCACAAGACCGACACGGTTTGTATTTTCATTAACCAGCTTCGAGAGAAAGTCGGAGTTGTATTCGGAAGCCCCGAAGTCACCCCTGGTGGTAGGGCACTGAAGTTCTACAGTTCTGTACGAATCGACCTTCGCCGAATTGAAGCCGTCAAAGTGGGACAGGACATCATTGGTAACCGGGTTCGAGCGCGGGTTGTGAAGAACAAAGTTGCTCCTCCATTCCGCAAGGCGGAATTGGAAATCCTGTTCAACGCCGGCATCAGCAAAGAAGGAAATATTCTCGATCTCGGTGTTGAAGCAGGAATTGTTAAAAAGAGTGGATCGTTCTACTCATACGGCGATATCAGACTTGGACAGGGTCGAGAAGCTTCCAGGGTTTTCCTTAAGACAAATTCCGACATTCGTGACGAAATCGAGGCCGCGATCCGGGGCGATGAAAACGCCATTCCTGTCGATGAGACAAAGGAAACCGAATCTGCCCCTGAGCGATAACCTTCACACGATCAGGAAAAGCCTGACCGTGCGGTAATTTTTCACGAGCTATAAACTTGATAGTCGAGGACGATGACATTCCGTCCTCGACTTTTCATATAGCTTGACTACATCAATCGTTCTAATCGTATTGGGTCTGTGTGGTAGCGCATTCATTAGCGCAACCGAAGCCGCAGTCCTTGATGCCAGCCGTTACCGAATCGAGCACAAAGCCGAAGAAGGCGACAAACGCGCACGCCTCTTGATCAGAATTTTCGATCAGTACGAAAAGTTTTTCGGAACTATCCTGCTGTTCGGAAACCTCTTCAACATCATGGTCGCCTCGGTGGGAACGACTCTTGCCATTTCCACCATTGGCGGCGGTGAGGCGACGGTTCTCTCGACAGCCGTCGCTACTGCTTTGGCAACAGTCGTAGTTGTGGTTGTCGGTGAGCTTACTCCTAAAACGGTAGCCGTCACGGCATCTGAGCGCTGGTCGCTCATCACAGCAAGACTCGTTCTCTACCTCATGACCGCTTCCTGGCCATTGGTATTCGCATTCACTCTCGTTCCGCGCGGTGTGATGCGCATTTTCGGAGGAAATGGTACGAACACGTCACCGATCGTTACTCCTGGCGAACTACGTACGCTGATCGACCTTGGTGAAGCTGAAGGCACGGTAGAAGAGAACACTGGTGAAATGCTCGAGAACATTTTTCGATTCGGCGAGATGGAAGTTCGAGACGTAATGACCCCGCGACCAGAAATCGTTTGGATTCGGTCTGACGCTTCGTTCGTCGAGTTTATGGAGTCATACCGACTTTCGCGCCACACACGATTCCCTGTGTTTGAAACCGATCACGACGACGTGGTGGGAATTCTTTCGGTCAAGGACGTACTCGCTTCGTTATCTGAGGCGAAACTCAAGTTCGATCAACCTGTGATCGACCTGATGAGACAAGCCCACTTTGTCCCAGAAACAAAACTGCTCGATGATCTTTTCGATGAGATGCAAGAATCAGGGCACAAAGTCTCGTTGGTGGTCGATGAGTTCGGTGGTATTTCCGGCCTGATTACGCTCACGCGCCTGGTCGAGCAAATTGTTGGTCGAACCGGTGAAGAGGGTCTTAAACCTGAGCGACAGTTCGTTACTGTCAATGAGAACACTTTCGTTCTGGACGGCGGTCTTCTCATTGGAGAAGCCAACGATGAACTTGAACTCGATATTCCAGAGGGTGAGTACGAAACCATCGCAGGATTCTTCCTGGAGCAAGCACAGAAGCTTCCAACGGTCGGTTCACGTGTGATGTACGCCAATCTCCGGATGCAAGTAGGTGAAATGGACGGCACCAAGATCAAGACGATCAGGGTCCGTCGCATCACCGAACTTGCCGAAGTCACAAGCTAAGGTCAGTCATGACCAGTTCAGATAGCTTCGTTGAAAATCTTCGAGACGGTCTAGCCCTGGCTGATGTGCCACCGGACTCAAAGCTCGTGGTTGCATTTTCAGGCGGCCCCGATTCCACGGCACTTCTCGCAGGTCTCGCGAAACTGCGTTGTGACATGTCACTAGATTTACTGGCATGCCATGTGAATCACGGCATTAGGAAAGAGTCTTCGGATAAAGATGCCAGGGCGGCAAGCAAGATCGCCGAGTCGTTATCGGTCGAATTCCGACTGTTTGAAAACGACATCCCATCAAAAGCTAAGTCGATCAAGCAGGGAATAGAGCAAACGGCGAGAGAGGTTCGGTATGAACTACTAGCCGGGGCGGTTGAGCAATTCGGCGCAATCGGAGTGGTGATGGGGCACACACTAGATGACCAGGCGGAAACGACGTTGATGCACGCAGCACGAGGAAGCGGTCTTAGAGGAATGAGCGGGATGCGTCCGCGCTCCGTACTCAACATCCCGTCTCACCAAGTATTAGTAAACGTGATCCGTCCGCTGCTCGGTGTTCGACACCACGATTGCGTCACATTCTGCGAACTTCAATCGCTCGACTACGTTGTTGATGAATCAAACTCTTCGGATATTTACGCTAGGAACAGGGTCAGGCACGATGCGTTACCGATACTAGAACGTGTCTCCCCGGGGGCAACAGCAGCCCTTGCTCGCCTTGCAAGGAACTCTCAGCAGGACCTCGACGCTCTTGATTGGTTCACTGACAAAATTGTTACCGATATCGAAGTCGACGACGGTATCTACAGCGTGGCCGGTATTTCAGATTTGCCAGAGCCTGTAGCTAATAGAGTGCTGATGAGATTGTTCGAAATCGCCTCAGGCAACTTACAGGAACTCGAGCGATCTCATTTAGAGTTGATGAAAGGACTCGTGCAAGGTCGTAGCGGAACGGCGATCGATCTACCTCAGGGCATCAAACTGGTGATCGACAAGGACATGTTTCACTTCCGGACACACAACGGATCGGATGACTGCCCGTACCCACCGGCATTTGAAGAGTCTGAATTCAACGTCCCGTCGCATCAACAGTTAGTAAACGACTGGAAACTGATCACCGAATCCGTACCTCGACCGACGAAACTGAACTCGAAAAATCCACTCGAAACTTACACGTCAAACTCGCTTGAAGCTTCAACTTTACGAGTACGTAATCGACGACCGGGTGATCGATTCCATCCACTCGGTGCTACGGGATCCAAAAAGCTTCAGGATTACTTCATTGACGAAGGACTACCGCGTCGCTGGAGAGATCGAGTACCGATCATCGAAGTCAACTCAGAGATCGCCTGGATTGTTGGAGGGCGATTATCAGAGTGGGCGAAGGTACAGCCTGGTGATGATCGAGTTGTACGGATTGAGTTAATCCGGGGTTAGAGAACCTGTGAAAGTCTCGGATTGACCGACAGACCCGGGATGCGACCGCGCTTGGCGATGTTCCGATTCTCAATTTCCTTAATGTCGGCGGTGAAAGATATCGGGCTGGCAGCGGCGATGTAATAACCGACTGCGAACAGGCTGACTGGAGCCTGAGCTTCCACGAACTGGTTGATTCGTTCAGGTGTAATACCACCACTCACGAAAATATCCACGTGGTGGTATCCGCCCTGGTCCAACCGTGCCCTGATCTCGTGAACGAGCTCAGGTGTCACTCCACCACGCTCTTTAGGCGTGTCTAGCCGGATTCCGCGCAGACGCTCTCGCAAAGCCTTGGCAACTTCTAGAGCCTCTTCGGTCTCATCCTTGAAAGTGTCGACCAGAGCAACACGTGGAACTTCAGGTGGCATGTGCTTATCGAAAGCCATGATTGCCCTTACGGTGTCACCCATCAACAGGACCAGCGAGTGGGGCATTGTCCCCGAAGGTGTAAGTCCGTGCATTTGCTGTGCGACAACGCTGGAGCTGGACACACATCCACCGACAACTGCCGAATAGTCCATTACACCAACGACTTCGGGATGAACGTGCCTCGCGCCGTACCCAATGATCGGGATACCGTCTGCGGCAGCAACACATTCCTGAGCGCCAGTCGCCCATCCGGTACATGAAGCTAACGTGCCCAGAATTGCCGTCTCAAACAAACCGAAAGACGCATAGGGAGCGCGTATTCGAAGTGCCACTTCACCGGCGGATACGTTGACACCTTCGTCCAGCGCCCAAACTTCCCGCCCCGTTTCAGGGAGAACTCTTTGGAGAAGGGTTTTGACTTCAGTGATACCGCAGAAGGTTCCATCACGCTCGGCGGTAATCTCAACGACTACTTCGGGATTAACCCCTTCGTTTCGAAGGATCGTGAGGGCTCTGTGGAGTTCGTTGTCGGCCGTGTATCCAGTTAGAACTGAACGACCAATTTCAAAATCACCGGGAGTAGTCATAAATTTCTGCGATTACCGTGCACGCGAGCTGCGAATACGAACTCTGCAACTCCACTCTAGCTATGACTGGATTTGGAGGTCAAGATGCAGATGGCGGTACGGGACGACCTTTGAACCTTAGTCTCAACAACCCTTTTACGTCTTCCCAGGCGGTTGAGATTATCTTCACCCGAGTGTCGGGATCGTCTTCCCAACGAACTGGAATCTCCTTTATACGGTAGCCAGCCTTACCGGCAAGTAACAGGAGTTCGGTGTCAAAGAACCAGGCGTTGTCTTTTGCCAGAGGAACAAGGTTCTCCGACGCCTTCCTCGACACGGCCTTGAATCCGCACTGAGCATCTCGCCAACCAGTCAGAGGGAACATCATTCGGATCATGATGTTGTAGCCGCGTGACGTTATTTCTCGCTTGAGCGTGCGACCTACAACCTCTGAATCTTTCCGAAGTCGAGAACCAATCGCAACGTCATAACCGTTGTCTGCAATCGCAGCGACCAGATCAGGCATGCGATTGATGTCCGTTGATAAATCAACGTCCATGTACAGACGAACGTCTGCATCACTTTCGGTCCAGGCTTTTTTCAAAGCCCTACCCCGACCACGCTGATCAAGATGAGTCACTCGCAAACTCGGGTATTTCTCAATAAGTTCAGATGCAACTTCCGCGGTTCGATCAGTGGACCCGTTATCAGCGACAACGACCCGCCATTCCCTGTCAGGATGGTTTTTCACGAATTCAAAAATTTTCTCGATGCAGACAGGTAGCGCGACCTCTTCGTTCAGAACAGGAATGACTATGTCGACTGTCGTTGCCATTTGAGCCCGCCTACCCGGCAAATCCGCTTAGTGGTAGAAGTGACGAGTACCTGTGAACAGCATAACCAGTCCAAGTTCGTCAGCAGCATCGATGACTTCCTGGTCTTTCACTGATCCGCCCGGCTGAGCAATCGCCACCGCCCCCGCTTTCGCAGCGTTTTCTATTCCGTCAGGGAATGGGAAAAAGGCATCGCTCGCCATTACACAACCTTGAGCTTCATCACCGGCTGCACGTCCGGCGAGATACACACTGATCGCTCTATTTGGCTGACCTGCTCCCATACCTCGAAGCATATTGTCCTTCGCGAACACAATCGCGTTCGAGTGGACAAGCTGACATGCCTTCCATGCAAACTCCATGTCAACGAGCTGCTGATCTGTAGGTTGCTTCTTCGTAACAACCTTCCATTCAGAAGCACTTTCGATAATGTTGTCCGGTTCCTGGATCAAGGCGCCACCAGTTACGTTTCGGACAGTGAGCAAAGGTGACTTAGATGGCTGTACTTCAAGTACTCGAGTCCGCTTTCGCTTGCTGAGAATTTCGAGTGCTTCTGGCTCGTAGCCCGGTGCTGCGATCACGTCGTAAAGTACTCCACGCATGGCATCGGCAGTTTCTGCAGTAAGTGTTCGGTTGAATCCAACGATCCCACCAAAAGCTGAAATGGTGTCGCCTTCGTACGCCTTTCGATACGCGGTTGCCTGGTCGTCATCAAGAGCCAATCCGCATGGATTCGCGTGCTTTACTACCGACACACAGTGCTTGTCGCTCGCAGGGAACGAGTTCGCTGCTACCCATGCGGCGTCAGCGTCAAAGTAATTCAGGTACGACATATCAATGCCGTGCAGTTGCTTCGCATTGACGATTCCGCCTGATTCGCCCGGCGTGACGTACACACCACCCGCCTGATGTGGGTTCTCACCGTAACGAGGAATCATTACCCTGTTCCAACCAAAGGTGAGCTCTTCAGGGAACAGTGCCGTTTTGTCATCTGACTCGGCAACTTCAGGTTCCCTCAGGTAAGCAGAAATGAGCGTGTCGTAGCCAGCAACGTGCTGGAACGCCTTAGCCGCAAGCTTCCGGCGTTGAGCCATAGTGACGTCACCGTTGGAAATCATTTCACCGACCGTTTCGTAGTCAGCAGGATCAACAACAATTACGACATCTGGAAAATTCTTGGCTGCCGCCCGAGTCATCGCTGGTCCGCCAATGTCGATGTTCTCAAGAGCATCGTCCAGAGTCACACCTTCCTTGGCGATCGTCTGTTGGAACGGATAGAGGTTATTAACGACGATGTCGATACCCTCAATCCCCTGTTCCTTCATTTCCTGGACGTGGACAGGATTGCTTCGCTTACCGAGCAACCCACCATGAATTCGGGGATGGAGCGTCTTTACTCGACCATCGAGAATTTCAGGAGCGCCGGTCACATCGGCTACTTCAGTGATGTCGAGTCCGGCGTCTTTCAGCTCTTTCGCGGTACCACCGGTACTGATCAACTCAACCCCCGCGTCGGCGAGTTTTTTTGCGAAGTCGACTAAACCTGTCCTGTCGTAAGCGGATAGAAGCGCTCTCAAGATTTCCTCGTGATTCTCAGTTCCAGTTAGTTAGAAAATAAATATTGGTGGACTAGATTCCTATAAGTCGGGTGCGTTCCTCGCCCGCATCTCGCTTTACGACCTCGCCAACCCTGAATGAGCCGGGAACCGAGGCAAGCACATCGTCTGCAAGACCCGGCTCGACGATGATGGTCATTCCTACTCCCATATTGAACACACGGAACATTTCGAGATCGTCTACGCGTCCCTGCTCCTGGATAAACCTGAAAAGCGGCGGAATGTCCCAGGTTGAAATGTCGACATCAGCACCGAGTCCTTCTGCCAGTGCTCGCGGGATGTTCTTGAAGAAGCTACCACCGGTGATGTGCCCCAATCCCCGGATCTTGTCAAGAACAGGACTTATGACGTCGAGGTAGCTAACGTGTGTACGCAGAAGCATCTCGCCTAATGTGTCGGATGTTTCTGGAACGTTCGTAGCGAGAACAGATGGATTTTGGTCGGTCTCAAATACTGATCGAACCAGTGAATAACCATTCGTGTGCAGACCATCGGATTTCAGAGCCAGGATCACGTCGCCTTCGCGAGTGTTTTCTGGCCGCAATACAGCATCCCTGTGGACTGTTCCAACTATGAATCCAGCGAGGTCGTAATCCTTGTTGTGATAAATGTCGGGCATCGTTGCCGTCTCACCACCGAGCAGTGCACATCCAGCCGCGGCACAGGCTTTAGCAACACCCGAAACGATCTCTGAAATCTTGTCGGGATCGAATTTGCTCATCCCGATGTAGTCGAGGAAGAACAAAGGGCGGGCGCCGGCAGGAAGAATATCGTTGATGCAGTGGTTAACGATGCTTGCACCAACTGTGTCGTGCTTACCGAGAGCATCGGCAATTCGGAGCTTTGTGCCTACTCCGTCGGCACTGGCAACAAGCAATGTGTCGCCAGAAGGATCTGGATCAATGACTCCACCGAACCCACCCGGTCCTGCAACTACGTTGCTTCCGAGGGTCGAAGCAGCGATGTCCTTGATGGTGACCTTGACGGACGCTGCAGCATTCAGGTCTACACCGGCATCGGCGTAGGTTTTGCCGCCTGTGCGTTCAGTCATTCAGTCACGCTCCTAACGAGTCACAATGACCCGTTTAATCCTTGTTATTCACCCAATTGAGCACCCTTAAATTGGGGCACGGAAAGACAAGGAATAAGTATACGTTCGCTAGGGGGATTTTTGACGGGGAATACCCGTCAAGTGGGGAAGCGGATTAGACGCTTGCTGCGGCTTCGAATCCCAGCTTGTCCATCTCAAGCTGGACCGGGATGGGGTACTTACCGGTAAAGCACCCATTGCAGTAAGAATTTTCTTCTGCTTTGACCGCGCGTCGCAGTCCTTCCACCGATAGATAAGCCAGCGAATCAGCGTCGATGTAATCGCGAATCTCTTCGACCGTCTTGTTAGCTGCAATGAGCTGAGAAAGCGTTGCCATGTCGACACCGAAGTGGCAGGTCGACTTAATTGGCGGTGAAGCCACTCGAACGTGGACTTCTTTAGCGCCGGCATTTCGCAACATCTTGATCACACGGGTAATCGTCGTGCTTCGAACGATAGAGTCATCCACAACCAGCAATCGCTTGCCCTGGATGATTCCGCGCATCGGGTTAAATTTCGTCTGTACACCTTGCGCACGAGATCGTTGATCTGGCTGGATAAAGGTTCGCCCAACGTAGCGGTTTCGAATAATCGCTTCGGAATATGGAATCTTCGCCGCTGCTGCCAGACCAACCGCGTGAGGTGTGGATGAGTCAGGGATACCCAGGACAATGTCTGCGTCCACGGGATGTTCACGGAATACTTCCGCACCTAATCGTTGTCGAGTTTCGTAAGCGAGTTCGCCGTTAAGGACGCTGTCAGGTCGGGCGAAGTAAATCTGCTCGAACACACACATTGCGTGCTGCTCTCGCGCCCCCGACCAAATCTGTGACTTGAGTCCGTCCTTGTTGATAACCACCGTCTCGCCATTTTCGATTTCGCGGACGAACTCAGCTCCAAGATTGTCTAGAGCTGATGATTCAGATGCGACTACCCAACCACCGTTGAGTTTCCCTAAACAAAGCGGGCGAATTCCGAGGGGATCACGTACGGCAATCAACTCATCATCGTTCATGATGACCAGCGAGTAAGCCCCCTGGAGCCGCCGCATCGCGTACGAAGATATTTCGAACCAATCTTTGCCGGGAGCCCTGGCAAATAATTCAGCGATGACTTCGGTATCAGAAGTCTTTTCAAAAACAGAGCCGAACTCTTCTGCAAGTTCGACTCTTAGTTGTGGTGCGTTAATTACGTTGCCGTTATGACCTACAGAGATTTTTCCCCTGGGACCTTCGGCTATGAGAGGTTGAGCGTTATATTCCTTGCTCCCTCCCATAGTGGAATAACGGGTATGGCCGATACCAAGCCGACCAGGAAGCGCCTCAAGCGTGTCCTCGGTGAATACCTGCGAAACCAGGCCCATCTTCGCCTGGAGTTTAATTCCACTTCCCTGAGAGGTTGAAATTCCGGCACTCTCTTGACCGCGGTGCTGTAGTGCAAAAAGCCCAAAGAAAACAGTTCGAGCTACGTCTTCACCGGGAATATAAGCCCCGACAATGCCGCATTCTTCGCGTGGCTTATCGTCGGACTGGCTATTGATCGGACCGTGGGTTTCTGGCACAGAGAAGCCGATACAAGGTTCAAGTCGGTTTAGTGTGACGCCTGAGCACACTCGGTACCGACCATGAGGATTTCATCCGTTCATGAAAACGAACGAGATCGATTTTAACCGCCGTTAACTTGCATGGTCAATGCGACAACAAGTGCCAAACGAGTTGCGATTAAGTGTGTTTTCCGGGCTGGGCTATTTCTCCAGCAACAGTAAAAATTCCCTGTTGCCGCTGTCTCCAAAAATAGGACTTGAAGTGAAATTACGCAGGCGAACAGCGTGCTCTCCGCACCATTTCACGAATCTTCCAATTACAGTCGCCCACAACTCAGGGCTGTCGATCACTCCACCCTTTGGGACTTCGGATTTTCGTGCTTGAAACTGGGGTTTGAGCAAAGCCACTACTTGTCGTCCAGAGTCGAGGTGGCGAAACACATCAGGGAGAACTTTCTCCAGCGACGTGAATGATACATCCATGACAGCGAACTGGATTATTTCAGGGAATGACTCAATGCTCACTGGATTCGTTCGCTCCATGCTGACGACCCGATCGTCACGCAGCAGGTCGTTGTGGAGTTGCCCCCTACCCGTATCGACAGCGAATACGTTCAACGCACCTCGCTGAAGCAGACAGTCGGTAAAGCCGCCAGTAGACGCACCTACATCCAAACAAACCATGCCATTCACGTTTATTTGGAACTTAGTTAGAGCATGTTCCAGTTTTTCGCCGCCCCTTGAAACAAACCGTGGTTTCTCGGCGACCTGAATCTCAATTTCATCCGCGACGCGCATTCCAGGTGTTGGCGTGCCAGTGTGGTTAGGAAGACGAACCTCGCCGGCCATGACCATTGCAGCTGCTTCCCTAACCTCTGGCGCATGCCCGCGAGTCACCAACAACTCATCGAGTCGTTGACGTTTTTGCTGTTTGCGGGGAACCACTGAATCTCTACCTATGCGTACTGCGAATTCGTTGACCAGAGTTTCCGTGAACACCTATCATCGCTCACATGTCGCAGAAACAGGACACTGCAATCCAGGTCGCGAAAATCCCAAGCTTGCGAGCAATTATCAAGGAATCGCGTCCTCGACAGATGGTGAAGAATGGTCTTGTTCTCGTTCCTTTGTTCTTCACGATCAACATTTGGTACAGCTCCCAAGACTTTGCCGGAATGTCTGCAATCGTCGGAAAAGCATTCGCCGCACTCGGGATTTTTGTTCTTCTTTCCGCCTCGATTTACTTCATCAATGATTCGGTTGATGTCGAGAAAGACCGTGCGCATCCGAAGAAAAGATTCCGACCTATTGCAGCAGGGCGCATTTCCATTGGCTGGGCGTATTCGATTGCTGCAGTAATGATCGTTGGGGCCCTCGTGGCAGCAGTCGCGATCTCCGTACCAATGCTCGTTACCGCTGGTTCATACCTCGTTGTAAATGTCGCTTATAGCTGGTGGCTAAAAAATGTCGTGATCCTGGATGTCATGACTGTCGCTTCTGGTTTCGTGCTTCGAGCGGTAGCGGGGTCAATCGCAATCGACCACTCGGAAATTTTCATATCTGGGACGACCCGTGAACTTGACCTAACAATCTCGCCTTGGCTGTATGTCGTCACCGCACTGGGAGCGTTGTTTCTAGCGCTGGCAAAACGACGAGGTGAGTTGGAGTCAGCAGGAGATAATTCTGAGGCCCAACGGTCCATTCTCCGCGAATACTCCGTTGGGCTGCTGGATAACATGATCAACGTCGTCGCGACCGCAACCCTGATCGCTTACACCCTCTACACGTTCAGCACCGGCGTGACAGAGGCCAATGTTCCGGCCGACAACTCGATGATGCTTACAATCCCGTTCGTGGCGTACGGAGTTCTCCGATACCTCTATCTGATTCTTAAGCATGGGGCAGGAGAAACACCTGAAGAGATCCTTATCAGGGACTGGCCTCTCCAAATCAACATCGTCGCATGGTTGATCGTTGGCTCTTCAGTTCTCATGTGGACTCGAATCGTCAACTAGAGCGGCCAAGTGGCACACGACAATTTTGTGTGCAATGCGTAAACTCCCGTCGAACCTGAATCTATCTGTCTGAACGGGACTAATTTCACAAATGTCTGAATTTGCAGGACGCACCGAGTTTTGGAACGTTGGTTATCCGTTCGCCGGTGCGCTCGTGTACCTCGTTGCACCGATAGCACTCGCCTCGATCATTTACGGACTGCGAAGGCGTTGGCGAATCTGGCACACCGCAGGGGCCGATCCAGCTCTTGGAGACCCTGCGATTCGAAGGCGTGCGTTCCTGGCACTGCTCGGTAGGGGTTTGTTCGCACACCGGCAATTCGTCCGCAAGCGTGACTTGTACCCGGGGATCATGCACTTTTCGATCTTCTGGGGCTTCCTGATCCTGCTAATTGCGACCACCGTTGCCGCTCTAGAGTTCAACGCCGAAAAATACCTCGACTGGGTTTGGCCAACTGCCCATATCCGCGTGCAACTAGGGTTTATGTGGGATGTATTTGGTGGCTTACTCGCCGCTGTCGGCTTGGGAATGGCAGCCTGGCGGCGATATGTCTGGAAGCCGGAGCGCACGAATACTGCGCTTGATGACAATGCCGTTCTTGCCTTCCTGTTCGGTCTGCTCCTGACCGGATTCCTTATCGAAGGACTTCGAATTGGTGCAACCGAGTTAAACCCGGCTTCGAGCTATTACGATCCATCCGTTGCTGGATGGTCACCGATCGGTTGGCTGTTCGCAAAAGCGTTGATGGGAATAGGCTTCACCACCGCGGCTCTCGAAACCACTCACCTGTTTTCGTGGTGGATCCACGCTGGAATATTCGTACTTGCGATCATTTATGCCTCTGTCCAGTTCGAGCGACTAACTCACATCATCGTCAGCCCGCTCCACTGGTACTACCGAACGCTTCGACCACGCGGCGCCCTTAAGCCAATGGGTGATTTCGAAACACTAGAAACATTCGGCGCCAAGGACATCACTGATCTCACCTGGACCCAAGCGTTATCGTTCGATGCCTGTACGAACTGTGGGCGTTGCCAGGACGCCTGTCCCGCCTGGGCATCTGGCAAACCGTTATCGCCTCGCGCACTTATCCAAAACATGCGCGGTTACATGGAAGAACGCAGCCCCGTAATCCTTGGCACAGCCGAAGGCAAGACTGCGCCAGAACCAGCAACATCAATGGTTCACGATGCCATTGGCGATGAAGTCCTGTGGAGCTGCATGACCTGTGCCGCGTGCCTTGATGCCTGCCCGGTCGAGATCAATCACATCGACACGATTGTCGACATGCGCCGGTTCCTCACGCTCGAAGAAGCATCAACACCTGAATCAGCACAAGGTGCGCTTCAGTCGATCGAGCAACGAGGACACCCATGGCGTGGCACCACACTTACTCGCACAAGTTGGATGGACGGTCTCGATATTCCAACCCTCGCCGAGAAGCCCGAATCAGAAGTTCTCTTCTGGGTGGGATGTTCTGGCGCTCTCGTACAGCGAGGAGTTGATACGACTCGATCGATGGCATCCGTGCTGAAGAAAGCCGGTGTTGATTTCGCTGTTCTCGGTGACGAGGAAACCTGCTCCGGCGATCCTGCCCGCCGCATGGGTAACGAGTATTTATTCCAAATGCAGGCCGAAACCAACATTGGAACCTTCAAGCAGTACGACGTAAAGAAGATCATCACGACCTGTCCACACTGCTTCAACACGATCAAAAATGAGTACCCACAGCTGGGTGGCAATTACGACGTAATCCACTACACAGCGTTCGTCGGTGAACTTCTTCGCGATGGCAAGCTCAAGCCTTCAGAAGCCGGCATTGGCAAGATCGGTACTGTTACCTATCACGATTCCTGCTATCTCGGTCGCCACAA
>JAYQWG010000005.1:0-55883 GCA_038150225.1 Chloroflexota bacterium
CATCTTCTGCAGCGGCTCGTGCGACTTCAAGATCGGTCAAGATCTTTCGGATCTCTTCGGCCGTTTGCTCACGCATTCGGTTCGCCAATTCCTCGGCACCACCACGCGTTTGCTCCATCAGGGCTTCTGCTGCAATACGAGCAGTATCTTCGAGCTTCTATGCGTATTCCCTGGCTGTCTGACGCTTTTTACCTGCGTCTTCAAGTCGGAACTGCACTTCCTGCTCTAGTTCTACCGCACGTTTTTCGGCAGACTCTTTGACCTGTTCGGCCTCAGAAAGTTTAAGTTTTGCTTCGAAAAGATATTGGTCGGCTTCCGCTCGCTGCTGGGCGCAGTAGTCACGAGTGGCACTTACTGCCTGCCACTCTGCCTGTGCGCGTGCTGCCTGCGCATCTGCAAGACGCGATTTGGATTTCGCTCGGAGGTCGGCTCCGCGTTCAACAACGCTGAGCGCTTGATCCCATACCTGGTCGGCAGGGACACTGCTCGTTACGAACTCTGGAAGTCTCGAGAATGCCTTTTCTTTTTTCGCTCGGCCTGTCACTGGTTCTCTGCCCCGATAAACCTATTTAGCAACTGTGTTGCAGACGTAATACCTCGTTCTACATTGCATCCGTTTACCAACAAACGGGTTTGCGTTGTGCCACGAGAACCTGGGATTACGGTGTGATTTGGCAAATTGCCTGAAGTGGTGTGACCTGAGAGACAAGGTTGGGAGTAATTCCACAACCCTGTCTCTCGAGTCTCAAGTCTCGTTACTAAGCTGCCTTCCGAATCGGCGTTACCTTCGATCGGGTCGATGGCTTCTTGGAAGCAGTCGACTTCTTCGCGGTTGCCTTTTTCGCGGTCACCTTGCGACCTGAAGATCGCTATGGAGCTGGCTTCTCTTCAACAGGAGCAAACATGTCCTGAAGTTCGTCGACAGCTTTCTCGGCTGCGAGTCCCTGTGAGAACGCCTGTACTCGAGCAGTCTCGGTAAGGATCCGCTGAGTCTCAAGTTCATCCTCAGCAGATGCTCGTGCAACGTCAACGTCGGTGAGAATCTTGCGGATGTCTTCGGCTGTCTCTCGACGCATTCGGCTGGCGAGTTCGTCTGCACCGGCACGTGTCTGTGTCATCAGAGCGTCAGCAGCAGATCGAGCACTTTCCTGGATTTCTTCTGCGTAAACTTCAGCGTCTTCTCGAGTCTTCTTGGCGTTCGCAAGTTCTGCGTCGATGTTCGCCTGGACTCGTGCCGCGTAGTTGTCTGCATTTGACTTCACTCGCTCAGCCTCGGTCAGTGTGTCCTCGGCTTCCTGGAGCTTCATGCGGGCCTGTGCCTGCAATTCAGCGCACATACGCTTGGTGGCTGAAATAGCCTCGTTCTCTGCGTTTTCTTTAGCTGCTTCAGCTTCTGCGCGTCGCTTACGAGCGGTTACACGGTCATCTCGCGATAACTCTCGAAGCAACAGTGCCTGTCGCCAGGCTGCCTCTGCCGACGCGTTGTCGGTTGGCAGCGAGCTCAGGCTTGCAAGTAGCGAATTTTTCTTCGATCGCTGGCCCATGATTCTCCTCATTCATATATTTGACGCCACGCCCATGGCGCCCGGATGAGCTTCACCGTTGCGGTACGTAATTCACACCTAACGCTATAAACCGTAGCTATGTCCTAATATGTAACCAATGTCGAAATGTGCGTGTGTGCGTGTGTGCAAACCCACAAAACCAACCGGCAGCCAACTTTCAACCAACAAAAGACCAGAAATGAGAACCGATTGACGCGGTTGGACAACTTCGAATCACTGAGCGGTCACTTTCACGTGGTGGGGAGTTCGATTCAGCACAAAGAATCCACCGATTCGACGATGAATGATGCCTGGGAATTGGCGACTGATCAGGGTGCCCATGGCGCTGTAGTTGTTGCCGATCACCAAGCACAAGGACGCGGTCGACACGCTAGACAATGGGTGTCGGCGCGGACGGATGACATCCTGGTATCTGTTGTTATGAAAGTGCGACCGGCGATTGCACCAGAACTGTTAATGATTTCATCACTGGCCGTCTTGAATGTCGCAAAATTATATGGCGTAGATGGTTCAATCAAGTGGCCCAATGACGTTCAGGTTCGGGGTAACAAAATCGCTGGAGTCATCGCTGAATCGCGCACTGTCATCGATTCGGATGCCGGCGATTCCGAGTCCTCGATCCCGAATCTATTAAATGTGGTTATCGGTATCGGACTCAACGTTAACTCGATGCACAGCGACGCCGCGGATGCGGGCTTTACGGCGACCAGCCTGAAGTCCGAGTTAGGTCACGCTGTCGATCGAGGTGAAGTATTCAATCGACTATTGAGTTCACTGGATATTTTGTACCGACGGATCGATTCTGGGGAAAGCGTGGTCAGCGAATGGGCTTCGCGAATCACGACGATTGGGCGCAGGGTCACCGTTGCGGATGTTGTGAACCCCGACCGAGACTACATCTCTGGAACGGCAGTCGATATTGACCCGCTTGGTCGTTTGATCGTCAGAGACGAGAGCGGTCGTGACTGGCCAGTTTCGGGTGGTGAAGTTACCGTTGTCGATATCGAATGAGTAACTCTGGTTTGATCACCTTTAACATAAACGTCCAACCTCGGGCATCCAAAACGGAAATTGTTGGATGGCAATCCGACGGTTCATTAAAGGTGAGGCTTTCGTCAGCGCCAGTCGATGATGCGGCGAACGTCGAACTGGTCAAAGTGCTCGCCAAAGCTCTCGGATTAACTCGATCAGACGTAGCGATTACTTCAGGCGCGAAATCTCGACGGAAGAGAATAACGGTGGACAAATTCACCGAGCACGAACTGTTTAGCCGATTGCCGCGCGCCTGAACGCATCGGACAGACCGAAGAACACCAACATTACGATCATCGGGCTAATGTCGATCATTCCGATCTTCGGAATTAATCGCGACGCAGGCACCAATACCGGGTCAGTTATTTGATAGAGCAGTTGGACGATCGGATGTCTGCGCGCATCTGGAAACCAGGAGGTCAGCGCTCGTGCCAGTACCAGGTACGCGAATATCTGGAGTAGCCAACCTATAAATAAGAGAAGTTCTCCGCTCATTTGCTGCCTGCCAGATCTTCTCCGCGGTCAAAGGCTGCTCGCACTGCATCACCTACCACTGACCGGAACGCGCCAGCTTCCAGCGCACTCAATCCGGCTGCGGTCGTGCCACCAGGAGATGTGACCATGTTTTTGAGTTCGGCAGGGTGTTTGCCTGTCTCGCGTTGTAACGCTGCGCTTCCAAGCACCGTCTGAGAAGCCAGATGGCGGGCAACGTGGACAGGAAGTCCGAGCTCGACCCCGGCGTCGGCAAGTGCCTCAATGAACATGAATGCGTAGCCTGGGCCACTGCCTGATAGCGCAGTAGCGATATCAATGCTCTTCTCGTCTGAGAACTTCAGTTCGTCACCGATCGCTTTGAGCATCGAACCAATGAATTCGAGAGTCGAGTCATCCACGTCGTCTGATGCTGTCCACGCGGAAATTCCCTTACGGATTTGTGCTGGAGTGTTAGGCATGACTCTCACGAGTCGGGAATGATCGAGCTTCAGCCCGATTGAGTGCATTTTCACGCCAGCCATGATCGAAACGATTGTCTGGTTTGGCTTGAGCGAACTCTTGATCTCTTCCGCTACGGCATCAAGTTGCTGCGGTTTTACTGACAACAAGATGATGTCGGCACCTGAAATGGCCTCAAGGTTGCTCGCGGTCGCTTCTACCCCGAGTGACTCGGTCAAGGTGGTGCGGCGCATCTCGAACGGCTCTCCGACGATAATGCTCGCGTCCAGTCCGGCGTCTTTGACGCCTGCAATGATGGCCTGGGCCATCACACCACCACCGATAAATCCAATTCGCATGAAGGTCGTTCCGATACGAGTATTAGTTGAAAGAGACAGGCTCCGAATTATAAAGACGCAACCCAAATCGCCCCATTGTCACTCTTTGTGAGTTTTCGAATTATGTAGCGAGACCCTTTTTGGAGGCGAGCGACGCTCCCAGTTTTATCGCCTCGATCATGCTGATCTCGCTAGCGATACCTTGACCCGCAATATCAAATGCAGTTCCGTGGTCGACAGATGTGCGTAGGAACGGCAGTCCGAGGTTGACCGTAACTGATTCTTCAACTCCGTACACCTTAATAGGTATGTGTCCCTGGTCGTGGTACATGACCACAACAACATCGAACTTGCCAGCTGATGCCGAGTTAAACACTGTGTCCGCAGGGTGAGGGCCTGTGGCGTTGATTCCTTCCGCGACTGCCTGTTCAACTGCCGGAGCAATCTCATCGGCTTCCTCACTGCCGATTAGACCGTTGTCGGAAGCGTGAGGATTCAGGGCAGCAATAGCGATTCGCGGGTTGTCGAAACCCCACTCAACGAATTTTTCGTGTGTCAATCGTGTCGCGGTAAGGATGTTCTCCTTGGTTACGTACTTGACTGCTTCGCCCAGCGACTTGTGGGTCGAGAGGTGCATGCAACGCATCGGACCGCTTACGAGCATGGTGGCGACGTAACTTGACCCAGACAACCGCTTGAACACTTCCATGTGCCCTGTGTCTTTACTGCCGCCCATGTGCCACGATTCTTTATTGACCGGCGCGGTTACCATCCCCTCGACTTCACCTGCCATGCACATCTTCGCTGCTGTCTCGACCCACAGATGGCTCGCAGCACCGGATCCTGCGTCGTGCTTTCCGAGAGGGAATTGCGAGTCATTCCAATCACCCGGTGACAGAACCTCGATTGTGCCAGGTTGCCCCTGTGCCTCACTTGCTGAGCTGACCCCGACAACTTGATCGCTTGAGCCCACAGCTTTGACTGCATTTGCCATTACCCCCGGAGTGCCGAGCAAGACTGGTCGCATGATGTCGTACATCGATCGATCCTGAAGCGCCTTGGCGACAACTTCTGGTCCGATCCCGGAAGGATCACCAATGGTTAGGGCTAAAAGCGGTTTGTCTGACATTAATTGAGTCCTCTGAGCCAGGCGGAAATTCTGGATGATAAGGGTAGTGGACGAGTGCGCTATTGCGGAATTCGATTAAAAGAAAAACCGGACAACTTTCGTTGCCCGGTTTCGTTAGGCCTAATTTTTTAGCACTTGCTGTAACCGCAGCTGAAGCACTTCAAGCAGCCTTCAACGTGGGCGACAGTTGATGAACATTCGGGGCACAGCTCTGCAGATGGAGCACCAACTGATACCGGTACTTTCTGCTCTGGCTGTACGACCTGTATTGGCTGTGCGGAGGGCATGCCCAGTTCCTTTGGTGAAGGAGCCTGAAACATGTCGGACTGGCTTGTTTCTCGGTCATCCAACTGGTCAGAGGTCAGCATGTTTGCCGACTCACGTGTGATTCGGTCCAGTACCGCAGCAATCGCATCCGGCACCGAACGAATCATCACGCCTTCGTCCCATGCTGGAACATCGGTAATTCCACGAAGCTGTTCGATGACATCTACTGGATCGATTCCAGATCGCAGTGACAGTGAAGCCATTCGGGAAACAGCTTCTGCCATTGCTGCGTCGTTTCCACCGGCCTTACCGTGAGTAGCGAATATCTCAAACGGTCGGTTGTCGCTCGCCATGTTCACCGTAACGAAGAGATTTCCTCGTCCGGTTCGTACTCGGCGGGTGACACCGGTGAGTACTGCAGGTCGCTCCGACGGAGTGATGTACTGCGGAATACCGGTTGACTCGAAGTCAGGAGCTGCCTGTCCGGAATCAGTCGTTCCTGTTGTCAGGACTTCCTTTTCACGAGATCCCGCTCGGTAAACGGTGATTCCCTTGCAGTGGGTCTCCCAGGCGAGCATGTAAGCGTCTTCTACATCCTCAACGGTCGCTTCGTTCGGGAAGTTGATCGTCTTGGAAATACCGGCATCGGTACTCTCCTGGAAAGCAGCCTGCATAAGGACGTGGTCACGAGGAGAAATGTCGGATGCAACGTGGAACAAACGCTTGACGTCGTCTGGAACGTCATCTCGGTCCTGCAGTGAGCCACCGTCTGACAGATGCTCAAGCAGGTCTTCGCTGTAGAAACCTCGCTCCTTAGAAATTCGCTCGAAGTTCTTGTCCACGTAGAACAACGTCTGACCTTCGAGAATGTTCTGCTTACGGAACGCCAGGGAGAAGATCGGCTCGATTCCACTGGATGCACCAGCAATCATCGAGATAGTTCCGGTAGGTGCAACGGTCAATCGGCAAGCGTTTCGGTAAGGCTTCTCACCGTTCGCTGCCGCCTCGGAGTCGTGCCATGCAGGGAATGCTCCTCGCTCTTCAGCGAGAACCATGGACTCAGCGTCAGCGTTGTCACGAATGAACGCCATGAGCTTGCGGCCAAGCTCAACTGCTTCCTCGGTGTCGTAAGGGATGCCCAGCTGAACAAGCATGTCTGCGAAGCCCATCACTCCAAGACCCAACTTACGGGTAGAGTGAGTCATGTCTTCGATTGCCTGTACCGCGTACTTGTTGGCATCGATAACGTTATCGAGCATGCGAGTGGCAAGCTTCACCGTCTCGCCAAGTCGGCCCCAGTTCAGGTCTGCAAGACCAGCCTCATCCTCTTCAACGAACTTAGCCACATCGATTGAACCGAGGTTGCATGACTCGTTCGGAAGCAATGGCTGCTCTCCACATGGGTTCGTAGCGGTGATTCGACCAAGGTGAATAACCGGGCTGTTCCGGTTCACTTCGTCGAGGAAGATCATTCCCGGCTCGCCGTTTCGCCATGCACCGTTAACGATCTTGCTGAAGACCTCGCGAGCGTCAAGTCGGTCAACTTCGACCATAGGGCTATTTGGGTCAGATGGGACTTCGTGCTGGCGAAGGGCGTAAGTTGTGCCGTCCTTTACTGCCTGCATGAACTCGTCCGACGCGCCGACGGAAATGTTGAAGTTGTGGATATCGCCTTCAACCTTCTTGCAGTCAATGAACTCAAGGATGTCTGGGTGGTGTACATCCATGACTGCCATGTTGGCACCGTCACGCTTACCACCCTGCGTTACGAGAGTTGATACAGATGAGAGGTGCTGGAGAACGGCGATCGGGCCACAAGCCTTGCCGTGAGTAGTTGCAATACCGGCACCTTTGGCTCGGAGTTCGGAAAGTGCGAACCCTGTTCCACCACCAAACTTCTGGACCATCGCAGCATCGTGAGCGGCACCCATGATGCCTTCCATGCTGTCTTCAAGTGGAAGCACGAAGCATGCAGACAGTGTTCCGGCGCCCGTGCCCGCGTTCATCAAGGTAGGAGAGTTAGGGAGATATTCAAGACTCGCCATCATCTCATAGAAGCCTTGCTCTAATTCAGCTACTTCATCTGGAGTCTTTTCGTATTTGAATTCTGGAGCTGCAAGAGCTTTTGCCACACGACGGAACATACCGTCGGCGTTTTCGACAATGTCGCCCGCATCGTTCTTCTGCAGGTAGCGTTTTTCCAGGACAACTGCGGCGTTATCGGAAATGATTGCCGGAGTGAACTCTTCTGCGGGGATGGTTCCGTTTTTGCTCATTGGTGTGTCCTGTGTTGTGGTCATATTTTCTCTGGTCTCTTCTGTCTTCGCTGCTAACTAGTTTCCAGCCCGATTTGTTAGTCCGTCGCCGAACCCTCCGGTAGGTCCAAACAGTGACTACGACTGTTTTGCCTTCCGACGGCGACCTCGTTCCGCAAGCCTTGGCACGTCATCCTCTATTAATCTCAATTGACTTCGATCCGATCCATCCTCGTTCGTGTCGATGAGTGCTTCGACTTCTCTTGTGAACGAATCGACGTCCTGAAAGTCCCTGTAAACGGATGCGTACCTTATGTATGCGACGCGATCGAGAATTCTCAATCGCTCCATGCACATCTCCCCGATAACCCGTGCCTCTACCTCTGCCTTTGAGAGTTTGTGCAGTTCGTTTTCTATGTCGACAACCATCTTAGAAATGGCTCCGACCTCCAATGGCCGCTTGGCACACGCTGTTTGAAGCGAGCGTTCAAGCTTGTCCGTAGAAAATGCCTCACGACGTCCATCTCGTTTGGCAATCATCATCGGCATTGAATGCACACGTTCATATGTGGTGAACCGAAGCTCACATCGCATGCACTCGCGTCGTCGTCGGACGCCATCAGGAGCTTCACGAGAGTCGATTACTCGTGATTCATTGTTTCCACAAAATGGACAATGCATCCTGAAACGTACCTAAAACCCAGGTTCAATTGCCGCGTCGAACCACACTCGCTAGCAGGTGCTTATTCGCTTAGACAAGCCTTCTAACGATGCAGTGCGTAAAACATGCAGTTGAACACGCCGCTGATTGGCTGCGGACACAGCCTTCACCCCACATTTAGTGGTGTGCAGAGGAGACTACCACTATCCATGGCGGGGGTGTCAATCCTCTGGTGTCACAAGATTTTCAGCTTTACTCGTCAAAAATCGAGCATTCAACTGGAGAAATCCATTTGTGAAAAAAGGCTCAAAAGGTCATCGGAATCGTGACGTTTTTCGTCGTTAAGACGGTGCGTAAGTTCAAGAAACCTATTTCCCTCGGAGTTGGGAACAAAGGTTGCGGGGACTGGCCACGGCGAAATTTCCTCGGATTGTCGGTGCGAATGTTCGACATAAATCCAACTTGGAATCCAACTGCTACCACTCAATTGTGAGAAATCAATGGCTTCACACCGTTGTGCACTATCGGAAGTTTTTTGAAAGTTTTGGATTTTGACCGAACGCACCGTACGAAAATCTTGGACCGAAGGATTGAAACAAATAAATAGACCCCAGGGAAAGGCCGGTATCCCTGGGGTCTGATGCGACTCAAGTCCGATTTCTCTGACCGAGCAATTTGTATTTGGTTTTTTCTTTAGTCGTTTCCGACCAGTTCGCGTGCAGGACGCCTTCGAGCTGATCGGTGATGTCGTAGGAACGGTGGAAGATCAATCGCCTCTTCATCGTTCATCATTTCGCCAAGAGCTTCCGCAACAGCGGCTTCTTTCTCGGCTGAAGCTTCACCGCTCGGGAATCCGGTGGCAATGATCGTCATCTTGACTTCATTTTCCATCTTGGGGTCAGTGACCATTCCGAAGATGATGTTGCAATCAGGATCAACCATGCTCGAAACAACTTCGGATGCCTGCTGAACTTCCTGGATAGTCAGGTCACTTCCGCCGGTAACGTTGAACAGAACGCCTCGTGAGCCAGCGATTGATACTTCGAGCAATGGGCTGTCGATAGCTGCTTCTGCTGCCTTGATAGCCCGGTCGTCACCAGATCCGTGACCAATTGCCATCCAGGCTGGACCTGCGTTCGACATAACAGCTTTGACGTCTGCGAAGTCCAGGTTGATTTCACCTGGCAGCAAGATGAGCTCCGCGATCGACTGCACACCCTGACGCAGGACATCGTCTGCCATGCGGAATGCCATGTCCATCGAAAGACTTTCATCGGACATGATCAGGAGTCTGTCGTTCGGGATGACAATCAAGGTGTCTACTTGATCGGCGAGACGGCGAATACCTTCTTCAGCCTGACGCTGACGTCGAGAACCTTCGAAGTTGAACGGCTTCGTAACCACTCCAACTGTAAGTGCGCCGATTTCCTGCGCTACCTCAGCGACAACAGGAGCGCCACCGGTTCCGGTTCCACCACCCATTCCTGCTGCGATGAACACAAGATCAGCTCCATCAAGGATCTGTTTGAGTTCGTCGCGGTCTTCTTCGTGACATTCGCGACCCTTCTGAGGGTCACCTCCGACGCCGAGACCTCGGGCCGTTCGGTCACCAACCCGAATTCGAACTGGAACGTCGGAACGGGTAAGTGCCTGGGCGTCTGTGTTGACCGTGATGTACTCAACTTCAGGGATTCGATCTCGGTACATGCGAGATACGGCGTTAGATCCGCCGCCACCAACACCAACTACTTTGATAGTTGCTGATCCGATGTTTCCTTCTGCGGGTTGAACTGCCTGGTCGACCATTTAGATACTCCTGGGGATCCCATGTCTCGTTGTGAGCCACAGGTCCGCGATATTTTGGGTTTATGCTTGATTCATGTGATACGGACGACTTAAAGGCCGGCCGTTTCCTTCTGCTGTGATTTGTCTGAACTCGCACGACGAGGCAACCAGCCTTTGAGCATCGACAACGCACTGGTCGAAGACTCTGAACCGTTGAGAGCTCCGGCTGGCTTGCTAATCGAAGGCGTCGACTTTCGAACGTCGACCTGGTTCTCAGCAGGCAGGTTCTTGAGACTCCAAAGTGCAATTCCAACTGCCGCGGAGTAAGAAGGATCATTCGTTCCTTCAGGCATGCCGTCGAGACCGCGAGGTGTTGCCAGGCGAACGTTCTTTTGCATCACGTATTTGGCAATGTTCAGGAAGCCTTCAAGCTTGGCTCCACCACCCGTAAAGACGATTCGGTCCAGTGGGACGTCGAGCAGGTGCGGAACATCAATCTTCAGGTCGATCATCCGGAAGAGCTCTGCTGCTCGCTCCTTAAGGACCTGTCCGATTTCGCGTTTGGTCACAGCGATCGGATACGCCATAGAAGTTGGCTGGATGTTCACTTCATCCTTTAGACCTGCCAGTTCAGGGGCCGCTGTGCCGTGCTCAAGCTTCAACTTTTCGGCGTCACTGAAATCAATTCCGAATGCGATGCTTAGATCGTTCGAGAACTGGTATCCACCAACTGGAAGTACAGCCGTGTGAACAACAGCACCATCGTTGTAGACAGCAATATCAGAAGTGCCACCACCTACATCAACGAGTACGGCACCAAAATCCCGCTCATCAGCAGTCAGGACTGCATCGGCGCTCGCCAGGTGCTGAACCACCATTGCAGAAACTCGGATTCCAGCATCGGATACAGCGTTGTGAAGATCGGTAATCATTCCGACTGCGCCAGTGATGATGTGACTTTCGACATGAAGTTCACCGGTGTGCATGCCGATTGGGTTTCGTACCCCGTGAAGTCCATCGAGCGCGTAGCTTCTAGGAATGACATGGAGAAGTTTTCGGTCGGTTCCTAGTTCGATTTGACCAGCGGCACGTTGCGCTGCGTTGATGTCTTCGTCGGTGACTGCGCGCATTCCGCCATCGCGAGGAACGTTTGCCCATCGGTTCTTGGATTCGACATGGTTACCGGTGAGTCCGACATAAGCAGAGCGAATTTCTACTCCAGCTTTTTCAGATGCGATAGCGACAGATTTTCGGACTGCTTCAGTTACAGTCGAAGAGTCCTGGACTGCACCTTTGCTCATTCCGTTACAAGGAACGATGCCGATGCCAGCTAATTCAGTTCGGTGGTCAGCTCTTTGGCGAGTGACGATCGTACAAACCTTGGTTGTTCCGATGTCTATGGCGACTCTGTAATCACTTGTCATTTGAGGGCTCCTGGGCGGTGGTGTTTGGGCTGGGTAAATGTGTTTTGTTTAGCTTCTATCTGGAGGCTCTGTAGTTGATGCGATGTCTTTCGCTATGGCGCTATGCGCACCGCGCCTGCATAGGTTTGCGAGGTTGGTAGGGATGTGGTTGCTCATATCCGTTCTGCCACCCTCAACTTGGCGCTTCGTGCGCGCGGGTTCGATTCAATCTCTTCGTCGGTCGGGACTATTGGGCGGCGCGTAATTACTTTCAGCGTTGCCAGGTGGTCACATTTGCAGACAGGCGTACCTGGGGGGCAAACGCAATCGGATGCCTGCTTGCGGATGAAGTTTTTGACAATACGATCTTCGAGCGAGTGATACGAAATAACTGCCATGCGTCCACCTTGGCCAAGAAGCGACACGGCCTGTTCCAGCGCAGATTCAAGCGCAGACAGTTCGTCGTTTACGGCAATGCGGATAGCCTGGAACGTCTGAGTGGCAGGGTGAGTTTTGCGTCCGCGGCGAGGGTTTGCTTTTTCAACGACCTCAGAAAGTTCGAGAGATGTATTGATAGGGCGGTTGCGTACGATCTCTCGTGCGATGCGTCGAGCAGCTCGGTCTTCACCAAGATGAAAAATTAGATCGGCAAGCTCGGATTCGGCATAGCCGTTGACGATGTCGGAGGCAGTGATCTTCTGATCGAAG
Organism: Chloroflexota bacterium; assembly: GCA_038150225.1. GTDB lineage: Bacteria > Chloroflexota > Dehalococcoidia > Lucifugimonadales > Lucifugimonadaceae > Lucifugimonas. The sequence goes on from JAYQWG010000005.1 coordinate 12,077, forward strand.
CTGAATCGCATGTCGAGAGGATCTGAACGTCGGAAGCTGAATCCGCGTGATTCTCGATCGAGCTGTAGCGATGAAACTCCAAGATCGAACAGCACGCCATGTACAGGAACAAACTCATATCGAAGGGCCGTCGCACGAACATCTCTAAAATTTACGTTAAGTGCGAGGAAAGCGTCACCAAACTCTGCGAGTCGCTCGGTCGCTACAGAAATAGCTTCGGCATCTGCATCAAGTCCCAGGACCTGGCCGCCGGGATCCGCTGCGGTAAGGATCGACTTGGAGTGCCCGCCCTCGCCAAGAGTGCCGTCGATGTAACGGCCACCGGGTTGTACGTCGAGGGCGTTCATGATTTCGGGAACCATGACAGGAGTGTGGTGTAGTTCTAGACCCATGAGAATCACCTGTCTGACTCCGAATCGATTTGCTGAAGGATTATTGGAGTTGGCTGAGGGGCGTTGCTGACTTGTGGAGCGCTTTCAGCAATATCTGCAGCATCTGTGTCGAGTGAGCGACGTTCGTGCTCCCATGCGTCGACGGACCAGATTTCCATAAACCTGCCAGTGCCGACGATGACAACATCGTCGCCAAGACCCGCATACTCACGAAGTTGTTGAGGGATCACTACGCGTCCGCTTCGGTCGAGACTGCCTACGTAAGCACCTGAGAACGTGAGCCTTGCCAGTTTTCTGGCGTTCGCTGATGTAGCGGGTTGCTGAGCAATATCGGATGCAGCTCGTTCCCACTCTTCGGGTGTGTAGACAACAACACAGTTGTCGTAAGCACGACCGAGGACGATTCCTTCGAGGAATGCTTGTTTGAAACGCGCAGGGATTGCCACCCGACCTTGTGGGTCGATTCGGTGTTCGTATTCACCTGCGAAGATCAAGCTGTGCTCCAACGGACGATGGGTGGAACGAATTTGCCCCAATTTGCCCCAATCCGCGACAAATTGTGCCAGAGAGCGACTTTTCGACACAACACTTTCAGTGCGCGGTTTTAGGTTTTACGCGTGTGACGGACGTACTTTTTGGCGTGCTAGCATCGAAAATCCGGGTTCGTACGTCGGTACCCGCAGTTGGAACGCCAGTTGACTGTTACCTTCGTACTCAGTTTTTGAAATTACGAAATTTCGAAGGAATTTTTGAGATAGCCAGGTACGCAGTACTAACCAGCAGCGACACCGGTTCCGTTGGGAAACGTGTCGATACGAGTGGCGATGCGGTCGTCGAACTCATGGAAAACGCCGGTCATGAATTAGTTGAGCGTGACCTGCTTCCTGACGATCGACTCCAGCTGTCGCGGAAACTGGAATCGTGGAGTCGAGACCCACGTGTCGACGTGATCCTGACAACAGGCGGAACCGGGATTTCTGAGCGCGATGTCATGCCGGAAGCAACCCGGGATGTGATTACTACCGAGATACCCGGAATTGCCGAAGCAATGCGAGCCAGGTCGCTCGAAGTTACTCCGATGGCAATGATTTCAAGGGCAGTAGCAGGGATTGTCAACAAAACATTGATCGTCAATTTGCCTGGCAGTACGGGTGGTGTTTGCGACAACCTCGAAGTTGCGTTGCAAGTGATAGATCATGCCGTGGAAGTTCTGCAACGGTCGCACGTTGAAGACCATCCAGTTTAGTAATAGCGTACTTCGATGAAGATTTCGATCATCACTTTGTTCCCTGAAATGTTTGAGGGGCCGTTCCAACATTCAATTGTTGGAAGGGCGCAGACCTCGAACCTGGTCGAAATCGAGTTGGTCCAGCTTCGAGAGTTTTCAACTGATAAGCGCGGTCGTGTCGATGACACTCCGTACGGTGGCGGACCAGGTATGGTGCTACAAGCACCACCTCTAGCAGCTGCAGTTGATTCGGTTGCCGAGAATTCAGAAGCCGAATCGAAACCGCACGTCGTTTTGATGTCAGCACAGGGCGAGAAAGTGACTCACCGAACGTTGGAGCTACTTTCCGGCCATGAATCAGTCGTAATCGTGTGTGGTCATTACGAAGGTGTCGACCAAAGGTTCATTGAAACTCGTGTCGACGAGGAGCTCTCTATCGGAGATTTCGTAATGACAGGTGGTGAGATTCCAGCCATGGCGCTGACTGACGGAATGGTTCGACTGATTCCGGGTGTTCTCGGAGATGATCAGTCTGCTGTCACTGATTCTCACTCGCCAGAACTCGGTGGTCTCTTAGAAGGACCGGTCTACACACGTCCGTTGGACTTTGAGGGCTTGTCAGTACCGGGCGTGTTGTTAACAGGCGATCACGCAAAGATCGAACACTGGCGCAAAACCCAATCGATCAAGAAAACTGAGCAGCTACGTCCAGACCTGCTGGATGGTTGGCCTGAGCAACGCTGATTCTGAACTTTCTTTTCAAACACGGTCAACTTCGTGTTGCTGGTAGGCGAAATCCAGTTATAGAATTAACGTTCTGTGCTAATCAATACCGACACCTTTGAGTGTCTTTTCGCTACGAAAGAGCCTAGTCATGGATGCCGCATCACTGATCGAACGAAAACCGCTCGACCACATTGATGAATTTCAGCCCGGTGACACCGTTACAGTGAATCTTCGAATTGTCGAAGGTGACCGACAGCGTGTCCAGGCATTTCAGGGCAATGTAATCTCAGGTAAGCACCGGGCAGAGAAAACTCCAGCCCCTGGTGATTCGTTCACCGTTCGACGAGTTTCGTACGGTGTTGGAGTTGAGCGAATCGTTCCTTTCCACTCACCAAACATTGAGTCGGTAAAAGTCAGCCGTCGCGGAAAGGTTCGACGCTCACGTCTTTACTACCTCCGAGGTCTTACAGGCAAGGCTGCTCGAATCAAGGAACGACGGTAGTTTCCGTTATTTTTGAACTCTCAAAACCCCTTCCACACGGAAGGGGTTTTTTTGTTGATACGACGTAAGCTGTAGAGTGTCGTTGCTGGACTCTCAGGTTCATCATCTCACCCACTTCCGGAGACCTAATTGTTGTATGCCAACATCGCCATAGATTTTCCCGGCGAAGGCGCGCGTACGTTCACATATTCGGTGCCAGACGATATGGCACTGACCGAGGGCGATATTGTCTGGGTGCCCTTTGGTCCTGGGATTCGCCAGGGCATCGTGATGGGCTTCGACAGGCACACGGATGTCGAAGAAATCAAACCCATCTCGGCCGTAACTGCGGGCGGTCCCTTCGTTTCGAAGCACCTGTTACCAGCGGCAATCTGGATCGCGGACTATTACCGGGCGAACCTTTTCACCACCCTTAGCTTGATGCTCCCGCCGGGTTCGTCTTCTCGCCTTCGTTCGTGGGTATCGATCGGTGAACCGCACTCTGAATTGACGAAGCGGGAGAAGCAGGTAATTGATTACGTGCGTGCGCACGAGAAGACACCGAAATCTCGTACCGCCCGTCGTCTCGGATATGGCGGGGGAGCTGTCGTTGACTCGCTGATCCGGCGAGGTGACCTGGTATCGGAGTCAGAATGGGAAAAGCCGCGAGTTTCTTCTGTTTTCACGCGTCGCTACCGATCAGGCAAGAAACACGAGCAACTTGATCGAATAAAGAATGAACAGAAGAACTTGAAGAAAACCCGTCGTGTTGATTTGGTCGAATGGGCTTCTAACGGCGGAGTTGCGACTACCAAAAACCAGTTGAACGATCAATTTGGGCAAGCTGCCAGTAAGTGGGCGTTGGATGCTGGAGTGATTGTCGAAGAGCAAATTCGGAAAGACCGTGACCCTCTCGCAAGTTATGTATTCCAGCAGGCATTTGCCCACGATCCAACCCCTGCTCAGAAGTCGGCAATCGATGAAATTGTCACCCAGGTGCTCGCTGCGGTTCCCGCGGAAACCCCCGTTGACCGGCGTTTTCTGCTGCACGGAGTCACCGGATCGGGAAAAACGGAGGTTTACCTTCAAGCCATCGAGGCCTGTTTAGCCGCGGGTAAGCAAGCCCTATTCCTGGTACCAGAGATAGCTCTGACACCTCAAACGATTACACGAATAGCTTCGAGATTTCCTGGAAAAATCGGGGTGTTGCATTCCGGTCTCTCTATTGGTCAGAGATACGACCAGTGGTGGAGAATCAAGAACGGTGAACTGCCAATTGTTCTCGGCTCACGAGGGGCAATTTTCGCCCCCCTGAAGGACCTCGGACTGATCGTCATCGACGAAGAGCACGAATGGACCTACAAGCAAGGTGACCAATCTCCCAGGTATCACGCCAGATCCGTGGCGGAGTTCCTATCCCAAAGTACCGGGGCACCATTGGTCGTTGGCAGTGCCACACCAGATATCGAAACGTATCGGGCATCGGAAAGTGATAGGTATCGAAGACTATCGTTGCCTGATCGAGTTAGAGAACCAAACGGTGCCTCACCTCAGACTGCCCTCGCCAAAGTCGAGATTGTCGACATGCGTAACGAACTCGACGACGGGCACTTCGAGATGTTGAGCCGTTCCCTCATTGATGCGATGGCGCAAACGATCGAGCGCGGTCTGAAAACCATTCTGTTCATCAACCGACGCGGCAGTGCGTCGTTCGTTCAATGTCGTCAGTGTGGTGTGGTGCGGCACTGTAAGCGGTGTGACTCTGCGCTCACGTTCCATCGGGCATCACCAGGTGGGAAAAGGAAAGACGGGCGTCTTGTTTGTCACTACTGTAGCTACTCGGTAAAGGCTGGCTCCAATTGCCCAGCGTGTGGTGGCTCCCAAATGACTCGATCCGCTCCGGGGACAGAGATGGCGGTGAAAACTGTAGAGCAATATTTTCCTGGCGTTGAAGTTCTTCGTTGGGACTCAGACTCAGCAAAGAGTGCGCTCGACCATCAGCGAATCATGGATCAGTTTTCAAAAAGTGATGCCTCGGTGCTAGTGGGGACTCAAATGGTCGCAAAGGGATTGGACATTCCGAGTGTCACATTGGTTGGCGTACTCTCCGCTGATACAGGATTGGCGGTGCCAGATTTCCGAGCTCACGAGCGCGCATTTCAAATATTGACTCAGGTCGTAGGCCGAAGCGGTCGAGGACAAACTGATGGCAGGGCAATAGTTCAAACGTTCAACCCGGACCACTACGCGATTCAGGCGGCAGCGGATCAGGATTACCAGTACTTCTACGAAACCGAACTTCGAATGCGTGCTGATCAGGCAAACCCGCCGTTTACGCGAATCGTCAAATTGACGCACGCTGCTAATGATTACGATCGAGCCAAGGTTGAAGCCGATCGACTTTTCCGTGAATTAGAAGAAGTGAGAGAAAATCACGGGGAGACTTCGACGGAGATTATTGGTCCGAGTCCCGGGTATCCCCTTCGAATCCGAAACCTGTACCGTTGGCAAATACTATTAAAAGGTTCACGACCAGAGGCACTGCTTGATCTCGTGTCCCCAGGAAACATCTGGTCAATTGATGTAGACCCGATCAACATTAGTTAGTAATCATCGAACACCAATAGAAAACCGGAACGAACGTTGGCAATTCGGCGAATAAGAGTATTTCCAGATCCGATCCTCAGGAAGAAAGCGCGCGTAGTTAAGAGGATCGAGCCGAAAATCATCGAACTGGCAAACGACATGGTTGAAACCATGGATGCCGCTGGTGGAGTTGGCCTGGCTGCCAACCAAGTTGGCGCTTTACATCGCGTGGTGACGCTCCACATGCCCGGTGATGAAGACGCAATGATTCTGATAAATCCAGAGATTCGCGGCACCGAGGGTGAGCGTGAAGTAATTGAGGGTTGCCTTTCGTTCCCTGGGTACGAGGGAATGGTCAAACGGTCTGTGACCGTAAAAGCGCGATGGCTCGACGAGAACGGCTCGAAGATGAAGGTGACTGCCGAAGAACTGTTCGCGCAGGCAATAGAGCACGAAGTGGATCACATCAACGGAATCCTGTACACGGATCATCTGCTCGCACATGAAAAACTCGCGGCAGCTGGTACGCACATTGAAGAAGGCGAACCGCACAACCACGATGTTGAAGTAGAAGTTCACGCCGATCACAGTGATGAGGGTGATGAACCTGATGAGACTGATATCGAGGTTGTTCACACAACACTGAAATTCAGTGAGTTGTACTCAGATTCGTCGCTAGCTCAAATGCAGTACGACCTTCGGCAGGCCGGATTGGTCGTGGATGAAGATGACAGGGTCGTGTCGGATGATCCCCACACCGACGGTGGGAAGATTCTGGATTACTAACTCATTCCCCATCTTTTTCGTGATTTCAGGCTGATGAATCCCAACTGTTTTCGCACTTGCGAGTGCTATACTTCTCGCTGGTCTGATTCAGTTCAATGTTTTTGACCAAATTGAATATTGAATTGAGTTTCCTGGTAGAACATGCTGCCAGGCAACTGTAGCCCCGAAACATTTCGGGGTTTTCTATTACATAAGTTGAAACTCGCGTCGCTTTCGCGGCGCGTTTCGCGTAAGAGTCTGGGTATTGAGTAGATACAGAGGACTGATCCTCGTAGCAGCTTTTCTCGTCATCTCGGTGGTTGTATTGGCAATCACCCAGATTAGCGTCGGTGGATTCGAGCGAGGCGGGGATAGCCCTCTTGGCCTAACGCTCGGTCTCGACCTCGAAGGTGGTACACACCTCGTATACAAGGTGATCCCCGAAGACGGACGTGAACCAACCAACGAGGACATGGAAGGTGTTCGCAACATCATCGACCGTCGTGTAAATGAGTTCGGTGTAAGCGAGGCGAGCGTCCAGCTACTCGGTGGAAGTATCGACGCTGTTCCAGATCGAATCCTTGTTCAGATCCCGGGTCAAAAGGGAGCGAACATCACCGTCAACTTCGGTGCCGACTCAGTAGCTCCTGAGCAACTCGAAGCTTTCTTTAATGAAGAACTCGGTCGACCTGACGCTGAGGTGACTCAAAACGAAGATCTTTCACTGACCGTTCGTCTTGATGAAATCAAAGGTGAAGTCCGAGACGAATCCGGAAATGTAATCACTCCGTCGGAAGCTGATGGATGGAGAGAGGCTGCAATTGCTCACTTCCCTGTATCCCTCCAAGTCGGGTTTATACTACCCAACGTTGAACCTCTGGTAATTGGAGACGACACCGCCGTTGACCCAGAGCCAGTGGAACCGGAAGAAACCCTCCCAACACTTGCCGAAGTAGAAGCAGCTTTTGCATCGATCGGAAGATCTGACGCTGTGGTTGAGGCTGTTGAAGGTGCTGAAGGCTTATTTGCAGCAACACTGTTCGGTCTTGATACAGAGAGGACCGACGCAGACGGCAACCCTGTACGAGCAGAAGATCAGCAATTGATCGATGCACTCCGAGAGCTGGGCACGATTCAGTTCACTTCTAGTCAGGGAACTCTCACACAGTGGACTGTCGGCGGAGGAATTCAGGAAGCGAAAGCTCTTATTGGTAAGACTGCTCAGCTCGAATTCCGATATCGAGAGTGTGGAGATCTACTTCCCGCCTCAGAAGATATTCCTTGGCCACCAGACGGACTCTCCCTCGAAGAGTGGGCGTTCGAACGATGTAACAACCCTAAGTACTACACCGAGTCAGCTACAGAGATCGATGGAGCTGACCTGACCGATGCGTTCCCATCCGTATCCAGCGGTGGTATTTCACGTCCGATCGTTTCAATCCAATTCAACGATGATGGTGCAGATGCATTTTTCAACGTTACTGACCGAGTTTCTCGACAGGACGACCGGTTAGCTATTTACCTTGACGGCGAAGAGCTTGTAGCTCCTAGCGTGTCGCAAGGTGGAATTAGTGGTGGTCAAGCGATAATCGAAGGTGGAAGCTTTACTGCAGAGAGCGTTCGGACAATTGCTATCCAGCTCCGATCTGGTGCGCTGCCAGTTGGTCTTGAATTAATCCAGGAACGAAACGTTGATGCGGTACTTGGTGAAGAGTCACTCCGCCGTAGCTTGATCGCTGGTGGTGTCGGCCTCGTACTTCTCCTATTGTTCATGATTGCCTACTACAAGGTTCCTGGATTCGTTGCTGCGATGGCCCTCGTTGCCTACACGGTAATGCTCCTCGCCATATTCAAGATGATTCCGGTGACCTTGACGCTTTCAGGTGCTGCAGCGGTGATCCTATCCCTAGGTTTTGCTGTTGACGCAAACGTACTGATTGCCGAAAGAACGAAGGAAGAATTACGCGCCGGTCGAACGTTATTTAGCGCTATCACCGCTGGATTTGATCGTGCCTGGCCATCTATAAGAGATGGAAACGTTTCCACGATCATCGTCGCGATTGTTCTGTTCTGGTTCGGAGACAGGTTCAGTACCAGCGTAATGCAAGGATTTGCACTGACGCTGGCAATTGGTGTGCTGTTGAGCATGTTTACTGCCTTCTTTGCAAGCCGATTGCTTCTCCGAGTTATGGCTTCAACCGGCCTGGGTAACAACTCTGACCTGTTCGTACCAGTGCGTGATCAAAAACAGAATTCAGATGTAGAAGCTGGAGGTATCTCGTAATGGATATCGTCGGAAAACGCCGAATATTCCTTAGCCTCTCAGCAATCCTCGTCGCGATTTCGATCGTGGTCCTGGTCTCACCGGGACTGAACCTGGGAATTGATTTCACCTCCGGAACGACGATCACGTACCAGTTCGAGAATGGTGATCCTGGTACTGCGGCTGTTACTGACGCCCTGATTGATTCTGGACACCCAGAAGCAGTCGTTCAGGCAATCGGATCTGATCAATACTTCGTCCGAACAGACGATTTAGGCGCTTCAGGCCTCGATGATGTGAACTCGGAAATCGCCAAGTTGGATGCAAGTCCTGCGATCGTACTCGATACATCAACGGTTGGTGCTTCTGTTGCTGAAGACACGGTTCGAAACGCAATCACTGCAGTCGTGGTAGCTGCGATTTTCGTGATGGCATACATCATGTACGCCTTCCGATCCGTCCCGAACTCCTACAAGTACGCTTTCGCAGCGGTTGTTGCACTGGCGCATGACGTTCTTATTACACTCGGAATATTCACTGTCCTCGGCATTGCAATCAACGCCGAGGTGAATGCCATCTTTATCGTCGGTATCTTGACGGTGATCGGTTACTCAGTGAACGACACGATTGTGATCTTCGATCGAATTCGTGAGAACGTGACCCTCGCTCCTGCGAGAGATTTCCGGTCTACCGTGAAAATCTCGATCAACGAGTCGATCACCCGATCTCTGGGAACCAGTATCACTACACTTACTGTGATCCTGGCAATGCTGCTCTTTGGTGGAGCATCGTTACGAGACTTCCTGATCGTCCTGCTCACCGGAGTAGTTGTTGGGACCTACAGCTCGGTGTTCATCGCAGCACAGGTTTTGGTTCTCTGGGATTCACGGGCGCTCCTTCCATGGCGTAAGGCAAGCGCCGCCGCTTAGAACTGATCGCCACCTTCTAATTCAACTATTGGACTAGCATGCGTCATCCAGACGCATGTAAAGTCGCGTCCGAAACTCACAACAGGAGCAATTGCGAATGCTTATTGGGGCACACGTATCCGCGTCAGGCGGAGTCGACAAAGCGGTATCGAGGGCTGAAGAAATCGGTGCCGAGTGCTTCCAGGTGTTTGCCTCTTCTCCGAGGATGTGGTCGGCCAAGCCGATTAAAGATGAGATCGTTGAGAAGTACAAAGCCGAAATGGCGCGGTCAGGTATGGGACCGACTGCGCTCCACGGCAAATATCTCGTAGCTCTCGGATCACCCGATCCTGAACTTGTTGCAAAATCCAAAACAGCGCTCCAGGCCGATGTCGCTTCTGCAAACACTCTCGGTGCCCTTGGTGTGATATTTCACCCAGCGAGCCACAGGGGGCAAGGCTTCGAGGCGATCATCGATCAGTTCGCCACTAGTGTTCAGTCGATTCTTGAAGCCGAACCTGGCGATTCACTCCTAATGCTCGAAACCAGCGCCGGGGCAGGGGACCACATTGGATCATCGTTTGAAGAAATTGGGGCTCTGATCAAAGCGATTGACCACCCTCGTGTAGCCGTGTGCTTGGACACACAGCACGTTTGGGCAGCTGGATATGACATTGCTCACAAAGACACGTTAGATGACGTGATTGATCAATTCGACAAGCTCATTGGACTTGATCTCCTGAAGTCGGTTCACGCGAACGACTCGATGCGAGAAATTGGATCTTCTGTCGACCGCCACGACAACATTGGCGACGGTCACATAGGCAGTGACGGCTTTGCAGCGATCATGTCGCACCCGGGATTTTCTGACGTGCCGTTCTATCTTGAGGTTCCAGGTACAGGAAAGAGCGGTCCTGACCGTCCAAACGTCGACGCGCTTAAGCGAATTCGATCCGCCGTTTCAAGCTAATGCCTTACCGGGTTTCTCGGACGGAATTCGAGGACATGGTCCGAGCTGGTATCGAGAAAGTCCCGGCTGAGTTTCTCGACCGAATGACGAACCTCTCGATTCTCGTCCAACAAGAGCCTACTCGTTCTCAACTTTCGGAAAATGGTCTGTCATCGAATGAGTTGTTATTCGGACTTTACGAGGGCGTACCACTGACTGGGCGTGGTCAGTACGTTCCCCCGCTTCCGGACGTCATTACGATATTTCAGAAGCCGAATGAGCAGGTCGTCGACAACGGGAATGCTCTTGCTGAGCAGGTAGAAACGACCGTGTTGCATGAAGTCGCACACTACTTTGGATTCTCAGATGAAGAACTTCATGAGCTAGGACTTGGATAGTGGTCAAAATCTTGCTTGTCGCTTTCGACGGCTTACAACCGTTACAAATCCGATCCGAGACAATGCCGAACGTGACGAAGCTTGCTGATCGCGGTGTAAGGTTTAGTCACAATCACGCCGTGTTCCCGACGGTGACGCGTGCAAACTCAGCCACGGTTGTCACCGGGGTCTACCCGGGCAAGCACGGTCTCACCGCTAACAAATCGGTTATGCGTGACTACAAGGACAGGTATGTGGTCGATGCACTTTATCCCGAATTAGGACAAATAAATGACAGCGTAGACACCGGACTGCTGTTTGTACCTACTCTGGGTGAACGGTTGGGGGAGATGGGCTTGAAGTGGGTGTCGGTAGTTGGTGGCACAAGCGGAAATGCGTATGTCCACAATCCGAACGCTGAAGCGTCGGGTTCGGCGATCATTCACCCGGAATTCTCGATCCCTTCGAAACACCACGAGACTCTAGCTGAAAAATTCGGTGCCTGGCCCGAGAAGGCTTCACCGGCCCGGGAATTGGTTACTCGAACAGCCGATGTTGTAGTCGACTACACGTTGGACGAGCTTGATCCTGACGTTTTGATGGTCTGGTTCCCAGAGCCGGACACGACACAACATGCACACCCGATCGACAGCACCGAGTCCATGGAGATGTACAGTCACGCCGATACCGAGTTCCGACGGGTGCTTGAGGCGATAACAGCTCGCGGTAGCTACCCCGATGTTTTTGTGGTGTCGGATCACGGTTATTCGACTATCGATGCTGTTGTTGATATTGATGCTGAATTGAAATCGTCTCCGTTTGTGGCACAGCACAGGGACAAGGACATCGTGTTTGCTGAAAACGGTGGTTCAGTTCTCTTTTACACCGATCAAGCACAGCTCGGTTTGCAAGTCGATCTCGCACGATGGCTCGATGCTCGATCGTGGGTTGGAGCAGTCGCGACGACTGCAAAAGACGGGTTTACTGATGTTGCCGAATTGAAGCTAGGTGGTCCGCGCCAGCCCGACGTCTGTGTTGCATTGACCAGTCGATCTACAAATGAACCGGATCCACGAGGTGCCGCTGGTGCGTCCACTGGTGGTGCAATCGGGGTAGGTTCGCACGGCGGTGGCAGTCAATCTGAACTCCACAACACATTGATAGCGAGTGGCCCATCATTCCTCAAAGGGGTCGTTTCGGAGATTCCCAGCGGGAATATTGATATAGCACCGACGATCATGAAATTACTGGGTGGCGAAGGAGCACCCCACTACGATGGTCGAGTTCTGTCGGAAGGGCTGAAAGATTCTTCGGTCGATCCCGATACGATCGATTCAACTAGATCAAACTCGGCGGCCATCGAAACATCTGCGACAGAAAACACTACGTACATCTGTCGATTCGGTTAAGTACTTTCGTACTGAAGTGACAATACCGAATCTACACTGTTTGACTATCCATATAGTACCGTTCTGTGAGATGTTGATTCACTAGCCAGTAATTCGCAGGGCTAGGCGCGGGGACATTGGTGACTGGTCAACCTAAAACTCAAGAACTGAAAATGCTCTCGCTCTCAGTTGATGAGCGCATCGAGATAGCGCGTCGGCTTACCAATCACGGGTTCGAGGTGCGGAACGAATCTGCCAGCACTGAAGAGCGGTTTCTAGAGCGGATTACGAACGATCCATGGGATCTCATTTTCCTCAACGCCCGAGCGAAACTCGGTGACATGCGGTAATTGCTCACAACAATCGAGGCGCAACAACCTGACGCGTCTTTATTCGGGATCGTTGAACCTAGTCAGCAAAATCAGGAAGAACTCCTGGAAGGCGGTTTCAGGGACTTATTCGAGTCTGACGATTTACAGCGACTCCCTTCGGCGGTTGGAAGAGAGATCCAATCCATACTGGATCGTCGGGTCGCCGAAGAGGCAAAGGTTCTTCAGGAGCAAGTCCGGTTCGCTGTCGATGAACGAGAGGTACTTGCCGAAATAGGCAAGCTTGTGTCCTCATCACTCGATATTGGATCTGTGTATCCGCAAATAATCGAAGAGGTCGGTAAGGTCATCCCCCTTGATACCGCGGCTATCGCGACGGTTGATCTAGACGACGCTTCAGTGACTCTTGACCACGTCACAGGTGATGCCGTTAGAGGATTTGAACAAGCTACGGTATTTGATCTTTCCCAGTTCACCCCTGCAAACTTCCTTGCGAGGTTCGTGCTCGTGTTGGACAACGACGTTCTTTACGAAATGCGGGAAGAATTCGATGGGATTGATTCATTACTTGAACAAGGTGTCAGATCAATCATGGCGGCCCCGCTCATTCATCGAGATGAAGTGGTGGGCTTTCTTGCCACCGCTTCTAAACTTGAACACGCTTACCAACCTGAGCATGTCGAGGTCGCGGAACGGGTTAGCGCCCAAATTGCTGGCGCTCTTGCCAACTCCCGTTTGCATGCCCGAATAACTCGCATTGCGTCTGCAAGGGAAATTCTCGTTCAAATGGGCCGTGATGTGAGTTCTGCGCGGGACACGACAGAGCTCTACTCATCTGTATTCAAAAATCTGCGTTCAATTCTTCCAGTCGATAGAGGCGTAGTCGCTCTCATCGACAAGGACGAAGAGGCATTATTCGTCGACCACGTGGACGGACTGGAAGTAGATGGATTAGGCAAAGGCGACGCGGTCCCTCTGAAGGATTTGTCGTCCGAAATCCTTTCTGAACCACTCATTTCAGTCGCTGGGATCAAAGACGATTCGACGCCCGACGATCCTGTGAACAGGGAGCTTCCGCAGGCCGGATTGAATTCGAACATTCGAGTGCCTTTGCGAGTTAGAGACTCGGTGATGGGGATCATTTCCCTGACAGCTAAAGGTGACAGTAGCTACACGCGGAACGATATCGCCCTTCTCGAACGGGTATCGGCACAAATTTCACCGGTTATCGAATCACTGAATTTGTTGAGCCGGGTTTAGTCACTGGCAGCTGCCGTGGAGACCACACTGGATCTTGTTGCGATCACAGACCTCAACAGTGTTACGACATATTTAAATCCTGCTGGTCGACAGATCTTGAATCTTGACGACGACTCTTCTGGAATTGGAGTTGATCTTAAGAACTTCATGACTGAAAAAGAAGTCGACGCTATCCTTAATTTCGGACTGCCCCAAGCAGAGTCACTTGGTGGTTGGCAAACCGAAATCCAAATTCGTCCGACTGGTGTTGATGAGCCAATCCCTGTGGAAATTCTTCTTGTCCCAGTCAGGAATCAATCCGGTGAAATGAACGCAGTAAATGTGTTCATGCGCGACTTACTAGAGCGTGAAGCTCTCCAGACAGAACGACGAGAATTCGTCTCAGCTGTATCTCATGAACTTCGTACCTCGTTGACGAGCATGAGGATGTACACCGACCTGCTCGATACCGGAGATGTCGGAGAGCTCACCGAGCAGCAAAAGCTTGTCGTCAACAATTTGAAATCTACTGTCGGTCGGCTAACTCGCATGGTCGACGATCTGAATGTAGTTTCATTGCTTGAGTTAGGCCGATTCGGATTGAACATTGACGAGTTCGATCTCGGTGATCTCGTCGATTCCGCAAAGGTCAGTTGTCAGCCCGTTTGCGACGAGCGAGGTGTGACCATCGTCAATGAGGTGAGCGGCTCTGACCTGAAGGTGTCAGCTGACCGTGGCCGCACGCATCAAATTCTTGTGAATTTGCTGAACAACGCGGGCAAATATGGCGATGAGAACAGTGAAGTCATTGTTGCTGCCGCCGCTGACTCTGGATTCGTGACGATTTCTGTCACAGATTCGGGTCCTGGTATCGCTGACGAAGAACTCGAAAGAATCTTTGAAAACTTCTATCGAAGTACGGATGCGAGAATATCTCGTGTCAGCGGTTCGGGTCTTGGTCTATCGATTGCCAGGGGACTGGTAGAAGCGCAGGGCGGAAAGCTCTGGGTTGAAAGTGTTGTCGGATCAGGAAGCACATTCAGCTTCACTCTCCCGATTGCCTAATTGTTAGCGCAAAAAGCGATTGTCTCCGACCCGACGGGTTAGACCTTTTGAGTCCATGTTTTCGAGTACAGCCAGCGTGTACTTCCGGCTCGTGCCAAATTTTTCTCGAACTGCGCTGATCGAAATTTCTCCGCCCAGATCAGCTGAAAGATCTTTTATAGCGGATTCGATTTCGTCGTAGACCGGCGTTGGATAAATAACCCCACTACCAAGTCTGATGATGTCTCCTCGATCGATGATGAACTGAAGCAGCTCGACGGGTAGTTCTTTGTCAGTTGATGGGCTGTACCCACCTGTGCGCAATTCATCAACATATGTGGATACTTCCGCTTCCTGTGCGTCAGTTAGGGTCGGGGCAAATGCGGGATCGGCTGCGACAGCAGCGTCGACTCTAACGGAGCCGTTTGCTTCAAAGGTTTCCAGTAGCACTGTGAATGCCTGACGCTTGAGATCAAGTTGTCCTCGGAGGTCCTGAAGTGGGATTCCTGCGCGCAAAGGGTATCGTTCGTGGAAATTGCGCAAGATCTCCTTCACCTGGCGCTCTGTAGCGTCGACGTAGGAGGTAGCCGCATATTGAGACGCAGCCCGACCGATTTGCCTCGCTTTCCCCACGTCAACGAGTTCATCGAGAACCCTTTCTAACTCATCCTGGGTAACACCAGTTTGCTCACGCAACAATTCCCGGCTGGCAACGCGTGCCTCGATCAAAACGCTTTCGATTCGATCGTCGCCCGAACCTGATTGCAGAAGTTCGAGGTGCTCAATCGTTGAGACATCGTTACGCTTTCTCCGAGGAGCTTGTGTTTGAAGTACGGTTCCACCACCGAGGGTATTTTCGGTGTCGCGGACCACGAACATATCGCCGCGTTGGAGCGGTAAAGCCTGACTGGTTCTGATTTGAACCCAGCCAGACTTTCCCTGCTGTATTTCGTCTCCTTCGAGCACTCTGACTGTTGCCGGAACTTCACTCGTTCCAGTGAAAATTGTGACCTTGTGGTTGTGGCGAACAGCACGGGGTGCTTCTCCGATAGCCCGGAAAAACGCGTCGAAAGCGGTCGAAGAGGAAATGCTGCCCGGTAAGGACAGGACATCACCACGTGAAATTTGATCGTGATCGATTCCGCTAATGTTTACGGCGAGCCGTGTTCCGGGCAGGACAGTTTCTTCGTTTCTCTCGTGAACCTGTAGAGTCCTGATTCTTCCGGTCAATCCGGAAGGCTGTATTTCGACTTCAGTGCCGACCTTTAGCGGACCGTCGGAAAGTGTTCCTGTCACCACAGTTCCGAACCCGCTGATGGTAAAAGCGCGATCTACTGGCAGACGCGGTGAATTGTCGGATGATCGCGGAGGCAGTGAGTCAACAAGGACATCCAATTCCTGTCTGAGTTCGTCAAGCCCTGTGCCATCTTGCGCTGAAACACTGATTAACTTTGAATTACGAAGAGATGAATTAGAAAGCAGCTCTTCGACTTCAAGAGCGACGAGGTCGTTCCACTCATCATCTACGAGGTCGGATTTGGTGAGAGCTACAAGTCCTCGATCCACGTTCAGGAGATCCAGGATGGCGATGTGCTCACGCGTCTGCGGCATGATTCCTTCGTCTGCAGCAATTACGAGCAGAGCTCCGTCGATTCCACCAGCACCCATCAACATGTTTTTTACAAACCGCTCGTGACCGGGAACGTCGACGACGCTGATCTCCCTTCCTGAGGGGAGTTCCACCCACGCGAAGCCAAGCTCGATTGTCATCCCGCGGCTTTTTTCTTCGAAGAGCCGGTCTGGATTAATTCCGGTTAGGGCTTCGATCAATGTGGATTTCCCGTGATCGACGTGACCGGCAGTGCCTATGACGAACAACTAAATACGGCTCCTCAAATAACCAGGAATTTCGACTTCCGTGGGGTCGTCCTAACCGCCGACGAACTCGGCGAAAACTTCATTACCGAGTAATATGCCTCGTGGAGTTAGACGCACTGAGTCTTGCGACGATTCGATGAGACCCAGTTTTGTAAGACGATTAAATTCAGCAGGAAATACTTCCCGAACATCTTTGCCAAATCTTTCGACAAATCTATCGAACTGTACACCTTCATTGAGTCGCATCCCCATCATCATCGTTTCCGCTATATCAAGTTCAGGAGTTGTCGTCTCAACCTGTTCAACCGGGCCGCCCGGATGACTCATACTTTCAACCGGTGATATCCCTTGAAGACCTTTTCCACTAGACGCGATCAGCGCGTATTGCCTGGGCGATCTTAAATTCGCGAACCGATGATTGTCGAGCCACGAATGAGCTCCTGGACCGACCCCCAAATAGGGCTCGTTTTTCCAGTAAATGACGTTGTGATGAGCCTCGAATCCTGGTTTGCTCCAGTTCGAAATCTCGTACTGATTGAGCCCTGCACTGGGTAGTTCTGCTTGGGCGAGTTCGTACATATCTGCAGCGAGATCGTCATCTGGCTCTGGAACACGACCCGATGCAACCTCAACAGCGAGCGGAGTGCCTTGTTCAATCTGGAGTGAGTAAAGCGAGATGTGTTCCGTACCGAGTTCAGTCGCCGCTGAAAGCGTGTCCGACCACTGGTCTAGAGACTGATCAGGCAGACCGTATATCAGATCAATTGAGAGGTTTTTCAGATCTGCCTGTCGTAAAAGCTCAGCAGAATCGTATACGTCATCGGACGAGTGTCGACGGGTTAGCGACTCGAGTAAATCATCGTCGAAGCTTTGAACTCCCATCGACACCCGATTGATTCTTGAACTTAGCCATGCAGAGGCTTTTTCCTGAGTTACATCACCAGGATTGCATTCCAACGTGATTTCGGCGGAATCCGAGACCACAAAAGAGCATTCAATAGATCGAATGATTCGATCAAGATCCGATGTTGGAAGGTATGACGGGGTACCTCCACCAAAGAAAATCGTTCTCACAGGCGGAGAATTGAGACGCTCACCCCAACGGGCTAGTTCACGGATCAGGGCATCCACATACGCGGGCATTTGTGACTCAATGCCCGCGTATGTATTGAAGTCACAGTACGAACACTTCGTGTGACAAAAGGGAACGTGGACGTAAAGTCCGATTCCATCGCGGTAATTCGGAGGGTTGTGAACTATGCCGGAAAAGTCAGGCATCAGTTTCTACGCCCCGGGCTTCTACCCTGGGGTCCACAGTCCCGAATCAGTCTTTGAGCCACCAGCGCTATCGCCACTTGCCGCAGGTCCACCTTGCTGAGCGCGGGCTTGCTCTTCTGCCATTTGCTGTCGAATTGCCTCGTTGGCTTGCTGAACCCAGCGTTCAAGTTCATCCAGCTCTGGTGGAGAGACAATAAATTTCTCGACACCTTCCGGTAGTGTCAGATTCGGATCACTTGTGAGTATTAGCCCCGCCTCAGTGTCCTGTATTCCGTCGGTCAACCTCTGCTGCATGTGCTGAGTTCGTTTTTCGGCGACTTCGGCGTATTTCTGTTGAATCTCGGAAACAACAGTCTGGCTTATCAGACCCATTTGCAAACATCGACCCCAGTCGAGAACCTGCCCGAAAAGATCAGTCTCTTCGAGATCCTCGAAAACAGCTCCTGCCGAAAGCCTTTGGCGAACTACCCGATGAGCACCTGGGTTCGTTTGCTGAACCATGAGAGTGGCATCGTCTCCACGACCAATAACCCCTTCAGCAAAAATTCTAGAGACCGTGCCAGCTTTGGCTTCAAGCTGCGATACCTGTGCGTCGACAGCATCCCAGTAAGCGTTGTAACGCTCTTCAAATCCGTCCGGTGCTCCTGGTGCGGGCTGCACCATGATCACGACATAAGCCTTTTTGTTGACGAGAATATCGCCAGCAGGTGCTTTTCCTACAGAACCAAGTTCTTCAGCTGCCATTAATAAATCCTGGACTTTCGGTTTGCTAAGTGGTGAGTGTTAGACGGAGAACAGGAAGTTCACGATATCACCGTCTTGTACGACGTAATCGCGTCCTTCTTGACGGTACAACCCACGGTTTCGTGCTTCCGCCATGCTACCGCAGTCGATGAAATCAGAGTATGAAATCGTTTCTGCTCGAATGAATCCTCGTTCGATATCGGAGTGGATGACTCCCGCAGCTTTCGGTGCCAATGCCCCGACGTTCACTGTCCACGCTCGAGTCTCGTCTTCACCGACGGTTAGGAAAGAGTTGAGACCAAGCACGCTATACGAAAGCTTGATCATTCTCGACAGACCCGACTCCCCAGCGTCGAGGCCAGCTCGCATTTCAGCTTCTTCTTCAGCATCCATACCTGCAAGTTCAGCTTCAAGGCTGCCACAAATAGCTGCCACTCCGGAAGATTTGCCACCGACTATGCCAGAAATCTCCGCCTCTAATTCCTCGGTTCGAGAAATGTCATCCTCACCGATGTTCAGAGCGACGAGGAGCGGCAAGCTGCTCAGAGTGAACGTGTCCGAAATTGCTTTTTGCTCAGCCGCATCTAACTCTCGATCCCTGAACGCTGTGCCTTCCTCAAGCTCTGACTGCAATCGCTTAAGGATCTCAACGTGCTTTACCGCTTCATCGCGCTCGGCGGACTTCATGCTTTTCTGCCCGGTGGTGATGCGTTCGATCCGACGTTCCAGCAGAGCTATGTCAGCGAAGACTGTGTCGAAAGCAACCTTCTCGATGTCTCGCTTATAGTCCACGTCACCTTCAATGTGAGGAACCGAATCGTCTTCAAATGCGCGGGCAACAAGCAGAATTGCATCGACTTGCTGTAGTTGCCCCATCGCTTCTCCAGCAAACAACTCTCCAGAGGAGCTGCCTGGGAGGTCGACGTAAGTTACTTCCGCGTAAACCTTTTTGCGAGATTTGAACATGTCGCTCAGAATGTCGACCCGTTCGTCTGGAACGTGCGCTACACCAACGTTAGTTTCTCGGTTCGAGCCGAATCCGCCGGTTTCGGCAGCTCCGCGGGTGAGGGCATTGAAGATGGTGGTCTTTCCGGATGATGGGAGACCGATGATTCCGATTTTCATTCGTTGTTGGGGATTAGATAATTCTCGTGGTTACGGCAAAACGCGACTATTAAGATTACTGCCGCAAGATCGAATTGAGTTGATGAATTGACGACTACTTCTTAGTTTGATCCTCTTCATCCTCGACATAGCGCATCGTTGTCTCAATTGAGTCATCGTCGGACTCCCGATCCGAGGGCGGCTCAAAAGGCGAGCCAAACCCCGGCATATTCCTCATATGACGACCGATCGTTTGGTCTGCCAGGATGTCCTTAGGTACTGCTGCAACGAACAACAGGAACAGAATTACAACGACAACAAGATCGTCGATCTGACCGAGCAGCGGTATTCTGTCTGCGACAATGTCGGTTGGAAACACGAGGTACGCGATTGCTAGAACCGGGATGACCTTCGTGTAGACCGGAACTCGCCGGTCAAAGAACAAGCGGAATACGAGTTTAAGAAGCGAGAGTGCGAGTGATAGGACTGATGTTCGAACGGGCATACAGATATTTTATTTGCTAATCAAGCAACCGTACGAACGAATTTCGACTCGATTGGACTAGATGCTAACCGTACTGCACGGAAACGATGAATTTGCCATTTCGGAAGCTGTGAAGCGAATCCGTAATTCGGTCACGCCCGAAGAAATCCGCGATGCGAACACAACGGTATTCCAGGGAAATTCAGTTTCACTGCCAGAGATCGTCGGTGCCGCACAAGCTGTGCCTTTCATGGCAGATAAACGCCTCGTGCTAGTCGAAGGTGTCCTGACTCGACTTCAAAATAAAGACGGCAATCTTTCGGACGGTTGGAAGAATATTTCCGAGGCGTTTGACGAAATACCAAGCCAGAACCAGGTCGTCTTCATTGAAGCCGAGACACTCCGAAACAACGGACTCGCGCTCAAATCTGTGGGCCAACTAGCAGACGTTCAGCTTTTCAATCGCAAACGCGGTCCACAGCTCGAAACCTGGATAAGAGATCGGTTGGAATCACACGGCGGAACCGCCAATCGAGAAGCTATATCGAGACTTTCCTGGCTCTCCGGTGGTGATACTCGGTTGCTGGATCAGGACATTCAGAAACTTGTGTTGTTCGCCGGCGACCGCCAAATTACGCCATCTGATGTCGATCTAATGGTGACAGATTCGAGCACCACCAGCGTTTTCAAAGTCGTGGACGCAGTGATTGGCCGTAAGCCCGCTGTAGCGATGAAGCACCTCTATGCCATGCTTTCAGACGGTGCTTCTTTCCAGTACGTCCTGTCGATGTTGGCGCGTCAGGTCAGATTGCTAATACTTGCGATTGAACTTCGATCGCAAGGATTACCTCAGGATGAAATTGGCAGACGGATTGGACTGACTAATCAGTACGCCATGGACAACACAATGCGCCAGACTAACGGGCTTTCGATCGAGCAACTGGCTGCAATTCACCGCAGACTTCTTGCTGCTGATATCTCGGTCAAAACTGGCGAACTGGATGAACGGTTGTCTATCGAGTTGCTCGTCGGAGAACTCTCCGGTGCCTGAGGGTCCAGATGCGACGGCAATGAACCGTCGAACGAATATGCACGTAGTACCGAAAGTCGTGATATCTCTGTACCCACATAGACTGCTCTCGGTCGTATTTCTATCTCTCATCATTTCAGCATTGCTGTTGCTGACCGCGTGCAGCTCAGACGATTCAAATGATTTGGTTACTGCCGAGGTCTCGGAGGCTACTCCGACTGCGACTGCAACAGTCGAACCGACGTTGGAACCGACTGCAACAACCGCTCCGAGTCCCACTCCTGAACCGGAACCAGTTGAAGAGGCAGAAGAGGAAAGTTCAGAAAGCGTCACTTTCTACCTGAACGCGTTCAACACGATGGGACGAGGAGAATACGTCGACGCTGAGCGAATCTTTACCACAGTAATAGAGCTCGAGCCGGAGTTCGCCAGAGGTTGGGATGGCCGTGGGCATGCACTGTTGCTCCAAGGGAAATATGAAGAGGCGATGTTTGATTTCGACAGGGCAATCGAACTCAAGCCGAATTTGCACGAGGCCTACGCGAACCGCGCACTGACTCGTATGGCGCTAAATGATGTGGAGGGTGCTGAACGAGACGCAAAACGAGCGTACGAGTTAGAACCCGATTCTGTTGCTGCCCACATCGTGCTCGGGCGTGTGTACGCAAACGAAGGTGAATCCGAGAAGGCTCTGGATTGGTTCAACACTGCAATAAATGCTGACCCCGAGGATGCCTCGACCTGGTGGTGGCGCGGGCGGTTCTATCGAGATGTCCTGGGTGCCGGAAACGCTGCCTTAAACGACTTCAACATGGCAATAGAACTGTCTCCGGCGCAAGCAGCACTTTACCTCGACAGGGCCCAACTTTACGTCGGTGCCGAGGTGCGTTACGACAGTGCAAGGGAAGATCTCGAAGAAGCAATTTCACTGTCTCAAGATCCAAAGCTTCCTCACATCATCGAAGCTGCTGAAGAGCTGTTGGCAATTATCGACGAGCGAGAAGCCGCCGCAGTCGCACCCTAGTCAGTTGGTCAAGTCGTCGAGAGAGTCTCGAATCTCAGTTTCCGGCTTGAATACTGCCCAGGCGAACCAGAAGTGATTGGCGTGAACAACCGGTTCGAGCTGCGTGCCAAGCAGTTCGCCATCCACAGCCAGTCCCGCGAGACTCCATGTCGATCCAGTTTCAGAATCGGTTATACCTGAATCGGTCACTTCGAATGTCAGTGGATCCCCGTGGACGAGTCTCGAATACAGTGCAACTGAACCTGCAACTTGGTCATTGCTCAACACATCCTTGAAAGCCGACAATGTGCCGTCGTCGAACAGGGCAACCACGGGATCATCGTTCACAAGATCGTTTACGACGAGTTGTTCTTCGAGGAACTGGAACGGGTAGGCGACAGGTACGTCACCGTCGATTGTCAGAACTCTGGATGTTGCGACGAGGCGTCCATCGACAGTGCCCGAAAATAGGAATGGGTGATCGTCGATGTCATCGTATCCTGCGCACGGTGGTGAGTCGTAAGGTCGAGCTTCGATACCCAACTCGTTATTGAAACGCAGCATCATCTGACCGTCGGGATAATTTTCAGCGAACGACCCCCACCCGATAATCGACGAAGGAACGAACTTCAATACCCGCTTTTCCGCGGCGTAATCCCCGGCAAGAGCTTCACCTGTAATTTGCTGCCAGAGCGTCTCGGTTTGCCTGTCCCAGATGACAAGGTCAGAGTTCCGGAGCATCCCCGATGTTCCAAACGTAAGTTCCCGCCCATCGAGTACCCGCTCGAATGTGATCCCTGTGTTGCAGAGCGGACAGAACGTCACGGTGACCGGAACTTCACCGGCTGTGTCTTTCACGATTTCGTGCCACATCAACACAGCGAGTGGATAAGCGCGAGCATCACCGTTGATGTCGACGATTATCACAGGCTCTTCGTCGCGCAAATAATCTGGAGCATTGGAAACCGGAGCGAAAGTGGGGTCGTCAATCGGCGCAATACGATTTCGTGGCAAAACTAACTGGAGTTCGTTCAATCAGATCGTCGAGTGGTTGAAATCAGTGTTCCAGTTCCAGAACAAACGCAAGCGCTCTGCACGGGATCGCTCGCTTTCTTCCAATCCTGAAAAATCGTACTCAGGTGTAGCTTCAGGTGTTGGTGTAACCACCGCCACAGTCGGATCAACAGTAGTCGGCGGAACCCCAGTAGACGTTGGTGAAACAGACTCTTCGGTGGTAGGCGTTGCCGCGACGGTTGTTCCAACTGCCGCTGGCAACCCAGATTTGTCAGTCGAAGGCGACCCGCATGCAACAGCGGAGACCGATGCCAGTGTCAACAATGCCAGAAAAATCAGGAATTTCAGCGACTGCTTCTCGTTGGCGTATGTCTCACTGATGTCGTTTGACCCGCTTCCCAATCCTGATTCCATTTATCACTCCGAATGCCTGCCTGTTCCAGATGTGATGCGACTTCACGCCAGAATGGCGCGGCAAATAGAGTGATTTTGTGGGGGAGACTGTGGGATTAGTCGAAAGTCAGCATTCGGGTTGGATTGTCGATAAGCAACAGTCGTACTGTTTCTTCATCCATACCTCTTGCGCGCATGCGGGGGACAACCCTGGTCAGAATGTGATCAAATCCGTGACCGCCGTAAGTTTTGAGGCGGTGCTTGGAGCAAACGTCATGCGCCAACAGGATTTGCCCGCGATGACCCTCGCTGATCGCGTCTTCGATCATTTCGATCCGTTCGTGGTCAGCCGGCATGTGGCTCGCTGGGGCAAGCGGGTAGAACGACGACTCGTGCCCGAATAGATCGAAGTTCAAGTACGCACCGGTCTTCATCAGTTCTTTCAAAATCCCTCGGTCGTACACGGTGCGTTCAATGTGACCCATCACCGTTCGCTTCAGGTTTCCGCCCCATTTTTCCACGGCTTCAAGTAGTTCGATTGGCGCACGCTCATTACGCCCAGGGTGAATCAGGAGTGGCGCACCGGTTTCACGTTGCGCAATTACCGCAGCTTCGAGAACTTTCTTTTCAGAATCGTGCCATGGCCATGAACACCCGATTTCACCAATAATTCCCGACCTGATTCCTGTATCGCCAACACCCTGGTCAACATCATGGATGATCTGACCAGCGATCTGCTCAACTGTGAGCTCCTGTAGCTCGGGAGCGTGAGTCATGTGAACATAGTTCCCTGCACCCATGACCACGTTCAAACCGGTTGCACGCGAAATTCTCAGTAGCGCTTCCGGGTCTCTCGCAAGTCCTACCGATGTAACGTCGACAATCGTTCCGCCACCTGCATTGAAGTAGTGCTGAGCTTCTCGGGTCGAAATCTCTTCATCGAGAATTCGCAAATTGTCTCTGCTGCTCGACCAGTTGTAGCGAACCCACCCGAGGTTCTCCATTGACACTGGCTCTTCCATCAGCTTCCGTTGCGAAGCTTCTTTCGGCTCGGTAAGAACCACGCTGAAATCGATCAGCAGGTGCTCGTGCGTCGTCGTGACGCCGACTTTTGCAGGTTCGATAGGACCTTGCACCGTCAGGACTTTGCGCGCTGCTCGGTGTTTTGGGACTGGATGGGACGGGGAGGTCAAGGATAAGCCTCGTGCTAAAAGCTTTTTACGGTGATGAAATTACGAGTAGACAAGTTTAGCCGACCGTCTATTCATAGGTAGCTAATAAGCGTTTCTCCAGGAAGCTTTTGGCTCCCAGCCGAGAATTCGCTTTGCTTTTTCGACTGAAATCGCTGTCGTGTTGCCGGGCATAGGTGCGCGGATTTCCGCGTCGGGGTAGACCTTGCTAATTAGCTCTTCAGTTGGTTCATCGGCTGAAGTGTCCTCACCGTTGATGAAGAAAGCTTCATGTCCCTCGAAATCAACTTCGATGGCAAGGACGCAAGCTCTTGCTGCTTCCTCAATATCCGTCCATCCCCAGAAGTGCTTGGCGTTGTTTTCAAACGCACCTGTACGTGATTCCTGGGCGTTGAGCGCGGCTTGTCGTTCTTTGTCCATTAACCCGTGGAACCTCATCGAGGCGATCTGGACTTGACCGGGGCGTCGCCGTACGAATGCTTCAGCCATTTCTTCTCCAAACCACTTTGTCTGGGAGTACGAGTCTTCAGCAAAAGTTGGGTGGTCTTCGTCCATAGGAAAGTACGGGCGTTGTGTGATTACATTTGAGAAAACCGCACCGACCGCGTTGACCGAAGACGCCATGACGATTTTGTTGATTCCGTGGACTTCGGCAGCTTCGAGCACGTTCCAGTTCGAAGTCATATTTACTCTGAAGACTTCGTGTTCTGTTGCAATGATCGGATTAGGAATCGCAGCCATATGAATCACTGCGTCACAACCCTTCATTGCCGAAAGTACCTGTCCGTAATCAGTCGTATCGACGGTCTTGAAAATGTAATCAAGCGATCGCGTTACGTTCGTGCCACCCGGCGCGTTGGCATCTACCCCTACGACATCGTAGCCATGTTCCAGCAAGTCCTTGACGATGTATTGGCCAGCTCGACCTGTGCAACCTGTGACGAAAACCTTGGTCATTAATTAAATCCATTTACTTGACGTAAGACCGCCCGAACCAGTAGGGGTACGGGCGGTGAGATTTCGTTTGATAAGGGTTGGAATTTAGAAATTTGGATCCATGCTCACGTCGAGGAATCCGATAGGTCCTCGATCATCGGCGTACCAAAGTCGGTTGTCTTTGATGGTCATGCCGTGAACCTGTATCGGGTCTTCAACCCGGAAGGCGTCGTAGCAGCGGCCGTCTTCGAGACGGTGTCGGCTGATCACTCCGAAGGCCGTATCGGCGATCCAAACGTGCTCCTCTTCTTCAGCCCATGCGATTCCGTGAACACGGAATCCCGGAGCCTTCATCCGGTGAACTTCCTTCCAGTTAGATGTGTCCATTACATGCACAAACTGTGAAGGCGGTGAAGCGATGTATAGCTTGCCGTCTTTCCACTCAAGCCCGTGGTCACCGGTTGGTTCCGATTTTCCCCCCGCAGACTCATCAAGGTGCTCACGCGTGGCGTTGATTCCGGCACCTGGTGACGGGTATTTCTCGACCGTTTTACCGGTTGCCATTTCGATCTGGTAAATCTCGCAACTGTAAGTTGACGCGACCCAGATGTAACCGTCGCCAATGGTTATTCCACTTGAGTGGAGGGTTTCGGTTGGGACGTCGTGAAGCACTTCACCGCTGGACCAATCGACCTTGTACACATGATGGTCACCTTGATCAATGATCCACAGACCGTCTTCTGCTGCCTGTAACCCATTAGGCTTTGGACCTGGAGCGTTGAACTGGTGAATGGCGTCGGCGACTTTATGTGGCATGCGGCTTGTCCGTGCTTGTTGCTAGAGTTCTGGTTTCTTCACCCAACCGGTTGGGTCGCGGGTAGTGTAGCGCGAGAACTGATTGCCTGGGAGAGCCAGGTTTTCAAGGTCTAAAGATCGCTCGCCATGAGAGTGGTCTTCGGATCATCCAGGAATGAATCCAACAACTCTGTCCCAGCACCGATTCCCTCAGGTGGGTAGGCGTAACCGTTTTCGATCTTCGGCAATGTATCGACGATGTCCTTGTACCAGGTGGCGTTGTACGCCCGTACCGTCTCCTGGATGAGAGCATTCGGCGCATTGAGCGACAGGTGGACGCTGTGCATGAGGGTTACTGGACCAACGCAGTCGTGCGGGGCAATCGGCATTTGATAGGCGTGAGCCATCGAAGCGATTCGTTTCGCTTCGGAAATCCCACCAACCCACGAGATATCGAACATGCAAATGGTCATTGCCTGTTTTTCGAACATTTCGCGGAACGCCCAACGAGTCGAAACCTGCTCGCTCGCAGTTGTCGCTATGTGAGTTGATTTTCGGAATTCGGCGAGAGCATCCATGTTGTCCATCGGGACCGGGTCTTCAAACCAGAAGGGCTGAGTTGGCTCGACGGATTTAGCGATTCGCTTTGCTGACGAGAGATTCCAAAGGGCGTGCATTTCGACCATCACGTCCATCTTCATACCGACTTTTTCTCGAATCTTGCGGAAAGGCTCGGTGCCTTCCTCGAGCTGCTCTGACGAGATGAACTGGCCGTTCGTTTCGTTTGAATACTCGTCGAAAGGCCAGATCTTCATTGCGGTAAAACCCTGCGAAAGAAGATCGTCGGCAAGGGCGCCAGCGTCTGTCATGAACGCGTGGTAGTCCTCGTAAGGCTGCTCGGGTCTGTAGTCAATCTGACCTGCTTTCCAGCCACCTTTGACTTTTACCCCGTACGAGTACCCAGCACACGTGTTGTAGACACGTATTCGATCCCGTGCCAACCCGCCGAGAACCTGATAGAGCGGCTGTTTAACCCGTTTCGCGTAGAGATCCCACAACGCCATATCGATAGCTGAGATTGCGGAAGAATCTACTCCGCGTCCCCGCTGTGTCTTGAATCGCCTTGAAAGCCTGTCCCAATGAATATCGAGACGGTTGGGATCTTCGCCCAATAAATAACTTGCCGCATCTTCGTGGATGTACGTTTCGAGAGCGGCAGGGTTGAATGACGATTCACCCAGACCGATTAATCCGTCTGAACTGTGAATTCGCGCCCAGACAATGAGCGGGTACTCAGGATTTCGGAACGTTTCGATTCGGGTGATTACGGGGTTGGAAGGCATCGATTTGCAGGTGGTTTCTTTGAATAGCGGAAGTGGTCGTAATTATGGGACGGAAGATTAGCAACTCCTTGGGGAGTGATGTGACGAATTGGCGTGAAATCTGTGAAAAGAGCGAACTGACTTCGGTTTTCCGTTTCGCCGTAACATTTGCAGCATGTCGTTCGTCCAAATCGTCGTCCTGGCTCTAGTTCAAGGGATCACAGAGTTTCTGCCAATAAGCAGTAGCGGCCACCTTGTGCTCGGATCCTGGCTGTTCGATTGGCCGGATCAGGGATTGTTATTCGACGCGGGAGTACATGTTGGAACGCTCGTCGCGGTGATCATCTACTTCCGCAAAGAGTGGCTACAAATAGCTTCTGGTATTACTTCGAATTCGCTAGTCCAGCTTGATGACGAGGGGAGCGGTATCGCATCCCGGTTCGTGGTTTTGCTGATAGTCCTAGCAATGATTCCTGTCGTTGTTGGTGCTTTGCTCATTCGGGAGGGAGTCGAAGCTAATTTCCGAACACCCGAAGCGGTCGGTTGGCTACTAATTGGGACTGCCGTAGCTTTGTTGATCGGTGAGCTGGTCGGACGTCGGGTGCGCGATTTATCCTCGCTTCGGCTTCCAGATGCTGCCGCGATCGGACTTGCTCAGGTCCTGGCAATATTATCGGGCATTTCGAGGTCGGGTGTCACGATGGTCGCCGGACTTGCTCTTGGGCTAAGACGGGAGGCTGCGGCAAGGTTTTCTATGCTTCTCGCTACCCCTGCGATCGCAGGCGCAGGACTGCTAATTGCAGTTGACTCGCTCGGTGAAGCGGAAAGCGACGAGTGGACAGCTGCACTTCTCGGTGCAGCCATATCAGCCGTGACTGCCTACTTTGTGATCGCCGGACTCCTGAGGCTCCTGCAACGCGGTACGTTCCGACCGTTTATCGCATACTGCGGAGTGGTAGGAATCGCCGTGTTAATCGCTCGTGTTGCGGGAGTCTAGTCGCTGGGTTCTCGTGCTTCCCAGGTGACATCGCAGTTCTCGCATTCTTCTTGCCAGACGTGAACTGCCGGAGGCATTGCCACAGCGAATCTGAGACTCATTTCGTCGCCTTCAGTCACGATGTGATGAACCGTTCCCCTCGGAATCCAGACGATGTCGCCTTTCTGGGCGTGGATTATTTTTCCGCCGGTAAGCTCCCATCGAAGTTTGCCCGCGACTACAAACCACCATTCGTCGAAATTGGCATGCCAGTGAGCGTGATTGCCCTGGCCCGGTGCTGAAGCAATCAAGGTTCCACGGTTCCGTTCGTCCTCGATGAGCATGGTTGACCATGGTGGTGCTCCCATTCGATCGACAACCTCCTGGATCTTGATATGCATCATCCCAGGACCAAAGTCTGCATCCACTCTTGGTGGAATCGGTCCTTCGACCACATCGTTGATTGCGGCTACTACGCCTTCGTAATCAGTGCCCACAGTTGTTTCACTCCAAAATCTTCGCGACAGGGTCTTCGAAGACCCTGTGCTCCTTGCTGATGTTCGATGTTGCCGCTAACGTAGCACGCCTATTGGTCTGGTCCCACAGGAGTCGAGCAAGATGCCAAGAATTTCAGGCGAAATTCGAGATATAGCCACGGGCGAGAAGGTGCAGGCACGCGTTCAAGTGCTGGCACCTAATGGTGAAACCGTCGCTCCATCCGACGCCATGTGGAAAGTTGGACCTGGCGAGCCATTCTTCTATAGCGATGGACAGTTCTCACTAGAAACATCTCGCGGTTTCCACAAAATCCTCGTGGAGCGTGGAACTGAGTTCACGCCATGGGAGTCAACAGTTGAGGTGGACGCCTCCAGTGACACAACGATTGAGATCGAGCTTTCGCGATGGTCAGACCTACCGGAGCGCGGTTGGCATCCGGGCAACACACACATCCATTACGACGAAAAAGAAACAGATCCTGATCGAAGGTTGAAGTACGACTCTCGTGTCGAAGATTTACGAATGACTGCGGTGTCAATTCTCAAACGCTGGGATCTCGATTACGCCACGAACAAATACCCGCCCGGAGTACTAAACGAGTTCACCGACACTCATCACCATGTGCAAAGTGGTGAGGAAACTCGCCACAATCACGATCCCGACGAGCCGTTCAAGATCGGCTACGGACATGTCATGTTGCTGGACATACGCAACCAGGTCGAACCGATCAGCAGGGGATTGATCGTTGACCAGTTTGATCCCGACTATCCGCCGCTGAGCTATGCGTGTGACGATGCCAACAACCAGGGTGGGTTAGTTA
Source organism: Chloroflexota bacterium (assembly GCA_038150225.1). GTDB lineage: Bacteria > Chloroflexota > Dehalococcoidia > Lucifugimonadales > Lucifugimonadaceae > Lucifugimonas. The sequence goes on from JAYQWG010000005.1 coordinate 42,217, forward strand.
TCTGGTGTCACAACGGACAAGGAATGGAAGCCCCAGTCGCTGCCGCGCTCGGCAAAGTTCATGCGATGAACTTGTTTGATCCGTACTGGTCGGACGTTGAATATCACTACTGGTACCAAATGTTGAACACCGGAATAAAGCTACCGGTTTCAACCGGCTCTGACTGGTTTGTTTGCTCGGCCAACCGTGTTTATTCACAAACTTCCGGCGATTTCGAGTACGAAAATTGGGTCGAGAGCTTGCGCAAAGGCAAGACATTTATCACCAATGGGCCTGCGTTATTCATGACCGCAGCCGGAATGGAACCTGGTGACACTCTTGAAGTCGAAGCAGGCACAAAGATCCCCGTTCACGCTACATGGCGTTCGCACTACGGCGTGGAGAGAGTCGAAGTTGTCTTCAATGGCAAAGTAATTGCCCGACAGTCGTACCCCGAAGGGATGGCAAACGGCCACCTTGAGACGGAGTTTTCTCCGACTGAGGATGGCTGGTTGGCGGTTCGTTTAGGCTCGGGAGCGCGTGACTCATTCAACCAACCAATTTGGGCGCACACGAGTCCGGTTTACATTTCAGGATCCGGCACTCAATCTCAAGCTTCGAAGGATTCTGCGAAGTACTTTGATGACCGAATCGGCGAGGGAATCACCTGGGTGAAAACCAAAGGGCGGTTCTACAACGATTCCCAACGTAAGGAAGTTGTTGACCTGTTCAAGCAAGGTCAGGATTGGTACCGAAATCTTCACGTTTAGATAGCTTCGTACCATCTGATGCAACGACTGTTAAAATTCGCTGTCTTGAAATTCGATCACGCCCAGAAAGTATTGCCAGTCAGGCCACGTAACAGATGTCAGTAGAGTCACTTTTCGATCAATACTACGAACGAGCAACTATCCCTCTCCGCAACACCGAGTTCTACCGGGAGCAGCGCGGAGAATTCGATATTCGCTCAGTCGTCGAGGACGATGAGTTTCGCCAACTCAATCACCTGATCGTTCTTAAGGACGGAGCAGCGTCGAGCGTTTGGCGGCAACAGGAGTGGGGACTGGGAGACAGCTCAGTAGATATAACTCACTTCGTCGACGGAATGGTCAAATCAATTAGTTTGAGATACCGTGACGATTCGATCCTGGGAATGAAGGTTAGCCTGACTCGCAACGACTGGTTAATCGCTGATCCTGACCACAGGCTTCCTTACATCTTCGGTCGTTCAGATATGGAAACCTGGTACAAGGTTTCTGACTTTCAGATGAATCTGATTCGGGCGCGTTTGGCGTGGGACAAAGAAACGAAGCACACCTTCACGGTCAAAGATCGCGGGATCGATAAAAAGTCTGCTGCACACCTATACAAAGACGTTGAGTACCGCATCCAGATTGACGATGCTGTCAGGCTTCAAATCGAAGAAAAGTCGACGCGTGACATCAACTGGAAGACCTCGATCGGAACGGATGATGTGTTGGCTCTCTACGACTACGCCACCGACACGCGTAAATGGATTGAAGGCTGGGAGCCTGTCGCCGAAATCGTAGAACTTTAGCTCTCGCTATTCCAGATCGTAGGAACAGTCTTCATCAAGCGGGAAGATCGGTCTGCGAATGTTTTTGTATGCGAACGAAAACATGTCTCCTGAAGTGGCACCAGCAGTGTTAACACTCACCATTTCCGACGCGATCGGCTGGTATGCGGGACGAGGCGAAACAACGCCTTTTGCGACAACCACATCGAAATCGTCCGGTCTGTACCCGAGCGAATAGTACTGTTCGCGACTTATGTTTCCGACGCGGGAAGACACTAATACCACGGTTGGACCTTGATCGGTTTCGATGACAACAGTCGTCCCGCCATCGAAGTAACGCCAACCAGCGTGAACCGTGCCGGCGTCCTCGAACCGACCGTCCGAAATGCGGGTAATTCGACCGCTGATTTGGACTGGGGATCCGTGCAAAGAATCAGATTTGCCGCCGACTTCCAGACTCACTTCACCACCTGCTCCGGCTTGCAAGCATTGTTCGACTGCATCGGGATCACGTACGGTTTGTAACCAGCACCTCGCTCCCTGTTTCACTGCCTCGGACAGTAAAAATGTCGAGTCGCCAGAACTACCCGCACCAATGTTGTCTCCAACATCTAGAAGAACATAGGGTCCGTGACCATCGTTATTGTGTTTGATCGAAATCTCGACAGCTTCAGCCGCATTTGGTCCGGTCGGCACGTTGAGAATTCGCCGATTCTCCCAGGCTCGTTTGGCGATCCATTGAGCGTGGTTCTTCGCTTCGTCCTGAGAATCCTCGTGGAGCACGTAGCAGGCAAGACCATTCTCGAATACGTCCGACCACGGGTAGCCCTGACCAATGGAACCACCAACGACTCCGGTTTTTGTCAGGACAGTTTCAAGGTCGTCAATGATTGACTTCATTGGTTCGACACGAGTGTCGTGTTGAAATATGCCGACGACCATTGGAGGTTTTTCAAGCCACTTTGCAGGTCGCCAGTCAGACCGAGCCATGCGGTCAATCAATGCACATGCATCAAGAGCTCTCGGGACGGCGTCTGTGTGTGGGTTCGTCTTGTAGATGACAAGAGCATCAGTTTGATCAGACATTAGCTGAGAAACATTGGCATGCAGGTCGAGCGTCATAACAACCGGGACGTGATCGCCCAGTGTTTCTTTGACCTGTTTGGCGATCTCACCATCCATGTCTGGATGATCCTCTGAGACCGCCGCACCCATTTGATTGAGCAGGACTCCATCGAATGGACCTAGCTCGCGCAACATCTCCAAGGCTTCGCCGACCAGCGAATCGAAAACCTCGCTAGAAATCGTCCCCGATGGGTCAGTCGCTGCGAATATCAGCGGAACCAGCTCGAAATTGTACTTTTCCGATCCCTGAATGTAACCGGACATCGAAGTTTGAGACTTCTCATGCATCTCGTAGTACTGCTCGCCACGTTGAACCGCGTATGTCTGAAGACCTGACTTTTCAAAATTGGTTATAGTCGTTTTGTTCGCGGCGAAAGTGTTCGTTTCATGGTGGATTCCGAACGTTGCTATGCGAGGTCGGTTGGTCATCTTCATGCACCATAGAAAAAGCCGGCGGTCTCATGCCGCCGGCTTAGTCCAGACTGATTATTCGCCGTGACCGTTGATCTTTCCTTGAGAGCCCGGCATTCGCCGTTTCTCATCAAGTTTTGACGCTACTTCAGGGTTCTGACCTGCACTTGGCCACTGGCCCCTGAGCACTGCAGCTACTTGCTGTGATGCTCGTTGGCGCGCCAGCCACGCTGATCGTGTACTCGCACCGGCAAGGTGGGGAGCTGTGATCACGTTGTTCATTTGTAGCAACGGGTTCGATGGATCAACGGGTTCCTGTTCGAACACATCGAGCCCAGCACCACGAATCTTGCCAGACTGAAGAGCTTCGATCATTGCAGGTTCATCAACGACGGAACCTCGGCATACGTTGATGAAGTAAGCAGATTCCTTCATGTGGTCGAACTGCTCTTCGCCAATCATGTGGAATGTTTCGGAGTTCAAAGGAACAACCACGATGATGTAATCCGATCGCTCGCACAATTCATTGATCTCAAAGACCTGCTCGACACCGTACTCGCTGATGATCCATGGTTCGACATATGGGTCATAAACCAGCGTTTCCATTCGCCAACCCCGACCCAGTTTCCGGGCGACCTGTCGACCAATGTTTCCGAATCCGATGATACCGAGGGTCTGCTCATCGATTGGTTCGATCGGCATGAACGCTGACCGATCCCAGTCACCGGTGTCTCGGAGCTGGTTTGTCGTTTGCACAACCTGACGGTTCAAGCAGAGAGCCATCGTCACAGCTTGATTGGAAACTTCTTCCGCACACATGCCGGCACCGTTGGTGACGATGATGCCAACGTCCGTTGCGGTCTCGACATCAATATGGTTGAATCCGTGTGAGTAAACAGCAAGAACTTGCGCCTGATCGGCAGCTCGGATTACCTGTTCTGAACCCCAGCCACCGCCCATCATGATTGCGTCGGCACCGCGAACTGCTTCGATCGCTTCTCCTTCAGATTTTGGGGCTTCCTGGACGAACTCTACGTCGAGGTCTGCCATCTCTGCACGCTCGTGGTAAAGCGGGTCATCTGTGTTGGATCCGAGGACCACAACTCGGTGTTTTGCCATTGTTATTTCACTCCAAAATCAAAATGACCTGACCGCCGATCGGTCAGGTCACATTCCAATATTTATTTACCCATCTCAGCCAGTAAAACTTCCCAACTGACCGACATTCCCCTCGGCTCGACTGTCGATCGAACATCAGGATTGATCAATGACATTGGCCAGTATCCGAGCGCAATACGCATTGCCTCTTCACCCAGTTGGGTATTTGCGCGTTCCCACGCCACTTCACTGTAGGACGCGTAGTGGTTGGTTACTGAAACGTTGTCCATCTTGAGGAGCGGGTTGTCAGGGTCTACCGGCTCTGTCTCGAAAACATCAAGTCCGGCACCTGCGATCTTCTTCTCCTGGAGTGCCTTGATCAACGCTTGTTCATCGACAACAGGACCACGTGAGCAGTTGATCAGGTACGCAGTTGGTTTCATCAAATCAAAGAACTCGTCGTTGATCATGTGGAACGTTTTGTCGGACAGGTACGTGTGAGGTGATACATAGTCTGACTGGCGCGCAATATCCTGGGGAGTTGCGACCGTCTCCACACCGTACTCCTTGGCGTCCCACGACGATACAAATGGATCGTACGCAATCACTTTCATGCCGAATGCGAGGGCCTTTCTTGCAACAGCACGACCAATGTCGCCCAGACCGATAATCCCGAATGTTTCACCAGCAATGTGACCCATTGGGGCGAGGTGCTCCCGAGTCCACGTACCGTTCTTTACCAGCTTGTCGTGGAGGACGAATTTCCGTGAGCAGACCAGGAAGTGCATCATCGTCTGGTTGCTAACTTCCTCAGTGCCGAATGAAGCAGTGTTCGCAAGAATGACACCGTTGTCTACAGCAGTCTTGAGATCCATCCCGTCGTAACCGTGACCGAATGAGACAAGCCCTTTGCATCGACCGTTGTTGCCCATGTGTTTGAACAGATCAGGTGAGAATCGGTGTCCTTGGCTCATTGCTACGTCGGCGTCTTTTAGAGCCTCGATCAATTCACCATCTGAGTCGCCGTCGTAAACAACGAACTCTGCACCCGCTGATTTAGCGGCGCGGCTTTGCTGCTCGAGATCTGTTGTGTACACACCTGGTCGATTCTTCGGACCGAGGTATAGGACTCGGATATCTGATGCGTCGGTCATTACTTTCCAGTTCTATTTACTATTTTGGATAGTTCGATTCGCGGTAGTTAGGGGCTTACAACGCTCTCCGGTTTTCCACCGTTCCAAACCCTCAGCATGTTGTCGAAAGCGAATCGTACTCTTCGTGGGTAACTTTCGTAACTTTTTCCGGCGATATGTGGTGCGACAACAACGTTGTCGAGTTTCAGGAGGGGATTGTTGGGATCAACTGGTTCCTGCTCAAACACATCCAGTCCGGCGCCCCAGATTTCACCTGAAACGAGGGCGTCATGGAGTGCGTCTTCCTGAACGACTGGACCTCTGCATGTGTTGATTAACAAGGCGGTTTCTTTCATCAGCTTGAGCTCACGTTCGCCAATAAGCCCTTGCGTGGAGTCGTTCAATGGAGTGTGTAGTGTCACGATGTCTGAGCGTTCGAGTAGTTCATCAAGTTCAACTCGTTTTGCCCCAAAACTCTCCGCCCGTTCGCTCCGGAAGGCGTCGGTGTAAAGAGTTTCGGTCTCGAAGCCCCTAAGCATCCCAGCGACTGTTGCGCCAATTCTCCCGGCACCGACGATTCCCACGGTTGTTCCGAAGAGTTCGTGGGTGTCACGTCCGTCGACCTCAGGACGCATCCAATTGCCTCGCCGTGTGTCGCCGTCGGTGACTATCAGGTGACGTAGCGTCGAGAGCATCAATGTCAGAGCGAACTCAGCTACCGGGATTGCATTGGCTCCTCCGTTATTGGCGACAGGAATACCCATTTCACCTGCCAGTGTTAGATTCACCCCGTCAAATCCGGCAGAACAGAGTTGAACAAGTTTTGTCTTCTGTGCCGTCGACAAAGTTGTGTCGTTCACTCCGTGCCCAAACACAAGAATGAAGTCAGCGATTTCAGCGGCTTCGAGCACCTCTTGCTCAGATGATTCTGGTGTTCGCACGTGAAGATTCCAGCCATCCGGCTTCATCTCATTCGCCATATCTAGAAGCGGTAAGGCAGGTCCTGAAAAGACGAGTACTTCGGGCATTGGAGTGAAATCTTTCTGCATCTGGTGGCTGGATTCGGCTGCGCATTGTAGCCCTCATACATTTATGTATGTGTCCGAGAATGTAGGTGACGCGTATCCTTCATCGGCACCAGAATCGCGGAACCTGAATCAGACGGACAACAATGACAAAACCAAACCAACAATTGGGAGACCGAGCTCTTCAGATATTGCGAGACCTCGCAATGTTCAATTCCACGTCTTACTGGGAACAAGAAGTCACCGACTACTTGTACGATACCGCCAACACAGCCGGACTCGAGGTTTCAGTTGATCAGTTCGGAAACATCACTGCTGAAAAGCCTGGAACGAATCATGGCGCGCCGGGTATTGCATTTGTCGCTCACACCGATCATCCGGGTTACGAAGTGGTCGATCAGAACGGTCAGAACCTGACGCTCACAGCACTGGGTGGACTTGGTCGACATGCAGGGGACAGCGGAACCCCGATTCGTATTATTTCGAATGATGGAACTGTGATTTCGGCCGTCGTGACTGGGTGTGATGAACCTGCTGATGAATACTCGAAACAGAGACGTAGGGAGGGGTGGCTCGGTACTCAAACGGTATATGCACGTTTGGAAGCCGGCGTAGACCTAGGCGAATTACCTGTACGCGTTGTACCTGAACTGCCAGATATAACCATCGAGGACGATCTGATTTCGATGCGAGCAGCTGATGATCTCGCAGGCTGCGCAGCCACTCTTGCGGGTGTTGAATCGCTAGTAGGAGTCGAAACCGAAGGGAGCGTTTACGGTGTGTTCACACGTGCTGAGGAAGTGGGATTGCTTGGAGCCGCTGCCAACGCCGAAGCAGAGATTCTGCCAAAGAACACTGTCGTTGTATCTGTCGAAACCAGCTCCATTCTTCCCGGGGCAGATCAGGGTCGTGGAGTAGTGATTCGAACAGGGGATCGCGCAGCAACCTTCGATTATTTTGCTGAGGCGTATCTGGTCACGGCCGCCTCTGACCTGTCTCGGAAAGACGAGTCTTTCAAGTTTCAGCGTCAACTAATGAGTGCGGGCGGATGTGAAGCATCCGCGTACAAGGCGTTCGGTTATCGAGTGACCGGCACCGCATTCCCTCTAGGTAACTGGCACAACCGAGGTGACGGAAAGGTCGATCTCGAAAACATTTCTAAGTCAGATTTCATCTCAGGAACCAAGCTAATCCGAGAAGCCGGTAGTCTTGCCGGAACCGAACAGCCCGGCATTCTGAGTCGCTTTACCGGTATTGGAGGTGAAGAGTCTGACCGTTTGAAGGCGACCAGAATAGACCGATAAACATATATTCAATATCTCGCTAAAGCGTATTCTGTACACCCAAGTCCACTGAACTCACGGAGCTAAGCACACAAATGGAAGTCGACGGCAGTTACCTGGTTGCCCGCACGTTGAAAGAGGAAGGCGTTGAACACCTCTTCTTTTTGATGGGTGGTCCGAACTACGAGATCATCAACAATGCCGAAGACATGGGCATTCGGACGATCGATTTCCGTCACGAGCAGGCAGCTGCAATGGCCGCGCATGCTTACGCCCGAGTCACTGGAAAACCCGGTGTTACAACAGCGGCGTCTGGTCCCGGTACCTTGAACCTCCTTACTGGTCAGTACACCGCTTTTATTGACTGCGCTCCAATGATCACGCTTGGTGGTGCCGGACCAATTTCCGACTTCGGACGGGACGGATTTCAGGAAATCGACCAGGTGGGAATTTTTGAATCGGTTTCGAAAGCTGTAATGCGTCCGACCGATGCGGCTCGTTACCCGGAGCACGTTTCGACCGCATTCCGATTGGCAACCACCGGGCGACCCGGTCCTGTTTACATCGACTGTAACGAAGACGTTCTGTACTCGAAGCTGGATGAAGACGATGCCGTCTCTCCAAGTCGTCCATCATCAGCAGCCCGCCCTGCCGGTGACCCGGACCAAATAAGTGCCGCTATTAAAATGCTGTCAGACGCAGAGTCCCCAATCGTTTTTGCCGGTGGAGGAGTTTGGTGGTCGCAGGCATATGACGAGCTCCGACAGTTCGTCGAACGCACCGGGATTCCGTTCTACACGGCACCAATGTCACGAGGGTTGATCCCCGATGATCATGAACTCTCGTTCCCTGCTGCGCGATCTAGTGCGTTCCGGCAGACAGACACCGTTCTCGTGGTTGGTACAAGATTTAACTGGATGATGACGTTCGGCAAGAGAATTGCAGCAGACGCAAAGATCATTCAGATCGATATTCACGGTGCAGAGATTGGACACAACCGGTCGGTAGACATTGGAATCGAGGGTGACGCCCGCGCCGTTCTGCAACAACTCAATGAAGCAGCAGACACCATTGGCTTCCAATCAAAGTCTGATTCGAAATGGGTGGAATCTCTTCGAGAAGCGGATGAATCTCGAAGGGAACGTGTTGCTCCACTCGAAAACTCAGATCAGCGACCTATTCACCCGTTGCGATTGTGCAAAGAACTCCGCGAAGTAATGGATCGAGATGCGATCCTCGCTGTCGATGGAAACGAGATTCTTCACTACGGTCGACAGTCAATGCCAACATACGTGCCGGGACACCGTCTGAACTCCGGGCCAACAGGCTGTATGGGAGTCGGTCTCCCGTACGCGATTGGTGCAAAGATCGCCAAGCCTGATACGCAGGTTGTCGCGCTGCACGGTGATGGCTCCCTGGGAATGAACATTCAGGACTTCGACACGGCGGTACGCCACAATCTGCCTATCGTGATAGTTGTCTCGAACAACGAGGGATGGACCGCCCGAGTTGAGGGAATCCGTAAACCCGGGCGTGAACTTGGTTTCACTCGGTTCGACAAGATCGCCGAGTCACTCGGTGGTCATGGAGAGCTGGTTGAGGAACCGAAGGATATTCGACCAGCCCTTGAACGTGCATTCGATGCAGGTGTCCCCGCAATTGTGAACGTGCGAACTGATCCAACTGCGAGAGCTCTGTCCAACTTTGTTGGCTCCAAGATGGAGTAAAGTTCGCACAAAATTAGTGAACCCGCTCGTTTGTCGAGCTGACGGAGGTGGCCTGTGCCGATGTATCTCATGCTGTCCAAGTTGACCGAGCGCGGTCGAGATCGCGTGAAACATGATCCTGATCGGATCGGGCAGGTCAATCTCGAAATCGAAGACCAGGGATGCAAGGTAGTCTCGCAATATGCTCTGCTTGGACGATACGACTTCGCGACGATCATCGAAGCTCCGGACAATGCGCACATGAGTCGTTTGGCAATTGACCTCGGTGCGCGTGGGACTATCGAAACGGAAACGCTTACCGCCGAGCCGACCGACGAATTCATTTCTGCGATGAAAGCCGATTAGGACTTCAGTCGTCCAATGAACACCAACCCAGAACAACGAATCGGAAACATGACCTCAGACCGAGACTTAGGATTTACACCAACCTTCAAGCTGCGAGAAATGATCGGCTCGAAAGAAATTTCGCCAGTAGAGCTGATGGAATCCCATTTACGCCGGGCGGATGAGCTCGATCCACAGTTGGGAATTTTTATTACTCGAATGTCTGAATACGCGCTTGAAGAGGCAAAAAACGCCGAAGCAGCGATTATGAATGGTGAGGACCATGGTCCTCTACATGGGATTCCAGTTCCATATAAAGACACTGAACCAATGGCCGGATTTCGCTGGACACATGGTTCGTTGCCAGCCACCGACAACATCGCTGAAATCGATTCGATTCCGCTAGAGAGAGTTCGAAAAGCCGGGGCGATTATTTCTGGTAAAACAAACACTCCAGAAAACGGTTTCGCCGGAACGACAGAGAACAGATTGGGACCACCGGCTCGAAATCCCTGGAATCCAGAAAAAACTCCCGGCGGTTCATCTGGTGGTGCGTCAGCGGCTGTTGCGTCAGGTCTGACCAGTTTCGCTCCCGGTGGCGATGGCGGGGGATCTATTCGAATTCCAGCAGCGTTTGCCGGTGTTTATGGCATCAAAGCTACCCAGGGCAGGGTGGCCCGCATGGCAGGTGGTCGTGCAGGGCACAATATCATGAACAACGCCACCTCAGGTCCGCTCACGCGAACCGTGAAAGACGCCGCGATAACCCTCGGAATATTTTCCGGTTACGATCCCCGTGGCGAGTACGACACCATTACAGACGAAGTCCCTGACTACGTCGGTGCTTTGAGCAAGGGCGTGAAGGGGCTAAAGATCGGCTGGACCCCAGACATGGGCGGAAACCCTGTTGATCCAGAAGTCGTTCAGGTCGCTGAAAATGCAGCAAAAGCCTTCGAAGAGCTGGGAGCAACGGTCGAAACTGTCGATTTCAATCCTTCCGACTACGAGGAGGTTTTCTGGACATTCTTTGACTACTTCACCGTCAAGGGACTGGATGCTGCGAAAGATGACTGGGAGAACCGACGAGAGCTATTGACCGACTACTTTGGCGAATACATGGACCGTGCTGCGACCCTATCTGCTGAAAGAATGTGGCAGATCTTTAGCAACATCGGTTGGTATCGTCGTTACGTCAACCAGTTCTTCGGTGACTACGATTTGCTTCTTTCGCCAACACTTGCTGTGCCGGCTTTCAACGTTGGGGAGGCTCCAGAAGTCATTGGCGGCCGAGAGGTCCCACACCAACTCTGGGGCTTCACGCCATTTACTTACCTGTTCAACATGACCGGTAATCCGGCTGCTTCCGCTCCCGCAGGATTCTCGTCAGACGGACTACCGATCGGACTCCACATCATTGGCGATATGAAGGACGAAGTTACTGTGTTAGCTGCATCGGCGGCATTCGAAGAAGCCCGTCCATGGGCCGACAAGCACCCACCAGTGAGTTAACCCCGGCTGTATTTCTGGATCACTTCCCAAATATCCGGCTTCATCGAGTTGTAGATGAAGTAGCAGTACCGCGTGGCACCTTGCGCCCGCATTTCAGCGAGTAGGTGGTCGAGCTCTGAAGCTGTCAACCAGTTCGAACCGAAGTGCTCTAGTCCGACCCAGGGCATGTATCGATCTGGACTTCTGCTGTTATCGAGCATTTTCTGTGTTTGGTCTCGAACCGAAGTTTCGAACCAGCGGTCAGTAGCTTCGCTGTCGTAGGAGCCGACCGGGTAGTCCTCGGGCATCGGGTAGTCGAACATTGCTCCGAATAACTCTGAAGCCAGTTCGTGATCTAATCCGGGATTCCAGTCGACGAGCGTATCGACCCAGTTAACGACTGTGCCACGGAATCCAGCGACTCCACCTGACCACCAGTACTGCTTCGGCTGCTGGAAGTCGATGTATTTCTGTTTTCGTTTCGTGTTGTGGCCTGTGAGCGGTTCAGCGAATGGGAGTCGTGATGAGTTTCCTATCTGCATGTTCGGCAGATGTTGCTTAACGCCGGTGTAGGAAGAGCTAACGCTCCACTCGACTGATTGCTGTTTAAATTCGAACCAGTCTTTGAATTTCGGGTGCGATCCCCACCACGCGTGACTTGCCAATGCTCCTGGTGATGCCTTGACGAACTTTCTCGCGTAGTCGGGATTAAACCCGTGCAGGAATTCTTTGAAATGTTCACGACCGTCAAGAATTGATTGGAAATCCATGCCCCGTGACTCGGCGAAATTCCTGTTTTCGGGAGTATCGATTTGTTCCATCCAGAGGTCGTCCCTGTGACCGGGTTTTATTTCCCATTTGAAATCAGGTCCGTCCAACAAGAGTCCCGTCACTTCAGGGAAGTGCTTGGCGGTGTCGCGGGCACGCGCCACGGTCATGCCCGGCATTTCAGGGTCGGTAAAACTTGGAGTTCGGCGGGTTGTGTCGAGTTTGCCACTCCCAAAACCACCGTGAAGGAAATAGCCCTTGTCATCGACGACGTAGATCGAAAAGCCTTTCGACTTACCAAGTCTCAGTGCCTTACCGAGTTTTTCTGCATCTGGAGCGAGGTGAGATGGCATTGTTGGTGGGGACCATGACAGTCCTTCGTAAAACTCTGGCGTCGGGTTGAACGCAGCAGTCGGTACGCGCTTTACCCGTTCACCGCCCATTGCGGCCAGACCTCTTGGATGAGAGTCTTCGGGTTGAGGGTAGACGTTGCCTTCGCCAGGATCCTGGTCGTCCAGCAGGCACAGCCATTGCAACGCAATCTCGTTGACACCTGCCGCTGCCAACTCATCCCAAAACGACTCGTCGAAAAGTATGTCGTTCGGCGGTCGAACGGTCATTACGGGGCGAAGAGGGGAGTGCTCAGTCATCGGGTGAACCTGCTAGGTCTAGTTGTCTCGCGGCAATGTACACCTAATTGGGCTGCGCTGACCGGTGCTAGCGAAGCGAAGGAATCGCAGTGAACTGCTCTTCATAGAGTCGTCGGTAAAGTTCCGACCGCTCAAGCAGTTCATCGTTCGTGCCGCGGTCGGTAATTTGACCGTTCTCCATCACGAGAATTTGGTCTGCTGCAATAACCGTTGAAAGCCGGTGAGCGATTGCGATAGTCGTGCGACCTTCTCGAAGCCGGGCAAGCGCTTGCTGAATCATGCGTTCTGAGAGCGTATCTAGTGAACTTGTCGCTTCGTCCAAAAGCAAAATCCTTGGATTAGCCAGAATCACTCGGGCTATGGCGAGACGCTGCCTTTCACCACCTGACAATCGATATCCGCGTTCACCAACTACGGTGTCGAACCGTTCGGGCAGACGGTCGATTAGATCGAATATTTGAGCTGCTTTTGTTGCTTCTTCTAATTCAACGTAGGTTGCGTCTGGCTTCCCGTACAGAAGGTTTTCACGCACCGAAGTGTGAAACATGAATGAGTCTTGAGAAACAACTCCGATCAGGTGAGAAAGATCGCGCTGATTCATATCACGTATATCGACGCCATCAATTGTGATTGAACCTCTGTCGGGGTCGTAGAGGCGGGCGAGCAAGTAACCAACAGTCGTTTTGCCGGCACCGCTAGGCCCGACCAATGCCGCCAGACCGCCACTCGCTACGTCGATATTAATGCCAGCCAACTCAAACGGTTCTTCAACACCGTTCGCAATCGATCGTTCGGTGTATGAGAACCCAACGTTCTTGTATGCAACCTCGCCTTGTACTTTCGCAGGTTCCAGCACAACCGGCTTTACGGGATCTTTGATCGCCGGATCAATATCCAGGTACTCGAAAATTCTGTCGAAGAGCGCGAGTGAACTGGTTACATCTACGCCGCGATTAAGCAGTCCCGAAAGCGGGAACAGCAGCCGAGCCTGAATTGTCGTGAAGGCAACAATGTCACCGAGAGATATGTCGTAGCGTCCCTCGGAAATAAACAGTCCTCCAAGTAACCACACGATTGCAGGTGCCATCGTGAAGAACGTTTGCACGACTACTAAGAATC
>JAYQWG010000005.1:55983-68314 GCA_038150225.1 Chloroflexota bacterium
AACCACACGATTGCAGGTGCCATCGTGAAGAACGTTTGCACGACTACTAAGAATCCTCGACCGGTCATGGCTTGTCGGATTGAAAGCGAAGCCAGACGCCGATTGTTCTCGTCGAACTGGGTAAGTTGATCTTGATCCCGGCCGAACGTTTTTGCCAGCATGACACCGGAGATTGAAAGCGTTTCTCCGGTGCGACTGGTTAAGTCGGCTAATGCCCGCTGGGTTTCTCCCGTTAGTCTCCGACGTCGACGACCAACACGCACAGTGAAGAACACAAACACCGGGACCGTGAAGAAAGCGACCAACGATAGCTGCCAGGAAATCACCAGCATCGCGGCTACTGATGAAATAACCACGGCGGAGTTGGAAACGAAAGTTCCGAGCGTATCCGTGAGTACAAGCTGAGTGCTGGACACGTCGTTGGCGAGTCGGGACTGAATGTCGCCCGTTTTTGACGACGTGAAGAACGACAGTGGTAATTTTTGAAGGTGCTCGTAAACCGAGATCCTGAGCGATTGCATTACTCGGAATCCGGTTCGGACGTTCAAATATGCCTGAGCCAGGTTCATCGCTCCACTAACCGCAGCGATAACCAACATTCCGCCAACGAGTAGGTAGAGCAAGTTCATGTCGTTATCAGGGATCGCGACGTCAATGATTTGTCGGATCAAAAGTGGTGTCGCAACTCCGATGATCGCGGTGCTGAGAACGAGGAACACAACCGCGCTAAGCGCGAGTTTGTAAGGAGCGTAAAGGGACACAACGCGTCGGATCGTGCCGTGTCGCAACGGACGCTTAGGGGCATCGTCAGGAGTTGCTGTGTAACCGTGTCTTCCGTGAACCATGTAAACAGTTTCGCCCTGAATCCGGAAATAGAAAAGCGGCTGGCAATTTACCAACCGCTTCACATTTGGTGCTTGGTAGCCCCAAGGGGATTTGAACCCCTGTTTCAGCCTTGAGAGGGCCGTGTCCTGGGCCACTAGACGATGGGGCCTCATGGCTGCCGATCCAGGGATCGAACCTGGGTTCCCAGATTCAGAGTCTGGTGTCTTACCGCTAGACGAATCGGCAACAGCGAAGGCTTATATTACCAAGGCATTTCGAAATCGCTAAACGATTCACCACCGAAAATTCCCAATTTCACGCTAGACTGTCGGCGCTCAAGTACAAGCCCCGGAGGTATTCGTGTCCAGTTCGTTGGAATTCAAAGGTGTCTTTCCCGCAAACCCCACTCCCGTTCATCCAGATGGACGCATCAATCAAGAGGCACTAAGGGCGATCTTCGACGACAATCTCTCTCACGGAGTTGGCGGATTCTGGATTGCAGGCTCCACCGGCGAAGGTCCCATTCTCACGGATACTCAACGCGAGACCGTCGCCAGGGTTGCTGGTGAAACCATTAACGGACGCGGCCTTTCGATTATGCATGTTGGTGCGATAAGCACTGAAAGCGCTGCTAAAGGCGCAAAGGCAGCCCGAGAATCAGGGTGTGATGCAATTTGTTGCGTGCCACCATTTTTCTTCCGAGCTAGCGACGAGATGGTTATCGACCACTACAAAGCGGTTTCCGACGCTTCGAACGGTCTTCCGTTCTTCGTTTACAACCTGCCTCAACTCACTCAGGTCGAAACTACCCCGGCTTTGATGGAAAAGATCGTCGCGAATGTACCCAATGTGGTGGGACTGAAACATTCAGCGGTGAACTTTGCAGATATTCGTGCGTTCGCCGACATGGGATTGAAGTGTTTTTCGGGAAGCGGAGCTCTGCCTTTGCCTGCTTTGACAATGGGGGCTGTGGGAACTGTTGATGCACCTCTTTCACTCATGCCGTGGCATTACGTTGAGCTGTACAACTCCTGGGTCAACGGAGACATCGATCGAGCCAAAGAACTGCAGGATTTTGCATCGAAGATCGTCGACGTCGTGAAGATGTTTGGTGCACCTGCAGCGGTATGTAAGACGATTCTCTCTGAACGTTTGGGCATTGATTGCGGAGACGCTATGGCTCCAGTTCCTTCACTGTCAGATTCGCAAAAAGCAGAAGTGTTGAAAGCTGCGAAAGCAATTGGTGCTTTGGACGCTCCCTAGGTCGACTTCGATTTCATACCCCGAGAAATCGAATCTGAGCCATAACGCTCCCTGATCGAATCGATTGCTTCGCTGGTGTGAGTATCAGTGAGCGGTGTCGCGTCGAGTAGCGACAGTTGTGCCGCTTGTTCACCCAGACCGGAAACCGAAACACCGATTAATCGCACCGGGTCCCCTCGGCGCGCCATCTCGGCTCGAAGTAGCCCTGCTGTCGTCTCGTAAATGAGTTGATCGCCGTCACCCGGTCTAACAAAAGTCTTCTGACGGGTAAACGTCGAGAAATCCCCGTATCGGAGTTTGATCCCTGCCTGTTTTGCCAGCTGTCCGGTCCTGCGAAGCCTCGTACCAACGCGTTCAGATAAATCCTTGAGTACCTCTTCGAGTTTTTCGATTTCAATGACGTCTGATGAGAAGGTAGTTTCTGCGCTGATCGATTTCGATTTTGGACGCTCTAGAATGGGGCTTCGATCAATTCCACGTGCTCGTTGTTTTAAGTAGCCCGAATGATTCGGACCGAGTGCTCGTCGAAGCGGACCATCTTCCGCCGTTGCTAACTGACCGAGACTAGTAATGCCGAGTTCTTTGAGTGCTTCCTCGGCCTTTGGTCCGATTCCCGGCATGTTTCTCACCGGCTGTGGAGCGAAAAACGCACGGGTATCTTCCTGTCTCACCCGGAACACGCCATTCGGTTTCGCATGCTCGGTTGCGACTTTGGCGACAAGCTTGCTGGGACCGATACCGATGGAAACCGGCAATCCCAGTGAGTCTTTGACGTTTGCCCTGATTTTGTTGGCTTTGTCGAGCGGATCTCCAAGCGATCGTTCGGTCCCGGTCATGTCCATATATGCTTCATCGACGCTCATTGGGACGACAAGAGGTGAGTATTCGTCGAGAATCGCCATAAACTTTTTCGAGACATCTCGATATAGCTTGTGGTTTCCTCGAAGGTAAATGGCGTTTGGAGCCAGTCGTCGCGCTACCGACATTGCCTGTGCCGAATGAACTCCGAATCGTCGAGCCTCGTAAGAGGCCGTCGAGACGACGCCACGTGGTCCTAGTCCGCCGATAATCACCGGCTTTCCGATGAGACCTGGGTTTTCCTGTCGTTCAACCTCAACAAAGAACGCGTCTAGATCGACGTGAAATACGAGCCGTTCTTGAGGTTCAGGAGCCATGCCGATAGATGAGCACCATCGGGCGAATAGCTAGTACCGAGAGCGTCAGGCGAGGTCCTGGATCTGACGGATGTTGTTAGCCATCTCGACTGCAGCATCAGCATAGTCGCGGGCATGCGAAATTCGTGCGATCGCCTGATCGGTGTTATCCGTGGTCAGGACTCCAAAGATCACAGGCTTCCCTGATTCGCTTCCGGCGGTGGAAATACCCTCGGTGGTAGCGAACGCGACGTGATCGTAATGATCAGTTTCACCCTTGATTACCGCGCCAAGGCAAATCACAGCGTCGATGTCGCCACGGTTCGCTAGGTGACGCGCCAGCAGAGGCAATTCAAACGCACCTGGTGCACTAACCGAGACTATGGACGAATCAGATATTCCCAGTTGCTGCAAGCGTTTGATAGCAAGATCGCGCATTTGGTGGGTGACGTAGCTGTTGAAGCGCGCGGTCACGACCGCGATGCCAAGTTCGTCCGTGGTGTATGAGGGCTCGATGGATTTTGGGCTCATTTGGGTGACGATCTAACCGTTGGTTTGGAGTTGTCGATGTTCAGGTCGTGGCCCATCTTTTCTACCTTAGTTTTCAAGTAGAACCTGTTTTCTTCATTTACCGGTGCTTCAAGAGGGATTTGCTCGACCATTTCCAGTCCGAATCCCTCTAATCCAACCACTTTCTTTGGATTGTTGGTGAGTAACTTGAACCGTCGTACACCGAGGTCGCGAAGAATTTGCGCACCTACTCCGTACCGACGGAGATCCATCGGGAAGCCGAGACGTGTGTTGGCTTCGACTGTGTCGAGTCCCTGGTCTTGGAGCTCATACGCTTTCAGCTTGTTGAGAAGCCCGATTCCCCGACCTTCTTGCCGCATGTAGACGAGAACTCCGCGCCCTTCTTTGGCAATGGCATCAAGCGCCATATTCACCTGGTCACCACAGTCACAGCGAGTGCTGCCGAAAACATGTCCGGTCAAACACTCGGATTCAACTCGAACCATGACCGGTTCCGAATCGTCAATTTCGCCCATGTACACGGCAATGTGTTCACCGGTGTCTACTGGGCTGCGGTACGCGACAGACTTGAACACACCGTGTTGGGTGGGAAGCCGTGCTTCAGCTGCACGCTCAACCAACTTTTCGTGACTCGTGCGGTACGCAATTACATCGGCGATCGACACGATCGGCATTTCATGTTTTTCAGCGATCTTTTCTAACTGAGGTCGCCGTGCCATCGTTCCATCTTCGTTGAGAATTTCGCAAATTACGGCTGCCGGGTGAAGTCCAGCCATTTTGACAAGATCAACAGAGCCTTCGGTGTGACCCGCACGAACCAATACACCACCGTCCTGATACCGGAGTGGAAACACGTGTCCGGGCTGCACGAAATTGGCAGCGGTCGATTCCTCGCTCGCCAACAGTTGGATCGTGTGTGATCGATCCGCGGAAGATATTCCGGTTGTAATTCCGTAAGCGGCGTCTACGGTCACGGTGAATGCCGTGTGGTGCTCTGACGTGTTCTTCTTGACCTGCATTGGCAGATCCAGTCGGTCGAGGTTTTCGCCGAGCATCGGTGTGCAAATGAGTCCACGCGCTTCCATAGTGAAAGTCGTGATCTTTTCGGGCGTGGCGAACTCCGCCGCCATCACCATGTCACCCTCGTTTTCGCGGTCCTCGTCGTCGACAAGTATCACGATCCCGCCACGCTTTATGTGCTCTACGGCGCGTTCGACCGAAGCGAATACTTTCGGATCGACTTTGTCGGGAATGTTTGGATTAATGGTCATTCGTTGGATTTCAGGTCAGCGATGTACGGGGCTATGAGATTGGCAACGTATTTTGCCGTCACATCGGCTTCCAGATTTACAGCTGATCCTTCGTGACGGTACTGCAGTGTTGTGTGATCAAACGTGAACGGAATAATTGCGACTGAGAAAGAATCATCGTTTCGGTCAACTACCGTGAGGCTTGTGCCATCAATAGTGATGAAGCCCTTTTCGACTACGTTCTCAATTATATTCTCTGGAGCCTCAATGACGATCACTTTCGAGTTGCCATCTTCGATGATCGATCTGATGCGCCCAACTCCGTCAACATGACCTTGGACCATGTGACCGCCCACTCGATCTCCGTACTTGAGAGAGCGCTCGAGGTTCACCTTTTCGCCTGAGGTAAGTTCAGAAAAGTTGGTTCGAGATCGAGTTTCGGGAACGGTGTCTACCGTAAAAGACGAAGAGTGCTCGTCGATTGAAACTACTGTGAGGCAAGCTCCAGCAACCATGATCGATTCGGATATTTCCAGGTCTTCTAACACTTTTGAGGCGTTAATAACGAGCGTGTCTCCGTCATACGACGACACGGTTCCGACCTCTTCGATGATTCCTGAAAACATGATGAAGATTGAGGTTTCGAGCTAAAACTACCGGCTACGAAACATAGCCTTGGATCAGGATATCGCTCCCGATGCGCTCGTGTGACACGGTTTCGAGTCTTAGTGCGTCATTTAGTTTTGCTGCGCCGGAGCCTTGGAATGGACCTGGTGCGGTCTCGCCTCCAATGATGATTGGCGCGATGAACAGCATCACTTTTTGTGCCAACTTTTGGTCGAGGAAACTTCCGCCAAGTTTGCCACCGGCTTCGACAAGCAGATTCTGAATTTCGAATTTTCCGAGGTCGACAAGGAGTTGTTGCAGATTCAAACCATCGTCAGTTTCGTCGATACGCAACACGCTGACGTTCGACCGCTCGAAGCTCACATTCGCTCTGGATCCCACTACCCAAATTATTTCACCGGAGTCATCCAGTATGTTTGCGTTTTCGGGTAATCGTGCCTTTGAATCAAGAACGATCCGGTACTTCGGACGGCCGGTCTTTGAGCCACCCGGTCGTGCAGTCATTCGAGGATCATCGGCCAGTACTGTGCCGATTCCAGTGAGAATTGCGTCCGACTCGTTGCGTATCTCATGAACGCGTTCACGTGAGGCTTCCGAGGTTATCCACTGTGAATCTCCCGTTCGCGTCGCAATTTTGCCGTCAAGGCTGATAGCAGATTTGAGAGTGACAAATGGCCTCTCGTTTTCGAGGTGATGAGCAAATCCCTCAATCATTTGATTTGACTTGATCAACTGCCCGGACGAAACAGAATGGTCAATTTCAATCCCAACTGCTTTAAGTTGCCGAAACCCATTTCCAGAAACTTGCGGATTCGGATCTTCGATTGGGCAGACAACTTTCTTGATGCCCGCGGAAATGATCAGATCCGTACACGGTGCAGCAACACCATGAAAGGCGTGCGGCTCGAGAGTGCAATAAATCGTTGCACCACGAGCTCGATCACCGGCCTGATCCAGTGCTATCGCCTCCGCGTGTTTGCCTGGGCGTGGCTCCGTTGCTCCTTCGCCAACAATTTGACCGTCTTGAACGATCACTGCGCCAACAGGTGGGCGTGGCGAAACACCACCTTTTGCGGCACGGGCGAGTTCTATTGCACGGTCTAACGGATCTATATCGAGAATCCTTGGAACCTACGAACGTTTGATGTGACTATCGAAATCAAGATGCGCGCGGCTAGCAGTCGGAACTTCTTGACCCTGGTAGCGACTGCTCAATTCTTTGGAACCATACGGCCGCTCGACTTCGGTGGTCATTTGCTGGAACGAAATTTGACCGATTCTCATGCCGAAATAAAGCGTGATAGGAAGACGTGACACGTTCGCGAGTTCCAGTGTTAGATTTCCGGTCCATCCCGGATCTATAAATCCAGCAGTCGAGTGGATCATCAGTCCAAGTCGACCCAGCGAACTTTTTCCTTCGATACGGGCAACAATGTCGTTCGGCAGTGTCAGTTTTTCGAGGGTGCTTCCCAGCACGAATTCACCGGGGTGCAGCATGAATGGCACATCCTCGGTGATTTCGACCTCTTCAGTAAGGTTTGGAACATCCTTGCGAAGATCGATGTAAGGCAAGGTCGAATTCCTGAATACGAGGATCGTGTTCGCTAGATGAAAATCGACGCTGGCTGGCTGAACATCACGATCCGAATACGGCTCAATCTTGATCGTGCCTGCCTCAATCGCCTCTCGAATTGACCGGTCACTTAGGACCATGCGCGTCTCCCAAAATGTTCCGATGTTTAGAAGTGATCTCAGGATTGTACCGAGAGCAATTTACGGTTGGTACGGATTGTTAATCAAAAAGGGCGAGTCAAAATTGACTCGCACCCGTTTTGAACCACTTTTGTTTAGTTGATTGCGAACACAGCCTGAACTGTGACTGAGAGACTCGTTTCGCCCGCATTGATTGGAGTTGGGGCAAATCCGCCATCGAATGCTGCGCTCTCCGCCCGTGCATAGTTCACGGTGACAGGAGCAGAGCTTCCGATTTCAGACAGGTATACGAGTTGACCAAGAGTCGCACCCATAGCTCGGGCGTAGATGTCGGCTTTGGCAAGGGCATCTGCCGCTGCAGCCTGTCGAATCTCTTCACCAAACTCGCTTGGGTCGGCAACCGTGAATGAGATTGAATTCACACGAATCAAGTTGCCACCTGCTTCAGCCGCACTGTCCACGACATTCCCAAGATTGTCGATGTCACGAACTGTTACCTGTACGGAGTTCGAAACCACGTAACCGATTATTCGCGGCTCGCTGTGTCGACTCGGTGAGTCAGAAACTTCAACCCAGGTAGTTTGTGGGTGAATGTTAAAGCTAGTTGTGACGATGTCGTCTTCAGCGACTCCGAGGGCGGTCAGTTCTGCAATGACTTGATCCATCGCCTGAGCTGCCGCCTGGCGTGCTGCGGATACCGTTTCTTCGCGGCTCTCAACACCGAGAGAAACCTTCGCGATGTCGGCCGAGACATTGACTGTTGCGGATCCGTTTACCCAAATTCCGTTTGGCGAAAAACTGGCACCACTGTAGGTGCTTGCGAATCCTTGAACGGAGCTAAAACCATCCGGGTAAGGCGCAATTGCAGGAATGGCTGGTTCGCTGTAGCTGCTGCTCGATACAGGGAAGCTTTCACCAACGCTTCCGGTGCTCCTGACGATGTCAGCCGGGGCACCGATTGCGATGTCCTGCTGATTTGATCCTGCTGGTTCATTGTTGGTAGCACCGTCTCGTGCGCACGCTACGGCGGCTAAAGCGATTAACGACATCGCTGCCATGAGCAACCAGGTAGAGCGGAATTTGATATTCATTACCGCATCCTTTCTTATTTTGACTGGCTCAAAGATCGAGCCAGGTATTGCTTTGCTTCTGCGTCACACCGTGCGTGCTCGCAGTGTTGTCATAGATAGGACGTGTGAGTACGTGGAAAAGTTCCACAATTTGCGTAGATGTGCTGAATTCGTCCTGAAAAACTGTCGCACTAACTCGACGAGACCGGCAGTCGGAGTCGAGCTAGCTCCGGGTTGACCGAAGTCGCAGCCATCCTGCGGCGAGAAGAGCCGTGATGATCGCGAGTGCCAACTGAAGCTGTCGGACAGGTAGCGGCAACCCGTCGCTGTCACCATCATCCGGAAGCGCAGATTCTGAAATAGCTGCGATCTCACCCTCATCAACGACATTGGATTCCGTAGTTGAGTTATCTACCGCTCCACCAACAGCAGGTGATCCAGATGCTGCAGGGTCGTATGGCAGCAACTCTTCAGGAGCAACAGGCGCTTCTTTAGTCTGTATCTGATCTCCATCTACCTCGGCTTTTGCAAGCTCAGGAGTTGCCATTGGTGCTGGTGCAAGTTCAGTTGAATCCGCTGGAGCCCGTTGCGCTAAGTCCATCTCCGAGGTTGTAGGGGCCTCTGCTGCCAAACCCTCTGACGCGGGTACCGCAGCACCAGCGGCAAAAGTTGAGCCATCCGACTCAATTGAAGAGTCATCGACATCAGCGAATACAGCAACTTCATCGCTGCTCGACCGTGAACCTGATTGCTCAACTAAGCCCGCAAGATCACCAACAGTGAGAACCGCAACGGCAAGAGCCGCGATTCCGGCAAGCACTGCCGGAACCCAAGCAAGTTTCTGATTCGGAGCGAACTGGTAGAACAACTTGCCGAGAGATGACTCTTTGGATTCGGCTGTCTGGACCATTTCAGGTGTGATTGCGAATGACCGCGTCGCCTCTGGCGTTTCGATCCGACCAAGCAACTCTCTAAGTGCCTGTTGAGTACTTAGGTCTTTAGCGAGTTCCGGGTCTGATTTGACCAGTTCGCTTACAAAGAGAGCCTCTTCCTCAGACGCGTTGCCATCGACGTACGCATTGATGGCGTACTCAGCGCGGTCAGTTCGACCGGTTATTCGATTTAGCAACGATTTAAGCACTCTGTAAAAAGCTCCTCAATCTATAGACGCATGGAGGCCGGTAAAAGTTCCGGTTGCTGTTGAACGCAATCTCTCATACGAGCCCGAGCCCGATTAATTCGTGACTTCACTGTTCCAATAGAAACACCTAATGAATCGGCGGCTTCCTCGTACTGAAACCCTTCGACATCAACCATTACAAGGGCAAACCGATGATCGTCCGAGAGCCCTCCAAGACAGTGCTCTAGGAGGCGGGCTAATTCGGAATTGAGCGCGTCGGCTAGCGGGTCTTGCGACTCATCCTGCACCGTTTCTGCGAAGAAGACGATGTCTTCATCCAACGATTTGTCGCCTCGGCGGGTCACCTTACGTAGATGGTCAAGTGAGGCGTTCTTTGCGATACGGAGCAACCACGCTTTGAATAATCCACCGCGATACGTGGAAATTTTTCTGAAAGCTGAGATAAAAGCGTCTTGCGTGATGTCTTCTGCGGCTGCGCGATTGCCCACGGTTCGCAATACGAAGCCAAATACGACATCTTGATATTCCGCGACTAACTGGTTGAAGGCGGTGTAATCGCCGTCACGGGTTAGCTGGATAAGTCGTTGCTCTTCGGTCGTACTCAAATCGAAGGTATCAGGAAAGAAATTACGGATATCGTATTCCTGCCCAGTGCTTCAAAACATTACTTGTCGGTTACTTCAAATATAAATTCGGTTGATATATTCAAATTGGTTTTATGCTTTGGCGAGACCAGTTCAAAGAATCATTCAGGCGAAACCTTAGGCAATTTGCGTTCTGTTATCAGGGATACAGGTGAAACGATCATCACGGCTGTGTTGATCTTTTTGTTGTTGCAAGGGACCACTCAGAGCTTCCTGATCGACGGATCATCGATGGAACCCACGCTGGTTCAAGGTGAACGTCTGCTGGTAAACCGGTTCGTGTATTTCCGTTCTCCGGTGTCTCTGTTTGGTGATGAGAACTATTTATTAGCGGGTCCGCAACGGGGGGACATTGTCGTATTCCACCCTCCAACCGGAGCCGAAACCGATTTTGTTAAGCGAATTGTTGGCATTCCCGGTGATTGGATTGATCTGGACGGAGAGTCGGTCTACGTGAACGGCGTTGTCACTGACTACGTGGATCAATCGACGGCGCGACGGCGCGAAGACTATCCAGTTCAGGTTCCCGAAGGCGAATACTTTGTGCTTGGTGACAACCGACGTGTGTCTATGGATTCCAGGAACTGGGGATTCGTGCCGGCAGAATCGATCGTCGGTAGGGCGTGGGCTGTTTACTGGCCAGTCACAGACTTCCGAATTTTCAGCGGTTAGCTCGTCATGAACTCGGCGATTCGTTCGCCGATCATCATTGCTGGTGAATTCGTGTTCGCCCGAGGACAGTCGGGCATGATGGAGAGATCGCACACTCTCAGGGCTTCGACGCCCTTCACCCGACCGTACTGATCCACCACCGCCATTGGGTCGCTATCAGGCCCCATTTTTGCCGTGCAGGAAACGTGATGCATTGTGTGAGCATTCGCGAGCAACCACTCGTTCAAAGTGTCGTCGTTTTCAAGGTGACGAGGTAGCGGGTCGATCAACTCTTCAAGGATTGGAGCGTAGGACTCATGTTTACCGAACTCGATGTGCATTTTCACCGCCTCGCGCATGCGGGACAGATCGTACGGATGATCGAGCAAGTTGTAATCGAGGAACAGCTGGTCGTGCGGATCTGATGAAACGAGACGCATTTCACCAGCGGCTTTAGCAAGATACAAACCGGCACTCATCAGGAATTCTCGTGAGACTGAATTCCATCGCATGACGGCGATCATGTCGTTACGCAATTCACTTCCGCGAGCCGTGTAACGAAGGGCGGTCTTTTGAGGGCCCTGAAGGACGTCTGGCATCGGGAAGTCGTCTGCGGCACGCCAGCGGACGTGAACTGAAGGGTGATCTCGTAAGTTCTGCCCAACTCCCGGCGAATCGACTACTACTTCTATGTCGTGGGCTTCGAGCTGGCCAGTTGGACCAATACCTGAGTGCATCAACAAATGGGGAGACCCGATTGGTCCTGCGCTAAGCACTACTTCGTCCGCATAAACCTGTTCTATTCTGCCTTTTCGCTCGTATTCGACTCCGACGGCTCGCCCGTCTTCGATAAGCACTCGTCGAGTGAAGCACTCTGAGTCGATCGAGAAATTCGATCGGTCCCGTGCCATCGAGAGATACCCGATTGCAGTGCTCCAACGGATCCCATCAGGATTGTTGAGGGGGAGAGGTCCGACGCCGCTGGAAGCTGGATGATTGTGGTCTTCGGTTCGCGAGAACCCTGCATCAGTTACAGCGTTAATGAAAGCTGCCTGGTCATCAACTAACTCATCGGGCTGGTATCGCCGGATGACGATTGGTCCGTCATTCCCGTGGTACTGGTCTGAAATATCCAGGTCGTTTTCCAGCCGTTTCATCACCGGCAAGACTTTCTCGTACGACCATTCGTCGTTGCCTTCAGAAACCCAATAATCGAAGTCTTCTGGTATTGCTCGGAGGTAGACCTGACCGTTGATTGCCGATGTCCCGCCCGTGATTTTCCCACGAGGGACATCCATGTTCTCGTGAAGCCGTGTGGCGCGGGCTTTGAAACCCCAGTTGTGTTCCCCATCAGGGTCGATTGCGAGATCTATTCCGGTCGCGTGACCTTGAAGAATCTCGTCAGGCAACTCGTCGAGATTGGCATAGTCTTTGCCAGCCTCAATCAGCAGTACCTGACGGT
>JAYQWG010000006.1:0-65680 GCA_038150225.1 Chloroflexota bacterium
ACCGCACTCTCGCGAGCGTTGGGAGTGGAAGAGACTTTCCGGTTTCGTTTCCGAGCCCGGATCCTGCCCCCCACATACCAAGGTCAACTCCTTCGAATCCCCATTCGTCAGCAATGCCGGTGAATTCCCACAATTCGGGAGAGTGCTCGTCCACAACATCCGACAATAACGACTGGACATAATCGGCCCAGCGCGCCATGTGCCATAGATGCCATTTACACGAAGGAGCTGTTTCAGCAAGCCACCTGGATGCTTCGTCCTCGGAAAGATTGTCGATCGCCTGGAGCAGCTGACCATCCAATCGTTCTAATCGGGTAGAGATGATTTCAGAAGGGGTTGGAATTGGCATTTTGTTTAGATTCTTGAGCTATGCGTGCAATCGTTCCCACTCAGAATCCGGGTGGGATGCGATGTAATCGTGATCGAGTTCATATCCTAAGCCTGGCTTATCAGGCAGGTGGAGCAGACCGTCACGAATATCCAATGGTTTGGTGATAACCGCGTTGTAGTTTTCGACAGAATGGTGATTCATTTCGAGACGGTAAATATTCGGGACGTTTTGGAGAACGTGAGCACCGGTAATTACGTTGAAGGCGCCTGATGCGTCGTGCGGTGAGATTGGTACGTAGTAGGTCTCGGCAAGGACGGCGATACGCTTCATTTCTGATATTCCGCCGGTCCAGCAAATGTCGGGCATGATGTAGTTCACCAGTCCTTCTTGCAGGTACGGTGCAAAGTCCCAGCGTGTGTACTTACGCTCACCGATACATAGATTCATGTCGGTGTTTCTTCGCAACTGTCGATGAGCGTCCAGTGACTCCGGTTGCAGTGGCTCTTCAAACCAGGTGAGATTGAACTTCATCATCCGGTTACAAAGTTCGGTCGCGGTCGACACATCGAAGTTTCCGTGTGCGTCAATCATGAGTTCAATATCAGGACCAATTGCATCTCGTAGAGCTTGCATTAGGTCTTCGGCGTGTGCTGCACCAGCAGCGGATAACTTGCCGTCGACGTATCTTCGGTGATGCTTTCCCATCTCCGGGCTAAACGGATCGAGTTTTAACGCCTGGTAACCGAGGGCAACTTGCTCTTTGGCATCCGCTACACAGGCATCAATGTCGTCAGCTGGTGCGACGTGAGAGTAGATCGGGACAGCGTCGCGCATCTTGCCGCCAAGCAGATCCCATACTGGTCGACCGAGGGCCTTGCCCTTGATGTCCCACAACGCCATGTCGATTCCACTTGCGAGCGTGGTTCCAAATCCACGTGAGCCCAGCGTGCCGAACCGGCGATAGATGCGGTGCCAGATTGCATCAATATCACGTGGGTCCAGACCGACGAGTCCTTCTGAAAAATCCTGACCTTCCAGGTCGTTCTTGAGCATTTCGTACGCACGCCCAACAACAAGCGCACCACCACCACCTGAATTCGTCGACTCACCAACTCCTGTGATGCCCTCGTCAGTGTCGATTTCAACGAATACCCAGGATCGGTTGCTGTTTCCGGGGCGGGTCAAATAAACCCGTAGGTCAGTGATTTTCAACTTCGTTACTCCAGTGGTGAGGTAAATCGCCCGACGCCTGTTTTGCGAGCAGGATGGTACACCCGCCAGAATGGTAGACTCCGGCAGAATTTTTCGAATCAGACCCGAATATTGAGAACTGTTCTCGATATCTATTGGACTGTCAACGCAGGAACGTAAACCCAATGAGATTTTGCTACGCCCACAGGCGGTTCACCCTGTATCCACAATCTGTGGACAGCTGGAACCTTTCACCCGAAAACTACGCGGACGACTTCCTAGCCAAAACAAAGAGCCTTGGCTTTGACGCTATTGAAGTTGGTCTCGAAGTAATGACCCAGCTTGGCTCAGAGCAGAACGTCAAAGAATTTGTGAAGAAGTTCAATGGCCATGGACTCGAAGTAGGCTGCATCCGCTCAGGCGGAACATTGCATGATGCGATGAATGGTCCAAAAAACCGCGAACGACTAAATGAGTCGATCAAATACGCAGCCTGGAGTGGGGCAGAAGTCGTTAATGGCGCAATGAGTGCTCCAACTCGCCATCCTGAGGACTTTCCAGGGACGGGAAGTGGTTACCCAAGCAGTCAGGACGCTTCGCGAGACAGCATGCTGAGGGTTTACGAAGACCTCGCTCCTGTACTGCAGGACGCGTGTGCGAAGGCTTCCGACGCGGGAACGAACATCACCGTTGAGGTCCACCAGAATTCACCAGTAGACAACTCATGGTCAGCATTGCTGCTCCACGGTCTTGTCGATCGACCGAACTTTGGCATCAACCCTGACATAGGAAACGTGCTCTGGACATACGACGTTCCTGAGGAAAACTTCGACGATTCAATAGATGCGCTGGCACCGGTTTCTAAGTACTGGCACTGCAAGAACTTGCACACGGTTTACCACGCAGAAAACAACAGGTCAGTGTTCATCCGGGTGCCTCTTCCGGACGGTGAAATTGACTACAGGTACGCGATTTCAGCGATGCATAATGCCGGCTACTCGGGGTACATGACTATCGAAGGTGCCTGGGCTGGAGATCAATGGCATCAGGACGCCAAATCGATCAACTATGCGAAGGCAATTTGGGACGAACTCGAATCGTAATCTGAGCCGAAATCGATATGTAAAAAGCCCTGCAAGTGAGCGGGGCTTTTTCATTTGCCTGAAATCACTTTGAGGGATACCCCTCAAGACACGTAACCGTGTACCAGAGATCATGCATATAGGGGCAAATTCCAAACGAGGGGTACGGGCATGAGACGCAACCGGTCACATCAATTTATTGCGGCGATCAAGGCGAGCAGAGAGCAACGCTCGAATCCAATTCTGCCTGTCTCTCTTTTCGTAGCGATGGTATTTGCTACAGCGTTCTTGGGCTGACCCAATTTAACTGGTCTCTGTTGGTTGGGTTTCGTCCTCCACAGGCCGAGCGAGCAGCAGCGCCACAATCCCAAGCACGAAGATCCCCACGACTACCAGGAAAGTGGAATCGAAAGATCCGGAGTTATCGTGCAATTTTCCTGCCATGAACGGTGCCCCGGAGCTTGAAGCGATCATTGCAACCTGCATTACTCCCATGATGGCTCCGAAGTGCTTCATTCCGAAGGATTCCTGAACGACCAGCACGATCAGTGCCCCTAGCCCACCAAAGCCAAGCCCAAACACAAAGATTCCGACCCACAGAAGTGCGTGTAGGTCAGATAGGGCAATGAACAGCACTCCGATCGCTTGTAGCGATACGGAAATTACTGTAGCTATTCGTGCCGTAATCTTTTCGCTAGCACGACCGAACGCCAGTTTAGAACCAATACCCATGCCCGCGATTATGCTGACCGCGGTCGTTGCGACAGCAGGCTCGAATCCGCTCTCTTCGAAGTGCTGGCGTAGCTGAGTCAGCACTCCCTGGTAGGTGAACGTCGCGGCTACCAGACCTATCGTCACGAGCCAGAAATTAACGTTGTCAAACGCCTGCGAAACCGTGATTCCAGATCGGGCAGCTGCTTTCGCTATTCCAGTTTGATCTGCACGCCCTTTCCTGACCATTTCCTTTTCGACCTCGGTTTCGTCTTCTTGAATTACGATCAGCGCAACAAAAGCCAGGACTGCGATTAGGGTTCCAAAAGTCACGTACGCCATTTGCCAGCTAAGGGCAGCAATAACGGTTGCAGCAAGTGGAGGCATCGTGATCCCACCGAAATTATTACCAGCGACAACTGCACCCATGACTCGGCCGCGAGTTTTGGGGAACCATAATCCGACTATTTTTCCAGCCGGCATAATCGTTGCGCCTGGAAATCCTGCATATACCAGAGCACTGAACAGGTACCAGTGCCACAGTTCGCTAATAGCAGGTCTTAGTAGAAAACCCGAGGACATCAGTAGCAGTGATCCGAACATCACCGGGCGGATGCCGATCTTATCGCCTAGTCTTCCAACAAAAGGGGCAAGTATTCCGGATATGGCTGAGAAGACGAGTGAATAGTTAAGCTCAGTCTGGCTCCAACCAAACTCTTCTTTAAGCGGGCCAGCGAATTCACCGAATGCGTACTGTGCCATCCCGACGGAAAAGCCAGTTGAGAGGAATACGACAACCGCGATCGGGTAACCGCGGTAAATAGAGCCGATGATCGGAACGTTCATTTTGAGTTGGCTCGCCGAATTTCTCGGATAGAACAAGGTTGCAGATAAATTCGGTTCAACTCGGCTGTATACTCCGCCCCGCGCAAGCAGACCATGGTGAAGCGGTCGACTTGCGCAGTGATTTGGTCAAGACGACCAAAACGGTAGCACTTGCCTGACCGGGAGTGTCGAGAATTTGGAGCTAATAATTGCGATCAAGCAACATTCGCGCAGCAATTAACAACGGTACGAAAACGTACGGACTTACTGTGACTTTTCCTGAGCCAACCATTGGTGAATGGGCTGGCTACGCTGGGTTCGACGTGTTGCACCTCGACATGGAGCACGGTGTATTCGACTGGGAATCGGCGGAAATGATGGGTAGGGTCGCCGATATGCACGGAATGACTTGTACTGCTCGTGTTCCTAACACGGAGACCGACACCATTCTCAGGGCGTTCGACCGAGGTTTGATGGGGATTCTTTGTCCGCACGTTGACAACGTTGAACAGGCCGCGCGTATAGCGAAAGCTGCGAGATTCGGCCCTGAGGGTGAACGTTCTTTTGGGACCTCCCGTGGGCGTGACTACGGAATGCACAACATGACGCCGTCTGAGTACATGGCAGCTTTTAACCGGGAAGTAACTGTCGCAATTCAGATTGAGACCAGAAACGCCGTCGAAACGATTGAAGAAATTCTCGATGTCGAAGGCATCGACATGATCACGTTCGGTCCGCAAGACCTTGCACAGTCGATGGGGCACCCCGGACACCCGGAACACCCGGAAGTTACCGAAGCCATGGAAAGCGTGATTCAAGCGGTTCACGCGCGAGGGCGCTTGATGACCTCCGATGTCGAAAAAGGTATAAACCTCGTGCAATGGCTCCCTAGCCGATTGTCTGATTGGCTTTCCGAGGCCAAATCTTAAGAATTGGAAATCGAATGACCACAGCAACTACTGAAACCAGGTTCGAGCCGGTCGCGGGCTGGGCGAAGCTCCCGATGGGAGTTACGTTCAAAGGTGACGCCACTTCGGTCGCTGTCGACTCGAAAGACAACGTCTATGTCTTCAATCGCGGTTCCGAACCTATCGCAGTTTTCGATACCGATGGGAACTTCTTGCGAGGGATGGGACACGGTGAGTTTGTGCGGCCGCACGGGATAGAGATAGATGCTGAAGACAACCTTTATCTTGTGGATGATGACGGGCACTTCGTCCAGAAGCGCACGAATGAAGGTGAGGTACTTTTCACCCTCGGTACTAAGGGCGAGCCTTGTGAGTGGCAGAGCGGCGGGATGTTCAACAGACCCACTGACATTGCTATTCATCCTGAGACCGGCGAACTATTCGTCTCAGACGGCTATGGCAACTCGCGGATCCACAAGTTCGACTCCGACGGAAATCACATCATGTCGTGGGGTGAACCGGGAACCGATCCTGGTCAGTTCAGCTTGCCGCATAACATCAGCATGATGGGCACTGACAAAGTAGTGGTTGCTGATCGTGAAAACTTTCGTCTCCAGGTGTTTTCCACCGATGGCGAGTTCGTTGAGCAAATCCACATTCATCACCCGATGTCTGTCACCGAAGGCAAGGGAAATGACAACGCGATCTATGTTGGAGAGATGATCCCCCCACCAGTTCAGCAGGGAGTGCCAAATCTTGGCGCGATGATCGCCGTGCTTTCGCCGGATGGTGAATTCCAGCAGCACCTCGGTGGTCCAACACCAGGCGCTGGAGTCGCTCAGTTCACAGCACCTCACGGAATCTCTACTGATTCACAAGGTTCCATTTACGCAGCGGAAGTAGCTTGGACGAACTATTTCTCACGGCCTGAGAACTCTGGCACTGAGGAGATTCCGCTCGGAGAAATTGTGAGCTTGAGAAAGTGGCGTCGGGTTTAACGACGAGCGCCAACACCAACAGATTTCAAGACAGGTAGAAATATGGTCAACGCAGCAACATCAAATACTGTTTACGAGCCGGTTCCGTACTGGGCAAAACTCCCTCACCCAATGTTCTTCAAAGAAGCTACATCGGTGGCTGTAGACTCACAGGACAACGTCTACGTATTCAATCGGGGCGATCACCCTGTAATCATCTTCGATAAAGAAGGTAATTTCATCGAGACCTGGGGTGCAGGCGAATTCGTACGACCGCACGGAATAACGCTTGATGCCGATGACAATCTTTATCTTGCTGACGATGACGCCCACATGATCGAGAAGCGGACTAAGGAAGGCAAGCTCCTATTCCGGTTAGGTGAAAAGGGTAAACCGGCTGCTTGGCAGGATGGGGATCCGTTCAACCGCCCAACACACGTTGCGATTCAGCCAGAAACGGGTGATCTGTTCATTTCCGACGGTTACGGGAACTCTCGTGTTCACAAATACGACACCGACGGGAACTACATCAAGTCCTGGGGTGAGCCGGGATCGCTTGAAGGCCAGTTCTCTTTGCCGCACAACATTGCAATGAATGGCACCGACAAAGTGACCGTGTGTGACCGAGAAAATTTCCGATTGCAAACTTTCACCACCGACGGTGAATTCGTGAACCAAATTCACTCCCACAGACCAATCGCCATTACTGATGGCAAGGGTGACGATACGAATCTTTACGTCGCTGAGGCCGGACCACCGCCAGTACAAGAAGGTGTTCGGAGACTCGGTCGACGAGTCGTCGTGATGGACCGAGAGGGGAATGAGGTCACGCGCTTCGGTAATGAGCTAGGCGGTGAAGATCACGACCAGTTCATCGCACCGCACGCCCTGGCAGTGGATTCTGAAGGCTCTGTATACGTCGCCGAGGTCTCGTACACGGCATTCGGGTCGCAGCAAGACCCTGTACGTGAGGTCACGAGCCTGCGGAAGTGGCGCCGAGTAAGCGGATAAACGCTCGCTATTCGGATCAGGAAGGGTCGCTGTGGTTGCCACGCGACCAAATCCTGATCGCTCTCCCGTGCTCATCGTAGTGCAAGATTGATCGTTCATCGATCATCTTTCGAAGTGGGTCATCAGGTTCAAAGAACGCGCTTGGTGCTTTGGCAAGTTCATCACGTAACGCGCGGTGAGTTTGCTCCATCTCTTGAAGAATCTGACGAGGGTTAAGTTCTTGTTTACTCTGGCGTGCCGATTCGTTGAAATTGGTGACGTCGCCAACCGGTTCTATTTGACCACGGTCGAGAGCGGTAACAAGTTCCCACTCCCACGTCGTGACATGCCCAATTAGATCGGCAATCGTGTAGTCACCGTGAACACCTGTTTGGTTCATATCTTCGGTGACTAGATTGTTCAAGCTGTTCCTGAACTGACGCCAACTGTCGTCGACAGCAGCGAGAACAGCACTTTTCCGATCTTTCAACATTCACTCCGTACATGAAATTCATTGACAGCATACGTCACCGGTAATACGTTGGCGAACGGACAGACAAATAGTGTTGGTAGGACAAAAATGACCACTGTTGGAGAAGGTAAATACACATACGAAGTCGACCGCGATTGGCTCAGGCACAAGCCAGCATTTTGGGAGCTTGGACAGTGCGCTGATGTCGGTGTCGATTCTCAAGACAGGGTCTGGTTGTTCAGTCGTTCGAAGCACCCGGTCACATGTTGGACCGCTGATGGAAACTTTATTGGTTCATGGGGCGATCATGGCAACGAGCCGGGTGAATTTCGAGTTCCCCATGGCGTTTACATCGATCCAGAAGACAACATTTGGCTAGCCGACCACCAGACACACCAGGTGACCAAACACAACGAGAATGGTGATGTACTCATGGAGCTCGGCGTTCATGGTTACGCCAATATCACCGTGACAACCACGAACGAACAAGGTGCGCCGTTCAATATGCCGACAGGACTGGCTCGATCGTCCGATGGAAAGCTGTTTGTCTCCGACGGATATGCGAACCGTCGCGTCCACAGATTCAGTGCTGACGGTGAGTTGGAACACTCGTGGGGCGAGGCAGGGAAAGGTCCTGGTCAGTTTTCGATTCTGCACAAGGTTGGCATCGACAAGAATGACCGCGTCTACATATGTGACCGAGAAAACAATCGAATCCAGATATTCGATACCGATGGCAATTACATCACCGAGTGGAACGATCTTGTTGGTCCCGGTGACGTCTTCTTCGACGACGATGTCGCTTATGTTGTCGAACAAGGTGGTGGTAACGGCGTATCGATCTGGACGCTTGACGGAGAACTAATTACCCGCTGGCGCGGTAATGCGGACGCTTGCCAGGCGGCCCACGGTGGCTGGTTCGACTCAAACGGAAACCTGTATGTGGCAGAAATTGGCGAACTGGGCAGGGGACAGCGGGTCACAAAGTTTTCAAGGATCTAAGAATCTGAATCAGTGCCAGGGCAATCGTGTTCCTGACCTGATAGAACCAGATGAGTTGCGTTCACGTGGAATCCGTGTTGTTCGTGCACTTCTGATATGAAGCGTTGAACCAACTCGTCGTCTAACGCGAGGGTTCTACCGCAGCCGACGCACTGTAGGTGGTGATGGTTCGACTGGTTAATCCATTCGAACACCGTGTCACCGGGGCTCATACGTGATTCGGCGACTAGTCCAACTCCACGAAGGTCTGAGAGCACTCTATAGACAGTCGATTGGTCGTATGAGGCTCCGTTGGTTCTTAGGAGTTCGATGACTTCTGCAACCGTCATGTGTCCCGGTGTGTTTTGCAGGATATCGATTACATCACGCCGCGCTGGAGTGGCGCGTAGACCCGAGCCTCGCAGAAGGTCGGCTGTTGATTGGGACGATTCGTTGTGTGCGTGGTTGTCCATTGCCTGATTTGAATTTAAGTACAAAAAAGCTCCTGATAAATCTCAGGGGCTTTCAAATTCTTTTGGGCTCTAACTAGGCGAGAAGCTCGCGTAATTCGGCAACGTGTGCGTCACCGCGCAAGCGACCGAGAGCTTTTCGCTCGATCTGTCGGATTCGTTCACGAGTTAGATTGAGCTCGCCACCGATCTCTTCGAGAGTTCGAGGTCGGCCGTCAAACAACCCAAACCGAAGTTCTAGAACTCGGCGCTCTCGCTCTTGGAGGTGACTGAGAACCTGATCAACCTGCTCTCTCATGGACGACTGGGCTGCTACGTCAGCAGGAGCCGGAGCAGATGAGTCCTGAATCAGGTCACCCAACTCGTTTTCGGCATCTTCACCAATTGGAGTTTCGAGTGACACAGGTTCCTGCGACATCTGGAGAATTTCAGAAACACGGTCGATTGGAAGTTCAACTCGCTCTGACAGCTCCTCAACGGTAGGTTCTCGGTTCAATTGCTGACCGAGCTCACGTCGTGCACGCATGATTTTGTTGAGAGTCTCAACAACGTGAACAGGAATACGAATGGTTCGTGCCTGGTCTGCGATTGCTCGGGTGATTCCCTGTCGGATCCACCATGTTGCGTACGTGGAGAACTTAAATCCTTTACGGAAGTCGAATTTCTCGATGGCACGCATCAGACCAATGTTGCCTTCCTGAATCAGGTCAAGCATCGACAAACCACGGTTCAAGTGCTTTTTCGCGACGCTCACTACAAGTCGAAGGTTTGCTTCGCCAAGGTGACGTCGAGCCTTCTCACCTTCTTCACGCACACGCATCAGATGTGCATTCAAGACCGAGGTGAGTGGCTGCAGTGCTGCAATGAAGTCTGGTTTGACGATTTCATCAGGTAAATCGTTCAGTACGGGGTTCAATCCGAGAATTTCTACAGTGTCTGGAGCGAGCAATCGAGAAAGAACCGACAGCTCAACAACGAGGTTGTGGGCTTCATCGGGCTCGACTCCAAGCGCATCTGACAGGTAGTTGATTAGTTCGTCTTCGCGCTTGCTGTCAACGAGGGCACGGAATTCTGGGTTCGTAAGCGCGTCACCAAGGGTGACTGGAACATCGAGACCGAGGTACTTAGCGATTGCGGAGGCTGTGTCGCCAACAGGACCAAGCTTAGTAAGGATTTCGGTAATGATTGTGAATGGATCAGGGGTTCCGACTTCAATGTCGCCCATGATCTCTTTCTCAATCGCTTCGAGTCTCTGTGCTAGTTCAACGGCCCTCGCAAGAACAACTTCATCAGCTGCCGTGAGAAGTGCAACGCGACCGATCTCCCGAAGATACATTCGAACTGTGTCTTCAGTTAATTCCGATTCCTGGACTTCCTGAGCGAGATTATTCGCCGCGGTTGAAGACTCTGAAGCTCTTGCGGCTTCCCACATATCCAGCTCGGATCGTGTTACCGCAGTCGCACCGCTTTCGGTGTCTTGGTTTGCTTCGTCTTCAGTGCCTTCCATGCGTGTAAAGGCAGTGGTGTAACCGGTGTCTCCGTCGAGAGCTGCGGTCACGTCATTCAAATCTGCGTCCGACGAGCGTCGCTTTTGAACCAACTCTAGTTCCTTTCGGGCATTTAGTGCCCGGCCCCTCTCCCTGAGCATTCAAGCGCGGTTGCCTGACTTGCCAGGAATTGGAATGTGCTTAGTGCTTCTCGCTATGCCTCGTAACTCCAGCCTGCTACAAAGCAGCGAGTGGTGAGAATGGTGGCGAACACATAAGTGTTAGATGTGTGTTTATCTAATAACTATGGTCTTACCAATCATTCTCCGTGTCGTACTGAATACGCCAACCGACCTTGTATTCTACGGCATTACCCCCCTATTCTAAAAGGGGGTAAGCCAACGAAATTACGATATTCGTAAACATTCGAGTGTTATTCAGGCAAATAGAGCGAAATTTTCGATGTTCGCTCGCTTGAATCTGCTAATCCCAGTTGATCACAAATTTCCCCGGGGCGCCTTTTGAGAACTCTTCGTATGCAGTCGGGGCCTGTTCGATGGTTGAACGCGAGGTGATCACCGAGTCGAGGGGCACATTTCTTTCTGCGGTAAATCTTGCTGCTTCTTCGAGACCGAACGTAGAGAATGTCCAGGAACCGAGCATAGTAAGGTGACGATGAATGATGTGAGGGGTTGGCTGGTAGGTGACTTCGCCACCTTCTCCAACGAGACAGGTTTTGCCGAAAATCCTGGTCGACTCGACCGCTGCAACTCTTGTTACCGCCAAACCGGCGGCTTCCAGCGAAGAGTGTGCGCCGTGTCCGTCTGTAAGCGCTTTGATTTGTTCTGGCGCGTCACCCGCACTGGAATCAACGGTTTGCCACGTCCCGACATCAGACGCCATTTGGAGTCGTTCTTTCGAAACATCCACAGCAATTACACGCGCACCCATTTCGGTTCCGAACATTGTGGCTGCAAGACCAACTGGTCCCTGACCAAATACAGCGAGCGTCTCTAGCCCGGAAACTTCCAATTTTTTCAGTGCTTGAAACGCAGTGCTAGCACCGCAGGCTAGATAGGCTCCAACTTCATATGAGAGTTCATCAGGCAGGGGAACGCACGTGGATTGGTGGGCGACCATGTAGTCACCGTGTCCGCCATGCATCGACCCGCCGTAGTACTCCTTCTTTTCGGTGACCTCGCACAGTTGTTGCCAACCGGTTCGGCAGTAGTCGCACTCACGACAACCTTCGTAGTGGTGCTGAATTATTCGATCTCCGACAGATAGTCCAGTGACGTTCGGACCTAACGCAACGATTTCTCCACATGGCTCGTGACCCGGGCGTCTCAACTCGCCGTTGTGTTCATTAGCAGAGTCGGCGCGATAGCGTTGGAAATCAGAACCACACAATCCGGATGACCTTAGCTTTACCAGAACCTGTTCAGGACCTGGATCAATATCCGGGTAATCGATTACTTCCGCTTTACTGTTGCCGTAGAAGGCGACTCCTCGCATTGATCTCTCCGAGTGAACTGAATTGAACGTACATCTGCGTAAGTTTGACGAATCGGCACTGTATACCAACTATCACCGGCTTTAAACCTTTGCGATGCGGCAAAACCAGCAGTAAGCTTCACCCCGCCCGAACAAATTGAGACCTGAGCGGTTTTTTACCGCATTGCATGGAATGTTCTAAAAATGGCCGATTCATTTAGTTACGACTCACTGTTTTCAGAAAATTCGACGGACACCCCGTTGAATTTCGTCAAGCACGCGAAATATGACTTCGCAGTTGCTTATCCCGCCCCGGAAACGTTGCCAATGGACGGGCTGATTCAGGCTCTTCAAACTGCGGTTGATTCAGATGGCGAACGTATCGCCAGCGAAATGGCCTACTACCCACACCAATTTGGTGCGCAAGAGCTCCGCGAGTACACAGTCCAAAAATTACAGAATGACCGTGGATTCACAGTTGACCCAGATGAAGTTGCTTTGACGAACGGCTCAGGAGAAGCGCTCGGTCTTGTGATTCAGGCACTCACTAACCCTGGTGATGTGGTGCTTGCAGAAGAGTTCGTCTACATGGGTACCCTGAACCAGCTTCGTAGGTTCGGTGCAGACATCAGGGGAGTCGCCATCGATGAA
The DNA here is from genome assembly GCA_038150225.1 of Chloroflexota bacterium. Classification (GTDB taxonomy): domain Bacteria; phylum Chloroflexota; class Dehalococcoidia; order Lucifugimonadales; family Lucifugimonadaceae; genus Lucifugimonas. The sequence goes on from JAYQWG010000006.1 coordinate 12,571, forward strand.
GGCGGAATCGTCCCAGAGGCGATGGAAAAGCAGATCGAAGAACTGATCGCCAATGGCGAGAAGCCGAAGTATCTGTACACCATCCCAGAACACCAGAACCCAACAGGTTCCACGCTATCGGAAGAGCGACGCAAGGCAATTTTGAAGATCGCCCACAAGTACAAGATGCCAATACTTGAGGACGACTGCTACGTCGACCTCCGGTACGCCGGAGATGTTCAACCATCTTTCAGGGCTCTAGATGATTCAGGCATTGTTGTTTATGTCGCTTCTTACTCGAAACTGTTGGCTCCTGGTCTTAGGCTCGGGTACTTCACAGGCGCACCGGAATTGATGCGTAGAGCTATGAGCTTCAAGCTGGGTAGTGGACCCAACCAGTTTGCATCTATAGCCATCGAGGGTTTCCTGAAGAACAACCTCGATTCTCACCGGAACAATTTCAATCCATTACTCAAAGAAAAGTGCGACGCAATGACCGGCGCACTCGAAGAGCATTTCGGCGGATCGGGTGCAACCTGGTCGACTCCTGAAGGCGGTTGTTACGTTTGGCTGACGATGCCTGAAGGTTCTGACATAAGTGCAATTCGTGACGCAGTATTTGAGCAAGGTGTCGGTTACGTGGCAGGTACGAACTTCGAAGCAGATGCTTCAGGTAGAGTTGGCCACAACAGCGCTCGGTTGTGCTTCGCGTACGAGTCACCTCAGAAGAACCGGGAGGGTATCGCGCTTCTGGCACAGCTGTTCAAGCAGCACGGTGTGATGTAAATAGTTCAAACTTGAACTGAATGAAAAGACCGGCGATTCGCCGGTCTTTTTTTATTTCCTTCGGCTTGCTCGTGAAAAATCATTGCCGATACGGAGAGTCGCGACTAAATTCGTAATCAGAAACTTTTTTGAACTCGCAAAATGACGCGAGTGAGAACGTTGAACCCAAGAGGAAGATTGAATGGCCGACAGTGCGCTGAACGACATTTCGAAGAAGATGGTTGCCCGCAAGAAGGGAATTCTTGCTGCTGACGAGAGTACGTCGACCATGACGAAACGCCTGGACAGCATCAACGTCGAATCGACAGAGGAAACCCGTCGACAGTGGCGGCAGCTGCTTTTCCAAACTCCGGATATCGGTGACTTCATCTCGGGCGTCATCATGTACGACGAGACTATCCGCCAGTCTGACGACTCAGGTAAGTCGTTCGTCGACCTGCTTGCCGATTCGGATGTGATCTCCGGCATCAAGGTTGATCTTTCTACCCACGATCTTGCTGGAGCACCGGGCGAGTTCATCACTGAAGGTCTTGATGGTCTCCGTGCTCGCCTGGCTGAGTACTACGAACTTGGTGCTCGATTCGCCAAGTGGCGCGCTCTTCTGATCATCAGCGACGGGAAGCCATCCGATTACGCAATTCACACGAATGCCCACGCTCTCGCCCGATACTCAGCATTGTGTCAGGAACAAGGCATTGTTCCGATTGTTGAACCAGAAGTCTTGATGGACGGGAAGCACAGCATTGATGACTGTTTGTCCGCAACTACAAGAGCTCTGAACGCAGTGTTCGCTGAGCTCGAAAAGCAGAATGTCGACATCGAGGGCATAGTGCTTAAGCCGAACATGGTCATCTCCGGTTCAGATGCGCTGGACCGCGCTTCAGCCGAAGAAGTGGCACGAAAGACTATCGATTGCTTCCTCGAAACCGTTCCTTCGTCAGTTCCCGGTATAGCGTTCTTGAGCGGTGGTCAGGGCGATGAAGAATCAGTTGTGAATCTCGACGCGATCAACAAGATTGCGAACGAAGAAGATCTTCCTTGGGAACTCACGTACTCGTACGGTCGAGGTCTTCAAGCTGCTCCACTTGCCGCGTGGGGTGGCAAGCAGGAGAACGTTCCTGCTGGTCAAGACGCATTTCAGCAGCGCGGTAAAGATTCCAGTGCTGCTCGAGAAGGCGTTTACGCGTAGAGCTGATTATTACTCCTACGACTCAAGAGAACTCAAGGAATCCCATGCCAACTCACGATGAAATTAACCGACTAGTCTCTGAGCACGCCGATGCGCTAATTGAGACACGCAGGTATTTTCATCAAATTCCTGAGCTTGGATTCCAGGAAAACGAAACGGCAGGCGAAATCGCCCGGAGACTTGAAGTCGCGGGACTGAGGGTCGAAACCGGAATTGGTAAGACAGGCGTCGTTGGAGTGCTTGAGGGTGGTAAGTCGGGGTCGACTCTGATGATTCGTGCAGACATTGACGGATTACCGGTCGATGAATCTACCGGTCTTGAGTTTGCCGCTACGAACGGACGGATGCACGCATGCGGTCATGATGGTCATATAACGATGGCGCTCGTTGCTGCTGAAATCCTGGCAACTGTCCGAAACGAAATCGCCGGGACTGTAATTTTCGCCTTCCAGCCTGCCGAAGAAGTCGTGCAAGGCGCGTTGGCAATGATCGAAGATGGACTGTTTGAAAAGTACCCGGCTGACCGGGTGATTGGGACACACCTCTGGAATCAAATACCGACAGGAACTGTGGGTGTGAACAGGGCAACGGTGTTTGCCAGTGCAGACCAGTTCAGGATAATCGTCAGAGGCAAGGGTGGTCACGGCGCTATGCCACACATGACCATCGACCCAGTGGCGGCTATTGCCGAAATCATTACCACCGCTCAAACGGTCGTAAGTCGTGAAGTACCGCCGAACGAGATGGGTGTCCTCACTTTTGGTCAGATCCATGGTGGTGCAGCACCAAACGTCATTGCCGACAGCGTGATGGTTGAGGGAACTATTCGCGCTTACACTCCGCCGACTCGAGATTTGATTCTGGGTTCGCTGGAGCGAATAGCGAAGAACGTAGCCGAAGCAATGCGGGCAGAAACTTCCTTCGAACGTATTCACGGTACTCCAGCGGTGATCAATGATCCCGAAATTGCTGCGTGGGTGACCCAGCAGGCGAGTCACGTGGTTGGCGAAGGCAATGCCAGGGAATGGGAACCGGTGAGTGTGGGCGACGATATGTCGGAGTTCAACAATCGAGTTCCGGGTGTGTACTTCCTGCTCGGTGCAGCCCACGACGACGAAACCGCAAAGCAGCGTGAGGTTGAAGGACACCATAACGCGCGCTTCGATTGGAGCGAGGATTGCTTGCCGATCGGAACAGAAATATTCGTCCGATCGGCGTTAGATTTCCTGAGCTAACTATCGACTAAACGACCGGGGCGGTTCCGCCGTCGACGTTCACTGCTGTTCCGGTTACGTACGAAGCTCGTTCGGAAGCTAGGAACGCGATGACATCGCCAGCTTCCTTAGCTTCTCCGATGCGACCTAACGGAACGTTCTTTCCGACTACCGCCCAGTGGTCCTCAAGTGAGTAGTTCGGGTCTTTTGCGTTCGCAGCTTCCCATCGTGAGCGGTGTTGTCCGGATTTCAGAACGCCGACGCAAACTGTGTTAACTCGGATATTGTGCTGGGCAAGTTCTCCAGCCCACGACTTGGTAAGCGAGATTCCAGAAGCACGCGACAGCGAAGTTGGCTGACTCCCTGGAACTGATGCCTTACCGCCAGGAGTCGTCGTGTTGATGATCGCGCCCTTGCCGGACTTTTTGAGGTGGGGTAGAGCAGCGCGTGCGCAGTAAATCGCACCGTAGACCTTGATACCAAAGTCAATTTTTAACTGCTCATCAGTCATTTTCTCAAGTGTCGTGGCAGAGGAAGTACCTGCGTTGTTCACGAGGATGTCGACTCCGCCGAACTCACTGACGACTGTTTCGACCATCGTCTGAACGTCGCTTTCGACCGAAACATCCGCTGCGACTCCGATGACGGTGCCGTTGGATTCGGACTGAATTTCCGCAACTGCTTTGTCGAGCTTTTCCTGCGTTCGACCAACGATCGCTACCTTCGCACCTTCAGCTGCCATGGTTGTGGCTGCCGCTTTGCCAATGCCATCGCTGCCGCCAGTGACGATTGCAACCTTATTGTTCAGCCCTAAATCCATTTGTATGTCCGTTCTTTGAATTGAGTAGTTAGAAAATTTCAGTTGGTTTATTCGAGCGGCAGGGATTATAAACACTGTCAATCGTGGAACCTAATTGCAGCGATTTTTATGAATCTAAGTTGTACCCTTAGTTTTCGTGCGATTTTTCGCATCGGGATTTACGAGTTGGGAATTGCCTAAGAGAACGGCACAGTCCTGAATCGAACAGGAAACTTTATTGAGCGACAGGAAGATATACGAGCCACTTACCGTCCCGAGACGGGTGATTCTTGGTCCCGGACCAAGTTCAGCCAACCCACGGGTTCTGAGGGCGATGTCGCTGCCAATTATTGGATACCTCGATCCGGCGTTCTTCGAATTACTCGACGAACTCAGTGGAATGCTGGCTCAGATCTTCAAAACTGAGCAACGAGCGTTTGCAGTCGCTGGTGCTGGTTCTGCTGGAATGGAAGCAGGACTTGTTAGTCTTGCTGAGCCAGGCGACACTGTGATCGTCTGCTCCTACGGCTATTTCTGTGAACGCCAGATCACTATGTGTGAGCGTTTGGGATTCAATGTTGTTCCGCTGCGGACAGAGTGGGGCAAGGCAATGGACCCGCAAGTGCTTGCTGACGCGCTCGAGAAACATCCTGAAACTCAGCTTGTGGTCGGTATCCATGCGGAAACCTCCGCAGGAACGATTCAGCCAATTGCTGAGTTCGCAAAACTCGCTCACGAAGCTGGTGCCCTGTTCATGACCGACGTTGTCACGTCACTTGCAGGTAGCGAGTTGGAGTTTGATGCCTGGGATCTTGATTTCGCCTATTCAGGAGCCCAGAAATGCCTCGCTGCACCTCCCGGAATTTCACCGGTGGCACTCTCAGACCGAGCTCTCGACTACATCCGTAATCGAAAACGCCCGCCGACGTCGTGGTATCTCGACTTATCACTCATAGCCGACTACTGGGGGCCGGATCATATTGCGCACCATACCGCACCGGTGAGCATGATCTACGGGCTGAGAGAAGCCGTCGGACTGGCTCTAAACGAAACTCTCGAAACCCGTTGGGAACGACACGCCGCTAATGCCAAAGCTCTTCGTGCCGGCCTACGAGCATTGAATCTCGAACTGCCTGTTGATGAAGACGCACAACTAGACCAGCTGACCGTTGTGAAATTGCCCGCTGGCGTCGACGACATCAAACTTCGAATGCAGCTCCTAGATGAGTACTCAATCGAAGTTGGGCGTGGTCTCGGTCAGTTCGCTGGTGAAGTGATCAGAATTGGTCTCATGGGTGAGTCGTGCGTGCCAGCAAACGTATTTGGGCTGCTGAACGCCCTTGAGAAGGTGTTGCCGGAACACGGTTTCGAAGTCGCGAAAGGTGCTGCTGCGGCCGCAGCAAGTGCTTCACTCGTTGAGCACCCTTCTCCCGTTTACACCGCGTAGTTATTCGGCCGAGTAGGCCAGATCCAGTAAGTCGACGACGTAAGCGACTTTGGTCGTTCGCTTCGTGTTGCTCTCGGTCGCAACTTCGTTCAGGGCGAAATCTAGCTGCATTGAGCAACCAGGATTACCGGTCGCTACGTAGGTCGCACCTGTCGCCACTACGTTCCGAGCTTTGCGTTTGCCCAATTGAGACGACATCTCTCGTTGCGTGATCGAGTAAGTTCCAGCTGACCCACAACATACGGTGGGTTCTGCCAGTTCGATGAGTTCTAGACCTGGAATTGAGTTCAGGATCTGACGTGGGGCGTCGGTTATTTTTTGAACGTTCTTGAGATGGCAGGGATCCTGGTAAGTAACCGTGCCGCTCAGTTCTGCGGTTGGTGCATCAAATCCGTATTCAACGAGCAACTCATGTATGTCTCGGGTTAATTCGCTGACCTTTTCGGCCTTCTGTGCGTAAACCGGATCGTGTTCAAGAAGTTCGCGGTAATCCTTCATTGCTGCACCGCAACCGGCAGACGAAGTAACGATTGCGTCGGGATTAGATGACAGGAACGAATTGATGTTTTTTATCGCCATGTCCGAGGCTGTATCAACGTAGCCAGAATGCGAATTCAGCGCCCCACAGCAGCCCTGGTTGGCTGTCACGTGAACTTCAAAGCCATTTCGAGTGAGAACTCGAACAGTTGCGCCTAGCGTTTCCGACTGGGTGATCGACATCACGCAACCTGCCAGCATTGCAACGCGAGCTTTCACCACACCTTTCGGTCTGTGAATTTGTCCCTTGGCTTTGAAATACGAGCTCGAAAGGTCGGGCAGGTAATTGTCGGCGGCTTCGGCATCGCCGGGGAGAAGCTTCAGCAGCCCTGTGCCGCGTGCGATCGTTCGCATGCCAGACTTTTTATAGAACTTCATCGCATTCCCGACCATCCGAAGTCGGGTAGGGGAAGTCAGGATCGATTCAAATCCCACTTTGCGGGCAACGCGCTCTGTAAGCGGTTTAGAAGTGTGTTCCTTGATCTGGGCACGAGTGGCTTCCATCAGCTTCCCGTACTCCACACCGGAAGGACAGGCCAACTCACACGCCCGGCACTGCAAGCAAAGCTCCCAGTGTCCTACTACAGACGGCGACATTTCCAGCCGGCCTTCGTTCACTGCCTTCATCAGAGCAATTCTGCCACGCGGCGATTCAGCTTCAAGACCGGTTTCGAGATATGTAGGACAGGCTTGGAGACAGAACCCACAGTGCACGCATTTGTATAGATCAGAATCTTTGGGCGCGTGCGGACCGGAAAAACCTGGGAGCTTTCCTGAAATCGGATTAGTTGGAGTTTGGCCTGTCATCTATTAGATTTTCCCGACAAATCTTCCAGGATTTAGAAGCGAGGTGGGATCGTACTGGTTCTTTACACGACGCATGAGCTCGATAGCTGGGCCCACGTCGCTGAACACGTCCAGCGACTTTTTTAGATCAGTTGAACAATTTTCGACGGTGTATGAGCAACCAGATTTCTGCGCTGCGTCGATTATCCCGTTCGCGACTGCAGATTCCCGTTCTAAGTTTTTCAGTGTGCAAGTCAGGGTTGCAGCTCCGAATCCTAGATCGGTTACCGCGCTGACTTCGTCCTCTGAATACTGGCTGGTCAACCTGCCCGCCAACTCCGTGACGGTTTGGTTTCTTGCAGTAATACGAACACTCAGCGTCGAATCGACTTCCTGCGATTCAATAGTTTTCCAGGCTGAGTCATTTGCTGCCTTGTCGAGCACAGCGAATCCGATGCTTCCGTTGGTGCCAGAAATACCTTTGATCTCGTTCACCTGTCGCTCGACAGATCGAACACCACCTGAGACACGCACCAGCACAGCTGATTTCACGTCCGCTGACGCTTGCTCCCCACACAGTTCGATTAGCGGAATCAGTGCTGAACCTTGTACTGATGAAGTGGCTTCAGGTGTGAAGACACTGTTATACAGCCCTGCACCCATTTTACTAGCTGCCTCGAGATCATCAAACCAAGTGAGTACCGACTGCGATTCGGTAGGGAGTGGCTGAAGTTTGAACGCAACTTGCGATATGACGCCAAGAGTCCCGAATGCTCCAGTATGAAGTCGATGCAGCTCGTATCCCTGAACGTTTTTGACGACCCTTCCTCCGGACTTGGTTACAGTTCCGTCCGGCAAGACGATCTGCATGCCGATTACCCAGTCCCTGATCCCGCCGGTGGAAGATTGTCGTCGTCCAGAGGCGTTAGAAGCAACAGCGCCTCCGATGGTTGAGTCATTAGAGCGTTTTATTTCAAATGCGAGTCGTTGCCCGGATTTTGCAAGGACGTCCTCAAGTTGCTTCACCCTGACGCCAGCGTCGACAACAACCGTCATATCGCCCGGGACATGTTCGAGTGTGTTGATCAGATTCGTTGTGTCCAGAGCAACATCGTAAGCACGTGGCACGTTCCCGATAGACATTCGCGTACCGCCACCCCACGGAATCACTGATTGCTTGGTGCCAGTAGCTTCGGCAATGCATCCTGAAAGCTCATCAAGAGTTTTAGGTGATTCGATTGTTTTCGGTACTAAACCGTCTACTGAGTAATCCAACGTGCCCTACGATTTCACCGCTTCATACGGTCGAGGGTTGTTGTGCATCTGGGGTTTCCACGGCGCGGTCTCCCACAACTCGTCCCCAATCCTGGTTGCTTCCTCTATTGCCTCTGCTGGAACGTCTTCACCCCACGCCGAAAGATTCTGATTCAACTGGTCAGTTGTACGAGCACCGACTATGCAGACGGATACTGCTGGATGTGAACGAACCCACTTTAACGCTAATGCCATAGGGGAGACCGAATATTTCTCGGTCAAGCCTATGAATTGCTCCATGGCGTTGAATGAAAAGTCGTTCCAGTATGTACTCTTGTAGAAGTTGGCGGCACGGAAGTCACTTGAAAACCGACCGCCGGAATCCATTTCTTCCTTGTACTGACGATGCTTGCCGAGCAAGAAACCTCCTGCCTGAGGGGAGTAGGCCATCACGCCGACACCTTGATCGAGGCAAACAGGGAACAACTCTCGCTCGGGTTCCCTGTAAAGCAAGTTGTAGCGAGGTTGTACTGAGCTGAACTTGGTAAATCCGTTCCTGTCCTGAGCCCAAAGAGCCTCGACCAGTTCAGGCCCGGAAAAATTTGAGACCCCGATATATCGAGCTTTACCCGCTCGCACCACGTCGTTGTACGCCTCAACGGTTTCTTCAATTGGAGTTTCAGGGTCGGGCGAATGGATTTGGTACAGATCCACGTAGTCGGTCCCGAGACGCTTCAGTGAGTCGTCGATCGCCTGATGGACATACTTTTTGTTCACTCCGACATCGTTTGGAAACGGACCAATCTGACTTTTACCCTTCGTCGCAAGAACTACTTCCGACCGGCGAGTCTTGATAAATCGCCCTACGTTTTCTTCGCTGCGTCCGTCTGTGTACGAGTTTGCCGTGTCAATGAAATTGACACCAGCCTCGAAAGCTTCGTTCATGATTCGAAGGGAATCTTCAGGCGATGTTTGACCACCGAAATTATCCGATCCGATGCAGTACTCCGAAACCTTGAGACCTGTGCTTCCCAGCCTTACGTATTCCATGTTGAGATGATTCCTCGGTTCCTAGATTGCTATCGGCTCGCCGCTGCCCTTGGAAGAGTTCCAAAAGCATCGCCCGATTTCGGTGGGTAAACCATTGGGGCTTGGGACTCGAACTCGTCAGCGAGTTCCCTAACTTCAGCCATTGCTTCCGGTGGTGCTGACTCGGACCACGCATCGAGAACACCTTCGACCTGGTCAACTCGACGAGCTCCAAAGATTGGCGAAGTAACGCCAGGGAATTCAGAGACCCATTGCAACGCAAGACGCACTGGGGGTTGATCGTATTTCTCAGCGACTGCCACGAATTTGTCGACCGTATCGAACATCGGGGTGTTGAAGTACCTCGACTTCAGTCCGCCGCCCTTTGAATCATCCCGAAGGTCGAACTTGGAACCGGACAAGGCTTTACCGTCTCGCCCCTGTTTTCCGGTCAACATGCCGCTTGCAAGTGGGGAGTAAGGGATGACTGCAACATCGTGCTTCTTAGCGAACGGAACCATCTCGCGGCCCAGTCCGGGCTGAAGAATATTGAACACGCTCTGGATCGCCTCGAACCGGTACAGGTTGCGAACGTCGGACAGCCACAACGATTTTCCAAAAATCCAGGTCGGGAAGTTGGAAACACCGGCATAGACGATCTTGCCCTGGTGAATCAGGTCATCAACAGCGCGAAGAGTTTCTTCGATTGGAGTTTCTGCATCCCACGAATGGCAGTAAAGCAGATCAATTCGATCAGTTCGAAGACGTCGTAGTGATTCCTCCACAGCGCGAACGATGTGATATCGGGAGGCACCAATGTCGTTGACTCCAACTCCAACTTTAGAACGGTACTTGGTCGCGAGGACAACCTGATTCCTTCGTCCAGATTCGTGAAGGTAGTTGCCGATCATCGCCTCTGAACGACCTTCGTTATACGAATCGGACGTATCAACAAAGTTGATTCCACCATCGAGAGCTGTTCCAAGTATTTGGTGAGCAGTTGGCTCGTCACAACCGTACTGGTTGCCGTAGTTGTCTGTGCCAAGACAAATATTGGAGACCTTGGTGCCGGTGCGTCCGAGTTTTACGTATTCGATAGGAATTGTCGTTCTCCTTGCAGGCTCGTTTGGCGATGAGCGCAGAAATGATTAGTGCTTCAATTCAACCCATCGGTTTTCTGCGACCGACTGGTAGGCAGCATCGACGATTTGGGCGGCTTTCATCCCGTCGTAGAAGCTGGTCTCGATAAGTGACTGGTCGTTGGCGAGTACAGCGTCCGCAAACTTTTTGTATGGCTGGATGTATGGCTCACCAGGGTCTAACTGAACCATAGGGCCGTTGGGGCCGGTGACGCCCTGGATTCCATAACGCCCATCGGTCGTTATTCGACCGTGTTCACCGGAAATCTCAACTCTGGCTGAGGTTTTTCCGTCTGGCTCAGTGCCTCGTGATGCGAACGAGGTGTGGACGACCGCATAGCCACCGTTCACCCATTCGCATAAGAAACCGGAGGAGTCGGGAACATCGACATCAATACCTTCAGGATTGTCTTTGGTTGGTCGATGGGACGAAGTGGTGTCGAATGTAGCCACCACTCGGCTAATTTCACCGTTGATGAATCGCAGCATGTCGAATGCATGGATTAGCTCGTAAACGGAACCACCACCGTTTTCGGATCGGAATCTCCAGGTTAACGTCTCAGGCCGGGCATCGAACTGGTGTGACATGCCCCACCAGATATTTGCGTGGAAAATTCTGCCGACAAAATCATTGTCGAGATAACGTCGAATTCGTCCGATTGTCGTGTTGCCGCGCTGATTGAAGTTTGTCGAGTGAATTAGCCCTGCAGACTCAGCAGCCTCGAGCATTTCCTGGGCGTCTTCTGCTGTCAACGCCAACGGCTTGTCGCACAGTACGTGCTTGCCCGCTTCAACCGAGTCGAGTGTCAGTTGTTTGTGTGATCCAGTCGGAGTGATTATGTCCACCGCGTCGAGATCGCTCATTTCGAGCATCTTCTTGTGATCGGTGAACGAGTTTGGAATCTCCCATCTCTGGGTGAACTCGGCTAGAGCCGATTCATCTCGCCTCATCGCCGCTACTACTTCTACGTTGTCGAACTGCGAAAAATGGTCCATATGGGTGTTCGCAAACGAACCCGCGCCAATAACTCCGATCCTGACTTTTCCGTCTGCTGAAGGCAACTCGAAATTCCTCTTTCTGGATGTGTGACTGGCGCAGTAAATGGAGTGTTCCAGCACCGCTTGAAATGGGCTGCTAAGTCTAACTTAGTCGACCGGTCATTTGGACGAGAAAAGCGATAAAGCTGAGTGGTTCAACAGGTGCTTATTGCCAGTCGGTGGTCCCAGTAGGGCGGAACGAGTGCGGTGTGATGCCGTATGCCTCACCGTGAACCGCACCACCAGGGAACACTTTTCCGGGATTGAACCGTTCTGAAAGCGATGGGACTTCGATTGGCGCGTTGTCTGTTGATTCACCTATGAACGCAGTTCGCAGTCTGCTCATGGATTCGAGGTCTTCCTGTGAGAAGACAAGGGGCATGTAAGCCTGTTTCTCTATGCCAATGCCGTGTTCGCCGGATAACGCACCGCCAGCGGCAACACATGCTTCAAGAATTTTGGCTCCAGCCAGGATCGCCTGTTTCACTTCTTCGGGATTGCGCTCGTTGAACAAGATCGCTGGATGGATATTTCCGTCACCTGCATGGAACACGTTGGCGACTGTTACGTCGAGCTCCGCAGCTATCTGGTCTACCTGTTGCAGCACTTCCCTTAGCTTCGTTCGAGGCACAACGCCGTCTACGAGGTAGTAGGTAGGAGCAATGGTTCCGTACGCACCGATCGCTCCTTTTCGGGTCTCCCAAAGTTTTGCCCTGGTTTCCTCATCATCGGCTTCACGGATTTCCATAGCGCCGTTCTTACGACAAATATCTAGAACAATTTCAGTGTCTTCTTCGACAGCTTCGACGAGACCATCCACTTCGACAATCAGCACTGCTTGGGCTTCGTCAGGGTAGCCGGGGTGGTAGAACGGTTCGACCGCGTCGATGGTGTTGCGGTCCATCATTTCCAGCGCTGACGGTACAAGCCCGGCGGCAATGATGTCTGAGACCGTCTGGGAGGCCGCGTCCATCGTTCTGAACGCAGCGAGCATGCTGTGAACGGTTTCTGGTTTTGGAAGCAGGCGGACGGCAATCTTCGTAACGATGCCAAGTGTGCCTTCAGACCCTACAAACGCACCACGTAAGTCGTAGCCCACCGATTCACGCTGAGCCCCGCCGAGCCATGCGATTGAACCATCGGCAAGAACCACTTCAAGACCAAGCACGTGGTTGGTTGTGACTCCAAGTGCCAAACAGTGCGGACCACCGGCGTTCTCACCTATGTTTCCGCCAATCGTGCAAGTCTTCTGACTTGCGGGGTCCGGTGCGTAAAACAACCCTAGATGGCTAACCTGTTCTGATAGCTTGAGGTTGATCATTCCGGGTTCAACTATGGCAATTCGATTCTTCGCATCGACCTCGACCATTCGAGTAAGTCGAGTAAGTGCGATAACGACCGAATTACGTAGAGGTACTGCACCACCTGAAAGGCTTGTACCCGCTCCTCGTGCCACGATATAGGCACCGTGACGATTGGCGATTTTTATGACCTCAGAAACTTCCTCAGCAGAATCAGGGAGGACCACGGCTCTTGGTGTGGCTTTATCGATCGAACCGTCGTATTCGTAGACGAGAAGGTCTTCCGGCTTCCAAATGACATACTTGTCACCGACGACACTGGAAAGTTCGTTTACGAGAGCGGAGTTCACTGCGGTCATAGATGAATTCTCGCGCAAAGACCTGACTTTAGAAGACTGTTCCAACACCTGTTACGTTGCGAACTATTTCGCGGTCTTCCTGGTCTCGCATGATCTTCGCCGTGAGTTCATCCGGATCTCCCCATTGCTCGAGAAGAATTCCCAATAGTCGCTCCTGCACTTCGGCAACCTCGGGCGTATTGGCGAGATTATTGAACTCACCCGGATCGTTATCAAGGTCGTATACCTCAAGTTCAACCGGATCGCCGTGACCGTAGCAGAGCTTCCACTTGCCAGACCTGACCATGCCCATCGCTCGGTCTGTTCCATGAGCGAAATGTTCTGAGATAGCGACGTCGTTGAGTTCCGAGGTATCGCCATTTAGGGCAGGGATGAGCGATTGTCCGTCAAGATTCCACTTCGATAGATCGATTCCGGCAAGATCAAGAATGGTTGCAACTGCGTCTACGTTTGAAACAGCTTGCCCTACGCGGGTTCCAGCGGCGAAATTACCTGGCCACGCGATTTGAAGCGGAACGTTCGCAGATTGTTCGTAGAAACACATTTTTCGCCACAGCCCGTGTTCGCCAAGCATGTCGCCGTGATCTGAGGTGTGAACAATTACCGTGTTTTCGGCGAGTCCTTGCTCTTCGAGCGTGTCGATCAATCGACCGATTTTGTCGTCGAGATATGTACACAAACCGAAGTAAGCTGCTCGTGCTCTCGCGACTTCGTCATCCGTCCAATCACCATCCAATCCGAACATTTTCCTGAGCCTTTGGGCTGAAGGCGGTAGGTTATCCAAATGGCCCTCAGGCAACGTCGGCATGTCGTAGTTGTCCGGGTAGTACATGTCGAAGTACTTATCGGGCACTATGAACGGAAAGTGTGGAGCAATGAATCCCACACACATTGCCCATGGCTGTTTATGTCGCGCCGGGTCAGACAGGTATTCAAGTGCAGCCAACTCCATGGCGTCATCGGCTTCGATCATTGGGCTCACACCTGGATCCGCTTCACGAACGCCGTACCAGGGTTCATCTGCCTGTGGGATGCCGTCTGACCACCTGTAATGACCGAGTGGTTCCTCAATGTGCGGGTCTCGTGATATTTGCCTGTTGAATCCATGGAGCGGGTCGGGACCTACCAGGTGCATCTTTCCATTTAGAACGGTGTCATACCCTTCGTTTCGGAGCAGGTACGGCCAGGTCAAACGATCCACCGGCACAGGCTTGGAGTTGTCCCAAATTTCGGCAGTGGAAACGTATTGCCCGGTCATGAACGAAGCCCGCGATGGGATGCAAAGCGGGGAGTTGCAGTAATTGGCGTCGAAGGTGACTCCCATTTCAGCCAGTCGATCCATATTGGGGGTCTTGATGATCGAGTGACCGTACGTCGACGAGAATTGAGCGCCGTGCTCGTCAGACATGATTACAAGGAAGTTCGGTTTGTCGGCCAATTTGCTGCTTTGCTCCAGTTGGTTTGATTAGGGATGAATTCGATTACGGCGTGACGATCGCTCGCGTGACTTCGCTTCCGCGTTCACGACCAAGCCACTCGGCGGTCTTGAACGCTTCATCGATCTTGTCGAGAGGGAATTCGTGAGAAATCACATCCATCAGTGGGTACTTGTCACGAGTTCGCTCAAGGAAATCGATCGCGTTCGGGATGATCCATGGGTCATAGTGCTGGATGCCATATATTCGAGTCTGATTTGAAACCACAGTGGACATATCTATCTTTGCCCACGAGTTCGGGGAGATGTGCCCAACCTCAAGGTAGGTTCCACGCATGCGAACCATTTTGAGCCCTTCCTCGACAACAGCAGGGAACCCGACCACTTCGATCACTTTATCGGCGCCAATTCCGTCAGTAAGTTCCATCACACGGTCAATACGAGACTCCGGTGTGTCGTATTCATTGATGTCGATGGTATGAGTTGCACCGCACTGCAAAGCAAGGTCGAGTCTAGGCTTCTGACCATCAATAACGATTACCTTGGAAGCTCCAAGCTCTTTTGCGACAGCAGTGGCATTGACCCCGAGCCCACCTGCGCCTTGAACAACAATATTGTCACCGAGCTTTACGCCGCCAAGGTGGAGTGCTTCGTATACCTGCGCTAGTGCACAGTTGACAGGTGCCGCCGCTGCGTTCGACATAGTGTCAGGAAGTTTGAATATATAGTGAGGACTGCGAAGGTAGTAGTACTGTGCGAAACCGCCGTTGCAGTACGGGAATTCGTCCAACGGCTTTCGACCGAGGCGGAACTTGCAGGCACCAAACTCACCGCGCAGGCAGTTGTAGCAGCGAGCGCATGGGAAGAAGTAAGAGAACGCCACTCTGTCTCCCTCTTTGAGGGGGCGGCGCAGCGAATCGGTCGTGATTTTAGAACCCATTGCTGCCACTTCACCCATCATCTCGTGTCCGAACACGAACGGATCTCTAGGCGGCGCATCCTTGGGGATTCCATCACCGCGCCATATGTGGAGATCGGATCCACAGACGCTCGTTGCACGAACTCGTACCTGGACGGCGTCCGCTTCCAGTGGTGGGAGAGGCAGTTCGCGCATTTCCCAAGATTGGTCTGAGTCGTGCCAGACTGCAGATGTTCCCATTTCTGCCATTTGTAGCTCCAGTATTCGGTGAAAATTCCCGAAGAAATTCGTCAGAAATTTCTCCGCTGCACAGTGTTGGCAGATAACTTATTCCTACACAGTTCAACTCACAAGTGAATTTCGTGCAAATATGGGATTCAGTCGGTTTTCCATTTCCAACCTGAACCAACTCACGGCACCTAAATATGATCACTGACAACTGGCGCAAAAAAGCAGGCACGACCTTTAGTACCCAGAAGCGACCGGCGACTGGTTCGAAAGGCATGGTGGTGACGAATCACCCGTTGGGTTCTGCGGCAGGTTCAGAAATGTTGCTAGCCGGCGGGAACGCCGTCGATGCAGCAATCGCTGCACTGTTCGCACTTACGGTTGTTGAACCAATGATGGTCGGAATTTTCGGTGCTGGGCACATGAACGTGCGTCTGGCGTCGGGTGAACAGCATCTTTTAGACGGGTATTCAACCGCTCCGGCGGCCTCAACTGAGGATATGTACACGCCTGTCGCTGACTCAGGACCGGATTATCTGAAATCTGAGAACGATTTGAGTTCACTCGGCTATTTGTCTGTTGGCGTACCAGGAACCTTGAAGGCTTGGACGCAGGCACTCGAGCGGTGGGGAACGATGTCGCTGAGTGAGGTTATGGAACCCGCAATTCGATTCGCAACGCGTGGATTCAAGGCGACCGATTATCTCCACGACTGTGTTGAGCAGTCGGCACTACAGATATCTCAATTTTCGGAAACGGCAAAGGTATTTATGCCGGGCGGTGAAGCCATAAAAGCTGGTGAGCATGTCGACCGCTCGGACTACGCTCATACGCTGCGTTCAATATCTGATGCAGGACCCGGGCATCTTTACGACGGTCCGCTAGGGCAAGTCATATGCGATTTCCTCGCTCGCAACGGTGGGATCATCACGCCTAAAGATCTGGCCGATTACGAAACTGTCCTGAGGAAACCGGTCAACGGTACTTACCGTGGGTACGAAATATTCGGACCTGCTCCGCCTTCAGCTGGTGGTGTACATGTCGTTGAAATCCTGAATATGTTGGAAGAGTTCGACATCAGCGATATGGGATTTGGGACTCCTGCCACTATTCATTTGATGGCGGAGGCAATGAAAAAGGCGTTCGCCGACCGAAACGTCTATACCGGGGATCCGGCGTTCGTCGAGGTTCCTGTCGATCGATTGATCGCCAAGCATCACATTGAAGATTTCGTCGATGGATTCGACTCTGAACAAGCAACTCCTGAGATCAACCAGGGTTCAAGAGAACCGAATCACACCACTCACCTGACTGTTGCCGATACTGATGGCAACGTTGTGTCCGCAACCCAGACGATCAATGAATTGTTCGGTTCTAAGGTGATGGTGCCGGGCACAGGAATCTTGCTGAACAATACGCAACAAATGTTTGATCCTCACCCTGGCAATACCCTCTCAGTTCAGCCGGGCAAGCGGGTGACGAGCAGCATGGCGCCTACGATTGTGACTAGAGAAGGTCAACCCGAATTCGCTCTCGGATTACCCGGGGGAGTGAGAATCTTCACTTCGGTGGCTCAAGCGATCGTGAACATGATTGATCATCGTATGACTGCCCAAGAAGCGGTAGAAGCCCCACGGATCTGGACGCAAGGACAGGATGTCGAGATCGAGGTAGGTATTAGCGATGACGTTCGTGACGCCGTAGCTGCCAAAGGTCATCGTGTGACACCTGTAAACACGGTCGGTGGGGGCATGAACGTTGTGAAATTCGAAGCCGGGGCAACTCTTAGCGGTGCTGCTTGCTGGAGAGCTGACGGTCACGCAGTAGGAATCGGTGGTGGTTACGCTGAACCTGGTATCAGGTTCAGGCCGGTCGTGTCTGCCTAAGTTTCCGGAGAATTATTTACGAATGAACCATACCCTCGTTTGCTTAGATTGTGGTCACGAACACAAACCGTCAGTTGAGACGATTTACTGCCCCGATTGTGGTGGGCTGTTCAGAGTGCAATATTCAGTTGATCCGGGACCAGACTTCCCGCGTCTACCGATTTCAGATCCAGACGACGCGAACTCACTTGGTGAAGGTGATACACCAATCGTATCTTTCGATTCGATAGCGTCCGAGTTGGGATTAGGTCAATTGTGGGCGAAATTGGAGTTCATGGCTCCGACCGGATCGTTTAAAGACCGTGGTTCGGCAGTGTTGACGACGATAGGGCGAGATTTGGGTGTGTCCGAGTTTGTTGAGGACTCTTCCGGAAATGCAGGAGCGTCTTTATCGGCTTACGCGGCTGCAGCAGGGATGGACGCGCACGTGTTCGCTCCTGCGAGTGCTGCACGGGGCAAGCTTGATCAAATCCAGATTTTCGGAGCCCAACTGCACAAAATTGAAGGCCCGAGACAAGCTGCCACAGATGCTGCGGAAAAGTTCGTGGAGCAAAACGGTTCGATCTACATGTCTCACAATCTCAGTCCGTATTTTTCGGAAGGGATGAAGTTAGTCTCATTCGAGCTTGAGGATGTACTCGGCAACGAAATCGAACACGTCGTTCTACCTGTTGGTAACGGCTCGCTTCTGATCGGGATGATTAGAGGATTCGAGGAATTAAGAGATGCGGGAGTGATTGACGCAATTCCACGTTTCCATGGAATTCAGAGCGAGTCGGTCCAACCTGTGATTGCAGCAATGACTGGTGAATCCTGGGACTCAGAAATGGCAAAACCAACTCACGCATCGGGCATCGCCGTGTCGAAGCCGCCAAGACTCGCCGAAATGGTCGAGGCCATCAAATCGACTGACGGTTCAGCAGTCGCTGTGCCCGAAGAATCTCTGCCTGAATGGCAAACTCGGTTGTCTCGAACTGAAGGCATATTCGCTGAGAAGACATCTGCAGCTGCGTTCGCAGGTTTGGACAAGCTCGTCGAATCAGGAGTGATCGCGAAAAATTCAAACGTTTGCGTGCCAATTACAGGATCAGGGCTTAAAGAGCCGCTGTCCTAGCTGTTCGCCTGATCGAAAGCTTTCTTAAAGCCCTCGATCGCACCTTCGATTACCCAATCGTCCACACAGTATGACGCCCTGAAGAATCCAGGGGTACCGAATCCCACTCCAGGAACTACGAGTACCAGTTCTTGCTGCAACTGGCGAACGAACTCGGTGTCATCCGGGATCGGGGATCTTGGGAAGACGTAGAACGCACCGTCGGGTTCAACACATTCGTACCCGATGTCTGTCAGCGCTCCGTAGAGCATGTCCCGCTTTTTGCGATAGACATCAATGTCCACTGTGGCATCCTGCACAGCAGCCACGGCACGCTGGAGGATAGCGGGCGCATTGACGAAGCCCAACGTTCGGAGCGAGAACGTGAGTGCATCTAACAAATCCACCTTGCCTGGATCGCCCGGGTTTACGGCGATGTAACCGATACGTTCACCTGCCAACCCCAGGTCTTTTGAGTGTGACGTCGCGACGATTGTCCTGGGGTGATGCTCGAATATGAACGGATAAGCGTCATCTGTGTAAATGAGCTTCCTGTAAGGCTCATCTGAGATCAGGTAAATCTCGCTCCCGAATTCTTGTTCTGCTTCCTGGAGGACCTTAGAGATAGCAGCAATGGTTTCCGCAGGGTAGATCACTCCTGTTGGGTTGTTCGGAGAGTTGATGATCACAGCCCTGGTTTTTGCGGATATGGAAGACTTCAACGAACCAAGGTCTGGAAGCCAGTTTTCGTCACAGGTAGCTTCTTTCACCACGCCCGTCTGGTGCTGGACATAAAAGACATACTCGGCGAAGTAGGGGGCAATGACCACAACTTCATCACCTTGATCAAGGATGGAGCGGAGAATCGTGTTGATAGCTCCCGCCGCGCCAACTGTCATCAGTATTTCGTTCGCTGTGAACTGGGTCCCAGATTCAGCAGACAGGTTTTCCGCCACAGCCGATCGCACATCCGGGAATCCACCATTCGGCATGTAGCGATGAACGCCCGGTGACTCGTCATTTGCGATCCGTTTGAGTGCCTCTTTGAATTCAGCTGGAGGCTCAACCAGGGGGTTGCCCAGCGAAAGATCAAAAACGTTTTCGGGTCCGTGAATCCTTCGGAGCTCGATACCCTCTTCGAACATTCGCCTAATCCATGAACTGTCGTTCATTTGTTCGCTAACTTTTTTCGATATTGCCATTGGGCGTTTCCCAATCTTTCGTAAGTGTGATCTTTAGTCCGAACTCGAATCTTCTTTTTTCTTCGAATCCGAACCGTCGCCGTATGTTTTCGAACCGAGCTTAAAGAAATCCCGCATGAATTGCGGGCCACCCGAGTCTGGGTTTTCAACAACGTACGTGCCCGCAATCTTGTCGTGCCATGCCTGACTGTTGGAATCAATCACAAGCCAGATCAGTCCGATGCCGAACGAAACGAACGAAACGAATTTTCCAATCATTTCTCTCGGTATGGCTGCCGGACCAGGGGTTCTTCCCTCTGGATCGACCACTACAACACCTGCGACCCATTTGCCGGGTGTGCGCCCCCAAATTGTGGTCGGGAGGACGAAATATCCGAATATGAACAGGATGTTTGGTATCGCCGACTCATCGCTGAACAACCTTCCACCGGAGATTGGAGCGATCGTATAAATCGCCATCATGATGATGCCGAGATCGATGGTAAAGGCGTAGAGGCGCTTGATCGGACCTGCCAAAACCATAGGGTACGTCTTGGTGCTTTTCTCTTCTTGGTTCTGAGGAGCCGACTTCTGATCTTGAGATTGCTTTGAGTCGGAGCGTCTGCGACGCTGATTCTGTTTCTTGCGTGATGTGCGAGCCATAACTGGAGAATTTTACGTGTATCGGTGATGGCAGCGCGGCGAAACCTAATTAGAATCACGGTCAATTTTCGAAATCACCAAGATTCCACAACGGGAGTTCAGATATGACCGGTCGGCTTGAAGGCAAGATTGCTTTGATTACAGGCGGAGGATCTGGAATTGGTGATGCTGCAGCTCATCTATTCGCATCGGAAGGTGCGAGGGTTGCCGTTGCGGATCTGAAACAAGAGGATGCTGGCAGAGTTGTCGGTTCGGTAGTCGCTGCTGGAGGTGACGCTATCGCTCTCTCTGGTGATGTGTCGAACCGCGCAGAATGCGAACGCATGGTTTCCGATACGGTCGAGAGGCTTGGTGGGATCGATGTCCTGGTCAACTCCGCAGGAGTAACACCTCGTTACGCACCTGCGGAATGGGATTTCGAGAAGAAGTGGGACTGGGTCGTCAGCATCAACCTCAAAGGAACGATGATGATGTCGTACTTCGCCGTCGAGCATATGAAAGGGCAGGGAAGCGGTTCGATTATCAATCTCGCTTCGATCATTGGACTTGTCGGTTACACGGAAGGTCTGAGCGACGGCTTTAACCCGTACCCGCACACCAAGGGTGGAGTGGTGCAACTAACCCGTGACATGGGAGTCGCTCTTGCAAAAGACGGCGTTCGTGTTAACTCACTGTGCCCGGGCTTCACCTACACAGCGCTTACTAAAACGCTCACAGATGATTCCGATGCGCACGCACGACTGGTATCACTTCACCCGATGGGTCGACTCGGGCAGCCGGTCGAGATTGCACAGGCTGCCTTGTTCCTCGCCTCCGATGAATCATCATTCGTCACAGGAGCGAACATCCCGGTCGACGGCGGTTACACCGCTCAATAGATCTCTGTTTAGAAGATCGATTCTGGGTCGACAACAGACAAAAGTTTGCGGTTGTCTGCTAGGCGTTCGAGGTTTGAAAGAGCGAACCTAACTGCGCGCTCGTTTCCTTCTCCAGTACCACCTGCCCAGTGCGGGGTCACAACCACGTTGTTCATCTTGAGTAGTGGATTGTTTGGGTCAGTAGGTTCTTCTTCAAGAACATCTAGACCTGCACCGGCAATTTGATTGTCCTCAAGTGCCTTGATCAACTCAGCTTCATTGTGAACCGGGCCACGGCACGTGTTAATGAAGATTGCCGTTTCCTTCATCAATTCAAATTCTCGATAACCGAACATTCCACGAGTCGAACTGTTCAGCGGAACATGTGCTGTGACGATGTCGCTTGACTTCAACAGGTAGTCGAAGTCAACGGCTTGTGCTCCAAGCTCCTGGTTTCGACCCGGCATAAGTTCAACTACGTCGTGGTAAAGAATTTCGCAATCGAATCCAGACAGGCGACGAGATACTTGGCGACCGATATTGCCAAATCCGACTATTCCGACGGATTTACCGTTGATTTCGGTTCGAACCGGGAGCTGATCAATTCCAGACCGCCAGTTGCCATCGACTGTGTTAGTCCATGCTTCCATCATTCGACGATAGACACTCAACATGAGCGACATCGCGTGCTCAGATACTGAAATTGCGTTCGAACCGCCGTTGTTGGCTACCTGGACTCCGAGCTTCGAGAGACCGATGACATCCACTGAATCGAATCCGGCAGTGAGTAACTGGATCAACTTGAGGTTCGGTAGCTCTTTCGCTACTTCCAGCGGCACAGAAGCAAGCCATGGAACAGCTGCATCGGCGTCCTTTAATGCCTCGATCAATTCGCCGTGAGACATGGTTGGGTCGACAACGATCACGTTTGTGTCGTCATTGGCGTTTTCGTTCAAGAGATCCCAACGTCGCTTGTGCTCTGCGGTGGACAGTTTGGCGAGGAATGCAATGGTTGGCATTAGATGTTCTTTCGTAAATTAATTGGACGGTGATCAGTAGTTAGGCGGGTCGTTTCACTCGTACTCCCGACTTGTACACGTCACGAACGTTCCAGAGCGCATTTAGATCGACTGACGGGTCGCCGTCGACGACCAATACGTCTGCCGGGCGCCCGATTGCCAGGACTCCCGCACGGTCACCGGATGCAATTGAGTCCGCTGCATCTCGTGTTCCGGTAAGCAGGGCTTCCGCGTTCGAAAGTCCTGCCTTGTTGAGAGCGATGATTTCTTTCACGAACTCACCTGGAGGGTAGGCACCCCAGGGCGAATCACTGCCGGCGATCATTCGCACACCCATTTTTATGAGCTTATTGATCGATTCGTAGCGATTTTCGAGCGAGCGTTCAGTTTCGTCGATGCTCGCCTGTTCTTCTTTAGTCAGCCAACCACGTTCGTGACCCACTCGAAGCGTGTGGTCAATACCCGCTTGAACGACATGAAGGGTTGGATTCACCCACGACTTTGCCTCTGCGAGTTGGTCAGCCAGATCCTGCCGAAATTCATACATTCCGGTTTCGTCTTCGAATACACAGTGAATAATCATGTCCACACCGGCATCAAGAGAGTTTTGAATCCCTTGCATTGACGCACAGTGGGATGCCGTTAGACGGTTGAACTTGTGAGCTTCGTCAACGATGGTGGTGACTTCTTCTAGTGTGTATGACGGCCGCAGCGGATCGGAAGACCATGTCGAACCACCGGTTGCCATAATCTTGATGAAGTCCGCACCTTCTTTTACAAGTTGCCTGACTTCGTGGCGTACTCCCTCGACCCCATTGGCTTCTGACCCGCAGTACCAGAAGTGACCACCCGTCACAGTTATTGGTCGTCCAGATACGACCATTTCAGGACCTTCAGCGATTCCGCCGTTTATGCCGTTTTTGAGTGAGAACCCAACTCGATTTTTTGCCCCGTTCTCTCGAGCAGTCGTGACTCCAGCGTGTAAAAATGTTCTTGCGTTGGAAAGTGCACGAGTCAGAAGAATGTCATCTTCTTCTGCACCAGTCTGGTCACCGGGCGTTCCATCGCCTGGAGCCATCATATGGGTGTGACCGTCGACTAGTCCGGGCAGAATCGTCGCGTCACTGTAATCCTTGAGTTCGACGGTGGCTCCGTCCGGAGCTCTCAGCTCGGACGCAGATCCAATTTGATCAATATTGCCGTTTGCCATGAGCACGGCTTGATTCTGCCGGATGCTGCCGTCGACTCCATCGAAGAGGCGACTTGCCTTTATGAGCGTGTATTCGTTTGAACTGTCGTTACTCAACTCGTTCACTCCGTTCTGGAACGAGCAAGTTTTCTCACATATTTACCGGCGAATCAATCGAAATTAGTTCGACAACTGAATTATTTCGCGCTGAGAAAGATCGGAAATGAGATTGTCGACTCCGACGAAATGGTGAGTTTGCATTCCCGAATTTGCAGCGGCAGCGATGTTCTTCTCAAGATCATCAACGAACAATACGTTCGCGGCTGGAACTCCAGAGCGACCGAGCAGTGAGTCGTAGAAAGCCTGATCTGGTTTCATTGCACCTACTTCGTATGAAACGATCACCGGATCAAATTTAGATGCAAAGGGTAAAAACTTCGAGGCAAGTTCCCAGTGCGTTGAAGACGTATTGGATACGAGCGCAATACGCCGGGACGCAGCGACTTCGGTTACAACTGGGAACATTGCCGGGTCGGGAGTAAGGACAGAGTCGTACAGCTCCTTAATCTCTGACACAGAGAATCCCCCGCCAAGCGAATCTACTACCGTTTCACAGTGTTGCTCGAATGTTTGTTGACCGCTTTCGAACAAAAGCTTTTTCGGCTGACCAAATACGAGTTCGTGAACTTCTTGAGGTGACAGCCCAACGCGCTCAGCGATTTGCGCTGCGACAGGTGTCTCATCGACAAAAGTCAGTACATTTCCGAGATCGAACGCGACTAGATCAACATTTTGGGGCATAGGTCAGCAACCAGAGTCTGAGTGAACAGTGGAGTATGAGTTTCAATCTTAGTGGTTATCCACTCTCGAATGGATCACGCCTGTTCGTTAGCGGTCGGCAACTCCACGATGAATGTTGTGCCTCTACCTTCAATGCTTGAGACAGAAATGCGTCCGTCATGAGCTTCCACAAGCTTCTTCACGATTGTGAGGCCCAGACCTGCGCCACCGGTGAATCGTGTTCGACTCGGGTCTGTTCGGTAAAACTCATCGAACACTTTTTCGACCTCATCCCTCGGGATGCCTGCTCCGGTGTCAGTGACCGTGAGTGCTACACCGGTAGGAACTGCTGTCAGTTCGATTGATATTTCGCCCTGATCGGAGGTGTGGGTAAGAGCATTTTCGATCAGGTTCGTCACAACCTGTTCGATTCGTGTAGAGTCGAAGCTGACCCTCGGTAAGGTCGTGTCCGAGGAAAACTTGAGTGCAACGCCCTTTTCAGATGTTCGCCTCTGGAAGTTCTTCACCGCGCTTTCAACGACTGTCACGAGAGATCCGGTCTGCAGATTCAAACTTAGTGCTCCCGCGTCGGCAACCGCCAGAACACGCAGGTCCTCAATAAGCTTCGAGAGATGGATGGTTTGGGAGTGCAGGGTGTCGATCGTGCCCTCGTCAGCTTCGACAACACCGTCCCTGATTGCTTCCAGATACCCCTGGATGTTTGTTAGAGGGGTTCGTAATTCATGCGCCACGTCCGCGGTCAGTCGCTTTCGTTGTACAACCGCCGATTCAAGGTCGGTCGCCATTGCGTTGAACGACCGAGACAGATCGCCTATCTCATCTTTCCGATCGGCCGGTACCCGTTGTGAGAGGTCACCAGCACCCAATTTGCTTGCCGCAGTCGTAAGTCCCCTGATTGGGGCAAGTGCTTGCCTCGTGAACACCGAAACGATTAGAAGACCTGCAAGTCCAGAAGCGATACCTGCGATCAACAAAGATCGTTGGAACTCCGTGTTCAGATTCGTGAGCGGCGGGTCTACGTATTCGAGAACTTCGGCGACCAATTCTTCGGTGGATGGACTGGCGATCTGCGTTGGTTGTGGTGGGGGAGTTTGCCTTCGCTGCTCCTGTTGCCTCGCCTGACGTGCAAGAGAATCGTAGTAATCCTGGATCGAAAGAGGGGGATTCTTGCCCGAAGGACGGTCATCTACCAGCATGTGTCCAATTAACTTGCCGTCTACATATACAGGGCGTTTTACTACCCTGTTTGCTTTCTCGAACCGTTGAGCAAATGTTTCCAACAACCCCTGGGCATCTCGTACTACCTGATGAGAGTCAGCAACTATCATCCCTGATTCATTTTCGAACGCCACGCGCCAGCCGAACAGCGAGCCGACTTGTTGGATTGCGTACTGAACTTCATCCCAGTCCTGGCTTGCTTCGAATGTGTCTCGAACGAGTTGCTCGGCACGATCCGCCCGCGCTTGTTCAATGCTTGCAGCAAACCTCTCGGTCTCGAGCCTGGTCGCATACGCGGAATAGATACTCACTCCAGAAATAGCGAGTGCCAGGATGATCGCAAAGCCGATTGTTAATCGACCTTGGAGACTGTGTATCCAGCTAGGAGTCAAAGCGGTAACCAACTCCGTACATCGTTTTCAGGTGTTTTACCTCCGGTTCCGCCGCTTCAAGTTTCTTGCGGAGGTTGGACACATGAGTGTCGACTGTTCTGTCGTAACCGTTGAAGTCGTACCCAAAAACGTTCTCGATAATCTGTTCCCTCGACACCGTGCGACCTGAAGCTTCTATGAAGTACGTGAGTAAGCGGAATTCGGTGGGTGTTAGATCGATCTCGCTCCCGTCTACACTAGCTGCGCGACGGTCGAGGTCGACATTAATCGAACCTGCTGCAACTGCCTCAGTTGTCGATTCGCTCTTTTCAGCGTCGCGCTGAGTTCGACGAAGAACTGCGTTGACTCGTGCCACAAGCTCGCGAGGACTAAAAGGCTTTGAGACGTAATCGTCTGCGCCAAGATCGAGCCCAATAAGTCGATCGTCTTCCTCAACTCTGGCCGTGACCATGATGATCGGGACTGCCGAAGATTTACGGATGTTGCTGCACACCTCAATTCCATCCATTCCGGGAAGGTTTAGATCGAGCAGCACGATGTCCGGATTTCCGTTCAATGCAATATTAAGCCCGTCCAATCCAGTCTCGGCAGAAAGCACCTGGTACCCAGCTTGAGCCATGTAGAGACGAATCAGTTGCGAAACTGATTTGTCATCCTCGACGACTAAAACGGACTGTTGTTCTTGCTCTTGATCTAACGCCATGGAATCTACTCTGAACTACGCCTGCGGAACCTCACCATCATCAGGATCGATGTGGTCTTCTAGGTGAGGATAGTTCTCGAATAGTTCTTCTATCCTCGGGATAAGGTTCTCAAAACCTTCGAACGAGTGGGGCACATATTCGCCTCCATCAGGGGAATGGAATTTGTGGAAGAACTCATCAAAGTCATCTAATTCTCCGTGGTGTGGAAAGATTCTGAACCTGAATCTTTCGTCCCCGCGAAAGTTTTGCTCCAGGTCGTAATCACCATGGGGAAAGACGAATGGTATCGAGCCGTCCGAAAATCCTTTGAACATTTCGAACGATCGTGACTTAAATAGCCGACCAATGATTGTTGAAGCAAGGTCGTCGGCAAGCAGCCACTCAGGGACCTCGGTGAACCAAGCAATAAGCTCGGACGCTTCAGATTCTGTGAGCTTGCCAGCATCTTCAAGTTTTTCGATGTTGGCGAGGATGTTTTCAAGTCTCGTCTCACCGAGACCATAGTTTCTAGTCGTGTCGATTGCAGCTTCTAGTTCTTCTGCTGCGATTCCAAGTGCATCTGCCATCCCTTCGATCATGGCCTCGCTCAGCCCTTGGTGCTGTTTGCCGAACCCGTATTCCGATAACTCGAACCTCAGAGCCGGGGCTGCGAGCAACGGCATTGTGAACTCGTTTGCGGGTTCGGGACGGGCGAGCAACCAGCCAGAAAGGTCATCCGCTTCCGATTGGGTGAGGATTCCTTCTTCAACAAGTTTGACGAGTGCTTCGAAGAGTCGATTGTCTTCTAGCTCGCGTTTCGCCTGATCGTGAGCAGACTTCACATCCGCAAACGGTAGTCCAAGCGCATCGGCGACTCTCGAAAGAAAATCATCCTTCTTGGAATCCCCTGACGCGCTTCCCGCTGCCAACGCAACGTTGCCAACGACCAAGAGAGTAATTGCTACTCCGATTAAGAGAATCGGTAGTGACCAGATGCGTCTCATTAAATGCTTCTCATTCTCCGTGCGCGCATGTTTTTCAAGTTGTCATCTCTATTTGTACCTAGGAACTGTCAAGACTTTGTGGAGAGATTGTGAACGATGACCCAAAAGGGTTAAATCTGCTGAGTATTCGCATGTATCTCTACTGCGGAATTCCCGTATTCGAGTTTGGGCGATCGCGTGTTCACGGTGCGAAGGGTTTGTTTTAGGTTGGATGTATTGAAAGCATTTTTCATTACACCGAAAGGACCCTGCACTAATGTCTGGTGAGCGAATTCTCGTTGTCGACGATGCTCCAGATATTCTGGAAGCTCTCCACGCGACTCTCGAAGACTCCGGTTTCCAGGTGGCAGCGGCTCCTGACGGCAGGACGGCACTTCGTAAGTTCTACGAATTTCAGCCACAGTTGGTCGCGCTGGATCTGGTGATGCCAGCTATGGGTGGAATCGAAGTTTGTCGCCAAATTCGGACGATGTCTGACGTACCGGTTGTGTTCTTGAGTGGAGTTGAAGACATTGACCAAAAGGTCTAGGCACTTCGGTCTGGCGGTGACGATTTTGTTACCAAAGGCGGGAGTTTGATTGAACTTCAAGCTCGAATCGAGAGCAATCTACGTCGAGCAAGTACTTCAGTACCAACCTCAATCAACGAGGGATTCCAAGACCAGATCCTTGACATCAACTTCATAACGAGCGAAGTGCAGGTAAACGGCAGTGCCATTGATCTGACTCCAATTGAGTACAAGTTGCTCAACGAGCTTGTAGTGAACGTTGGGTCTCCGGTGCCGCCGAACGATCTTCTTGAAAGAGTTTGGGGACCGGGATACGAAACCGAGAACCTTGTGAAGTGGCACATGTCCAGACTCAGGAAGAAACTCGGTGATAACGATCCGTCACGGAAACTAATCACGACACGGCGAGGATTTGGCTACGTCTACAACAGCCCTGGTGCGTCAAGCGAACTGCGTCAGGCTGCGTAAGGGACGAACATGCTAGATCCAAGATTTCAAGAACGTCTCGAATTCATCGACGAACGAGATGAAGAGGGAAAGCCAACTGTTCGTGCCCAAATCGGATTGAAAATCCAGGGGTATTCTGAGGACGTCGAGCGTCTTCGCATATCACTAGCCGAGCTAGAGGAAGAAGTTCTCAAACTGCAGTCAAGTGTCGAGGCGCAAGCGCTGTCCATCGCTGAACAGGAAAGTCGTCGGACAGATTTGATCACTGACGCCCAGCACGCGCCGGTTCGAGCTGCAATGTCCGAAAGCGGTGGTGCGGCAGCAAGATTGCGCCGTCAGGCACAAGACACACGCGACCGTATTGAGGAATTCGAGAAAGATTTTTCCGCTGAGCAAGCCAGACTTGAACAAACTGAACTTACGCTCAACGCAAAGAAGACTGCTGTAAAAGAGCAGCGAGACATGATCGTACGCCGACTGAACACAATGAGCTCACTCGCAGTGAGGGCGGGTGTTGAGTTCGGGACCGAGATCGTCACACCTGATAAGTCGAGTCAACCTCAACGGCGACCGGCACCAGTCAGGGCGATGCGACGGCGCCCACGTCGGGTACGAGTGCGCCGTAGGCGAGCTTCTTAGGAATTTCACGAAGAACATAAAAGCCATCGCACATTGCGATGGCTTTTATGTTCGGCATGGCACCCCCGGCGGGACTCGAACCCACAACCTAAAGATTAGAAGTCTTTCGCTCTATCCAATTGAGCTACAGGGGCAACATCTTCATTCTACGAGCGATTGAAAATTTCGCTCTGGTAAATCGATTGCAAATTACTGAATTGCGCCAGAATCCCTTAACTCCGCGATTTCGTCCTGAGTCATTCCGAGGAGATCACCGAGTATCTCACCGGTGTGCTCCCCTAACTTTGGAGCAGGTTGTGTGGCTTCGTTCGAACCATCAGTTGCTATCGGACCGGCGATTTGTCCGATGCGCCCCATTTCGGGGTGGTCGACTTCAAGCATTAAATTCCGTGCGAGGACCTGTTCATCCTTCAGCGCTTCTTTGATCGAGTTCACTGGACCTGACGGCACCTTGCCACGAAACAACTTCAGCCATTCATTGCTCGTTTTGGTTTTTAACTTCGCCTCGAGTATTGGCAATAACTCATCCTGATTCTTGTAACGCTCGCCAAACGTCAAAAATCTCGGATCGTCGACGAGTTCGCTAGAACCAATCAACTCGGCAAAGTTCTTCCAAAAATGCTCTTTTGCACAGAAAACTGATATCCATCCGTCAGATGTGGCGAAGTTTTGGGCAGGAACCAGTGATTGGTGAGCTGAGCCAGTTCGTTCAGCTTTCCAATCACTGTTCATGGTCCATGATCCGAAGTAGGTCAACATCGACACCGCCGTGTCCAGCAAACTCACATCCACATCTCGCCCAACACCAGTTTGCTTCGCGTCCAGAACCGCAGATACAAGACCAAGAGCAGCTGCATAGCCTCCAGCAAAGTCGATGATGGATACGGCAGATTTCCCTGGCGGTCCATCAATCTCACCTGTAATCGACATGTAACCGGCCATTCCTTGCATGATCGGGTCGTAGCCAGGCTCTGAAACTCTGGGGCCCGTTCGGCCGAATCCCGAGAGAGAGCAAGTGACCACCGAGGGATTCAGGTGCTTCAATTGGTCGTATGTAATGCCGATTCGTTCTGGTAAATCTCCGCGCAGGTTGTTGAAGACGGCGTCGCACTTAGGCACAAGCTGTTCGAACACCCTTCGACCCTCTACGTTGCGAAGGTCAATACCAATAGATTTCGACCCACGATTAAAAGCTTGGAAGTAGAGAGAATCCCCATCTTTTGCACCGGGTGGGACGAACCTTGCTACGTCGCCGCCAGTTGTAGGATCTTCGATCTTGATGACTTCGGCGCCCAGGTCACTGAGGTTAAGAGTGGCAAACGGTCCCGCCCCGAATTGAGAAATCGCCAGAATTCGGATTCCGGCGAGAGGTCCTTTGCGTGGTGATTCGGTCATTTAGCTTTTTTCGTGGGGCAACTTACCCTCACCGAGCGTTTCGTGATGACGCGTTGGGACAAGTACGTGCCGTCGAACGGTCATGACTCGCTCGTCTCGTTGGTTGAGCACCTCTGTTTCGATATACACAACCCCACGGTCGCCTTTGGAAGTAATACGAGTGTCGAGCACTTGCGATTTTGTGTAGATGGTGTCTCCGTGGAAAGTAGGTGCCTCATGGGTGACTGACTCGTAATCGAGGTTTGCGATTGCCCGCCCACTTATGTCTGCAACCGTTTGCCCTATTGCTACCGACAGCACCAGTAGTCCGTTAACTAGGTTTTGTCCGTGCTGTGTGCCAGCTGCATAGTGAGCATCGATGTGAACCGGGTGTTGGTTCTGGGTAAGGAGTGAAAACCATGTGTCGTCTGCCTCGGAAATGGTTCTCCCAGGCCAGTGGACGATAACTTGGTCCTTTTCAAAATCTTCAAAAAATCTGCCGTACATTTGTCCGTTGTCCGTAAAGCAAGTCAGCGTCGCGCAGAACGTTCTGGGCACGTTTAATTACTGGCATGTCGATCATTTCGCCATCCAGCGCGACAGCGCCCTTACCATCTTTCTCGGCCTGTTCGGCGGCATCGAGAACAGCTCTAGCGCGCTCGATTTCTGAGTCAGAAGGTCGAAACACCGATTCGATTACTTCAGTCTGAGAAGGGTGGATTGCGAGCTTCCCTTTATATCCGAGTGCCTTGGCTTCACGTGAGTCGTTCTCAAGGGACTCAAGATCTCTGAATTTTGTGTGAGGTGTGTCGAGAATGTGAACCCCTGCTGCCCTGGCAGCTACTGCAACCGCGGATCGGGCATACGCCAACCCTGGCTCAAGTGCGGCGGAGGCGCCATCTCCCGTGTTGTCTACCGATCTACTAATACCCATGTCGGCGGAAAAATCTTCGGCACCGAAAGCCGCCCATTGAATTCGGGCAGACGAGGCACAGATATCGTAGGCGTTTACGATTGCACCGGCTGTTTCTAGCCACGGCAGAATACGAATGCTGCCCTTCGTGACACCGTTCTTTGATTCTGCTTGTTCAATCATTTGTTCGACGGCTCGGACATCTTCAACTGAACTGATTTTTCCTACTGACAATCCGACAATATGATCGGAAACGACTGCGGATATTTCGTATGCTGCGAGTCCGGTTTCGAGAGAGTTGATTCTCGGGCAAAGGTATTTTCCTGCGCTTTGCAGGGCGGGGAGGTGCTCGACGACTGTTTGTCGGGCTGCTACTTTCTCCGCGTCCGGTACGGAATCTTCAAGGTCAGGGATGAGCCACTGAGTTGAGAAACCTTCTGCCTTTGCGAGCATGTCGGCTCGGTTTCCTGGGACGAAGAGTAGCGTGCGTGGGGGTGAGATGTTTTCTTTGGTCAATGGAATCGCTTTGAAGTGCTAAGACGATGATCATACCCATCAGCGGACCCTGATGCAGTCGAATGTCGATGAGCTACCCTTGTTTTCGTAATGACCGCACTAACAGACTTCAACATATTATTTCCGGACGAATTTATCTCAAATGCGGACGAGTCGATACGCGCTGTATTGGACACGAATAATCCCTCTGAAAGCTCAAAATTCCTGGTAGTAGGCGAGGGCATCGGGATCGACGAAATCACGGCCCGTAAGCCGGAGGTTGTTCAGTTCACGCACTGTCGACCTTCGTACGAGCTTGTGAATGGTTTGCTGACTGACGGGATTATCGTCGCCGGTGTGTCGCCTGTTATCGCACCGCGAGTCGCTAAGCGTGTTCTGGGCTTCGCAGGTGCGCTGGGAATATGCAACTCAACTTCGTGGGGAATTGTCGGATTTGGTCGAGTCGGGGCCGAGACTACATCTCAACTTTTGTCTTCAGAAGGGTATGTTTCAGTCACCGACATTCGAACGCCAAAAGCCGGTCTACTCACTGATCTGGGCGTTAGGCGTAAAACGCTCGACTTACTCATGTCGGGATCGGATGCAATTTCGATTCATGTTTCTGATGGCCCGACGTCTCGACCATTGATTACCACAAGAGAGATCAACTTATTTCCAGAAGGTGCTGTTGTGATCAATACCGCGCACAGTCTGGCTGTTGCCGAACAAGATGTTGTTGATGCCCTGCGAGCTGGGAGGATAGTCGGTTACGCAACCGATTGCGCTGGCGAAGTGATCAAACGGCTGAGCCAGGAATCTGAATTTGAGGGAAAGCTGATCGTGACCACAAATCCGCTCACAAACCAGATTGGCGCACCTCAACAAATTGCGCGATTCGCCATTGCCAATGCAGAAAACTTTAATCTCGATCGCGAAATCGATGGGCGCATCGAACAAGTCGACTTCCCAGACATCGGGGATCCTAGTTTCTGGTCATCGAAAATGAGTCCAACCAGCTAGCTGGAAACCATTCGGTCAATTTTCACAGCGCAGGCTTTGAATTCCGGGGTTTCAGTGATGAAATCGTAGGCATCCGAAGTCAAACGGTTGGTTTGAGTTAGCTCTGGGAACGCAAACGTCATAAATACCGCTCCCTTTGGCGACCTGTCGGTGACTTTCACGGGGGCTGTTACTGATCCGCGTCGCGAACTGACCTCGACCAATTCACCATCGGTAACACCCAGTGAATCGGCATCAGATGGATTTACTTCGACGAATTCACGTGGGACCAACAGGTCAAACCCGGTCGCTCGTCCAGTTTGTGTGCCAGTGTGATACGTAGACCGTCTGCGACCGGTGGTTAGAACCAACGGATAATCCGCATCTGGCTCTTCAACAGGCGGAATGTGGTCGACCGGTGCAAAGAATCCCGGAATCCCGGAATCCATCTCGTCTTTGTGGAGATATGGAGTACCTGGGTGATCTTCGTCAGGGCAAGGCCATTGAATTCCACCCTCGTTGTCGAGTCGTTCGTACGAAATGCCCGTAAACAGTGGTGCAAGTTGGCGCATTTCGTCCCAGACATCCGATGCGGTACTGGATTTTTCTGGAACTCCGAACCTTTTCATCAGTTCGAGTAGGATATCCACGTCCGTCTTAGACTCGCCAACCGGATCTATCGCCGGTCGAACGCGCTGAACTCTTCGTTCACTGTTCACAAATGTTCCGTCCGATTCAGCGAAACTCGCGGCAGGCAACACTACGTCCGCCAACTTCGCAGTGTCAGTCATAAAAATATCTTGTACTACCAGGAAATCTAATGCTTCCAGGGCTGCTTGAGCATGGTTCGTGTTCGGGTCGGATACGACCGTATTTTCCCCCATGATGTAGGCAGCTCGAACTCGCTTGCGAACCATCTGGTCCATGGCAGTTATTTTGGTTATGCCGCGTCGCTTCGGGAGTTCGACACCCCAGGCAGCTTCAAATTTTTCGCGTACACCTGGCCTCTCAAGCTTCTGGTAACCCGGAAGGTCGGTTGGGAGAGCGCCTGAATCCGAAGCACCTTGAACGTTATTTTGACCGCGTAGCGGGTTGACACCGGCGCTAGGTTTACCGAAGTTGCCACCCAACATTCCGAGATTGGCCACCGACTGTACGTTATGTGATCCGCAGGAGTGCTCGGTAATTCCAAGGGTGTAGCAAATTGCTGCTTTTCCGGATGCTGCAGCGTACTCACGAGCTGTTGAGTAGATATCTTCTGCTGATACACCGCATATTTCTGACGCGTACTCCGGTGTGTAGTTTTCGACGTGCTTTGCTAACTCATCGAAGCCTTCTGTGCGGTTCTCGACGTACTTCGCATCGAACAGATTCTCTTTGATCATCACGTGAGCCAGCGCGTTGAAGAGGGGAATGTCTGTTCCAATCTTGATCTGGAGATGCCTTGTTGCCCAATTAGTCAATTCCGTCTTGCGAGGATCAACCACGATCAATTTCGCACCGTTTTTTACAGCACGTTTCATGCGCAATGAAATGACTGGGTGTGCCTCGGTCGTGTTGGAACCGGCGACGAGCAACAGATCCGTATCGGCGAGTTCCTCTATCGAGTTCGTCATCGCCCCTTTACCAACCATGACCGCCATACCGGCGACCGTAGGAGCGTGTCAGGTACGTGAACAGTTGTCGATATTGTTAGTCCCGACACCTACTCGAGCGAATTTCTGCATCAGATAATTCGCTTCAGTCACCGTACGCGCTGACGACCAGCAAACGACCGAGTCAGGGCCAGTTTCTGAAGTGATGGATTTGATTTCGTCGGTGACGCGGGTAAGTGCTTCGTCCCAAGAGGCGCGCCGGAAAACACCATCATCTTTAATAAGCGGGAATTTCAGTCTTTCCTCGTCTCGAACGAACTCCCACGATGCGAATTGACCTTTGACGCACAACGACCCACGACTCGGTGCGTCGAAGTCTGGTTCTGTTCCCTTCAATTCGCCGTTTTCGGAAAGAAGGTGTATTCCACAACCGACTCCGCAGTAGGGGCAAACAGTTTTGGTTCTCTCGAGTTTCTCGGAGGAAGTTTTTCCGACAATCTTTCTGTCAGTTAGGGCACCAGTCGGACAGGTGTTGATGCACTGGCCGCAAAAGGTGCATGGTGATTCGAGCAGGTTGTTGTTGAAAAAACTCGTTATGGCATTTTGCTGGCCGCGCCCTTCAACCGTTATTGCTGATGCTTGTTCCCACTCACCGCAAATATTCGTGCATCGAAAGCACGATATGCAGTAGTCGTAGTCGCGTTGTATGAACGGGTTTGGATCTGGTGCTTTTGAACGCGTATCGAGTTTTGGGAAGGCATCCCATTTCGCATCGTATTCCTCGGCGCTGGCGTGCAGTTCACATTTCTTGAATGAGACACACTTCGGGCAGTCCGCCGGGCTCGATGTTTCAGATAACAGCAGTTCGAGCAGAGTTTTTCGATACCCGACAATTGAATCACTGTGGGTTTCAACGTCCATTCCCTCATCTACGAACGCAGTGCAGGCCGCTACCTGTTGAGTTTGTCCGTTGACTGTTACGTCGACCAGACACATCCGACACGACCCTTGCGGCCCTACACGCTCATCGAAGCACAGTGTGGGGACGTCGAAACCTGCATCCTGCACAGCGTCTAGAACCCGACTGCCTTCCGTGCAGTCGACCCCAACACCATTCACAACGAGATTTAGAGGTTCCACTGGTTATTTGTCCTGCTTGAACACTATTTCATGCGAGCAGATTTATTCACTCTGACTTCGCGATTCGGCTCGGACTTCTCGGACTCGATGCCAGATGAACCAGACAACTATGACTGCGACTGTCCCAATGATCGGGACATCAAATGGCTTGGTTACATCTCTGATTGAATCGTAGTTCTCACCGAGCAAGAACCCGCCCCAGGCAAGACCCAGAGTCCATGGGAATGCCCCGATAAACGTAAAAATACTGAACCGTATGACGTTCATTCGAGCGATTCCTGCCGGAATCGAAATGAAGCCTCTTACCCCGGGAATCATCCGGGCGATAAATACGGTTATTTCACCCCTGGTTGCAAACCACCTGTCGGCCCGTTCAAGATCTTTCTGGGTGATGAGGAAGTATTTGCCGTATTTCTCCATTATAGGACGTCCGCCTGCACGCGAGAGGTAATACTCGGCAAGTGAGCCAATCAAGCTGCCCACCGCGCCGTAGAACCCGGCGAGGAACACATGAGGAACGCCGTGTCCCTCGTCGAGTACGAGTCTCCACCCGGCCAGCGGCATGATTACTTCACTTGGTAGGGGGATAGCGGTGCTTTCGATCGACATCAGGACGATGACGCCAAACCAACCCATGAATTCGTAGACATCACTTGAGAACGACAGGACGAACGTCTCGATGGTGTGGATCAGATCCGTTATGAAATCTATTTGTGACGCTCCGAGTGCTGAGGCGGGTAGGGAACACCTGAGGAATATGTTTATGAGGACCGACCACGATGTTAGCAGCGGGGTCGGGACCGACTCAGTTCATAAACGGTGCAAAGTTTCTGACATTGATCGACGCAAACTGAAAATCGACGGAGAGGACTTTCACCAGTCCAACAAGTGGGATAGTGGGTTGTGATTTGATGCAAGCGCCTCTACGAGTCGCAAGAACTCACGTTGATCCAGGTGCCCGTATTTTCTCGACTACACGGAACCGGTCACACGGAGCCGAAGCTAGCTTAAACACCTCGGGTTGAGCAGCCTGTACGAAGCTCACCGACCCTCGGATTACACGAGAGCTCAAGATATTTCGGGCGAACAATAGAAATTCGTGGCAATTATTACGCCAATGTAGTTCCAGTATAAATCGTATTGAGAAAAATAACGAAATGTATGATAAGTATTGAACAAATTTAGAAAAAGTATTGAATAAAAACGAAACAAATTATTGACAAAGAACAAACGAATTCGATAAGCTGTTTCTGCAAGAACATTAGGTCTGGAGCGTTGTCGGGTTTCTGAAATATCGTGCACCCGCACACCTTCTGCGAGTTGGAAACGAGCTTGAAAATGCCCGGTGGCAAAACGAAAAAAATGCTTCAAGTCGAAAAGAAGTTACGACGTCCTCTTGAACGTGCGCTTCCCGAAATGGTCAACGAGGATGGTCTGACCGGTGCAGCGAAGCAACTTGGAGTGAGTAAAGCCACTCTGAGCTACTGGCTATTAAAACTTGGGATTGAAATACGCCGAGTTGCTCTCGCTCCTGGTGAAGAAATCGAGATCAGACGTATTTCCTAGACAATTTGGAAGTCCGTGCGCCCTAGACGCGAGTTGAGTAACTATCCACGTCAAACTCAGCAATCGAGAAAAAATACCCATTGGTACGTTGATTCTCACCGGGTACAGCGTTAGCTTTGAACACATAAAGAATTATTCACGTCTACCGAATTCTCACAGAAAACAAGGAAATAACGTGTTCAACAAACGTGTTTATCTAATCACCTTGATCGGAGCTCTCACTGCTCTTGCTCTAATCGCCTGTTCGGAAGAACAAGTGCCCACTCAAGAGCCGATCGAGTTTCACCCAACTGCAGCAGATGCAGTAGAGCGTGAAGTCCAGGAACTTCCAACTGCAGCCGCTGAAGCGCCATCAGAAGACGGTGACGCAGCAGCAGGTGAGAGCCTGTTCGTCAGCTGCAGCAGCTGCCATTCGACAACTGACGCGAAAGTCGTTGGACCTGGTCTTGGTGGAGTATTCGAGCGAGCCAGCTCTCGAACATCACTTGATGCGGAAGCCTACCTCGAAGAGTCAATTCGCCAACCAGGTGCGTACGTCGTGGACGGTTTCCCACCAGTAATGCCTAGCTTCGATTACCTCAGTGACGATGACATCCAGAACCTCATCGCGTACTTGAAGACGTTGAACTAGGGATCGTTCTCAGAAATCGAAAGGTCGCGCTGCTAATGGCGGTGCGACCTTTTTAATTGCTGAAAATTACGCCCAAGTTGCTCCCACTATGGATGCAGCCTGGTATCCGGCACCGAAACCGTTGTCGATGTTTACTACTGATACTCCCGGTGCACATGAGTTCAGCATGGCGAGCAGGGCAGTGACACCACCCATGCTTGTCCCGTAGCCAACAGAGGTTGGAAGGGCTATGACCGGCGCTTTTACGAGTCCGCCCACTACACTTGGCAGGGCGCCTTCCATTCCTGCAACTACGACGAGTACACGTGAGTCGGTCAAATCATCAATCCGACTGGAAAGGCGGTGAAGTCCCGCGACTCCCACATCAGTGATGAGTTTCACCTCACAACCCATCAGAGTCGCAGTAAGTACGGCTTCTTTCGCAATTGGAAGATCTGACGTACCGGCTGCTACGACTGTGACACCTGTGAGTAACGATTTTTGAGGACGCTCGTCAGCCCAAATGGCTCTGCTCGATTCATCCCAAACAGCGGTGGGAACGGATTGATTCACAAGTTCGAACGCTTCTTCTGAAGATTTCGTCACCAGCACTACCTGATTTTCATCGAAAATCCTGGCAGCGATTTCAGCAGTCTGTTTTGGAGTTTTACTTAGCCCGTATACAACTTCAGGGAATCCAACTCTTTCACCGCGTTTGTGGTCCAGTGTGGCGAAATCTAGACCAGCAGGATCTTGTCGCTGATCAGTGTGACCGGCATCAGAAACTAATTGAAGAATCCGAACTGCCTCATCTGGACTGATTTCGCCAGTCGCAACTCGTTGGAGTGTTGTTTGAATGTCAAGTTCAGTCATGTACGCCCAGGATGAATCGTGAGGAATTGAATGGTACAGGTAGATCACCCACTCAAAGTCTGCTCCAACGCTCTATCTTGCTCAATCAACCCGAACGCACGCCGCCGTTAATTGACCAGACCTTGTGGTCGTCCATATACTTCCACCTCCATTTTGCGGTTGTAGAGCGCGCACACACGTCGCGCCTGTTCGGTCATTCGCCCTTGAGCACGTAGAGGAAACGCATGCAGGTTACTTGCCTTCGAGAGAATCTAAGCAGAGGTCTTGCCAATGTGAGTCGCGCAGTAGCGAGTAGAGCGACTCTTCCTGTTACGCAGAACGTCCTTCTCGAAGGAGATAACGGTCAGCTCAAACTCACTGCAACCAATACTGAGATCTCAATAAGCACCTGGATTGGTGCTCAAATCGAAGGTGAAGGTTCGATCACAGTTCCGGCACGAATGTTGACTGACTTCGTCAACTCGCTGCCAGGTGAGACTGTAACAATTGATTTCCAACCCGAATCTGCGGGCGTTAAAGTCTCCAGTGGCAAGTTCAATGGAGACATTTCGGGCATACCGGCAGAAGAGTTCCCTCCGATCCCTGAAGTTTCAGGGGGTGTCTCAGTCGCTATCCCGGCAGATGCCTTCAAAGGTGCGCTGGAACGGGTAGTTTTCGCTGCCGCAACCGATGATTCTCGTCCGGTACTAACTGGCGTGAAAATCGAGCTGAAAGAAAAGTCATTCATCGTCGCTGCTGCTGACGGATTCCGACTTGCCGTAGAGACCGGCGAACTTGCCGAAGCAATTGATGGCGAGATTGGAATTATCGTGCCAGCTAAAACGCTTGCTGAAGTGGAGAGATTGCTCGGGGACGGGAGTTCAACCATTTCACTCTCGACTGACAGCAATGATCGTTCAGCCAAGTTCCGCCTCGATTCTTCTGAGATTGTCACATCTCTGGTGCAAGGCACGTTCCCTGACTACGAGAAACTTATACCAACCAGCTGGTCTACCAGGGCATCAATCGATCTTAGCCAGATGTCACAGGCCACCAGGGCGGCATCTATCTTCGCTCGCGATGGAAGCGGCATCATCAGGATCATGATCAATCCTGGAGAAGCAGACGCTGCGGGAGCTGTGAAGGTTATCGCTCGTGCTGAGGAAGTTGGGGCCAATGAGAACGAAGTGGAAGCTTCAGTCGAGGGCGACGAAACTAAGATCGCATTCAACAGCAAGTTCCTCTCCGACGTTCTAAACGTGATCGAAGGTGATGATGTGAAGCTGGAAACCACTACACCATCGAGCCCAGGTGTCTTCCGATCTCCCAAACATGAGAACTACACCCACGTAGTGATGCCAATGTTTGTGCAGTGGTAAGAACCAGGTAGTTTCTAATCAATTGGGAGTGCGCAAATTGCACTCCCTTTTTGTTTAACCGATGCGAATTCGCTCACTGGCGTACCTGATTGAATCCGGGCGTTCACGGCTTGCCATGAACAAAGCAAGGGTGATCGGTCCAAAACGTCCGGTAAACATCGCGATCGAGACAATAAACCTGGCCGGAGCGTTCAAATCTGGAGTTGCGCCAGCTGACCAACCAACTGTTCCAAATGCAGAG
The DNA here is from genome assembly GCA_038150225.1 of Chloroflexota bacterium. Lineage (GTDB taxonomy): Bacteria > Chloroflexota > Dehalococcoidia > Lucifugimonadales > Lucifugimonadaceae > Lucifugimonas. The sequence continues at coordinate 52,754 of JAYQWG010000006.1, forward strand.
ATCATTTCAAACATCCCTGTTTTGAAATCCAGATCAGGTTGTACTGCGAAAAGCGCCACAATAAGGGCCAATACTGCCGCCGACGCCGTCGCACCAACCGCCATTGCGCGTTGAACGTTGGGTCTAGGGATTTCCCGGCCAAATACGGTGGTCCTGTTACGACCGCTAAATATGGCGATTGAGGCGATCAACACAACCATGAACGTGCTGACCTTGATGCCACCGGCCGTTGATGCACTCGCGCCCCCTACGAACATCAGGCCTTCTGAAATGCTGATGTTCGCCGTGTGCAAATCACTGTATTTGACGGTAGAAAAACCAGAGGTTCTGTTCACCGTGTGGAACGCACCTTGCGTCAGCTTGCTTCGAACTGATTCATTCCCGATAGTTGCGTCGTTGTTCCATTCGAGCGCCAGAAAGCTTGCGAAACCGATTGTCAGCATTACAGCGATTCCGACCAACACGAGTTTGGTATCGAGAGTGAGATCACGCCAGCGTCGGATTCGAATGAAGTAAGCGAGAGCAGCGTAACTAACAGAACCTACAAGGAAAAATATTCCAACGATCTTGAGAGACTGGATATCCCGGGTAAACCCGACCATCACTTCCAGAACGCCGAGACCGATTGCTGCCATCACACCTACCGCGATCAACGTACGTCGGGAAAGCAGTGCAGAGCGTCTCCACTGGCGTAGCACGACCACGTTAGCGAGCACGGCATAACTACTGGAACCGAGAAGGATCATAAAACCGATGATGAGGAGAGAAGGAATGTCTCGACTCAACCCGATAAGGCTGTCGCCACCCATCAGTTCGTTCGGTAGGATTTCGAACCCGGCATTGTTGAACGCAGAAATAGCGGTAAAAACGCTCTGCCAAATCCCTTCACCGAGAGACATTCCAGGCCAGATTGGAGCGATCACGTACCAACGGATGAATATCAGTACCGCACCGATAATCTGAACGACGATCGCCATCAGGATGATATTGCGCGCAAGCGACGCTATCGTTCCCAGTCGATTGTCGTCTAGTCCGGCCCCAACGACCAATCGTCCTTCCAGGCTAGATCTTCGACCCGTGATAAACAGCAGAAACGCTGCTCCGGTCATGAATCCCAGACCACCAATAAAAATCAGAACAGCCAGAACTGCTTCGCCAAATGCAGTCCAAGCTTCGCGAGTGTCAACAACGACCAGTCCAGTTCCGGTCATGGCGGAAACAGAGGTAAACCAGGTTGTTACAGGCGAGAGGAACTCACCTTCAGTGTTTGCAACCGGGAGTGACAGCAGAAGTGCCCCAACTAAGGCCACTGCAAAAAAGCTGTAAACGAGCAGCATCGGGGATGTTGGGCCACGAACCGATACCTCTCGTCGCTCGACATGCGCGCGAATCGGTGACATTTCCGCCTGGCGCGGACGCCTTACTACTCGGTCACCGGGTTTTGTCGTCAATCGATTCTGCATTGGCTAGCCGTTGAGACAAGCTGATAATTCAAGCAAGCTTACAACGATTTGAAATTATCCCTGACACAGGGCTTCTTCTGTGGTCGTTGAGCGGGGTAAACGGTCAATTATTCACTCCGTAAGAATCTCATTTGGGATCACAACAGGTAGCATTCCCTAATGCGTTGGTTATCGATACTTGTGGTTACGGCGGGTCTGGTGCTGATTGGTTTTGCGATCACACAGATCGCACTTCGTGATCCTTCAGTCACAGGGCACTTAGTTGAGGTTGAGTCTAATGGGCTGACGACATTTTCATCCCTGGTAGTCAGAGATGAAGATGGTGAACTCTGGACATTCGAAGGACAGGGAACATTTACTGGGTTCACACCTTCACATCTCAACGAACACAAATTCCTGGGCGAGACCGTCACCATCGAATACTCAGAACGTGAAGACGGCACCCTGACCGTCACGAAGATTTCCGACTAGGAATTTCACTCACGTTAGGTTCATTGCCAGGTCAGCACGATTCAGATGTGAGTGACGTTCAAAAATACATATCAAACACAGCCATGTTCATCGCAACTCGGCGTAATATCAACACCGCTTTATTGATCAACCCGTTTATTGAACTGAGTTTGAGATGCCCGTACCTTCCAGTGATCCGATAATCGTTGCCCCTACAAATATGCCGTTTCGTGCAGATGAATCACTAGATCTTGATGCGCTGGCTAGAAATGTAGATAAGTTCAGCAGCACAGCGCTCTCTGGCTTTGTCGTGGGTAGCTATGGCGGTGAAGAATTCCACATGGGGGAACCAGAAAAGGTTTCAGCCATCAAGACAGTTGTTGAAGCGCACGCTGGTAGGCGTTTCGTGATCGCCGGTATTGATGCACTCTCTCCAACGGAAGCGGTCAGGCTCTCGAACCTGTACGCCGAAGCTGGTGCAGATATGGTTCGTGTACGCATTCCTCCGGCCACAGGACGAGGTAACACTGCACCTATTCAGGACTATTTCGAACAGGTGACTGAAGGCAGTCCGGTGCCAGTCGTTGTTATCCACCAACCCAAAACGGCGATGAGTGTCGATGTAACTCCTGATGAACTACGCGACATCACCTCAATGAACAACGTCTTTGCGTACATCATGTCGCTCAACTACCGCTATGAGTGCCGGATGCCGGCGTTCGTAGACGATAAGGTGAAGTTCTGGACGTGTAATGGAACACTCCTGATGCCAGGGGGCATGATCGGTGCCGTTGGAGCCTGTCTCTTATTCGGAAACTGGGGTCCGCACATTGCCAGAGACATCATTCAGGCGTGCCTGGATGGTCGGTACGCTGAGGCCCGCGAGATGCAAGAGCGGATCAACCATATCGACTTCCTGGGCATGTCTTGGGGCGTAGGCGTACAGAAAGCCGGACTCAATCTGATGGGGTATGAGGGTACAGTGCCAAGACGACCAAACTTGCCACTCAGTGACGCTCAGTTGTCAGAGCTCAAAGATGCGCTCATCGAAGCAGGCATCATGAACTCGGATGGGACTCCCGCACCGCAGATCTAGGTGTATCTTTATCCGTCGCGAAATTTTGTTGCTGGGCATTGTGTCCGGTAGGAGAACCCATGAAGTTAACTAACCCCGAGATGATTCGTGCCGTCACACGTGAGTGGGATGGTGAGCGAGATGCGAACGGCCGTCCTTTGGTTCCAGACGACATTCTGGAACGAATGAAATTGGTAACTACCGAAGAAGCATGGGGGACATGCAAACGGAACGGTTACCACTGGCAGTTCGCAGGCGATTGGATGAACCTTCATCCAGACCGAGTCATCGTCGGCAGGGCTGTGACTTGCCGATGGGTTCCCCGCCGACCCGATGTGCACGACTCAATCGATAAACAGGGAGAAGCGGATGGTCGCGTTGGCTTTCAAAACTCCTGGGTGATCGACGAGCTGGAACAAAAAGATCTAATCGTGGTTGATTTGTTCGGCAAGGTTTATAACGGAACGTTTGCCGGCGACAACCTGGCAACAGCGATTAAATCCCGTTCCGGCACCGGCATGGTTATCGATGGTGGTATTCGAGACACGCAAAGAATTCTCCAGATGGACGAGTTCAATGCCTTTGTGAGAGGTATCGATCCGAGCGCAATCCTCGATGTGAGCATGCCAGAGATCAACGGCATCACTCGCATCGGAGAAGCGACGTGCGTCCCGGGTGACGTTGTACTCGGTACCAGTTCAGGCGTGATCTTTATCCCGCCTCACCTCGCGCAAGAAGTTGTTGAGCGCTCGGAGAACATCAGACTCAAGGACGAGTTTGGTCAACAGCGAATTCGTGAAGGTGTCTACACTCCTGGCGAGGTTGACCGCGAATTCTCCGATGAAATGAACAAAGATTTTGAAGAATGGAAAGCGAATCGGCTTTCTTAGTTCTCCAAGTTTGAAGAAAGTAGTTAGTTAGAACAGGAAATCATGGCAGATCAGAATTCAAGTGCACTTGATCAGGTTAAGACTTCGTCTAGTCCTTCCGATTTGAGGATCACCGACATGCGTATCGCTGTCGTTGGTGGCGGTGGATGGCGATGGCCGATCATCAAGCTGGAGACGAACCAGGGACTGGTGGGGATCGGTGAAGTACGTGACGGTGCTTCCGCTCGTTACGCGCTGATGCTCAAGAGCCGACTCCTCGGTGAGAACCCATGTGACATCGACCGACTCTTCCAGAAGATCAAGCAGTTTGGTGGTCACGGTCGACTCGGTGGTGGTGTTTGTGGTGTCGAAATGGCACTCTGTGACCTCGCTGGTAAGGCGTACGGCGTTCCTGCATACATGTTTGCCGGTGGAAAGTACCGCGACAAGGTCAAGGTCTACTCAGACACTCCATCACTAAAAGACCCGGAAGAAATGGGCAAGGCGCTCAAAGGTCGCATGGATCGTGGTTTTGAGTTCCTCAAGATGGACATTGGTCTCTGGATTGCTTCGGAATTCGAAAACGGTGTGATTAACAAAAAGGAAATCGCAGAGTCGGCAACTTTGATGCACCCATTCACGGGTATCCAGGTGTCTGACTACGGAATCTCCAAGATGGTCGAGTACGTTGAAACCGTACGGTCAATCATCGGGTACGAAATTCCTCTGGCATCTGACCACTTCGGTCACATGGGTGTCGAGAACGCCATCCGAATCGGTAAGGCACTCGATAAGTTCACGCTCGCCTGGTACGAGGACATGATTCCATGGCAGTTTGTTGACCAGTGGAAGATGCTCAAAGAGGGTGTGGACACCCCGGTGTGCACAGGTGAGGACATTTACCTCAAAGAAGGATTCGAGCCGCTCGTTGAGGCTCGAGCAATCTCGGTTGCCCACCCTGACCTTGCTACTTCTGGTGGAATTATTGAGACCAAGCGAATCGCAGACTACTGCCGAGACGCTGGTATCGGTGTTGCGCTTCACCAGGCGGGGTCGCCTGTGGTTGCCATGGCTAACGCACATTCAGCCATGGCAATGGAGAACTTCATTGCCCTCGAAATGCACTCTGTAGACAACCCTTGGTGGGATGATCTTGTTGAACTTCAAGGTCAAGACGGACCGATGATCAAGGACGGTTACGTAACCGTGACTGATGCACCTGGTCTTGGACTTGAACTGAACGAAGAGGCAATCAAAGAACATCTTGCTGAGGCGAGTGCAAAGCGCCACGCTGTGTACCCAACTGGTGCATTTGAGGACACCTCTGAGTGGGATGACCTCGATGCACACGACCGAGTTTGGAGCTAACTCCAACAACGAGTCGAAGAACTAGAAGAAGGCTGTCGCTATTTGCGGCGGCCTTCTTTCTTTTTGTCAACAACTCAAATTCAAATAGTTACGAAACCGTGTAAAAAATCACTTGGCACCAAGTAGTCGTTGAGTACGAAACTTCTGAAACCTAGAAGCGGGATAGGCTCAGGGCTAGCTCGACGTCTGTGAAAGTCTCAAGGAGCAACGCGTCGACTCCGGCCGCTATCAACGCCTCTATCTGCCTACGGTAGTTGTCGACGGTTACTCCACCGGGACCGATAGATCCAACAACGAACACAGTTTCCGTATTTGGAAACTGCTGGCGATGAGTACTGATAGCTCCGCGGGCGATCTCCGCTGCGGCTAGGTTTATTGAACGGGTGTTTTCAGCGTTACCAGATGCCAGCAACTCCAGTTCGTTCGCTGCAAACGTGTTTGCAGTAAGAACCCTCGCTCCAGACGCTAGGCTCACAAGGTGAATTCCCTCGATCATGTCAGGGTTCGCGAGGTTCAGAGCTTCAAACGGATACTCAGGTGAAGCGAGCCGGCCTGTTAGTTGGAAAATATGCGACCCCATCCCGCCGTCGGCAAGGATCACGCCATCATTGAGTTGTTCGAGGAACTAAGAATGCAACAGGACCTCTTTTGCTTGATCGTAACGAGAAAGAAGCAGGGTGCCTGATTGTCAGGGGAGCGTTATTACGCCCTCGAGAATTTGGACCGCGTTGCCAGAAATGAGAACTCGGTCCCCACGCACTTCGCATTTAAGTGTGCCACCACGTTGAGATATTTGCCGCGCTGTGAACTCAGTCTTGCCAAGTTTGGACGCCCAATATGGAGCAAGTATCGTATGAGATGACCCCGTGACGGGGTCTTCGTTTATTCCGGCCGTAGGCACAAAAAACCTGCTGATGAAGTCGATATTAGTATCTGAACCTGGAGCTGTTGCTGCCACCCATGGTTCTGGAAGTGAGGCTACGGCTCTGAAGTCGGGCTTGAGATTCCTTACCTGTTCCTCGTTTCCGTACACGGCTATCGTCGTATTTGCTGACCAGACTTCAGAAGGGCGTTCGCCCAACGCCGCAGTAACTTTCTCAATCAACCCCGCGTCGGTAATTTGCGCCGGATTGTTGATTGGAAAATCGAGGGTAACTAAATCGCCGTCTTTTGAAGCAGTTAGGTATCCGCTTCTTGTGTGAAATCCAACTTGGTCTCTATCTGGTTCAAGTAATTCGGTGATTACGAATGTGGACGCGAGAGTCGCATGACCACAAAGCTCTACCTCTACTGTCGGAGTAAACCACCGCAGGTCGAAGTCCCCGTCACGACGTTTAACAAAGAAAGCTGTCTCCGATAAGTTCATTTCCCCGGCAATTTGCAGCATTTGCTCCTCGGTGAGCCATTCATCCAAAGGGCACACCGCCGCCGGATTGCCGCTAAACGGTTTATCCGTGAACGCGTCGATCTGGAAAACGGGTATTCGCATTCCGGGGAGTTACCAGTTGTTACCACCGGTCCATGGGTGTTTTTCGAGCTCCGATTCGATCAAATCGGACCCCAGCCCCGGGCGGTCATGGACTTTCAGCTGTCCATTCTCGATTTCAAGCGGATGCGTCATTATGTCGTCGCGCCATGGAGCGTCGTCGTTGATGAACTCCAGGGTCATGAAGTTTGGGATCACTGCACAAATGTTTGCCGAAACTAGTGTGTTCATTGGGCTGTGGCAATTGTGAGGTGCGATAGCAACGTCGTAGACATGGGCGTAGTCACAAATTTTCTTACCCATGGTCACGCCGTTCCAAGCGAAGTCGGGCATCACAATATCCTGGGCGTGAGATTCAAAGAATGGTCTGTACTCTTCCGGACCCATCAAGCTTTCGCCGTGGCAAATAGTTGTTGAGGTGGCCTCACGAACGGTTTTGAGTGAACCCGGGTCCCACGTTTCTGTTTCAAGCCACATCATATTGAACGGCTCAAGGGCTCGCGCCAGTTTGATTGCGCCTCCGAGTCGGAAGCCAAGCGCAGTATCGATAGCTATTCCGATATTTGGTCCCAGTGCCTCTCTGAATGTGCTGACTACACCAACAGCGTTATCCAGTTGCTCTGGAGTTATTTGACCGGAGTTCCCGACACCGTTTTTTCCTCGAGGACCACGTGGTAGTCCGTCGATATTCAAGATGTTTGTCTTGATCGCTTTGAAACGCTGATCCAGAACTTCGTTAGAAAGCGCCTTGATGTCATCAAGTGTTCTCAAATCTGGAGTTTGCAACTGCTCGTGATAGCCACGCCGATCTGAGCCACAGTGCGACCAGTACAGTTGCAACTCATCGCGCATCTTGCCGCCGAGCAACTGCCAAACTGGGACGCCGAGTGCCTTTCCGCGAATGTCCCACAAAGCCGAATCGATCCCGGACATAGCTTTGTAGGCGATTCCACCGCGTTGGCGGACCATGAATGAAGCCATCTCCCACCATGCAGATTCAGATGCCATGGGATCTCGACCGATCATGATTTCACCGAGTTGTTTGACTGTGCCTGCAACTGAATAGGCGGCCTGCCACTCTGTGCAATCACCCCAACCAACAATGTCGGAGTCTGTTTCGATCTTTACGAACGTCCACGGTCTGAAAACACCATCGACGATGAAGGTTTTGACGTTAGTGATTTTTATTTGAGTGACCTCAGGTCTTCGTCAACAGCAGCACCAGAAGGCAATTCCTGGTACTCGTACCTACGGACACCTGGCATGAATATCGCAACGGCGATCACAACGCCGATAGAAATGAATCCGCCGACGACCATGGTTGCCCCTGCACCAATTGCCGCTGCGAAAAACGCAACTTCCATTTGCCCAATGTTGTTTGCTCCCATTGCTGCGAACGAGTGAGCACTCGATGCTCGCCCGATTAGCCTGTCAGGAGTAGTTAGCTGGACCATCGCTTGTCTCATGGTCATTCCGACCGAATCAGTTGCGCCTAACAAAGCGACTATTAATAAGCCAACCCAGAAGATCGGATTTAGTCCGAACGCAATCAACCCAACTGCATAGACCATCGTCGCGGCTAGAACGATTCGACCCTTGTGCTTGATCCGTTCAGTGAAGAACACAAGCATAGATCCAGCAACCCCACCCGCAGCATTGAATGAACCGAGCAAGGCAGTTCCATCAGCACCCATCCCGTAGAGGCCATCGGCGAACAACGGGAACAACATTCGGTAGAAGCTAACGATAGTTACCCCGATATCCAGCAAATACAAACCTGGAAGTATTGGGTGCCCAAACACATAACGCGCGCCTTCGCGAATGGCTTCTACCTTGCTTTGCGCTGCTGTGTCTGGATCTGGTTCACCACTGGCACTGATCAGAGCGGGAGCAATCATGCTGATCGCGGCTAAAACCGTTGCAGCTGCGAACGTAACGGTGACTCCGAACCATACAAATAGTGCACCAAAGATTAACGGCGCGACGATTTGCCCGACCTGGAAGGATGCTGTCTGCATCGTCACTGCGTTTGTTAAGTGAGAGCGAGGCACAACTCTCGGCAACATCGCTGGTCGAGCTGAGTTGCCCAGCATGTTCACGATTCCGGTAGCACCCGTGACCGCAAAAATCATCCAGGGAGCCAATGTGTCGGTGGCTGCCGCAACTGTGAGTAGCAGCAGTGTGATGAACGACACTGACTGAGTGAACACCATCAACTTCTTTCGGTTGATGATGTCGGCAAGTAGTCCGCCATACACAACAACTGGCATTTGAATGAACTGGATTGCCCCGAGAATTCCGAGCTGGACTGCGGAGCCCGTTTCGTCGTACAGCCACTGGGAACTAGCAAACAACCTCAGTTGCATTGCCACCAGCATGCTGATGCCGCCGAACCACAATAGGACGTAATCACGGAAGAACATCGAAGCCCAAGGTTTCAGAGGGCCTCTCGTTACATTTTCAGTTTGAGTCGCTGGGGATGTTGGTTCAGTAGGTGCGGATGATGCCGCTTCGTCGTTTTTCAATTCGTGCCGCAGTCTAGGTAGTTAAGAACTGCGGCATCGTACCACCGCCCAGCGAGCGAAGGTGCCTACTTATCCACCGTTTGCTGCGATGAGTTCTTGAACCTTCGCGTCGACTCTCGACGCGGATATTGCGCCGATCGTGATGTCGTGAACCGAACCATCTGAGTTCAGGAAGAAGGTTGAGGGCATACTCCGCAATTCCCAATCCGTCACCACCTGGCGAGTAGGGGTGTTTCCCGTCGGGTACGTGATCCCGAGTTCTTCAATGAGGTTGCGACCCGACTCATAGCTGCCAAGACCCACGTACGGTCCAACGTCTACGCCGAGGAATAGCACTTCGTCGCTGTATTTACGCCATGTTTGTTCGAACGCGGGCATCTCTGCGCGACAAGGTGGACAGTTTCCGGCCCAGAAATTCAGCACTATAGGTCTATCTTCGAGTGCATCTAACTCATCAAACATGACAGCTTTGCCACCAACAGCGGTCGCAGCTGTGGAACTGTATGGTCGGAACTCGAAATCTCCATTTCCTGGGCGATCCTGAGTAGTGCAGGCAGTGAGAAGTGCGAATAAAGCCGCAAGCGCTATGAGTGGCGTGGTTTTTCGAAGTTTGCTCAATAGTGGTCGGTTTCGTTGGTTTCAGACAACGGGAATTCGATGCGGTAGGGATGCGTAGAGATTCGATCATCGTCGAAGGTTCTGTGGTGATACATTGTCGGCGATTGAATTCAGTATGAAACCCCGCTAAACCAGCGGCTTGTTCACGGAGAACACAAATGGGTGATTTTGACGGTAAATCAGTGATAGTCACCGGCGGCGCGCTCGGAATTGGTGGAGCGGCATCGGAGGCATTTGCACGAGAGGGTGCTAGCGTCACGATCCTCGACTGGAACGAGACGGCGGGTGATGCGATGGTCGATCGAATCACGTCAGACGGCGGCACAGCGCAGTTTGTTCACGCAGACGCGGGTACATCAGACGGGTGCCGATCAACGGTTGATGCGGCTGTTGAGGCGTACGGCACGGTGAATGTGTTGTTCAACAATGTCGGAATTCAACCACCTGACTCCTACGTCGATGCAGTCGAGTTGCCGGAAGAAACCTGGGACAAGATCATCAACGTGAACTTAAAGAGCCGCTTTTTGATGGCAAAGTACTCGATTCCTCACATGCGCAAAGCAGGTGGGGGAGTGATCATCTCGTCCGCTAGCGTTCAAGGACTTCAGTCGATGCAAGGAGTTTCTGCGTACGCTGCCAGTAAAGGTGGCGACCTATCGCTCATGCGGCAAATGTCTTTGGATTTCGCCCCGGACAACATTCGAGTGGTCTGCGTGAACCCTGGTGCTATCGACACGCCAATGGTTCGCAATGCAATTGAAGGCACGAGCGGAAATCTCGAAGAAGAACTGATCAGTACCGCTCAGGCACACCCAATCGGAAGAATTGGTCAGGCTGAAGATATCGCGAACATGGTTTTGTTCTTGGCAAGCGACAAAGCATCGTTCATTACTGGCTCGTATTACAACGTAGACGGCGGTTTGATGGCAATGGGGGCTTGGGCAAGTACTGTTGGTGCTGCTGGCTCTGATTAGAGCTTTCAGCGTAAAACTTGGGACTATTCACGCACGCTAGCTAGCTAAATGTATGCGATCGAGTTGTCGGGATTGACCTTGTCGCCCCGATGCCATGATCCTCGGAACGGGTGCTTTTCCAGTTCATCAACCGTGATGTCGATGCCAAGTCCTGGACCTTCTGGAAGCGGATAGTATCCGTCGACAGGTTGGATCACGTTCGTAACGGATGCGATCTCCGCCGGTTTCAGAATTCGTGACTCCTGGACCAGGAAGTTCGAATTCGCAGCGTCAAAGTGCAAATTTGCGACCGTTGCTAAGGGGCCCATCGGGTTATGCGGAGCTACGACGAGATCGTGTGCTTCTGCCATGAACGCGATTTTTCGCATCTCTGTCAGGCCACCGACGATACATACCTCTGGCTGCAGGATGTCCACCCCACCTTCACGAACGAGTTCCCACAGCTCGAATTTGGTGTAGAGGCATTCTCCGGTCGCGAGTGCACACGGCATCTTCTCGCGCAGGAGTCCCATCTCGTGCCGATTTTCCATCCTGATCGGTTCTTCCATGAACCACGGATTGAACTCCATCAGGACATCAGTTAGTTCCAGTACACGAATTGGCTCCCAAATCGCGGCGTGGGCATCAAAACCAACGTCAATGTCATCACCAACCGCTTGCCGCACAGCTTTGAAGCGCTCGTTGGCATCTTTCAGAACGTCGTTCCACCGCATGTCACGCCAATTCGGTGACATGGGGCTTGTCTTCAAGGCTGTGTACCCCTGGTCAACGTGTTTGAGCGCGTCTTCAGCGAGTTCTTTCGGAGTTGAGCCGTGGATATCGAAATATGCCCTGATCTTGTCTCGAACCCTTCCGCCCATGAGTTCGTAAACCGGTTTATCTAGAGCTTTCCCGGTGATGTCCCACAGTGATTGGTCGATCGCTGAGAGCGCTGCAAGACCCGACGAACCGATAGGAAAACGTGCTCCCTGGTAGCAAAGTGCCCAGTTGCGCTCGATTTCCGTGGGATCTTGACCGATTAACTGCTCGCCGAAGTACTCGACCCACGCGGAAGACGCCATGTCTGGGCCAACGTGATAGACCTCACCAACTCCGTAAATTCCAGAGTCAGTGTTAGTCCGGATATAAACGAGATTGCTCCCGTTTTTATCGGTTGATAGGAACGTTTCTATACCTGTGATTTTCATGATTCTGAATTCGGATTGAGGTGATATTGCTGAGTTGGGGAGGGCTTAGAGGAAGCCTGGAGAACCATCTGGGTACGCGGCGAAACCGCTATCCCAGTGCTTAGGAGGGTTTGCTGCGATCACTTCGTGGTTCAAGCTCATCCCGATTCCCGGAGTTGAGGGCAGTTCGAAATAACCGTCCACAGGAACCCACGATTCGTTGATGAATTCAGCCTTATTCTTTTTGTGATCACCGTGCCATTCGAGAATTGAGAAATTGTTTATTGAAGCTGCGTGGTGAACTCCCGCTGCCGTCGAGAGCAAGCCAAGGGGGTTGTGAGGTGCGACTGTCACGTAGTGTGCTTCGGCAACGGCAGCGATCTTTTTTGCCTCGAGAAGCCCCCCGCAACAGAGCATGTCCGGCTGGATGATGTCTACGGCATCTGCGTTGAGGAGTTCTGTGTAGCGGTGTAAGCCGTAAAGATTCTCACCTGTGGCAAGAGCGACTCTAAATTGCTTTCGGAGTTCAGCGCTTGATTCGATGAACTCAGCTCGTGCTGGCTCTTCAATAAACATCAGCCGGTACGGGGTAATGGCTTTCGCTAGTTCGAGGGATAACGCCGTTTCTCTGATTGCAACGTGAACGTCAACTGCGAGATCGGGACTGTCTCCAATGGCGTCTCGAATCGCCCGCATACGGTTTTCTGCTTCACGTACGGCCTGCCTCCACGGAATCTCTCGCCAATTTGAGGGCAGGGGGCTAGTTTTGAAGGCGGAATATCCTTCGTCCATGAGCTCCAGGGCGTGCTGGCCGAGTTTGTCCGGGGAATCGCCGTATATACCGTGATAGACCCTTACCTTGTCTCGCGTTTTACCCCCCAGCAGTTTGTAGACAGGCTCTCCGGCGCGCTTTCCGGCTATATCCCAGAGAGC
>JAYQWG010000007.1:0-63820 GCA_038150225.1 Chloroflexota bacterium
GTTGGCACGCGAACACGTGCAGTTACCGGTTTCGCTCCGTCGAGAATACGAAGCAACAATTTGGCCGCACGCTCCCCAGTGTCGTAGAGATCAACGTGTGGATATGTGTGGTACGCAGTAAGCGCGTTGCCATTCTCAATCATTTTGGTGGTCAGAACACCGTGTAGATCGAGCGAAAAAACAATCGGAATGTCGTCACCAAATAACTGCCGGGTCTGTTCAAGGACCCAACCTTCTGGATCGAGTTCAGACTCGCCACCCATAGATCCATGGAGCGCCAGGTAAATACCGTCGACTTTGCCCGTGTGCGGTCGAAGGTGGTCCATAAAATCTGCCGAAAGTTGGTCCCAGCATTTCGCAGACATAGGTCCTGCGCTCACCGCCTTCGCGCCGTAAGTGGTGAAGTATTCGACGTCTTTGGCGTCGTCAAATACGTCCATTGCGCCAGAAATAGCAGTCCCTGTTCCGCGATTCATTTCTTCAACTTCATCGTTCCGTTGAATTGAGAACAATTCGAACTCAGTCAGTTTCGGGTTGAATGTCGAGATTTCCTGGGCAATGCCAGCGATCAAAATCCGTGTCACGAACTAACTCTCCAATTTCTAGGCGTAAGCCCTTGGGCTTCCCGGATACGTACCACCTGCGTTCAGAGCAAGGTTTCCACCGTCCATTGGCAAAATGGCCCCGGTCACAAAACTCGATGCGTCTGACGCAAGAAATATCGCAGGACCCTTAATTTCTTCTGGTTCCCCTAGGCGACCCATCGGGATTCCGCCTTTGAACGTGTCTTCCAATTCAGGCACTAAAGCGATTCGGTCTCGCAACCCATCGTTCCAAACCTGGGCGGGCAATATTGCGTTGACCCGAACTCCACGGCTTGCCCACTCCGTGGAAAGTTCCCTCGTCATTTGGATTCCAGCTCCCATGGCCATTCCGTACGGAGTGTGACCCCGACCGAGTGAATTCCAGCCACCAATCGAACCGAAATTGATAATCGAACCCTTACCTTGCTCCAACATCCGTCGCCCCGCTTCCTGACAAGACGTGAATCGCCCCACAACGAGGTTTTGAAGAACTTCCTTCAGGGTTTCAACCGGTAAATCCTCTGGTCGCCCCATGTGCCCTTCTCCAGCGACGTTTCCGACGACATCGATTCGTCCGAATTCACTGTCGATTCTTCGGTACAACTCTCGAACCTGGTCAACATCACTCACGTTGCACTCGACAGGTACAGCCCGCCGACCGAGTGCAGCAATTTCTGCTGCCGTTTCTTGCGCACCTGAGAGATTTAAATCCGCAAGCGCAACATTAGCCCCGGCTTCGGCAAAACCGATCGCCATTTGTTTGCCCATGCCAGATGCCGCGCCCGACACCATCGCAACTCGACCGGTCAGATCAAACAAGCAAGTACTCATGTTCAACTACCTCCAGTAAGTTACTGAATTGGTGAGAAAGGTGCTGCGAACATAAGCATGTTCTGCATGGTCACCGGTGAAACACCAGATGCAGGCGGCCAGCCTATTGATGCGAACTGTTTTCGAGATTCAACCCGGTGTTCCCAGCTTTCGTACGCCCACATGTGCGCCCACTGATTTACGCCACCAATATCCGAGAACCAAACCCCAACTGAAGGACAAAGACTCATTCGGTCTTCGATTTTTTCCGCCCAGGCTGCGACTACTTTAGGAATCGCACCAACCGGGTATTTGTACAACCGCAACTCGAACAAAGGACCGATGTTCCGTTCCCTGAGTTGCTCAGGCATGAACGGCGCCGGATGAAAAATATCAACCTGCTGGTTTTCGACTATTCCCTTGTTTGGCGGAGGCCAAATCCCCTTTTCGATCACCTTGTTGCGTACATCAGCCCGCTCGTTCAGATCTTCGTACTCCCAAATGTGAAGCACGCGGTTTAGGGGGCCGACTTCAGTGTGGAAGTATCCGACAAGCGGGGAGTATTCAACACGTTCAGGGATTAGAGGACCTGTGTTCTGGTAGTACTGGTCCAGCGTCCCGGGCTTGATGTCGTAAATCCGAAACTCGTGAATCACAATTCTCGCTCCATCGAATTGAAGAAGTTTTTCCTGATTTGAGGCACGGTAGCACTCTGAGCAATTCGAATGTGGGTGATTCAGCCAGAATTTTCGACTTCCGTCCGAAGTTGATTCTTCAACTCTTCAGGCAACTCTCTCCAATCGATATCCATCAATGCAGATTGAAGTCCCCACAAATCATTCAAGCTAGCCCAGTTCGGGAAAGCGTCTTTTAGAAGTAGATAAGCACCTACCGCGCCCACCTTTTCAAGTTGATCTACTGTTTCAATCCCGACCATCGATAATCGCTCGATGGTCACTGGACCAATCCCGCGTAGGGATGCAAGCTCGCCACTCAAACCATAAACCCGATCAGTGGCTGTCTAGGGGCGAACAATTGTTCGCACTACTTCACCCGACAACATGTCTTCGAACGCCTCGTTGATTTCATCGAGCGGGCGTTCTCGTGACTGCAGCTCGTCGAGCTTCAAGCGGCCCTGTCGATAAAGCTCGATAAACCACGGGAAGTCAACACGCGGACTACCCGTACCCGCTGAAGAACCGATCAGCTTTCGATCAAGGAAAAGTGGCCCCATCGGGATACTCACTTCGCCACCGGTTGGTGGAACTCCAACCATACAAGCGGTTCCACCGGGACATGTCGAGTCATAAGCCTGTCGCAGCGTCGGAGGCTTACCAATTACCTCGAACGTGTAATCAGCACCACCTTCGGTCAGTTCCATCACCGCTTCAACCGGATCGTTCTTTGAGGCATCGACGGTATGAGTTGCACCAAACTTCTTAGCAAATGGGAACTTCGAGTCAGCGACATCGACTGCAATAATCTTCGAAGCGCCAGCAATCGCCGCGCCCTGAATCACGTTCAATCCGACTCCACCGCAACCCCAGACTGCAACAGTCGATCCTTCTTTGACCTGAGCGGTATTCACGACCGCACCAACACCGGTGACCACTGCACACCCGATCGAAGCAAGCTTGTGAATTGGAATGTCGGCCTGAACTTTCACAAGGTTCCATTCCGGCACGACCGTGTGCTGAGAGAAAGTAGCGAGGTTGTGGTACAGCATCGAACCATCGAGCTTTTTGAATCGACTCGTTCCGTCGACCATAAGCCCAGGTTCTTTTACAATCCCGTTGCAAAGATTCCACCGATTGGTCGAGCAGTACTTACATTTGCCGCACATGGGTCGAATTGCAAACACCACGTGGTCTCCTGGACCAAATGCCGTAACGCCCTGCCCCACTTCCTCAACAATTCCAGCGGCTTCGTGTCCCATAACCATCGGAACAGTTGCGCTTTTGATGTGCCCGTCGACCGCGTGATAGTCACTGTGGCATGCCCCTGTGGCTACGACTCTGACAAGCACCTCTCCTGCCTTAGGACCGTCTAGCTCAACATCTTCGACACTGATCGGTTGTTGTGCTTCGTAGAAAATCGCTGACCTGGTGCGCATGGTCGTCTCCCTGGACGGTGTGGCTATCTCGCTCGGCGTTATTGTGGATTTGGGCCGATGCGGCGGGATGATACACCGCACTTTTTAGACGCGCACAATTCTCGGTGAACAGTAACTAAGCGCTCGATAGAGGACCAGCAAAGAAAACCTTGTAGACCTAAAGGCTGAATTCGACGAGTTCAAGCGGTTCAACGAGAATAACCGCAGAAACACTGAGTTACGGCATTCCGGCTACCGGAGGTTATCTATCACGCTATTGACGGCGACAACATTGACCGCGTGCGGAGGTTGGTTGCTTGCCCTGACCACACCAGAGAAAACGGAAAAGCTTGACTATCTCATAAGTCATTGGTGGAGTCTTTTTTCCCTATTCCTAGAACTAATGACTGGTATGTCAGCATGGATAGTGGGTCGAGCGCGCCTAAACGCGATCAGAAATCGCTGAAGATCGAAAAGCCTCTTGGAGAACGCTGCAGCGGAGCGAAAGCGGACATCTACGCAAATTCTCGTGAGTAATTGCGACGCAAAATCTGTGACTGTCTCATGCGGGATCGTTCGATACAGCAACCATCTGACGCCTGAGACGATAAGTTCTTTCCAGTCGATGATTTTGAGCAGGTCGGTTACTCGCGTTCCAAGGCGGGTAATTTTGCTTACAGCGCGAATTTCCACGATCCACGTGAAATCGGTTAGCTGGTGGGCCCGGCAGGACTTGAACCTGCGACCAATCGATTATGAGTCGACTGCTCTAACCAACTGAGCTACGGGCCCACTCGAAAGCGCTCAAGCCGAGGCGAGCGCTGTTACAGCAACCGATTCTATTAGTTCTCTCCCGCAACCGGTACAGCTTCTTCAAGGCAAATTCCCTTTTCCAGTCAATCATCACTTTGTTCTCGCGTGAAATGTCACGCACCGCTGCTACACTCCCGCCAGTTTCCGCACTATGCCAGATGGCTCGAAAGGCAGTAGCACTTAAATGAAGATCACAGATGTCCGACTCGAAATGTTCAAGTGGCCTCGAGCCGTACCGATCACTAACGGTCTCTACACCTACACCCACAACCTTCTGAACATCGTCGTCGTCGACACCGATGATCCAGACATCCAGGGAATCGGACTGGCAGGTGGAATCGAAGCAACTCCAGAAGTTGGCCATTCGTTCGTAGAGCACTTCAAGAAGGGTCTCATCGGCAACGACCCACTCGACAACGAGGCTCTCTGGCACGCCATGTGGCGACCCAAGCTCGTCGGACGTCGAGGAATTTCAACCCGCATTCTGGGCGGGATCGACATTGCTCTCTGGGACATCAAGGGCAAGGTTGCGAACATGCCTCTCTACAAGATGCTCGGAGGGTTCACCAACAAGGTCGACACCTACATTGCCGGTGGCTACTACGAGGAAGGTAAAGGCCTCAAAGAACTCGCTAAGGAGATGGAAGACAACGTCGAGCTTGGCGCCCGCGCCGTGAAGATCAAGGTTGGCGCTGTACCGATCAACGAAGACGTTGAACGCGTCCGAGTTTGCCGCGAAGCGATCGGTCCAGATGTTCGACTTATGGTCGACGCCAACAACGCTTACCGCCACTACGAAGCTATTGAGTTCGCTCGCAAGGCAGAAAAGTATGATCTGTTCTGGTTTGAAGAGCCGGTTGAGCCAGATGACTACCTTGGGCAGGCAGAAATCACTCGCGCCACTTCAGTACCGGTCGCTGCCGGTGAGAACGAATACACACGCTACGGCTTCCGTGACATGATCAACGTCCGCGCCGTAGACATTCTTCAGCCCGATGCCCTGATTCTCGGTGGATTTACCGAGTTCATGAAGGTTGCTGCGCTTGCTCAGGCTAACGATCTCGACATCGCACCGCACGGCGCGCAGGAAGTTCACATTCACCTGGTGGCAGCGATTCCGAACGGTCTGATTCTCGAGTACTACCGTGACTCGGTGAACCCGATGCACGGCAAGGTTTGGGAACACGAACTGACTATCAAGGATGGCTACGTTTACGCACCAGACCTGCCTGGCCTGGGTCTAAAGCCAAAATGGGACACCCTCGCTGAGTACAAGGTTGGATAGAGGCGTACAATCTCGCCGCCGGATAGAGCGAACGACATAGAACGCTCACGAATGCACTGGAGCAAATAGTACGAATGCCTAATTTCGATTACGAGTCACCAACTTCACTGGCTGAAGCACTGGAGTTACTGTCAAAACCCGGTGAGGTACGCCCTCTTTCGGGTGGCACCGACATCATCGACCAGCTGAAAAACAACAGACGTAACGCCGATCTTGTGGTCGACACAAAACGTGTTCCGGAGCTGCTCAAGATCGAATCGAATGGTTCTGGACTTACCATTGGCTCGGCAGTTTCCTGCACCGAAGTCCACAAGTACGTCGAAAAGACGGGTGGCTACCCTGCCCTCGCAGAATCCACCGAGTTGGTCGGATCTGTTCATATCCAGAATCGAGCTTCAGTCGGCGGGAACGTCTGCAACGCAGCTCCGTCCGCTGACACAATTCCTTCTCTCCTGATTCACGAGGCCGTGGTACACACTGCCAGCGCCGGTGGTTCACGAGAAATCCCTCTAATCGATTTCTTCGCTGGTCCCGGCCAAACGGTTCTTAAAAAGGGAGAAATTCTCAAAGAACTTGTCCTTCCACCGACCAACGAAAATACAGCATCCGCATACTTGCGATTCATTCCACGAAATGAAATGGACATCGCTGTTGCTGGTGTCGGATCTCTGATCGAAATCGATCAAGCATCAGGAAACATCACGAAGGCTCGAATTGCCCTGGCTTCTGTTGCTCCAACGCCTGTCCGTGCATACGGTGCTGAAGATTTCCTCGAAGGCTCCCCGGCACACGAAGACACATTCGCAAAAGCTGCTGATCTGGCAGTCGAGTCGGCAGTTCCAATTACCGACGTTCGAGGTTCCGCCGAATATCGAAAAGAGCTGGTCCGAGTTCTTACTCGCCGCACGCTCGGTATCTGCCTGGAGCGACTCGGCTAAACCTCCGCTACATCCCGCCATTTATTTCACGCAGCAAGAGACACCAATGACCAAAAAACACATCAAAACAACAGTGAACGGAGTTGAGCACGAGATCCTGGTCGACTCGACCTGGACCCTCCTCGAAACCCTCCGAGACCATCTTGGTCTGACCGGCACCAAAGAAGGCTGTTCCAACGGCAACTGTGGCGCTTGCGCAGTGATGGTTGACGGGAAGTCGTCCTGCTCTTGCCTCGTGCTTGCCCCTGAAATCAATGGGCGGGAAGTCACGACGGTTGAAGGACTCGCCG
The DNA here is from genome assembly GCA_038150225.1 of Chloroflexota bacterium. Taxonomy (GTDB): domain Bacteria; phylum Chloroflexota; class Dehalococcoidia; order Lucifugimonadales; family Lucifugimonadaceae; genus Lucifugimonas. The sequence continues at coordinate 6,813 of JAYQWG010000007.1, forward strand.
ATCACGGCCACCTGACTCCGGTTCAGGATGCGTTCGTTGAAAATTCAGGTCTCCAGTGCGGGTTCTGTACTCCAGGATTCATGATTGCAACCACTGCGCTACTGAAAGAGAATCCTAAGCCGACTGAGAACGAAATTCGTCTCAAGCTCGCAGGAAATCTCTGCCGCTGCACCGGCTACGACAAGATCGTCAGGTCAGTTCAAGACGCTGCCGAACGCCTCGCTAATTCGTAACTCGTTGGTGCGACTCCTCGATCGAGTTTGGTCACATACCCACATGCCTGGATGATTTGACGCGTCCAAACCAAAAAGCATCAAGGACGCCCCGTGACGAAAGCGACCGAGACGTAATCCCGCATTAATCGCTTCTGCACACGAACACATCGTCGACGGATTCGGAATAGCGAGTCGGTCGATTCGTTTCCATAGGCAATCGTGTTCCGTGTGCTAATCTGAACTCACGAAAATTCGCATCTCGAAACACGTTCTGGGCATCTAATTTATGAACTAGAACAAGAGGATTTCATCACGTAAATGGAACAGGTATTCCGGGCAGCATCCGAAGAGCTTTCGGCACATAACGAAATGATCATTGCGACCGTCGTTAAAACTTCAGGTTCAACACCACAAAAACCTGGTGCGAAACTGCTCGTGCGCGCCGATGGTTCCGGTGTTGGAACTCTTGGTGGTGGATGTGTCGAAGGCGATATTTGGTTCGCTTCCTCGCAGCTTCTAAAGAGCGGTGGAAACGCTGAAATGCGTGACTACGAGCTCAACGAAGACCTTGCGGCGCAAGACGGACTTGTGTGCGGCGGAACCATGTACTTCCTGCTGGATCCGATCAGGGATGACTCGACAATCGATCCAATCAACAAAGAAGTCCTCGACGCATATGATGGCGGTGCGCCCGTTGCGGTGGCCAGCTTGATGAAAACTGCACCCGATTCTCCTCAGGTAGTCGGAAGCAAACTCATGATTCGCGAAAACGGCTCGACACTCGGCTCGCTGGGTACGGATGCACTGGACAAACAGGCACAGCAAGAAGCTCGAAACCTGATGGCGATGGGCAAAAACAGCTACATCACAACCGATACAGGTGCAGAATTCTTTATTGAGGCGTACACGACACCGCCAACTCTGGTTCTTGCCGGTGGTGGTCACGTCTCGAAAGCGATCTCAAATATTGCTAAAACGCTTGGTTTCAAGATCATCGTTATCGATGACCGAGAAGAGTTTTCGAACCCTGACCGGTTCCCGGAAGCCGACCAAACGATAGTTGGCGACTACGGTTCATCTTTCTCCAATCTGAAAATCGGAACAAACTCGTTTGTTGTTATAGCCACGCGGGGTCACCGACACGATGCTTCCGCCACGGCTGCAGCAATGCGTACTCCTGCCAGCTATGTTGGTCTGCTTGGTTCAAAGCGAAAGACAATCCTCATATTTGAAGAGCTCTTCCTTGAAGGCTTCAGTATGGAAGAAGTGCAAAGCGTCAGGTCTCCAATCGGTCTCGACATATCTGCACGAACACCAGAGGAAATCGCCTTGTCGATCATGGCTGAAATAGTCGGTTTCCGACTGGGTGGACACGGTGGCACGTTGAAACTTGACCAGCGACTTATCGATAAGGCGCACGAGAAAGCTTCGAGGAGCACTCACGGTGCTCAAGTAATCGGCGCTGACTAGCTATGGCGAACTACAACGCCGTTGGCATCCTGCTAGCAGCTGGCGAGTCAACTCGTATGGGCAAGCCAAAGGCCCTCTTACCCTGGCGTGGCACGACCCTTCTTGAGTACCAGATGAACTCGTTGCTACAGGGTGGGTGCGACAAAGTTGTTGTAGTAACGGGTGCGTACGACGCAGAAATGGCGCCGCTTCTCAAAGACCGTGAAGGAGTCATTCGCGCCTACAATCCGAGGTACAAAGAAGGCAAAACTACGTCAGTTAAGGCCGGTATCTGGGAAGTTCCTGACGGAGTTCACTCCATAGTGCTGCTTGCAGTCGATCAACCGAGACCTGCATGGGTTATCGAAAAGGTTCTCCGAACCCACACCGACTTCGGGGCAGAGGTTACTTCACCAGGTTTTGATGGCCACGGAGGTCACCCTCTCGTTTTCGACGAGTCATTGCGCACTGAACTAGCGTCAGTAACCGAGGAAGGCGAAGGAGTTCGCGCGATATTCCGACGACCCGACGTCAACCACCACCGTATTCAGTTTGAGTCAGCGATCGTGCGCCTCGACATCAACACGCCCGAAGCCTATGAAGAAGCGCTAAAAACGTACACCGACCTCGCTAAATCTCAACGCTAGCTCACTGCAATCTTTAACATTCACTGAATGGCGAACTCTTCCGAACTCTCCCTGGCTCTTGTTTCACCACCGTCTGGCAACCCGATTCACGATGCACAGGTCTATCTTCAGGCTTCTGGCATCGACGGATGGTTGACCAGGGACTACCGTTACACAAACCCCGTATTCGAGTCAGCACTCGGCTACCGGGTCGACCACCTCACACGACCTGTCTGGCTATGGATTCCGTCCAGTGGAAAACCTCGACTATTAGCTCACGATGTAGACACCGGCAGGTTCCCTGAAACGTCACCGAATGTCACCGGCTACGCCAATCGCCTTCAAATGGTCGAGCAGCTAAGCAAAATGGTCGGTTCAGCATCGAAAGTGGCGATGGAATACTCCCCACTTTACGAGTTGCCTCGGGTTGGACGAGTTGATGCGGGGACGGTCGAATTGATTCGATCGCTCGGTCCTGAAATTGTTTCCTCTGGCGACGTCATCCAGTTCGCCACAGAGCGATGGACACCTGAACAGCTTCAGTCCCATTTCTTCGCAGTTGATGGTCTCGACAATATCGTGAAACAAACTTTCAAGTACGTCGGCGAAAATATCCGCTGGGCGCTTACTGAGCACGATATTGCTGAACACATTCGTGGGAGATTCGACCGCGCCGGACTCGAATTCGATGACGGTCCAGTGGTCGCTTTCAATGAACATTCTTCCGACCCGCATTACGATCCAAAGCCTGGTGAATCAGCAATCATCAGACGAGAAGGTTGGCTTCTAATAGATCTTTGGGGTCGCAAGAAACCTGAGCACGAAGGGCAACGCAATATTTCTGCCGACATCACGTGGACAGCGAAGCTTGGCGAAGAGCCAACTGGTGAACAGCAGAAGGTCTTTTCGACAGTCACATCGGCTCGAGACGCTGCGTTCCAGCTTCTCGAAGACCGGGTGCTGAGTGGTGATAATCCAGCCGGTTGGGAATTAGATCAGGCGGCACGCGAAGTTATCGACAAAGCCGGTTACGGAGAGTACTTCGTTCACAGACTCGGTCATTCCCTCGGTTACGAAGTCCACTCCAACGGTGTGAACCTCGACAACTGGGAGACCAAAGACACCCGAACCGTCATAAACGGTATTGGAGTGACAATCGAACCGGGGATTTACCTGCCTGAGTTCGGCGTGCGTTCAGAAATGGATGTTTATCTAGGTGAAGACGGCCCAGAAATCACTGGTAAACGTCAGACAGAAATCGTCCGGATCGAAACTTCCTAAACGGGAAGCTCCGAACCCACGCCCTGCTCTAGTGCCAGCTCGTAGAGCCCTGCACACACAGCAAGGTCCTCGAACGCAACACCTTGCGATTCGAACAGCGTGACATCGTCATCCGAGTAGCGCGCCGTACGTAATCCGGCAACCAGTCGGTCAAGGCGAACCATGGCTTCCCATGAGAAGTGACCAGTCTCGGCTGCGCGCATCAGTTCCCCGCACTCGCTCTTGGTCTGGTCAATATCGTCGCAGGCAACAAGGTCGGCTTTTACAACGGCAGCCGTATCAAGTTCGCGCTTCATCCACGAGTTGTTGCCAGCTGCGTTGATGTGCATCCCAGCTTCGACCATGCCTCCGGTCACAACCGGCTCGACGGAATTGGTAACGGCGATCAGCACATCGGTACCTTCTGCAGCTGCTTCATTCGAATCAACAGCCGCCACCGCAATCCCAAGGCGATCAGACATTTTCTCAGCGAAGTTTTCGCGGTTTGCCTGAGTCCTTGAGAAAACCTTCGCCTCGGAAATATCTCGAACCGCACAAACGGCTTCCAGCTGAGTTTCAGCCTGGTACCCCGAACCGATGATGCCAACCGACTTCGAGTCCTCACGCGCCATGTATTTGGTGGCTATTCCAGAAGCGGCACCGGTACGCACCTGCCCCATACGTCCCGCCTCGATAACCGCGAGGAGTCCTTCGCCGTTGGTGCCGTAAAGCATCACATGGAAATTCACTCCACCGCCGCCGGCTACATACGACTTGTGCCCTGCCAGTCCGCGCTTTGGCCATGTCGCAGCCATAGAGTTGTACGAGCCTTTTCCTACGGGTAAACGGTATCTAGGCTCGTTAAATATTTCGCCATTTGATCGAGCGCGAAACACTTCATCGAGAGCGTCTAGGGCCAGCTGCATATCCAGCAGTCCGTTTACGTCCGACTCAGTCAGGAAAAGTCTTTTCGTGTCGCTCATGCTCGTATTGAAATCCTCTGTTGTACTTACTTAGCGTTGAATTGCCACATGTGGTTTAGCGGCCCATTGCCCTGCCCGATATCCGGTGCGGTCCGCATGGCGTTCCAAACAAATTCTTTTGCGCCTTTGAACGCGTCACCAATCGACTCGCCCTTGGCAAGTCGTGCAGTTATTGACGATGCAAAAGTGCAGCCTGTCCCGTGATTGTTTGTTGAGTCCAACCAGGGAAGTCCGAACTCTGTGAAATAACTACCATCGAACAGCAGGTCCATGGAGTCACCAGATTCATCGAGTGATTCCATGTGGCCACCCTTCACAATCACGAAATCAACGCCAAGATCGTGAATTTTACGAGCTGCATCTTTCGCTTCGGATGTTGTCGATATTTCAATGCCCGAAAGCTCAGTCGCTTCAGGAAGATTCGGTGTGGTGACAGTTGCCAGAGGCAAAAGCTCGGAGCGATATGTCTCGATCGCTTCGTCTTTCAGCAATCGAGCGCCAGATGAAGCGACCATCACGGGATCCACCACCAGCGTTCGCCACTCGTACTGGCGCGCCTTATCGGCAACAAGACGGACTATGTCTGGCGACGAAAGCATCCCAGTTTTCACAGCTACCGGTTCAAGATCAGTGACCACAGCGTCAATTTGAGCGGATATGACTTCCAGGTCGATTTCCTGAACCGCCGTGACTCCGAGGGTATTTTGTGCGGTGATCGCTGTGACCGATGACGCTCCATGAACACCGTGAGCAGCGAACGCTTTCAGGTCCGCCTGAATACCAGCACCACCTCCAGAATCGCTTCCGGCAATGGTCATGACTACCGGCATGTCGGTTGGGCTAATTACGGCCATGATTCACCCTGGTAAGACATCTCCCAGAACGCAATCTCATATCTAATTGCCTGTTCGAAAATCTCTTCCAATCTTTGAACTTCACTCTCTGAGGCACCATCAATGACGTCGGTCAGATACCTGACGATCGGACCAAGGGCGTCCTCCGTATGTAGATCAATCCACCCCTGGTAGAACTCGCCTAACTCCGAACCGCTCGCCGCTGGGTCTGCCCCATCAGCCCTGAGTCGATCACCCCATGCGAGGTAAACGCCTTCAGTCGCCAGCATTGCAGTGCAGACCTCGCGGAACGAACCCTCGTATGCGAGTCGAACCAAAAAATTCCCAAAGGCCGCTGTGGTTGGCAGGGGTTCTGCGTTCAGGTACTCACGCTCCGACACACCCAGGGTTTTGAACGCTTCAATAAACAGGGCGTCTTCGGCGCCAAGGATTGCGTTCAAGAACTCTTCAACCGGTCGCGCCTGCTTGTTGTTAGGCGCTTTGGCGACAGCGATTCCCGACATCTTCACCAGGTCGTTGATGAATATGTAGTCCTGGATGAAGTACCTGGCAAAACGTTCGCGCGAGAGCGTCCCATCTCCTAGTTCGGTGATGAACTCGTGATTGATCGCGCCATTCCACAATTCGGAACACTTGATTTTAAGGATGTCGACGATAGTCAAGGCAGAATGTTTCTCACGATTGCCTGTGCAAATTGAGTGTTGAGCCAACTAGAATACCCCGGTCTTCCCAAGTTGCGGAGTGTACTCAACGACCAACAGGCAAAAGGTGATCTGAATTCATGTCACTTCCGGCAATTAAAGCACTGGTATTCGATGTGTTCGGAACCGTCGTCGACTGGCGGAGTTGCATATCTCGTCAGGCTGCGGAATTCAGCATCAAGCACGGGATTTCAACCAACTGGGACATATTTGCCGACCAACTTGGCTGTTCGTAGCCGCCTTCATTCGCATATATTTCGGTTCAGAAAACTAACCACACCAATCAAAGGAAGCCGATGAGCTGGTCATTTGAAAATGCTGCTCCAGTAATTGGAACGATCACAGAAGGAAACGCCTGGAACGGCGAGCGCCTTCTCTACTCGAACATCGCCATGGACCGGATCATGTCATTGGATGTCGAATCCGGGCTCGTGGAGGTTTGGACGGAAGACACTGAAGGCACAAACGGGCTCAATTACGATTCGAACGGAACGCTGTTCGGTTGTTCGGGCAACGGTCGCCGCATCGTACGGTTCACCGATTCAGGAGCAATGGAGACGGTCGTCGATCGGTTGGATGGTCGTCGGCTAAACGGACCAAACGATCTTGCCATCACTCCTTCCGGTTCGATTTACTTTTCTGACCGCGTGGGAGACGTAAATCCCGACGTCGGGATCAATCACTCTTCGATAATTTCTACGGAGCCGCAAGAAGACGGTTCGTACAAAGCGGTGCGCCGAACGTTCGACACTACGATGCCGAACGGTCTCCTGTTTTCCATCGATTACAAAACTCTTTACGTTGCACAGAGCGACTACCGTGCCAGCGAAAAACGAGAACTTCGCGCCTACCCTGTCAACGACGATGGTTCGCTTGGTGAGTACACCGTTCTTCACGATTTCGGTCCACACCGTGGAATCGACGGCATGACCCTTTCGAGCGAGGGCAACATCGTCGCTTGCACCGGTTGGGAAGTCTCTGGACCTGGCGGAATGATCACGGTATTTGATCCGAAAGGACGAATCATCGAAACTCACCCAACACCTGCACAGCGACCAACCAACTGCACATTCGTTGGCGAAGACCTCTACGTTTCTTCAATAGAAGGACACACCCTCGTTGCCCGCGACACCGGCATGACCGGTCACTTGCTCTGGCCCAACTAGAAATCCAACGATCCGTAAAACACAAACAACCTAAACAGAGAGAATAATGTCCGACTGGAACTGGACCAAAATCGCAGACCACGAAACCCTGACTGAAGGTCCCGTATGGGACGGAAGTGGACTGCTTTACAACGAGTGCGCGGCGCACACCACTTTTAGATGGGATCCCAAAACTGGCGAGTCGACCGTCTGGCGCGAAAACACTGGTGCAGCGAATGGCATGACGTTCGACCGCCAGGGTCAACTATTCGCATGCGAAGGTGACGCACACCGATTAACAAAGGTTGATGCATCGGATCCCAATGCCGAGCCGCTTGTGCTGAGTGACGCCCTCCAGGGCGAAACGCTCAACTGGCCGAATGATGTTGCAGTCGATTCTCACGGACGCGTCTATTTCACAGACCCGAACTACACAGACGGACCAAACAACCTCGACCATGAATCGGTTTACATGGTCGAGCACACATTTGGTGGAAACTGGAACACGCTCCGCGTCACGTTCGACACGGTGAAGCCCAACGGCGTTCTTTTCTCACAAGACCAGAAGACGCTCTTCGTTGCCGACAGTCCGCACGACCTGAACGAAACTAGAGCCCTGCTGGCATACCCGGTGAACGCCGACGGAACCCTTGGCGATGGCGAAGTTCTGCACGACTTCGGAAAAGGCCGCGGCATTGACGGTATGACGATGACCTCTTCTGGAACGATCATTGCAACTGCGGGTTCAGACACATGGGGACCAGGCGCGATGCTCTACGAATTCGAAGCATCAGGTCGTGTCATTCGAACTCACCACACCCCTGCGGACAATCCAACCAACTGCTCCTATGGCGGTTCTTCCTTGAACACTCTTTTCGTGACCTTCGCAGGTGGCGAGGTTTACCAGGTCGATAACACCGGTTACTCGGGGCACCTCGCATACCCTCAGCGCCGGTTCTGACATGACCGATCCCTGGAAATTCTCACTCCATGGAGGACACAGTGGAGATTTCTGTCTCCACGGCTCGGACACGCTCAAAGAGGTCGTAGAAGCCGCAATTAAATTCGGATACAGCACTTTCGGTGTGACACCTCACGCACCTCGGTCATCGGGCCAGTTTTTGTACCCCGAAGAAGTCGATGCGGGGTACCAGCCCCTCGACCTGATGCGAGATTTCGAAGCTTGTGTCGCAGCCGCTCGTGAACTCGCAACCGAATATGCCGAAGACATCGAAATCCTCGTGGGTGCAGAAATCGAAGTGGTTCCCGCGGACGCATACGTTGATGAGGTTGCAGTTCTCCGGAAACAGTTTGACCTCGACTACGTGGTCGGATCGATCCACTGGGTGGATGACGTCCCAATCGACGTGACGCAACCGCTTTTCGATGCCGCAGTCAATGGCAGAGGTGGTCTGGAACGATTTTTAATCAGGTATTACGAGTTGGTCGCAGAAATGACCAGCACAATAAAACCCGAAGTCGTTGGGCATCTCGACCTGCCAAAACTCATGTCCCGCACCCACGTGTTGAATGCTGGGCTGGCACTGCCATCAGTTCTGGTCGACTCGATTAACTCCGCCTTGCTCGCCATAAAGACGGCGGGAAGCATCGTCGAGGTAAATACGCGGTCAATCGCCAAAGGTCTACCGGAACCCTATCCATCGAACTGGTTGGTAAGTCGAGCGCACGAAATGGGAATACCAGTCGGATTCAGTGACGATAGTCATGCTGCATCTCAAGTTGGCGAAAACTTTGAAGCCGGCGTGAACCAACTTCAAAGTCTAGGAATCACCGCAGTTAAGAAGCTGACACGGTCCGCCGGGGAGCTTACCCGTCAAACCGTGTCGCTACCTACTCCTAATTCTGTGTGAACTGGGTCGTGAACGCGTCCGACGGATCGAGCGACTCGTCAATGAGCGACTGTGATTTCAACCAGTCCGCGAAATCGGTCCAACGCTGAGGTACAAGCGACCCAAACGGCTGTCCAGCCGACTCCCAGAGTGGAACAAGTAGCTCCACACCTTCCCGGTCAACGTCTTCATCAACCGTCTCGGGATTTGCTTCAACAAGGGTGTCGATCGATTTTTGCGGATTCTCCAGGGCGTATTCGTAACCCCTCTTGAACGCATCAACAAACCGCTGTACCAATTCAGGTTCGCTGGCAACGGTTTCTTCGGACGCAACGAGAACCAGTTCGTAGTAAGTAGGCACGCCCCATTCGTCAGGGAAGATCACATTGGCTTCGTGACCCTCGTTCTGCATAACGATCAATTCGTGAGTCCAGTAAGCTCCAACAACAGCGTCAACTGTTCCGGCAAGCATCGCTTGCGACAGCGCAAATCCAACATCTACCAACTCAACGTCGCCTAGGGTCAGGCCGTCAGATTCGAGCATGGTTGCGAGCATTGATTCGTTCCATGGAATCCCCGGGTACCCAACCTTTTTTCCCGCGAGTTGACCGGGTCGTTCTATCCCGGAATCCTTAAGTGCCATCATCGAGTTTAGCGGTTTCTGGACGATGCCTGCCACGGCAACAACAGGCACACCTTCGCTCCGGGCCTGGAGCAGGTCGGGTTGGTAGAACAGTCCGAAATCGCTGTCACCAGCCGCCACGAGACTCAAAATAGCGGAGGGGTCAGCTGGAGGTTCGATTGAAACATCCAAGCCTTCATCCTCGAAGTAACCCTGGTTCGCAGCCTCATAAATTCCGGCGTGGTTAGCGTTAGGGAACCAGTCCAGTGTAAGAACGACCTCATCCTGAGAGCTTTCGCCCACACACGCCACCAGTGCGACGCTGACAATGACCGATAAGAAAAGAACAAAACGCTTCATAACTCTCCAAGCATTCCTTTTGATCTCTGACTACTGGGGTGATTTCGCAAAACATAGCGCTCTGTGAGTGCAACGACTGCGAAGAAACCCATTGCCATAACCGACAAAAAAACGATTGCCGCAAATACTCTCGCTGTCAGGAACTGGGGTCCTGAAAGCTTCATTAAATAACCGAGCCCTGAACTCGCCCCGACCCACTCCCCAATCACCGCGCCAATGACTGAAATAACCGCGGCGACTTTCATTCCGGCAAACACATTCGGCAAAGCGGTAGGAATCATCAACTTGATCAGGATCTGGCGCTGATTTGCCCCCAGGGTTCGGAACATATCCACCATTTCGTTCTCGACCTGTCTGAGTCCCGTAACGACGCTGATGACGATCGGAAAAAAAGTAAATAAAACGATCACGATGACTTTGGACATGATGTCCGTGCCAACCCAAATGATCAGAAGCGGTGCGAGCGTGAATATTGGGATGGTCTGCGACGCAATAATCAGTGGATACAGGGATCGCTCAAATGTCCTGAAAGAAGCGATCCCCGCGGCGAGTGTCACACCAAGCGCGACAGAAACAGCAAAACCGACGACCATTTCAGTGAGTGTCGTTCCCGCATGCTTCGACAACAGGGAGAATGAATCTACCAACTCCCCGAAGATCATCGATGGCGGTGGAAGCAACCAGGTCTGCACATCCATTGCTCGAACGATTACTTCCCAGGCAACAAGCGCAACGACGACCGTCAACACCGGTGGTAATACTGCACTCCAACTGAATTCTCGCCCGATCACGCCACCTGCTCCTGATTCGCGAGCAGCGAAAGAATTCGTCTTTTGAGATTAAGAACCTCTGGTTCCAAAAGTGCCTGGGGGGATTTTTTGGGAATCGCAGGAACGACTACTTCCTCGATTACACGACCAGGGTTCGGTGCCATAACGACGATCCGATCTGACATGAGCAAAGCCTCATCAATGTCATGACTGACCATGAGGAACGTTTTGTCTTGCTGATCCACAACATCGAGCAACCACAACTGGAGTTTAGAGCGGGTTATCGCGTCAAGAGCCCCTAATGGCTCGTCGAGCAACACAAGTTCACTATCGATTAACAGTGTGCGCATAAGGGCAACACGCTGTCGCATCCCGCCCGATAGTTCCCACGGATAGCGTCGGAGAACATCCTCGAGTCCGAAAGCTTCAGCGATGCGCTTTACATGTACAGGAATCTCAGATGAATCGATGCCTGACAACTCGAGACCAAGCCCGGCGTTCTCTGCAACCGTTCTCCAATCCAATAGCAGGTCGCGCTGCTGCATCAAGGAAATATTCCCGAGCCGTTTACCTGCGGTCGTGTGTCGCAGAGAAAGCTGGCCTTCGGACGGCTCCACCACTCCCGCTATAAGTTTCAGCAGTGAACTTTTGCCGCATCCACTGGGTCCTAACACGGTGACAAATTCACCCCGACTAACCTGAAGCGACACGTCACTCAAAACTTGGTCGCGTCCGTAACCAAATCCGATCCCTGCAAGAGCTAATACTGCAGGGCTTTCGGTGGTTGCTTTCCTGAGTTCAGAAATATCGCTCAAATCGATTCACACTTGGACGCGTGATGCCATGGACCGAGTGGCGAAGATTTAGCAATCATTATCTTCCCTCCGCTGGCATTACCCAGATCAGGTTCAAGGGTTGGCAGAGTAATCATGTCTGCCCTCTCAGCCCGGCTATCCCGAGCCCCCCGTAACTGCACGCCATGTAACAAAATGAGCGCACAAATTCCGTTCAAAACAGTCTTACAACCAGATTCAGTCGTGTCAACTTGAACGCGCGTTGCGACCGAGGTGTAACAGGTCTAGAATGCCATCATCAGTCACCAGACGGAAGTGTTTATAAGGTCTTGGAAACAGAGCCGCATACTTCAAAGCAGAACTTCGCCCGCGCTGTCCGATGCCCGGACGAAGAGATCGACCTCGCGGCCGCAAGCCTATATGCCGTCTCTCACGAACACCCGGACCTTGACGTAATTGCGTACAGGGGCAAAATCGCTCAGCTGGGTATGCGCGTAAAGTCCAAACTACCTCTCCAATTCGATGACTACGAATTCGTATCGACGATGCACGAAGTCTTATTCGATGAAGTCGGATTGGCTGGATCGACCAAGGACTATTTCAACCCCAAGAACAGCCATCTCAACGAGCTGATCGAAAGCCTCCACGGCAACCCGGTAACCATGTCGATTCTCTACATGGAAGTAGCCCGTTCAGCCGGTATGGAAGTTGATGGAGTTTCGTTGCGACGGCACTTCGTGGTTGGAATTGGTTCAGGCGAAGAGCGACTCTACGTCGACCCGTTCCACGGCGGTGGATTGCTTTCACGTAAAGAGTGCCTGACGATGATCGTTGGAAAAGATCGTATATCCGATCTGGACCTCGATTCACTCGAGAAGAAACTCCTCGCACCTGTCGGGCGAAAAGCAGTTCTAAGACGGCTACTCGGAAACCTTAAGGTCGCCCACGAAAAGCACAAGAATTACGAGTTGGCACTCGAGGCTGCCGAAAGAGTTCAGCTTCTCGAGCCATCAAATCTCCGTAACCTCAGCGAGCTCGCCCACCTGCAAACCAAGGTTGGGCATTTTGGTGATGCGGTCAACTCGCTCACCAAGTTCCTTGCCCAGGCGCCTGCCGACGCAAACACAGAACAGGCCGAGAGTGCGTTGCGCAAACTCAAAGCGCTAACTGCACGAGAGAATCAGGATTCGTCTTCCTGACGAAATCCGGTCCACAAATCACCTCGTATCCTATACATGCAACCTGAACGACCAGGAGTCATGTTGCACGCTTACTCTGTTGCACGGTCGGTCGGGTCCAATTCGGACGAGGTGCGTTAATTGAACTACCAGGGTCTACAAGATCTCGAGCTGCTCGAACTTGTCGGAGAAAAAGACCGAGAAGCACTGGCAGAACTCTACGACCGATACGGTCGGAGGGTGTTTGCTTTGGCTGCTCGGATGCTCAACGACTCAGTCAGCTCGGAAGAAGTTACTCAGGATGTGTTTATGAGTGTGTGGAGGCGCGGTGGAACTTACGCTTCAAACAAGGGCAAGTTCACAACCTGGCTGTTCTCTATTGCACACAACCGAACAATTGATGAGTTGAGAAAACGAAAAAGAGACCGCTCAAGGCAAAACGACGATATCGATGACCATTTGAATATCGAATCTGGAGATATGTCACCGGCTGACGCTGCTGTAGCTCAGTCTGAATACGCGAAAGTTCGCGAAGCAATGGACGACCTTCCAATCGAACAGAAACAGGTGATCGAACTCTCTTACTTCAAAGGCTTGACTCAAACTGAAATCGCAGAAAAAACCGACCAACCTCTCGGGACGGTAAAGACCCGAATGAGATTGGCACTAAAGAAATTACGTAATTCACTCAGTACCGAGATGGGCGCTCAGGTATGACAGGTTCACGAGAAGAAAACCAGGCTTTCGAAAATATCGCGGGCTACGTTCTAAATTCATTGGATTCAGACGCTGAGCGCGAAGAAGTTGAAGAACTTATTTCGACAGACTCCGCCGCGCAACGCGAGCATCGAGAAATGAATGAGACTGCTGGTCTGCTTGCTCTCGGGGTAAAGCCGATGGCACCGCCAGCTCGCTTGCGAGCGAGCATCCTTGATCAGACGAGATTCGACAATCCTGGAACGACAACTCATGCGCCAGCCGGACTTATAACCCGATTCGTTCAGTCGGGCTATGCCGCATCTGTTGTTGCAGCGGTTCTGGTTCTTGCGGTCGCGGGTACGCTCGGCGTCCAAAACAGTCGCCTGAACAATGAGGTTGGACAGCTCCGAAATGAACTCAACTCCGAGCTCCAAGCAGTAACTGCGTTGAGGGAAGAGTTGGAAAGCTCAAAAACCGACTCGATGGCGATGGTCAACCAAATGGAATCGGAAATGAAAAAGATGGAATCCGATTTCGGTTCAACGCTTGCACAGGTGAGTCACCAGGAACAAATGGTTAGCGAGTTGAGTATCGCCAACAACGCCCTTGTTGAAGCACTCAGAGATCAGAGTTGGCTCACATATGTCGCAATGAAAGAAGGCTACCAGGTTGAGAGTTGGCTTGCCAATCAGCAGGCACCGTCCGACGCGTCAGGTCTAATTGCCGTCAGGGTCGTTGGGAATGAAGCAGTATTCCAGGTCCATGGACTTGAACAGCCTTTGCCAGGTCATGCTTATACCTTGTGGTTGATTGGTAATGGCGATCCTAATCCGGTGGCACAGTTCAGCGTCAGTGAAATCGGTTCAGCAACCGTAGCGTTCCTGCTCCCTGCCCCGCTCTACCTGTACTCCAGCGCGGCTGTCACCCAGGAGCCGATCGGGAAAGTTGATCACGATCCGTCAGGCATCACCGTACTGTCCGCCGAGACCAAATAATCAGCACCGGAAAACACTTACCATCCCAAGAGGATTAACCGGAAGTATTCCTTGTCGAGTCGGGAGGTAGTGAATGACGACTGAAACCAAGACCTGGACATGCGATCGTTGCGGGACGCAAATGGTCGATCTCCATTGCAAACTCAGGTGCGACACCTGTGGCTTTATGCGGGATTGCAGCGACCCGTAAGCATTTTTCGCTTAAAGTGTGCCCATGGTTCAATCGAAAATATCAACAGGAAAACGCACGTACCTTCTTGGGCGCATTTCTATTCTGATATGTACTGCACTGGTTGTTGGTTTTTCGATCATTGCCTGTAGTTCAGCAGAAAAGCCAACGAGAGCTTCAGTCCCGGCGATCTCGCCAGCGGAAGCAGTCCAGCGCGGTGAGGACGCCATGGCAGCTTTGGACAGTTTCAGTTTCGAGCTGACTCACGATTCAGGTCACACCACCCTCTCCGGTTCACTTGAACTAAGCAAAGCTGGCGGGCTCGTGGCGACGAACGGATTAGACCTGGAGGCCGAAGCGACAATCGGGCGCGCTTTCGTTCGAGTAGAAGCGGTGGTCATCGACAAACAAACGTGGATGACTAATCCCCTCACCGGTAACTGGTCAGAGATTCCCGCAGAAGAAAGTCCATTTTCATTCCTCGATCCCGTACGTCTGGTCGCCGACATCCTTGGATCGACCCAGAACGCTGTATACCCCGAAGCTCAACCCGGCAATGGTGTACTGCAAATAAAAGGGAACATCCCTGCTGAAACTCTGATATCTCTGGTAGGTAGCGTTGAACCCGGTGCAATAACCGACGTTGTCTTGAGTCTGGAGCCCGAGACTTACCGACTTAAGAAAGTGGTCATAACTGGCATCGCCCAGCCAAATGATGAACCGGGAACAATACGGGTTATCGACCTGACTGATTTCAACGTCGAAACTACCCTCGAGCCGCCGATTTAGCCGTACATGCTCGCTCGATTCACAACGTTCCTAACGCCATACAAGCTCCTGCTGCCACTCTGTTTTGGAGTGTTCATTGCGGCCGATGATCAAACCGTAGTTGTCACCCTATTGCCCGATATGATGGCTGATTTACGAGTCGGAGTTAGCGAGCTGGACAGGGCGTCATGGTCGATCACTGGATACTTGATCGGTTACACCGCAGCTATGCCACTAATGGGCCGCTTTTCCGATAGACTCGGATATCGGAATGCGTTCATCATCGCCATGGCTGTCTTCAGTCTCGGATCAGTTCTGGTGGCAATGTCGCCAATCATCCCTGAGTTACTTTATGGCGGCGAACCTGAGTTCGGTTGGCTCGTCGGAACTCGAGTATTCCAGGCAATTGGCGGTGGAGCAGCAATCCCTGTGGCAATAGCATCAGTCAATGAACTGGTCGATTCGAAACACCGAGCGATCGCGTACGGACTAATCGGAGCTAGCGCGGAAGCAGGTGGAGTTATCGGGCCACTTTGGGGAGGTGGTATCACCACGTGGATTTCCTGGGAATGGGCGTTCTGGCTGAACCTGCCATTCACGGCGCTGGCGGTTGTCTGGATCACACGAAATCCACCTGCCCGGAGGAATTCGGTAAAGATCGATTTATTTGGTTCTGCAGTATTTGCCGCGCTGCTGGCACTGCTGACGATCGGGTTGGTACGGATCGGAGAACCTGATCCGATCATGTCCATCTCACTCGTATTGGCTGTAGCGTTCCTCTCTGTATTGGTGTTCACGATCCGTAGATCTGAAAGTCCACTCTTCCCACGTGAGCTGTTCGACAGGTTGTCTTTCAACCTTGCGAACGTAACGCACTTCTTGATTGGTGCTGTTCTAATAATCGGAATGGTCACGGTCCCGTTGATGGCAGCTTCTGTATTCGGAAAATCCCCTCTTGAGGGGGGACTACAACTGCTGCGAATGACCATTGCCATCGGTGTCGGGGCGCTTATCGGTGGAGTAGTTACTCAACGCATAGGTGCCAGGACTCCAGCGATAATCGGGCTACTCATAGTTATCGTTGGATTTGCTCTCCAGTCGAGGTGGACGGTAGATATAGCCGAACCCATGATCACCATTCACTTATTAATAACAGGACTCGGTCTTGGAATCCTCGTGTCCCCAATAACCGAGACAGGTATGGCGAACGCCGCTGTGGGTCATCTAGGTGCGGCATCGTCACTGCTGACGGTTTCTCGAATGGTCGGTATGACCGCCGGACTTGCAGCAATGACAGCCCTCGGCACGGTCCAATTCCAGGAACTGGTCGCTGACGTGCCTGCCTTCTCAACGGATCCAGCAATACAGCGGCAGATAGTTGATTCAGCGACGCGAGCCGGAATGGACGTATTTACCCGGTTCTACGAATACGCGGTGATTATCTCGACAGTCGCCCTGATTCCAGCCTGGTTGATGACCCGACGCAAACGGTAATTAGACGCTGAGAGAGTTTAGTTCTGACTCTCGCGCCTTTGTTCGGATCGTCGTTCTGCTTCAAGTCGCTCAAGGTCGTAATGCTCATGATCGACGTAAGTCATAGCGTCGGCAAGCGCGGCGTGACCCGCTACGTCACGAATCTGGTTATGCATTTCCTGGCAAACTCGCCTGTAGTCTGGGTGCCCTTGCTGGGCGGTTCGGAGTTCCAACAAATGGAATGCTTCTCTCACATTGAACTGCATTGAGTAACGAAGCTTGTAACCGAATGGAACTACGTACTGAGCCACATCAACCCCGTGCGTGTCGGCAATCGTGTCGTGGAGTTCAGACATGCGACCCATTGCATCGTCCCAGCGCTGGGTCCAACCGACCTCTTCAATTGCAGGCGGGGTCGAGTAACCGTGTTTTACTCCCAAGCGTTGCCAATCAATCGTCATCATGCGGTGACGCTGGAGGTCTCTAAAGCTTCCAAAATCAGATAGCACATCGAATCTGTAGAACGAACGCTCCATGCCCCTGCCGGGCTTGTGCCTTCGATTCTGGCGGTCCCCAACATAGGCTTTGATTACCTCAGCCTTGTCGGTCGACGACATTCCTGCAACTACCTTCGCAAGCTGGGAGTCGGAAACATCGACATGGGCATAGAGGGCTGACGCAACAACCTTGTCTTCAGCATCTTGATCCCAATCAACCAGGGTTACTTCATAGATTGGATCCGGCTCCAACCCGAGACCTGATGCGATCTTTTCCATCGCTTCTCGGTTCTCTTGAAAATAACCTGACCACGCACCGCCACGATCTGGAATGTCCACCCGCTTGAGGAATGAAGGAATTACCTTCCGCAGCTCTACCAACATCATGTCGGCGTAGTCGCGAGCCTCCTGCAATGGATGGCTATTCATTCGGATAAGCATTTGCTCGAACGCTTGACCGGTAGCAAATACACCTACGTTTGAGAGGGTCGCCGCGGGAAGCAATCCTCTGGCTGAATCACATGCTTTCGCTCGGATCGAAGCGTTGTAAATGAACTTCGAATCACCTTCTTGTCGAGGGAACTGCTCCTCGTAGAACGGAACACACTGGTGTACTAGCTCGGAGTATTCATCGAACAACCAATCCATTGTCCTGACGTACTCGTCAGCGAGGGGACCAGTTTCCACCTCAGGTGGCGTGAGATACCGATATCGTCCGCCGAGCTTCTGGTCGTAAAAGATGTAACGTGTCGACTGTTCAAGATAAGCGGCCAGTCTGCCCCACTCGAGAATCTTGGTAAGCATGTTCGATGATTGTTCACACGCAATGTGTGCGCCACCAAGTTGGGAAACCGAGTCGTCACCGTACTGAGAGAAAACGCGGTCATAGAGTTCCTCGGCACGGTTAGTTGCAACGACATCCCCGTCAGCACCGGCAGTTAACTCTTCAAGCGGAAAATCAGGCTGGTCGTAGAACTCATCGAGGAACAACCGACGCAGCGATTTCGGAGATCGGCTGTAGCGAGCAAACAACGCCCCTTTGACAACCTCTGGCAGGTTGATCAGGGCAAAAACAGGTTGGTCGATATTCGTAAAGAATCTCGAAAGTACTACCCGTTCTTCAGCTGTGAAATCCTCGCTTACGTACATCGATAGAGATTCTACTCACTTACCCTGCATAGCAGGAAATTCCAGTTACAAAAAAAAACGCTGCCGAATTGGCAGCGTTTCGGGTGGTTACATCATCAGCCGGATTGGGTTTTCCAGGTTATTCTGGAATTCGTTCATAAAGACCGCCGCTTCGGCTCCATCACCAACTCGGTGATCTGCCGAGATCGTTGCGTTCATCATTTGTCCCACAACAATCTGCCCGTCTTTCACGACCGGTTTTTCTTTCACTGCACCGACAGCAATAATTCCGGCATTCGGTGGCACGATGATTGCAGCAAATGTGTCAGTACCGAACATTCCGAGGTTCGAGGTACCAAACGTTCCTTGAGTCAACTCGTCCTGGCTAAGAGTTCCACCCTCGCCACGTGCGCGCTTCCCAAGATCCCTGACAGCTCGTGAAATCTCCACAAGAGACATGTTCTGGATTCCCATGACCGCTGGAACGATAAGTCCCTGGTCGAGTGCAATTGCTACACCGAGGTTGACACTCGAACGTCCGATCAGTTTGTCGCCGTCATACGTTGCGTTCCACTTCGGGTACTTGATCAAGGCTTTAGTAGTCGCCCTCAAAATCATGTCGTTGACCGAAACTCGTTCGCCAGACTCCGCCAGTGCTTCGTTCAACTGACGGCGGAAGTTCATTGCAGCACCCATGTCTACTTCATGAGTAACGTAGTAGTGCGGAGTTTCTGTCTTCGACTTCACTGTCACACGGGCAATTGCTTGCCGCATGGTCGTCAAAGGAGTGTCAGAACCATCGATTGTGATCGGTGATCGCCCACCAGACATTGCGAACTGCGGTGATGGAGTGAAGCCTTCTACATCGGCTTTGGTAATTCGTCCTCCTGGGCCAGTGCCAGGAATCGCAGCGATATCAAATCCCTTTTCGGCTGCGAGTTTGCGAGCAATTGGTGACGCTTTTACCCGACCACCCTGGGATGCAAGTGGAGCTGCGGCTGCCGGAGCAGGTGCTGCTGGTGCCGCAGGAACTGGAGTTGGTTCTGGGGCAGGAGCAGGAGTCGACTCGGCAGCTTGCGCTGGTGCAGATTCCTCGGCTGGTGCGGCTGCTTCAGTCTCAGCGATTTCTGGAATTTCGTCATCGGCATCACCGATAAACGCAATCACCGTTCCTACCTGGACTAAATTGCCCTCTGCTACAACGATCTTGCGAAGCAGACCTTCTGCATAAGCTTCCATTTCGACGACAGTCTTGTCCGTCTCAACTTCTGCGAGCTTGTCCCCTCGACTGACCTGATCACCCTCGGCCTTCAACCACTTAACGATTGTGCCTTCAGTCATGTCGGCACCCATCGAGGGCATGGTCACTTCGCTAATCAAATTTGCACTCCTGCGTACGAGATCAACTGAAATATTTATTGCTACCAGCAGACAAAATCACGGGTCTTAGAAGACCCGCGTATGAGGGTACACAACAATTGGGAACAAGTGAGACGAATACGACCTGATTCAGGGATTTCCGCTAACGTTGTTGTTTCTTATCTAACTTGGATCTCTGACGATGTGAACGCGCAATCTTCTTCATCCGCATCTGGTGAGCGGTTTTCAGCGCGGGATCGTTCTTGGTCTGCTCGAACTCAATTTCCCGCAACATCTGTTTGTAAGATTCGAACCGCTCAGCAATCAATTCACCGGATTCAATTGCGTCGCCAATAGCGCAACCAAGTTCACCTGAATGCGCGCAATCACGGAACCTGCACTGCCCGAGATATTTCTCAACCTCTGAAAAAGTTTTCAACAACGCTTCTTCGCTGCCCGAAGATAGCCCGATTGACCTAATACCCGGAGTATCAATTAGTGCAGCGCCAGATGGCAGTGACAGCAGTTGACGGGTAGTTGTCGTGTGACGACCGCGCGTGTCCGATTCCCTGATCTCGCCGGTATCCATCACCTCTTCACCCATCAGGTGGTTCACAAGGGTCGATTTGCCAACGCCCGATGCGCCAAGCAGCGCCACAGTTTGTCCCGGCTGTAAGAACTGTTGAAGAGCGTCTGTTCCCGTCCCGGTAATTCCGCTGACAGGTATTACTTCGACATCGAGCGCAATCGTAAGCAACTCGTCCAACGCCTCATCCATCTCGTCCTGTCCAACGATGTCGGATTTTGTTAGAACCACTACAGGACATGCCCCACTGTCCCAAACAACCGCCAGTTCTCGTTCGAGTCGAGAGCTATTCAAATAACTGGCTGACTGGGCGATGAAAACAGTTTCGATATTCGCGGCGAGGAGCTGGTTATCACCTTCCTCGTCACCTCTCATTGCGCGCTTACGTTTGAGAAGCGACTTTCGTGGCAGAACCAGTTCAATTTCGTGACGCTCGGTTTGAAAGTCAGGACGCACAAGAACCCAGTCACCCACCGTCGGTTGGACCGGTTCGATTTCGAACTCGTCATCGTGAGCTATTCGTGCGAAAGTGCTGACTGCTCTGTAATCGACATCACCACAATGGACATAATTCGATATACCGTCGACCCGCCCAATCCGACCGGGGACAAGCCCGTCGTTTGACGAAAGAATTCGACAGAAACGCGCTCTCGAGTCATCGTCCAACCCGAATTGTGTGAGTTGGTCGATCTGCTTATTTATTGAGGAGACGGAAGATCCGTCTGGATCGCTGTTGCTCAAGGTTAGATTTCCCAGACGACCAGGAAATCTTCTACTGCCGAGCTTTATACGTGCGGTAAAAGACGTACCAGATCATCTTGATACTGAGAGTTTGGAAGACGCGTGGGGACAATTGCAACTACCCGCATAAACACA
Organism: Chloroflexota bacterium; assembly: GCA_038150225.1. Taxonomy (GTDB): domain Bacteria; phylum Chloroflexota; class Dehalococcoidia; order Lucifugimonadales; family Lucifugimonadaceae; genus Lucifugimonas. Next base: position 28,170 of record JAYQWG010000007.1, read on the forward strand.
TCCTCCTTTCTCTCCGCCGAAATTGGCGGTCTCATGATCCGGTGAGTACTCAAATCCTAAGCGACGCGCACGTCCGGGGACACCCGAATAACAAGATGTAACCAGAGAGAACTAAAGGTCGAATCCGTTCCGTACACCGGCGAGAACTTCCTCAACACCAACGAGTGCGGTCTGTTCAAGGTCTCGGTTGTACGGCCACGGGACATCAGTCGAACCGATGCGCACCACAGGACCGTCCAACCACTCCATGGCGCGCTCTTGAACTTCTGCAACGAGTTCGGCCATGATCCCACCGGTTCGACGAGCGGTATCGACCACAACCAACTTGTTGGTCTTCTGAGCTGAATTCACGACCGTGTCAACGTCGAGTGGGCTGAGCGAACGGAGATCAATTACTTCGACCGAAACTCCCTCAGCAGACAGCTTGTCAGCAGCGTCGTTTACCGGGCGCATGCCGTAGCCGTAGGACACAAGCGTCAGATCGCTTCCTTCTCGCGTGACATCGGCCTTACCAATCTCGATCTCGTAATAATCCTGGGGAACGTCAGCTCTCGCTCCGTAAAGCAGGGCAGGTTCAGCCACGACTACCAGATTGTCATCCTTGATTGCTGATCGAAGCAGACCAAGAGCATCGTAAGAGTTCGAAGGGCAAACGACTTTCATGCCAGGCACCTCGGCAAGCCACGTCTCGAAACTTTGAGAGTGTGTGGCTGCAAGCTGCACACCGGCACCTGTAGGTGCTCGCACAACCATCGGGACACTGATTTGTCCACCTGACATATAACGAATGTTCGCTGCCATATTGACGATCTGGTCGAACGCAACTAGTGAGAACGACATCGACATGATTTCGATGATTGGTCGAAGTCCGCCAGCGGCAGCACCAATGCCAGCACCAACGAAGGCGTTCTCAGAAATTGGGGTGTCTTTGATTCGCTTTGGACCGTACTTCTTAAGGAACCCATCGGTTACCGAGTAAGCACCACCATACTCACCAATGTCTTCACCCATAATGAATACATTGGGATCGTTTTCTAGAGCTTCATCGAGGCCGCGCTTCAGGGCCTCTCGCATTGCAATTTCTGTCATCGGTTAGGCCAGGACGTCGGTAAATAGTTCGGATTCATCAGGGTTCGGGCTGTTCTCAGCGAATTCAACCGATTCAGCCACTACGGCGTCTACTTCGGCTCGAATTTTCTGAATATCGGCGTCAGTCGCCATACCCATCTGAATCAATTTTTCTGCGTAGAGATTTATCGGGTCACGCTGTTCCCACTCGCGAACTTCTTCTTGACCCCGGTACTTCTGACCATCGGCGTATGAGTGACCAACGAATCGGAAGGTTTTTGCTTCAATGAATTGAGGTCCCTCACCTGCCCTGATCTTCTTCACAGCAAGCTCGGTCGCCTCTTTCACCGCCAGGACGTCCATGCCGTCCACTTCGGCAGCCGGGATTCCGTAAGTCGACATTGCAGGGTAGAAATCAGTACCACCAGCACGAACACGGTCAATTGCTGATCCCATGCCGTACATGTTGTTCTCCAAGAAGAACAAAACGGGCAAATTCCATACCGCAGCCAGGTTCAAAACTTCGTGGTACGTGCCCTGGTTGGTCGAACCATCGCCGAAGAAACATACGGTCAAGCCGTCGGTGTCCTGGTACTGCTGGGCAAGAGCCAAGCCAGCCGCAAGCGGTAACTGACCGGCAACAATAGCGTGACCACCCATGAACCGTTTTGCAGCGTCGAACAGGTGCATCGAGCCGCCCTTTCCCTTGGAAAGACCGGTGCCTTTGCCGAACAGCTCAGCCATAGAGCGATTCACATCAAGCCCGCGCGCCAGTGCGTGACCATGATCGCGGTAATGAGTAACGATGTAGTCCTGCTCTTGGAGAGCAGAAATGGCACCAACACCGGTCGCTTCTTGACCGATGTAAAGGTGGAGGAAACCTCGAATGTGTCCCTTGGAGTAGTTCTCACCGCAGGCAACTTCAAACTGCCTGATCAGGAACATTTGTCTATAGAGATCTAGGTACTCAGCAGCTCCCACTGCACCAGAGTCGTCGGTGCTCGACGACGTGGATTTGCCATTCTTTGACCTTTTGGTCTTGGCAGCAGATTTTTTACTCGATTTCGTGGAACTAGCCATAAACCTTAGTTTCGATCCAAACCTTCAAAGACACTTTCAAACACCGCATTGGAGTCGAAAGTTTGTATTGCGAATACTCCATTCTAGCGGAAGAATTCGCATACTCCATGCACCTGCTTAGTTGAGAGATTCACCTTGAGCGATTCGCGCAGCGTTCAGGACGTTTACCAACAGCATCGAGATCGTCATCGGACCAACGCCACCAGGCACTGGGGTAATAGCCGATGCCACCTCTTTCGCAGCATCAAAATCTACGTCGCCAGTTAATCGGTATCCCCTTTTTCGAGTTGAGTCCTCGACTCGGGAAACGCCAACGTCAATTACGATTGCTCCCGGTTTGACCATGTCTGCGGTGATCGCACCGGGGAAACCGGCCGCTGCTATTAGTACGTCAGCTCGTTGAGTTTCCGCCGCTATATCTTCTGTACCTGTGTGACATACGGTGACCGTGGAGTTCGCTCCAACACCTTTCTGCAGCAGCAACGCTGCGAGCGGCATGCCAACAAGCTTGCTTCGTCCAACTATCACTACCTGGGCACCATTCATGTCGACACCCTGTTCAACCAACATCCGTTGAACGCCCAATGGTGTTGCAGGTGCAAATCGGGGTTGACCAAGCATCAGCAATCCGGCGTTTTCCGGGTGAAGCCCATCGACATCCTTTTCTGGGTCGACTGCGTGGATTACCGCATCTTCGTCGAGATGATTCGGAAGCGGAAGTTGAACAAGAATCCCGTTAAACCGATCGTCGTTATTGAGTTCGTCGATCAGCGCCAGTAATTCATCCTGGGCAAGATCGGCAGGTCGCACGAATGTCTCGGTCATTATCCCGACCTTCTCGCACGCACGTTCTTTCCCTTTAACGTACGAGTGCGACGCCGGATCGTCGCCGACCAACACGACCGCAAGGCCAGGAACGCGGTCGTACTTCGACTTGAATTCAGCGACTCCATCTGAGACTTCTTCGTGGACTTTACTTGCAACTTCTTTGCCATCGATGAGTCGTGCGGTCACAGGCGGATTCTCCCGGTGGAAGGTGAATGAGCGGAATTAGAAATTCCCGATGTCACTGAAAAATCGTAACGACGGGAAATCAATCGTAACCGAGAATTTCAATTCCACGTATCATTTTCAAGGCAAACACATTTCGGACGTTCGAGCGTTTTCGGAGGACTCTGACCGGATGATCTACACCGGCAATGATTTGATCGAAATCCCCCGAATTGCTGGAGTACTGGAAAGGTACCCTCGGCGATTCCTCGAAAAGGTCTTCACAGAAGGCGAACAACGCTATGCCCGGGGTCGGCCGCACCAACTTGCCAGTCGATTCGCCGCAAAAGAGGCAGTAATGAAACTGCTCGGCACTGGTGTTCGTGGAGTTCCGTGGAAATCCATCGAGGTAACTCGAAAGCCGGGCAGTCCGCCGGAAATCTTGCTGCACGGGTCGGCAAAAGCACGGGCGGAAAAGATGGGGATCACCCGAATCGCCCTCAGTCTTTCCCACTCTCGAGAAATGGCCCTGGCAACTGCCGTAGGCGAAGCAAAGGATGATGCCTGGAAACCATGAAATTAGTCACTGCTGAACAGATGCGCGACATCGAACTGCGCGCCGTCGACGCTGGAGTCTCTCTGGATTCGTTGATGGAGAACGCTGGTCTAGCAGTAGCCGAGTTCGTGCGTGCCCGACACCCGAACCTCTTTGGCATGAGGATCGAGATTCTTGTTGGACCAGGAAACAACGGTGGCGATGGGCTTGTCGTCGCTAGACATTTGAGCTCTTGGGGAGCCGGTGTTTCCGTTTCCATTACCGGAAAACGCCCTGACATAGATCCAAAACTTAACGATCTCGACACAGACCGCATAAAAATATTTCGACTCGACGAAGACGATCAACTAAGCAAATTTACAAGTCGCCTGTATGCCACCGACCTAATCGTGGATGGTGTGCTTGGCACGGGAAGTAATCGCCCGATAGCGAACGATCTCGCAGAAGTCACCTTTGCCGTGACTGAATCAGCCGTGCTCGTCTATGCAATAGACCTCCCGACAGGACTCAACGTCGACACAGGATTCTTTGACATCCGGGGAATCCCAGCGGACGCGACTCTTCAACTCGGATTTTCGAAAATCGGTCCAGCATTGAATGCTGCTGATTCACCTACCGGTGAAATACAGGTTCTTGATATTGGAATTCCATCCGATCTCGACAGTGACGTCACCACCGTGCTTCTAGATGATGAGTACGTCACTAGCATTTATCCTTCACGCGAATCGGGTGGACACAAAGGTAGCTTCGGCAAGGCACTGGTCTTAGCGGGATCAGAAAGATACCCAGGCGCGTTTTCTCTCGCTACCGAAACAGCGGTTAGGTCCGGATGTGGATACACAATTGCGGCGTCCACGACCACGCCCGTCCAAGCTACTCTGACTCGAGTGTCAGAAGCGCTGTATTTCAATCTTTCCGCTGATGGATCAGGCTCGATATCACCGATCTCTGCTTCACAGATATTGGAACTGGCATATAGCGCGTCTTCCATGGTCATCGGACCAGGAATGTCGAATACTCCAGCGACAAAACAATTGATCGGGATTTTGATCGAACAGCTGCCCGAAATACTTCCTCTTGTTCTCGACGCTGATGCCCTAAATGCGCTCTCCGACACTCACGCCTGGGTTTCAAGACTCAGGAATCAAAGAATTCTCACACCGCACGCAGCCGAACTCGCTCGTCTGATGAATACCACCACCGCAAACGTGCTGAACGATCGCCTTGGAGCCGCGACAACAGCTGCTAACGAGCTCGAATCTACAGTTGTGCTCAAAGGCCCGTCCACAATCGTTGCAGCACCAGATGGACGTGTTTGTATTTCTCCATGGGTCAATTCCGGGCTTGCCAAGGGTGGAAGCGGAGATGTTCTGGCGGGACTCATGGGTGGCTTGCTGGCCCAATTGCCAGATGAGCCATTCGAGATGGCGGCCACCTCCGTTTACATCCACGGATACGCAGCAAACATTGCGAGAACCGATATTGGTGAACAGGCAATGACGTCGTCAGACGTAACCAGCCGCATCGGCGAGTTTTATCTCCGAGAAATTCAACCTAACTCGTTCTGATCATCTGATACCGGATGTTGAGACCGTTCAAATCGGGCTGAAGAACATATAATTAATCCGCATTGACTTCCCTACTCGCCGTAGACATCGGCAATACAAACGTAACCATTGGCTCTTTCAAAGACGAAGAGTTAGTTGCTACCTGGCGACTCGCCACACGCGAAACGCCGACCATTGACGAACACGCGTGGGCACTCCAGGGTGTACTTCGCTCCAAAGGTGTCGAGCCAACAGATTTCGACGCAGTGGTGATGTGTTCCGTAGTTCCTCCACTGACAGAGGATTACACCGCGGCTCTCGCGCAACTAACCGAAATTGAGCCGCTGATAATTGGTCCCGGTGTGCGAACCGGTATTCGAATTCACTACGACCGTACTCAGGATGTTGGTGCCGACCGAATTGTCGATGCTGTCGCAGCGCACCAAACCTACGGTGGGCCACTCATTGTGGTCGATATTGGAACAGCAACGGTATTCGATGCAGTCACAGCAGACGGAGACTACATAGGCGGAGCGATCGCACCGGGTTTGGAAATCGCAGCTGAAGCAATGTTCCGCAACACATCACTGCTAAGGCGTGTCGAAATGGTTGCTCCGGACCGCGTGATCGGTAGAAGCACCGTCGCCTCGATGCAGTCGGGATTTGTATATGGATTTACCGAACTGATAGAAGGCATGATCGAGCGGTTCAAGATTGAGTTGTCCCCGAAAGCTCCAGATGATGTGACGGTTGTGGCAACCGGCGGACTCGCTGAGTTGATGTCCCAACAGACCGAATCGTTCGATCACGTAAACCCTGAGTTGACGCTGCTGGGGCTGCGGTTACTCCACGAGATGAACGGCCAGTAGGCTGGAACAAATGAGTTCGATCAGTCAGTTGAACCCCGAGCAGAAGCCTCCATTAGAAGGTAAACGAGTGGTGCTTGGGGTGACTGGTTCGATCGCCGCCTACAAAGCCGCAGATATTGCGTCAAAATTTGTCCAGGCGGGTGCGGATGTCGATGTGATCATGAGCTCAGCGGCAACTCAATTCGTCGGTGTTTCAACATTTGAAGCTCTGACTCATCGACCTGTCACTACAGGTCTCTGGGAAGCACACTCAGAACTAAGCATTGATCACGTAGCTCTGGCACTTCGTGCCGATTGCGTTGTGATCGCACCAGCCACCGCAAACACCATCGCGAAACTCGCGCTAGGTATCGCAGATGATCCACTCACAGCGACAATCCTCGCTACCGAGGCTCCAATAATTGTGGCCCCAGCGATGGATGCCGATATGTATGCGAGTCCTTCGACCCAGCGAAACGTAAAAACGCTGACCGACGATGGAGTCATTCTTGCCGGTCCGGCGAGCGGAAGACTAGCTTCTGGACTCGTAGGGCAAGGTCGACTAGTTGATACCGAAACCATTGTCGGATTAGTCCGACAGGCAATTGGCAAAAACGGCGACTATGCAGGTAGGACAGTTATCGTTTCCGCCGGTGGCACTCGTCAGCCAATCGATCCGGTTCGATTTATAAGCAATCGCTCCACCGGCAAGATGGGTTACGCAATCGCTGAGGCAGCCCGGGATAGAGGTGCGCATGTAACTCTGGTTACGGCCTCTGATATTTCAGTTCCAGCAGGCATCAGGGTAATTCAAGTTGAAACCGTTGATCAAATGCGCGACGCAATAGTTCCTGAATCACACGATTCGGACCTGCTCGTTATGGCAGCTGCAATCTCCGATTTCACACCGGCAAAAGTATCTTCTTCCAAGATCAAAAAGAGCGACGGCGAGGTTCCCCGCATCGAACTCGTGAAAGTCGAAGATTTCATGCCTCTGGCAACCGGTCCTCGACTTATCAAAGTGGCATTCGCTGCTGAAACTGATGATGTGATTCAAAACGCCACCGCCAAAGCCGCTCCAAAGGGTGCCGCGTTTGTAGTCGCGAATGATGTCAGCGAACCAGGCAGCGGATTTGGAACTGACACCAACCGGGTCACGTTCGTAAACCAGGACGGATCAGTCGTCGCCCAACCGTTGATGTCGAAGCTCGATGTTGCTCACGCCATCCTGGATCACGCCAAACCTCACCTGTCTGAGTAGCACCTCGTAAGTCTCTTATGAGATAGGCAGATACGCGTCTGACACCTTAGAATTGCTGCCGTTCAATTTCTTTTACGAATAATCGATCTCGAAGGGCATTCGATGAGGCTTTACTGGAAAGAGAAAAAACGCGGGTTCGACCTGATCGTCGAAAACGACGAAGGCGAAACGTTCTCCGTCGGCGGTGTCAGGAACACGAAGCGTGGTATTGAAGCAATGGCGAAGACGACGGGTTATGACCCAGGGCGAGCGGTCAAAGGCCTCGAATCTGTCGAGGAAGGTCGCATCTTCGTTGAAAACTTCGAGCCATGGAGAGAATTTTTCCCCGGCGAACCACTCTCTCTTGAATCCGACATCGTTCCGCTAGAGCAAGCATAGCGTCCTCATGAAAACAATCGATCAATCAATACTCGACACCCTTGCTGGATACGACTCTGCTACGGTTCAAAACGCAGGGATCCTCGTCCGTGGTTACATCCCCGAAGATGATGACTACACCGACCCGGATTTGAAGGAATACATTTCTCCGGGGCCCGCTCCAGCTGTTGGGTATGCGCTTACTTCAACTTGGGCACCTTTGAACGATCACGGCTCTGATCCATCACATCGGATCGAGTATTTCGACTCAATCGCCCGAGCAAACGCACCTGTCATTGTCGTACAACAGGACGTCGAACAACCAGCTCGTCGAGGAGCCATCATTGGTGATGGCATGGCTTACCAAATGCGTGCATTAGGTGCCGTTGGAGCAGTTGTTGATGGAAACGCGCGAGACGTTCCGGGAATCGAAGCTGCAGGACTACCGTTATGGGCAACTGGACGAGTTCCCGGTCATGGGCCATTCAGCATGCTCGCTCACGAAATACCAGTGACTATCGCAAGTTTGACCATCAACCCTGGTGACATCATTGTTTGTGACAGCGATGGCGTGACGCGAGTTCCTGTCGACATTGCCGCAGATGTAGCAAAAATGTGCGTAGAGGTCCGCGCTAAAGAAGGCAGGATGCACAAGATCTTCGCCAACCCTGGGTTCAAGATGCAGGATTGGGAAGACTGGAAAGCTGGCAACTGAGGAGGAAATTCTCCACCAGTTGCCAGCAAACGTGTCCTACTTCTTTGCCGGTGCTTCGGCAGGTTCAATGACCGCGGTGTAACGCCAGTCGGCTGACGGTGTACCGTCAGCAAAGCTGATCGATTCAGCTCCACCTGCCGCCGCAACGTCATCGCCAACCAGGCGTAAATCTTCCTTACCGTCTGCGTCCGCCTCTAGAACAAGACTTAGCAGTTCCCGGTTGAGGTTTACGCCATGCTCGGTTTTGGCTTTACGGACAGCTGCAATTGCATCGCAAGCCGCCTTGAAAGAGCCTTCGATTTCAGGAGCAGGAATTTCACTGAGTTCTTCGAGAGAAGGCCATGGAGCCCGATGAATCGACTCGTGTCCTGATTCCTCGGCGAAGACCCAACTCCATACCTCGTCGGTAATTGTTGGTACGACCGGAGCAAACAGTCGCAGAACGATGTTCAGACCAAGTCGCAACGTTGCTACCGCCGAAGCACGACCTTCAGGATCATCCTCCGACCTCGAACGCCGTTTCAGAAGTTCAATGTAGTTGTCCGTGAACGCGCCCCAGAAGAACTTTTCTGTTTCCTGCAGAGCGATCGAAAATTCAAAGTCGTCAAACGCCTGGGTCGCCCTGGCAACGACATTTCGAAGTTCTTCGATAAACGCCCGATCCAGCTCGTTGGTGATTGGACCGTCTTCAGCCGTTTGACCGAGAACGAATTTTCCAGCGTTATAAAGCTTAGTAACGAGCTTTCCACCTATCTTGAAAATCGATTCATCGTGCGTGGCGTCCGAACCGAGCCGGAACGAAGCCGACCAGTATCGAACAGCGTCGGCACCAAACCGATCCAACGTCTCAACCGGGGTAACGACGTTACCTCGTGACTTCGACATCTTCTTTCGGTCTGGGTCAAGAACCCATCCCGAAATGATTACGTTGTCCCACGGAACCTTGTCTTCGTGCAACATCGCCTTGGCGATCGTGTAAAACGCCCATGTCCGGATGATTTCGTGGCTTTGTGGACGAATGTCGCCCTGGAACAAACCATTCATTTCATCATCGTCTTCACCCCATCGAGCAACGATTTGTGGAGTCAACGAAGACGTGAACCATGTGTCGAAAATGTCGGCTTCACCAACAAAGCCGTTCGGTTTATTTCGCTGGCTTTCTGTAAATCCTGGAGGACAATCAACCTCCGGATCGACCGGCAACATATCGGCTGTCGCAACGACTGCATCGTCGTATTTCGGTTCGCTTTGCTCATCAAGCGGGTACCAAACTGGGATTGGAACACCAAAGTAACGCTGGCGTGAGATACACCAGTCGACATTCAGGTTTTCTGTCCAGTTTTCGTAGCGCTTACGCATGAACTCCGGATGCCAACTAATCTCCCTACCCTTTTCGAGTAGTCGATCTTTCTTATCCTGTAATCGAACGAACCACTGGCGCGTCGTCAGATATTCGAGTGGGTTGTCACCCTTCTCGTAGTAACGAACGGGGTGCTGTATCTGTCGTGGCTCATCCTGCAACGGCGCACCGTTTCCAGTTGCGGAGTTTGCAGGGTCACGCATCAACTCAACGACAATCGACTTGGCGCTTGGTGTGCGCTTCCCAACCATTTGCTGATAGTTCTCATTCGCCTGTTCAGGTTTCAGGCTCTCCCATCCGTCTTCACCAAAAGTCCGATCTAGAATCCGCCCGTTCCGACCGAGAACCTGACGGAGCTGCAAGCCTTCATCTCGCCACCATGCAACGTCGGTTTGATCGCCGAACGTACAAACCATGAGAATTCCGGTGCCCTTCTCAGGGTCAGCTTCTTCACTGGCAAAGATCGGAACCTTTGCAAAAAATCCGGGAGTTACCGCGTGCTTTCCGAACAATCCTTTGAATCGCTCGTCGTCAGGGTGGGCGGTAATCCCAACACAAGCTGCCAGTAATTCGGGCCTAGTCGTCGAGATAACGAAGCTCTGTACAGGAGCATCTTCTTCAAAGACACCGAACTCGATGTCGTGATACGCGCCACCCTTTTCCCGGTCTTCAACCTCAGCCTGGGCAACCGCAGTTTGGAAATCTACATCCCACATAGTGGGAGCTTCCAGTTGGTAAACATGTCCTTTGTCATGAAGGTCCAGGAAGCTGCGCTGAGCAATCCTGCGGCTCTTGTCGTCGATCGTTGCGTACTCATCGTTCCAGTCGATTGAATAACCAAGACGCTGGAAAGTTTCCTTAAACGCAACCTCGTCCATCTCTGTCACGACGTGACACATTTCGATGAAATTCTGGCGGTTTACAACAAGCTGCTGATTCTTTTTGAGTCCCAGCTCTGCGCGCTTCGCGTCGACATCAAGGTTTTCGATGTAGGGAACGTTGGGCTCTGCACGAACGTTGAAATAGTTTTGTACTCGCCGTTCCGTCGGTAGTCCGTTGTCGTCCCATCCCATTGGGTAGGCAACGTTCCAACCTGCCATTCGCTTGTAACGAGCAAGCAGGTCCTGGTGTGTGTAGGAAAAGACGTGACCAACGTGAAGCGAACCACTCACGGTTGGCGGTGGGGAATCGATCACAAACGACTTGTCTCGAGCGACCGAGGGGTCTCGTTTTTCGATTCCTAGCTCGTTCCAACGTGTACGCCAGAAGGCTTCGCGCTCGTTGATATCGAAGCGTTTTGGAAGATCTGAAAAGTTGATCGACTTCACTTGCCCACATTCCTGAATATTCAAATTAATCCGGGACGGGCAAATGGCAACAAAAAACCCGTCCATTCAAAATCAAAGGACGGGTTGACCGCGGTACCACCTCTGTTGCCGAATGTTGATTGCACTCGGCCACTTCGTTTAGCTATATCGGGGCTACCGGATCGACCTACTAAGTTTCAGAAGATCAGCTCGGAGACGACTTCGTGATCGCAAGGTACCGGTTTCACACCAAACACCGGCTCTCTAACACCCGCAGCATCACTACTACTTCTCGTCAAAGCAGTTCAAATATCTCTTCTAGGCTAGCCTGACAGGGTTCGAGAATCAATCGCGAGTTTTGATTAGGAGCGTTTCCGCTTTGAATTCCTGGTCACCCGTTTCAGCGTTTCGTTCAACCTATCAGAACGTAAAACGCCAAGCCTTCTCTCATGGTTTTGACGCATTCGCTCGAGTTTTGCCAAACCTTTACGGGTATCACTTGCAATCTTCGCCGGATCAGACCGTTCCATTCTCAGTTTGAACAACCAGTACGTAAACGCGTCCTCGTATCGAAGCGTGTGATCATCCTTGTGCCGCCATCCGGGTCTGGCCGGATTCGCTCCTACCTCCAGCTTAAAAACCTCCCAGAGATGGTCGCGCTCATTGCCGTACAGCATCTGGTAGGCCTGCTCAAGTGATGCGTCCGTCGCATGCCGCCCGCTCGCAACGCGCCGGTGAGTTACCTCTTCTTCAACGGCAGCAATCAGCGATTGCTCGACCGTCACTCCGTAGAAATAAGAGAGGTGCGCCCGGAACTTATCGACTCCGAGCACGCGCATGAAATCTGGCTCTTCGAATCCACCAAACATTGTTGGTTCAGTGATCCACTCAAGCCATAGTTCATCGGCAACCAGCTGAGCACAATCCTGGAGCAACCGCTGGGCAAGCAGGCGCCAATCAAAAGCTTCGCCACCAATTAAATAGTCAAGTGTCTCACCCCTAAGCTCCTCGCTGGCGAGCGGCCAGTTAGCTATACCTTTTAGCACTGAGAATTTCCAGGATTCCTCGTCAGAAACCAGATCGGCCCGCAGCGTCAATAACACGCTGTCAGTATCAAGCATGTCGGACGAGCTATTTAGTTTTGAATCGCTACTGACCACGTTGTCTGTTGGACTCGTATCTCTCCGATTTTGGAAGCCGAAGGAACGCAGAAAACTCCTTGAATGGCATTGTATTGATCACCTGCCACGGTTCGATCCACGCTCGGGCAGCGGTTTGAACGCCGTACCTCATATTTTCGAACTGCCATAGCCGGTGAGAATCAGTACTGACCGCAAAGATCACGCCCATTTCAGCGGCCATACGCGCATGTTCAGCGTTCAGATCAAGACGTTCAGGCGACGCGTTTATTTCGAGAACTGTTCCAGTTGCTGCTGCTTTCTCAAAAATCTTTTCAACATCCATTAGCACGGGCGCTCGTCTTTCCAACAACTGAGCTGTCAGGTGACAAATAACGTCGACATGAGGGCTTTCCATTGCGGCAATCACACGATCCGTCATGGTTTGCTGATCCTGGTCCATACCGCTATGAATTGAAGCGATCACGATGTCGAGTTCAGCCAGCTCTTCATCGGAGTAATCGAGAGAACCATCGGGTTTGATATCCATTTCGGTTCCGGTCAGCAATTCGATTTCTACCTTATCGTTTAAAGATCGAACTGCATGGTTGTGCTCGATGAGCCTTTCAGACGACAGTCCGTTGGCAACCGTAGCGCTCGGCGAGTGGTCAGTAATTGCAAGGTATTCCCTGCCTAGATCAGTCGCTTTTGCGACCATTTCTTCCATTGGAAATCGACCATCAGACCAATCTGTGTGTGAATGCAGATCACCTTTGATATCAGCAAGTGAGATGAGCGAAGGAACAGATTCGCTGAACTCGCGACCACCCTCACGGATTTCTGGTCGGATGAACGGTAAACCACAAGAGTCATAAACATCGGCTTCAGTCCTGAAATTCGTTTCAGATAAAGCATCCAGATCGATCTCTGCGTTTCGTTCGTTCAGTTTCTTGATGTGCTGTCTGGGACCGGTTGCAAGAATCAATGCACCTCCTGCTCGATCGGGAGTAACAGCGAGTAACTCAAATCGGAAACCCGAATCATCGAGAAAGGCAGCGTTCTTATCGTCGTGCTGTAGAACGTCACGGACATTGGATAGTGTTGTAAACGCGTCGGTGATGGTTGCAGGCTGTGAATGTGACGCGACGAGAATCGCGTCCCCGATCAACTCGATCCCTCGGCGAATGTCACCGGCAATTTCAATCGTTTCAATCTCCGGGCACCTGGTTGTCATTTCTTCGACAACGGCTTGCGCCATTTGATTGGCTCGCCCAATCCCGACCTTGCCAACTTGCGCAGCCCGATACTCGGCGTGTCGAAGGATTTGCAGCGCGCCCTTCTTACTGATCCTCGGAAGATTCTGGAACTCACCAGATTCAATGGATGCCGCCAATTGCTCGAAATTGCTTATCCCCAGTTCGGAAGCGGCAGTCACCGCCGTCTTGGCTCCAATTCCAGGGATTTGAGTCAACTCAAGCACACCGTCAGGAAGCTCTGTCTTGAGTCTTGCCAATAGTTCGAGTTTTCCAGTTCGAACCATCTCCCGAGTCTTGTCTACTATCGCGTCGCCAAAACCAGGGATTGAGCGCAGCCTGTCCTCATCATCAACAATGTCGGCGAGCTGATAGGGAAGACTCTTAATAGCGTCCGCAGCTTTGGAATGGGCACGAACCTTAAAAATGTTCTCACCCTTGGCTTGCAGCAGAACTGCTAGGTCCTCAAAAACCTTTGCAATCGAGGTGTTGTTCATGGGCACAACCATACCGCGTCCGGATGATCGAACGGCGCAAATGACAAGCTAAAAACGAATTACTGCTTAGCCTGTTTGCGTTGCAGACGTTCCAGTTTTCGACGCTCTGAACGAGTGAGCTTGCGACCGTCTGGAGCGTGTGTCGGGACCTGGGCGAGCGAGCCACCGCCTGCCGTCTGTTGATCTCCGTGACCGGCGTTTACGTTGGCCATCACCGACTGCTGGTTCGCGACGGCGTTGGCTTTTTGCGTTGATGCGGCTGCATCTGCCTTAGTCGCGCTCATTTCTGGCGCCGGTGCAGACTGCTGCACCATGGCAACTCGGAATATCGTCCGCGCCACATTCGACTTGATGGTCGAATCGAGCATATGGAACATTTCAAAGCCCTGGCGTTTGTAGGCGACCAACGGGTCTCGCTGCCCAGCAGCTTCAAGACCAATCCCCTGCCGCATGTTGTCCATCGACGTCAGGTGCTCAACCCAGTTCTCATCGATGGTGCGAAGCATAATCGTAGTCTCGAGTTTGTGAAGAAGCTCTTCCCCGAACTCTTCACTGCGCTTGTCATAGATTGTGTCGACGAGATCAACAAAGATTTCTTCCACTTCGTCCGGACGCATCTCGAAGATATCGTCGTCTGACGGAAAGCCATCTTCAGCAGGAAAGACTTGAAGCATCTCGCGCCTGAGCCCCTCAACGTCGTAGTTCTCGGGACCACCATTTATTCGATCAGCAACTATGGCTCGTACTTCGTTTTCGACGTACTCACTAATGGTAGGTCGAAGGTCTTCACCATCAATAATTCGGTCACGCAACTTGTAAATAACATCTCGCTGTGTGTTCACGACATCGTCGTAATCGACGAGATACTTTCGGATCTCGAAGTTCTGCCCTTCAACTTTGGTTTGAGCAGACTCGACAGAGCGAGACACCATTTTGTTTTCGATGGGGACATCAGCTTCCCAACGGAAGAGGTTCATCGCACCGCGTATTCGGTCACCACCGAATCGGCGGACAATGTCGTCTTCGGTTGAGAGATAGAACTGTGTCTCGCCGGGGTCGCCCTGACGCCCACAACGACCTCGCAACTGGTTATCGATTCGTCGAGATTCGTGACGCTCAGTTCCCAGTACAAACAATCCGCCCTTGCCCAGGATCGTGTCATGGTCGACCTGCCAGCCGTTCTCCGAAGCCTTGGTGACATCCGGATTTCCACCGAGAATGATGTCCGTTCCACGACCAGCCATGTTCGTAGCAACAGTCACCGCACCAGCCTTACCAGCCTCAGCGACAATGTTCGCTTCTCGCTCATGCTGCTTGGCGTTGAGAACGTTATGCGGAATGTTGCGCTGTTTCAACAGTCCGGCAAGCAATTCTGATTTGTCGATGGTCGTCGTACCGACCAGTACAGGCCGTCCACCCTGGTGGAGCTCTGAAATCTTTTCGGCAATGGCATTCCACTTGGCTTCTTCAGTCATGAAGATAAAGTCGCCATGGTCGATTCGCTGAACTTCTTTGTTCGTGGGGATCTCAACCACTTCAAGCTTGTAAATCTTGTCCAGCTCTTCAGCTTCCGTCTGGGCGGTACCGGTCATCCCGGCAAGCTTCTCGTACATCCGGAAGTAGTTCTGGAGCGTGATAGTCGCGTAGGTGTTGGACTCTCTTTGAACCCTGACACCTTCTTTCGCTTCCAGCGCCTGGTGAAGTCCGTCTGAGAACCGTCGACCGGTCATTAATCGACCGGTGAACTCGTCAACGATCACGACTTCGTTGTTCTGTACGACGTACTCACGGTTCTTCTCATACACGTGCTCGGCGCGAATCGCGTTCTCGACGAAGTGAGATAGGACATTGTTGTCAGGGCTGTAGAGGTTCTCGATCTTGAGTTCTTGCTCAACCCTCTCGATTCCCTCCTCATGCAGAACAGTCGTCTTGCGTTTCTCTTCTATCTCGAAGTGTTCATCGGGTCGAAGTTTTCGAGCCAGCTGAGCGAACTTACGATATTCCTGTCCCTGGTCGCGAGCCGGACCAGAAATGATCAGAGGTGTTCTAGCCTCGTCAATGAGAATGTTGTCAACCTCGTCGACAATCGCGTAAACCCTGCCGCGCTGAACTCGCCGCTCGGCATCATCGACCATGTTGTCTCGCAGGTAGTCGAAGCCGAATTCGTTATTCGTACCGTAGGTAATGTCGCACGCGTAGGCTTCTTGCTTGGTTGCAGGCTCGAAGTTGTCTTCCGGCAAACGAACTGGAGGCGCAGCATCTGCTTCCTCTTCGCTACCTGACGAGTCGTCGCTGGCTCTTGGAGCATCAGGGTTGAATACCCACGATGCCTGGTTTTGCAAACATCCGATTGTCAATCCGAGCGCGTGATGGACGTTACCCATCCAACCTGCGTCACGTTTTGCGAGATAGTCGTTCACGGTAATGACGTGAACGCCCCTGCCAGTTATCGCATTTAGATAGGTCGGAAGAGTTGCAACCAGGGTTTTACCTTCACCAGTACGCATCTCAGCGATCTTTCCCTCGTGGAGAACGATGCCACCGATCATTTGGACGTCAAAATGCCGCATACCGATCGTTCGGCGTGCAGCTTCCCTGACAGCAGCGAAGGCTTCGGGAAGCAGGTCGTCTAGATCCTCGCCCGCGTTGTATCGAGATCGGAGGTCGTCAGTGACCGACCGAAGCGCATCATCGCTCTTTGCTTCGAACTCCGGCTCGAGATCGTTAATCTCATCAACCAGTGGTCGGATTTTATTGAGGGCTTTTTCGTTGGAATCTCCAACGAGTTTGCTGATCAAATTGAACATATTGAGTACTTCTGGATGGAGACCTACGGGTCACCGGTCAACTGTCAGCGACTGCTCAAGCTACTAGTTGAACAATTCTCCAACCGACCGACCTTCGTGAATTCGCCTGATTGCTTCACCCAGCAATGGTGCGACTGAAATTACCTTTATCTTTGAGTTTACTTTGTGCTCAGGCAAAGGCACTGTGTCAGTTATTACGAATTCTTTGATATGTGAGACTTCCGCCAAACGTTGCGCAGCGTCATCGGGAAGCACTCCGTGAGTTGCAACGGCATATATCTCAGTCGCACCAGCCGCCATGATCGCGTCGGCAGCGGCAACCATGGTTCCACCGGTACTGATCTCGTCATCGAATAGAACGACCGGGTGGCCTTGGACCTGTCCGATTACGTTCAAGCTTTCGACTCGATCTTCGTTTCCGAGTCGACGTTTCTCAACGATAGCCAGCGGGGCGCTAATGGCGTCTCCAAAGTAGCGCGCCTTCTTTGAAATACCGATATCTGTGGCGGCGACAACTGGATCCACGAGTTCCTTGTGCAGGAAGTAGTCGACGAGCCTGGGCATGGCTGTCAGTTCGTCAACCGGAACGTGGAAGAAGCCCTGGACCTGTCCGGCGTGCAGATCAACCATCACTACTCGATCAGCACCTGCAGTTTCCAGGAGATCCGCAACGAGTCGACCGGTAATCGGTACTCGGGGCTGATCCTTCTTGTCGGTGCGAGCATAGCTATAGAAAGGAACTACAGCGGTGATTCGACCAGCAGACGCACGCTTCGCAGCGTCGATCATAATCAACATTTCCATGATGTGATCGTTTACCGGTTCGTTGGTCGACTGGAGAATAAAAACGTCTTTCTGACGGACGTTTTCAAGAATTCGGACGAACGTGTTGTCGTTGCTGAATTTAAAGACTTCGATCTTGCCGACTTCTTGACCAAGGTACGAACAAATATCCTCAACGAGTTGAGGGTGGGAGTTTCCAGCAAAAATTACGGGTTTTCCGTTGACCCCGATCATTAGTTCCCCTTGAACTCTGGTCGTCGTTTTTCTCGAAGTGCGCTCATGCCTTCGACGTGGTCTTCCGAGGATAACGTGATTGCTTCCACCGCGGCGGACATTTCGAGGGAAGTTTCAAGGTCAATCGACATTCCTCTACGCATCATCATCTTCGCAAGTCGCGTCGCAATTGGTGGTCCTGCCGCAATCTTCTTAGCCATCTTGGACGCCGTTGCGAGTAACTCATCGTCGTCAGAAACAGCGTTTAAAAATCCGAGTTTTTCGGCCTCATCTACGTACATAAAGTCGCCGGTGAACATCAATTCGGCGGCCTTTGCTGAGCCGACCAGGCGAGGATACAGCCATGTTCCTCCGTACCCGGGGAATAGACCAACATGCGTATAGGCGGCCATAAAACGAGCCGATTTTGCAGCAATCCTGATGTCACAC
The DNA here is from genome assembly GCA_038150225.1 of Chloroflexota bacterium. GTDB lineage: Bacteria > Chloroflexota > Dehalococcoidia > Lucifugimonadales > Lucifugimonadaceae > Lucifugimonas. The sequence goes on from JAYQWG010000007.1 coordinate 46,380, forward strand.
GCACAGGCAAGGTCAAAACCTGCACCGACTGCTGAACCGTTGACCGCAGCTATGACAGGTTTCTCCATGTTGTACACCGAAAGAATGACGCGGTGAGCAGCTTTGAACCCGCGTCGTAAACCTTCTGCACCTGCCGGTCCTGGTTTGTGCGGACCTATCGATGAACCTCCGACCAGTTCATCGGTGTCAGCTCCTGAACAAAACGCCTTCCCTGCCCCGGTAAGAATTACTGCTCGGACTTCATCATCGGACGCGACAGATTCCAGTGCGTTACCGAGATCTTGGAGCATTTGAGCTCCGAGTGAATTCAATCGGTCAGGGTTGTTTAGAGTGAGAATGGCAACACCGGTTGAATAATCGGTGTCAATGTAAACGAGCGAATCTGGTTTTTCGCCGCTGTTCGATACCCGTGCAGACATGGCGAAAGCTTACCATCGGCACGGTGTAACCCGACCCCGACAACCGTATGAATAGGGATAGGTTTTCATGCTTGATACTGGGATGATTACGCCTAAGGCTTCAAACCAAGTTACTATGCAGCTTGACGGTCTTCGTATGAAACGTCAGTGTTCACCATCGTTCGAGCGAGCAGCTTGGCCGCCATTTCAGGCGACAGGTCTTCATTAAATCCGCACTGTAAGCACTTCAAGTACATGCCGTGTGAATCGCTGCCCCCGTTCACATCACCTGCACATCGTGGACACGATTTGAGATAGAGCATTCCAACCTCCCCTGAAAAACGACATTTGTGTTTCGTGCTGGAAGCATATTTCGTACCTATCCCCGGTTACCCAGTCCTGCATCCATCCCATTTGGGTGCCAACACCCAAATTGATGATCCCGATGGGTCATTTACATTGCAGCACCAGTTAGATCAGTTCGTCGTACGCACCTTTTTTAAATCCACGAACCACAGCAGAACCGTCCGTCAGTATCGGGCGTCTAATTAAGCGAGGGTTCTCCATCATTAGCGCGATCAACTCGTCGTCGCTGGCACTGCCCTGAAGGTGTCGATACGGCTTCGAACTTGGGCTTTTCCAGGCGAACATATCGTCCACGGACGAAAGCTTCGCGAGATCGCGAATTTCTTGTTCGGACAACTCTTCCTTAAAGAAATCACGGTATTCATATTCAGCACCGGAGTCTTCGATAGCCCGACGGGCTTTCTGACATGTGCTTCAACGTGCCCAGCAGTAAAATCTCAACTGATTCGCCAACGTAACCTCCAACAGTCTCACTAGTAATCTTGCATTAGAGTACGCTTCACCCGAAACGACAAACACTCCGTTGAGATTCTTTCGCCTAAAAAGTCAATCAAGCGCTTCTCAAGGTGGGCCTCGCAGACGAGGCTGGGGTTCACCGGTAAAACGCGCTGCTGCTGACTATCGAATCGGGCCTCGTAGCTTCAACAATTTGAGCTTATACGCCTTTGGATTGTCGGGCGTATGGACAGGCATCGGATCTGCCATTCTGCCGTTCAAGGTCATTGAAGTCCTCGAGGTAAGTAATGTTGAAATCCTCGGGTATCAACTCGATAAAAACGGTGTGCTGGGTCTCCTTTCTCTAGCAGGTTTAAGCATTGCCGCGTTCATTCAATTACTGGCAGGAAACCTGAGCGACCGGGAGCCGCGACCAGGCAGAAGGTTGCCCTATCTTTTTATAGGTGGAATGGGACTAGCGGTCGCGACTATTTTGTTCGGCTACGCCGGCACGTTCACATCACTTTTTTTGATCGTCGTCGGCATGCAGTTCTTCGGCAATTTCGGCCAAGGGCCTGCGAACGCCCTGATCATCGATCACGTTCATCCAAGTCGAAGAGGCGAAGCTGCTGGCGTGCTGAATCTCTGGCGACTACTCGGCGCAGGGATAATCACAGTGATTGTGTTCCAGTTCATGTCACGTTACGACCACGAAGAGTCGCCTGAGTGGATGTGGTACTCGATCATCCTGGCAGTCACCGTGCTGGTCATCAGCACATTATGGACGGTTTTGTCTCTGCGACCCAAAAGGGGCACCAGGGTTTTTCTGCCGAGAGTCACCAACGGGGCAGCGACCGCAGCAATCAGATCTGTGACCGAAATGACGACCCAGCGGGTTCAGATAACCCGCAATTACCTGTTTTTCCTCATAGCCCTGGCATTTGCAATCGCTGCGATGTCGTCGATGCAGATATACGCGTTGTTCTTTTTGCAAGATGTCGTTGGATTGGAAAACCCGGCAAATGGTGCAGACCAGTTGGTCGTCATCATTGCCGGCTCCGCTGGAATTACCGTGCTACCGGCAGGGCTGATGGCGGACAGGTTTGGTCGAGACAAACTTTTCTTTATCGCCGGAACGCTCGGGGCGATTTCATCCGCCCTGCTTCTGTTTGTTGATTCCCTGGGACCTGTGCTGCTGATTGGGGTACTAATCGGGTTAGCGGTCGGGCTATTCCTGACGCTGACGTGGGTTGTCGCTAATGATCTCGTCAGCAAGCAGTCAGCTGCGAAAGAACTCGGGTACACAAGCATTGCGACGCTGACCGGTGCAGCGCTGGCACGTTTTTCAGGCGTAGGGATTGATATTCTGAATGAGGTGTCAGAAAACCTCGGGTATCAAGCAATCCTGGTTTCTGTATCTGCGGCGTTCATTATTTCCTCCCTCCTGCTATCACGCGTTGCCTCTAATCCGTCGAAAGCAATTTCCGGTTCCGACTCCCCTGCGTCGCTTTCCGCTGCTAACTAATTTTTCGCCATCCACCGATATACTTGGAACTAAGCCAAGTCGGGGGCGAACCGGCATTTTTCAACTTGCAACCTGGATTATTTGAATGGACGTTTACTTAGCAAGCCCTCGCGGCTTCTGCGCTGGTGTGGACCTTGCCGTCGACATTGTTGAACTGGCGATTCAAAAGTACGGCACGCCTGTTTATGTAAAACACCAGATCGTCCACAACCCGAAAGTCGTTGAAGACGTTGAAGCCAAGGGCGCCATTACAATCGAACAGGTTGATGAGGTCCCCGACAATTCGGTTGTCGTGTTCTCGGCACACGGTTCACCGCCGTCAGATTACGAAACCGCGGCAAAGAAAAATCTCACTGTCATGGACGCTACTTGCCCGCTGGTGACACGTGTCCATAACGAAGCCAAAAAGTATTCAAAAGAGGGTAAGAAAATTGTCCTCGTCGGTCATGTTGGGCACCAGGAAGTAATCGGTACGACTGGTCAGGCTGATATGGAGTTGGTCGATGAACGCCGGGAATGGGTGCTGCCTGATTGGGAACAGGACACCGAAGTAGCTGTACTGACGCAGACGACCCTTTCCGTACGTGACACCGCCATGGCCGTCGAGAAAATCCAGGAAAAGCATCCTGACGCTATCGTAAGGAACGATATTTGCTACGCAACAACGAACCGTCAGGCAGCGGCTGAAGAACTGGCAGACATGACCGACTTGGTACTGGTCATTGGCGCTCAAAACAGTTCAAACTGCAACCGCTTGAAGGACGTGGCGATCAATAAGGGTGTTCCGGCACACCTGATAAACGGTCCTGAAGAACTTGATCGAACCTGGATTGATGGAGTCGAGAAAATCGGGATCACTTCTGGCGCATCAACCCCGGAAAAGCAGGTAACGGCCGTTATAGAAGAACTTGCGCCCGAGAACATCTACCGTGTCGGTCCGGGCGAAGAGAAAACTATCTTCGCAATTCCACGTTCACTCAGAGAAATGGTCGGCGACATTGATCGACCAGAAAAGGAAGTTTTGCTCCCAGATGAAGATAACTAGAGTTGAATGTCTCGTTCTCGACGAAGAGTACCCCTACGTAATTCTTCACACCGATGAAGGATTAACCGGATTTGGTGAGTGCTTTCGACGAGCACCTTATCTGTCAAAGGCTGCGGTCGAGACGATTTTCGCTCCACTGATTCTCGGTAAAAGCCCGTTCGATTCCGAGGAAATCTGGGACAGCATATTCAAGGCGGGAGCTGTTGCGGGTCCACAAGGTGCTCTACTCACCGCTGCGTCAGGAGTCGACCTGGCATTGTGGGATTTGAAAGGCAAAGCTCTAGACACTCCCATTTACAACTTGATCGGCGGCAAGCGTCGCGACAAGATCAAGGTCTACGCCAGTTCTCTCGCTCGCGATATGGCTCCAAAAGACGAGGCCAAGCGCGTGGCGCGTTTTCGTGACGAGGGATACTCCGCGTACAAGATGCACTCTGCAGTTCCTGGCAAGATCGATGACCCTCGTGACATGACGATCGAAACGGTCAAGGCAATCCGAGACGAAGTCGGGTACGAAGTCGACATCATGGTCGACGTAAACAGCGCTTACTCAGTTCATCATGCCATCGAAATTGGCAAACAACTCGAAGACCTGGGAGTTTTCCACTTTGAGGAGCCAGTTCACATCCGCAATTACCAGGGAATGGCAGAAGTAGCGGATGCACTCGACATACCAATCGCGTCTGGTGAAAACTCGTTCACTCGCTGGGAGCACTTGACCCTGATCCGAGAAGGACGCCCCGACATCGTTCAGCCTGATGTGGTGAAAGTCGGTGGTATAACTGAATTCCTGCGAATCGAAGCAGTCCTTACCACTCACGGCGCGACGATGACCACGCACAACACTCAGCCATACGGATCAACCGCTGCTCACGCCCACCTCTTAGCACCGAGCAACAACTTTCCTTATGCTCAGGAATACAACATCGAAACAGTTGGAATTCGTGACAACGACTCCATTCTCGACACGCCATACGAAGTGGAAGACGGATTTATCAAGGTTCCAGACGGTCCAGGCTTGGGTCTCGACTACAACATCGAAAAGATGCGCGGCAGAAGCTCCGATCGTCCCTCGTCATTGAGCGACGTTTGGGGTCACATGCAATAGGTCGGTCTAAATGCTCAGCGCTGCCCGGTGGTCGGGAATCCTCGAATCAAGCCTGGCCAGACAATTGCTGACAGCGCTGTAAACCCGAGTCCGACAATGGCGTACCAGGTGATTGCCGACCGAACCCCAATTTGCTCGATTAGCCAACCGCCAATGACCAATCCCATTGGAAGTCCGTAAACGGCTAGCATTCTCACGCCCATGACCCGTCCACGCATTTCTGTTCTGGTAAACGTCATGAGTACCACCGACATCGCGATCATGCAGAAGCTGATCGACGCGCCGATCAGTGCGAGCAGCGGTAAACCTTGATCGTTCGAATCGGTTCCTGCAAAGAGAATTAGCAGGACGTACCAGACAACCATCGTGATCATCATGAATCGTTCTGGTCGACCTACCCGACTGAATATCGCCATCAAAATCGATCCAATGAATGCTCCGACCGCGAACGTCGCAACCATCAAAGCAAGACCATTCTCATCGTGGTTATAGACGTCGCGCGCAACGACCGGCAAAAGTCCATTAGTCAACGGGAACGCCGTAGCGTTGACAAGGAACGCGAGGAACATGATCGGCTTGATAACTGAGGAGTCGAGCATGTACCGGACTCCCTCTTTCATCTCTTCGATCGGGTTTGTGGACGTATCGGTCGAGCGGGTCTTGATCGATGAAATGCCAAGTCCCACCAGCACGCTAATCGTGTAGAACCCGGTAACTCCAACGTACGCCCAGCCAATTCCGAGTCGCGACAACAGTGAGGCACCAAGTAACGCTCCAACGATCCTAGCTGTGTCCTGTGTAGTCCTCTCGAGTCCTGAAGCATTCATTAGTAGTTCACGCGGAACCGTATCGGCGATTAAGGACTGGCGTAAAACGTTGTCGGCAGGTCGTATCAGACCGCTAATACTTGCGATCGCAAACACGTGCCACGGTTGAAGCGCATCTAAAGCTGCCAGGATCAACAATGCAAGTGCGGATAGCCCGGCACCTGTCCGCAAACCAATTAGAAGTAACTTGCGGTTCACGCGGTCTGCAATTACTCCAACAAAAGGCGAGGTTAAGGTTCCGCTAAATCTGAGAGCTCCAAGAAGACCTACAAGAAACGGCGAGTCGGTGGCGACCAACATGTACCAGCCAAGAATGAGCGTCTCCATCTCCGACGCCCACGTCATCATTGAGTCGGCAGACCACTGGAAACGGAAACTCATGATCTTGAACGCGGCAATTGGGGAAGGTTTTTTTGAGTTACGGGGACTGACTGGTCGCTCAGAGGTCTGGATACGGTCTGAACTGCGCGACGAACTCGGCTTGTTGTTCGGTTTGTCGGCTACCATTCGAAGGTGAAATTCATTCCCGTCGCGCTGCTATTACTGATATTCAGCGCCTGCTCTACTGAGTCTAAACCCACTCTCGATGTCAACTTCATCGATAACGTCGACTGTCGAGACGTATCCCAGGAAATCCTTCCGCTCGCGATCGTTGAAGTCAGCATCAACGGAACATTACACGAAGTCACCGCTGAGATTGCCGTTACACCGGCAGAGCGTTCACGCGGATTGATGTGTCGTGAAAACGTAGGCGAATCGGAAGGAATGTTGTTCGTTTACTCAGGGGCTCAGTTCAACCCGTTCTGGATGTTCAACACTTACTTCCCAATCGATATTGCTTACCTGAACGGAGCTGGCAAACCAATCCAGCTCAAAACGATGAAACCATGCCCACGAAATGACGGTGAGTCGAGGGCAATATGGCGTGGACGCTGCGCAACAGAAGCAAATGAATACTCTGTTCCGTCGGGTTACACCTATGCCCTAGAACTTGAAGGTGGGTGGTTCAACAAAAATGGAGTCGAAAATCTGGTAGGTCACGAAATCAAGGTTTCATGGGACCTGCCAACTGAATAACCTAGTTGTTCGAATTATCGAAATTTGCACTGAGGAATACCATTGCCCGCAAAAGCTGAAACAGCTCTCCTGACCGTGATTGACGGACTGGGTTTCAATCGCCAGCGATCTTCCGAGATCATTGATCTTGCCTGGTCCAAGCTTACCGACCAAGACAGGGAAGAGTTAGAAGGCATTGCTGAAATCCGGGCACGCGGTCGGCACTGGGCAAAGAACCTGCTTTACCCAGTTCACTCAGAGTCTGTCCCGGCTAACAGTTCCACCGTGGATGCAACTGCATGGCTAAATGATCTTGGCGCGGGCGCAGGAAAGATCTCCGAAGAGTTAGCTCAACGTATCAGAGAACTAATCGTCGAGATTGCCGACGCAAAGCGATACGTTCCCTGGGCAGCCGCCGCCTGGAATTTAGCTGAACTCAGAAACGCAAACATTTCAATACCAACGGAAGCCGCTGGAATCTGGGCAGGTTTCGAAGATCTTAACCCCGCTGTTCAGGGGAATTCCGAGACCGGCCACCAGCAAATCGGAAACCTGAGTCTCGCACCACAACTGCCGTTGGCAATAACTCAATCCATAGAAACCGGGTTTTTTTTCGAGAACGCAGCACTAAACGAAACCATCACAAACGCTAAAGCTCGAGACTCAAAAATCAACTTTTGTTTTCTCCTGTCCGGAGTTGGTGGTGGCGACGGTCGCGTGCACAGCGCGTGGAATCACCTTGAAGCGTTTTGTCAACTCGTATTTGCCAGGCATGCCGTTGCACCGTCGAAAGTCCAAATGCAAGCAATTCTCGACGGGCGAGACTCCGCTATTGATGGGTCGACGGAAAAGAGGAATGGATCAGGTGATTTCATCGGGCAGTTGAAAACTCTGCTCGGAAAGTACCGCGCAGAAGAATCCCTCGCGTGGGTGATTGGCCGTTCGACATCAATGGACCGCGACTACAGGGAAGAGGCATCGAAAGCAGATTTCGATCTGATGGTGACCGCACTCGGCAGAGAAGCGATCAACTTCGACGAAATGCGTTCGTTCGTTGAGCAAGCCCACTCTGATGGTGTGACAGACCAGGACATTGAGCCAATCATCATCCAACGTGCCGACACGTCTCTACCGATGATCGAACCCGGTGATGCATTCATTGATCTCAATTTCAGGAGCGACCGGCAGCGTTCCAAAATCGGATCACTCGTCGGTGCAAAAGATTTCCTGGTCGAAAACGGCAAGAACAGCGGACGAACCTGGGAGGCAAGCTGGCTCGACCATGACCTCAACCTTGAGGTTTGTGCGATCGCCGAGTACCACCCGATCTTCGAAGTACAGTTCGGTGTCCGTGTAGCTTTTCCTACAGAGCCACATGCCGACAACTTCCTCGCTCGCTGGACGGAAGCCTTTAGCGAGGATTCATACGAACTCATTACCGAAAGTGTGAAGTCATCCCACATGGGGTATTTCTTCCGCGGAAGACGCGAAGAACCCGTCGCCGGGGCGGACGAGATACGAACCGTCATTCCGTCGCACGGACAAGACGACGGTGTTCTGGCGGACACAGATTTCTACAAACACCCGGGGATGCGAGCCACAGAAGTAACCGACGCGGTGATCAACTCGATAACCGTAAATTCCAGCAAGCTCATTTGCTGCAACATCGCAGCCCCGGACATGATCGGACATCTGCTGCCGACAAGGTACGAAGAGGCTAAGCAAGCCTACCGAGAGACAGCCGACTCACTCGTTCGACTGGCAACCACCGCGGTCGAACAAAACCGGGTCATGGTCATTACTTCGGATCACGGGAACATCGAGGACGATACATCCGCACATTCAGTAAACGAAGTTCTCACGACATTCATCGCGCCTAAAGGTCTACAACTAAAAGTGTCGACCAAAAAGTTCTCTGGAAAACTCTTCGATCTAGCACCATCAGTGGTTTCTCTGCTTGGTGGATCACTTCCGAGCAAATCTACATTGGACGACCGGTTTGTCGGCAAGGCTCTAGTCGCTGCTGAGTAATTCCGTAGGTCAGGATCTGTAGAAACTTCGGTCAAGAATGGGTGTGGACTCGCAAAATGGGTGTTAACCCCCACCTGTTGCGACATTTTGACGTGGTAACTTTCGGTGTATCGGTCTTCCGAAAGACCTACATAACACTGATAGATAAAACACCACGCAATGGTCTCATGACTCGAACAAAACAGCCCTGCCCTGCGGTACGTAACCGTGGCGGACGATTTGCAGCAGCAGATCGAGACAGGTGCTGTTAAAGACGGAGACAAGCTGCCAAGCCAGCATACGATGGCGCGGGACTACGGTGTTTCCCTGACCACGCTTCGAGCGGCTTTAGAACTGCTCGAACAGCGAGGTTACGTCCGGTCCGCTCATGGACTTGGAACGTTCGCCACTGCACCTAAAGCTGACTCAGCAGGAAGTGTGCTGGTTGTTGACGACGATCCCCTGATCCTCGAACTCCTAAGCACAGTCCTTGAAGGCGAAGACCTACAGGTGACCACTGCCGAAACCGCCGCCACCGGAATCAACGCGATGGTTCACACAGACTTCCGAGCTATTTTTCTGGACCTGATCATGCCGGGTGGCACTGGTATCGAGTTACTAAAGGAGCTCGAATCAAGAGATCTGAAAACTCCTGGTGTGGTCGTTACCGGTGTTGGTGATTCGAATCTTATTGACGAAGCGATGCAATTGGGTCCCGTAACACTTCTCGGGAAGCCGATTCAGGACAAACAAGTACGGCGCGTACTAAACGTGCTCGGTGTATCGAGTAACTAGGAGCCGTACGACTTGAGTCCCGAAAACCGACAATCTGTACTTTCTCCGGCAGCAGCTCATAAATTCGAGTTGATCGGCCGAATTTCGTCTGGACTTGCCCACGAACTCAACGGACCCATCGGAATCGCGATGGGATTCTCCGAGCTTGCGAAGGAAGCCATCGATAACTCCGACAGTCTCGAACTTTCATCGGCGGACAAAAGTAAGGTTCGTGGCTATCTCGACATGATCAAGTCGGCAAGCCTCAGGGCGCGAAACCTCTCCCGAGGTATATGGAATTTCGCCAAAGCCGAACTAGGCACTACCGACAACATTGACCTCATCGAGCTTATGGACACAGTCCAGTACCTCACCGCTCCCGCCGTCAAGGTCGCTCAAATAGATGTAACCCGCCGAGCGTCAAATTCGGGCATCTCAGGCGTCGAGTCATACGCATACTCCCCCCTCACACAGCAAATCCTCGTCGAACTAATCCTCGCGTCGCCACAGTCAATTCCCGGCGGTGGACTTATCGTGTGGGAAGTCGACAACTCCAATGACGGTGACGTAACGATCACTCTCACCGCAGAACCCTGGAATGAAGAGGCCACTAGCGAGTGGATCGCACCTGACTACGTTCGCGAGTCGTTCGCAGAAATGGGCGGTTCGGTTTCCGAAGCCGAGCCAGTGTCGGTCATATCACAGACCGAAGAGCAACAAGAACTAACCGGTTGGAAGGTCGTATGTACTTTGCGACCTCCGACAGTCTGATCATTTATTTGTAAACGTTTGTACGCACATTGGTTGGGCCGTGGAGGGCAATCAAAGTGACTACAGAAACCAACAACATAAAGGTGCTTATGGTCGATGACCACGAAATCATGCGCCAGGCATACGGCATGCTGTTGAACACCGACCCCGATATTGAAATCGTGGGATTCGCCGGTGATGGACAGGAGGCCCTGACGCTCGTGGACACACTCGGTCCAAACGTAGTGATCATGGACGGAGAAATGCCTCGCGTAAACGGTGTTGATGCCGCTCGCATCATCCGTGAAAAGCACCCAGACATGGCAATCGTCTTGCTCTCCGCGTTCGACGATGACGAATTCGTCCGCGAATTCCTCAAGGGCAATGTCCGAGGTAAGGCATACCTGCTCAAGCAGTCTCTCCAGAGCCTTTCCGATCTCGTTCAGGCTGTAAAAGATGTCGCTGAAGGTAAGACATACCTTGCAAGCGAAATCGTTGCCAAGCTTGCCGGAACACAGAACAACCCGGAAAGCGCGTTCCTATCTGAACTTACCGAGCTAGAGCGTGAAGTGCTCGGCTGCATGGCTCGAGGACTCGCGAACGCAGCGATTGCTGAGGAGCTCTTCATTCAGCCCCGAACTGTTGAGCGACACATTGGATCAATCTTCTCGAAGATGCGACTCCAACCTCAGCCAAAAGCCTATGCACGTGTCCTTGCCGTACTTGCTTACCTCGAGGACACAGGGCGTCTGAAGGAAGGCTCACGAGCAGCCGAAAACGCTGATGACTCAATGATCGGCGCGCTTGGGATGATGAGTTAGCGGTTCCCTATTTCCGCCACCTTAGTCTGTATTTCAGACGCGTATCGGCTCCCGGTGGAACCAGGAGCCGACTCATTTAATGACTTCTCGATCCAGTAGAACTACCAGGCGATCTCACCACCGTCGATCACTAGTTCGGTACCGGTAACCCACTGAGCTTCGTCGGATGCGAGATAAAGAATGCCGTAAGCGATATCTTTCGGTAGCCCAAGCCGTCCTAGCGGAGTCATCGCCAAACGAGCGTCTCGAATCTCTTTTTGAGAATGGATATCGAGCGTCATCGGTGTGTCAGTGAATCCCGGGTGCACCGAGTTAACACGAATATTGTCCTTGGCGTACTGGACTGCGGCAGCTTTACTGAACGTGCGCGCCGCACCTTTTGACGCGTGGTAGGCAGCACCTGCCGGTGATCCGACAATCCCAAAGATCGACGAAACGTTCACAACCGAACCACCACCGTTCTTCCTCATCGCAGGGATAGCGGTCTTGGTTCCGAGCATGATGGCGGTTGAATTCACTGCAAAAACAATGTCCCAATTCTCGACGATCGTGTCTTCGACTGTTGCCCTGCCCTTAGCGCCAGACATTCCAGCGTTATTCACAACTATGTCGAGCCGTCCCCATTTTTCCATTATCTCGTCGACGACTTCGATCCAACGACTTTCGCTTGTGACATCGAAGTTGCGATAAAGCGTAACCTCTCCATTTTGGTTGAGTTCGTTTTCAAGGGTATTGCCTTTGGCATCGTCGATATCAGCAATTACCACACGCGCACCCTCAGCTACAAACAATCTGGTCGTGGCCTCACCAATACCCGATGCCCCGCCGGTAACTATTGCAGTCTTGCCTTCAAGTCTGTTTCCGGATGGCATTGACTTCTCCTATCAACTACTCGACTACGTTGTTCTTCAGTGCGTCAGGATTGATTTCAAGCCCTAATCCTGGTCGGTCCTCGAACGGTTTCCAGTTGCCACCGTGATACGGTGGAGTTTCGGTCCACCACACATTGTTGCTCTGCTCTTCCGCGCCGAGAACTTCAACAACCTTGAGGTTTGGTGTTGCCATTGCGCAGTGCAGGTGTACGAGTGAGACGGCATGCGGAGCCACGGGCAAGTTGAACGCGTCAGCCATAGCAGCAACCTTCATCCACTCTGTGATTCCAGTCACGCGATGAACGTCGGGTTGAACGATGTCCGCACCACCAGCTACAAGTAAGTCACGGAAGCCGTACTTCGTGTATTCGTGCTCTCCTGTTGCCACTGGAATTGTCGTGTTGGAGGCAACCTGGGCTAATCCTGGAATGTCGTCAGCGAGTACCGGCTCTTCGAACCATCCAACGTCGTACTGCTCAAATATTTGCGACATTTTGATCGCCTGCTTGGCGTAGTAGCCGTTGTTAGCGTCGACATAAATCTCTACGTCGTCACCTACTGCTCGTCGTACAGCCTCAAGTCGGTCGATATCTTCTGCTTCAGACTGTCCAAAATCCTTACCGACCTTCATCTTCACTCGGGGAATGCCGCGCTCGACGTAGCCCATTTGCTCGGCAACGAGTTCATCCTGCGAGTAGTTCGTCCACCCACCTGAGCCGTAAATGGGAACCGATTCGTGCGCAGGACCAAGCAAGCGATAGATCGGCTGGCCAAGAACCTTTCCCTTCAGGTCCCACAGTGCGATATCAATAGCCGCAATAGCCTGGAACGCCACACCTTTGCGACCGAATCCACGAACACGCCAGTACATGTCTTGCCACAGTTTTTCGATCATGAACGGGTCTTGACCGATCAACACACCGCTTAAGTTGTCATGGATAACCGCCCTGATTGAACGCTGACCGGGTGCCATTCCCATTCCTACGGTGCCTTCGTCAGTGTGAATCTGGACGAACAGCTGGCTTCGTCCCTTCGCGTTCGGGTCAATCGGCGGGATCGTTGCGTCCTGGATTACAAACCCTTCAGGGTCGTGGAGAATCGTCGAAGTGATCTCAGTTATCTTCATCGTGGTTCCTGTGCGTTGAGCAATTGGTAATTCTTCGGCGACAGGGTACCTCTCTATTTGCGTAAGGTGGACACTAATTCACTCAAATCCTGAAATCTAAGTTTTCGAGCATGTACTAACACCTCAACAGGTCGTACTCTCTATGCGACGTCCGCCTATCTAGCCAAAGGTCCTGCATCAAATAAATGAGTAATCAGTCGCCTAAAACCCGAAAGGGGAAGGTTGGTGGGATCTTCTACGGCTGGTGGGTCGCCATCGCTGGTGCCGTCAACATGGTCATCAGTTCCGGCCCCACTTTCCAGGCAGCCAGCACCTTGTTCCGGGCAATCGAAGATGAGTTCGGTTGGTCTCGAGCCGTTGTCGCCGGAGTAGCGACTTTTGGACGATTTGGCGGAGCTTTGTTCGGACCAATCGAAGGTTGGATGACCGACAAGTTCGGAACCGGCAAGATGGTCCTCGCAGGATTCACGCTCGGCGGTGCGGGGATGATTTTCTATTCTCAGCTCCAAGGTCCGGTCCAGTATTACGCCGCTTATTTCATCATTTCGCTGGGATTCTCAATCGGAGGATTCGTCCCGTCGATGGCTGCGGTCAATGCCTGGCTGCCTCATCGTCGGGCCACTGCTATGGCGCTTGTCATCGGAGGATCGTCCCTTGGTGGGGTTTTCGTTCCTGCGATCGTTTGGGGGATAAACACTCACGGCTGGAGGGACACCACGCTGGTGATCGGACTAATCACACTAGCAGCAGGGCCACCGCTTTCATACGTCGCTGGTCGCAGGGCTCCCGAGTACACCGAACCTACTACTGAAGGCAACGAGTCAGAATCCAAAATGCCCGCTGCCTCACGCCAGCATGACTTCACCCCTAAACAGGCATTGCGAACTCGTGCGTTCTGGTCGATTTCCATCACCCACACATTCACGAATCTGTCCGTTGGTGCTATTTCGTCCCACATTTTCTTCCAGTTGACCGAACCCAACGGGGTCAACCTTTCCGATGCCGCAGCGGCAACCATTGTGCCTGTAATGGCTTTCTCCTCATTCGGCTTCCAACTTGCCGGTGGATTCATCGGAGATCGTCTGAATAAAAGGGCGGTCTTACCGTTCCTGATCCTTGGCCAGGGGGCGTCGTTAATACTTCTTGCGGAAGCGACCACATATATCGCGGCGATCGGTTTCGCGCTGCTGTGGGGCATCGGCTTTGGCGGTCGAACCCCGATGCTTCACGCTATGCGAGGGGAATTTTTTGGTCGAAAACATTTCGGGACAATCCTTGGTATGTCTGCCTTCCCAATGGCAATGGGAATGATGGCAACCCCTTGGATAGTTGGCCGAGTCTTTGACAGCTCTGGAACCTACGTCGGCTCGCTATACGTTCTTGCCGCGGCATGTCTCGTCGCGGCACTGACGATCACGTTAGCGACCAAGCCTGCAACACCGGTTGCTACTTCCAGCGTCAGCAAATAAGAATCGCTCCGCCTTCGCGCACATCAGACTTCACAAGGTGCTGTCGAGATACGCGAGACGTCCCTCCGCACGCTCGACGGCACCGCCAATTTCTCGATGGTGAAGTGGAGTACGTTTTGTCGAGTAGCGGTAGATCAACAGTTAGCAAATCAACAAGACAACGTTCCTGGATTCACTCGATTGTCTTTTCGGCAGTGGCAATAATCCTGTTGCTAGTGGTTGCCGTTGTCGTAAATGTCGCAATAGGACGAGTCATCCATTGGGATATCGTGACTGCTATAGGAATAATCGGATTTGTGTTCCTGTCCATCGGTAGAAAGTACGGCATGATCTAGCGTCGTCAAACCGTCCAGTTACAGTCGACTACCCCAACGCTGTGTAGAATCCCCGGCACTGTGGAATCCGACAAAAAAGCGGCATCGATAAAACTCCCGAATCCGCTCGACAACTACGCTTCAGGTTTCTTTAGATTCGCCGCCGAGGTGCTGGCGTGGATCTTTGGTCCGTGGGCAGCCGTTCACCTAACCGGGCAGTGGTGGGTCGCAATTCCTGCATTCATCCTGATAGTCGGATCTCATTCCGTCTTCTAATTCCTAGGTGACAAGAAACAGATCGCCGTTCCGGTATCAGGTAGAACTCGGTTCGTGAACGAGCTAGCAATTTACGGAATAGCAATAGCTGGGCCAGGTCTGGTCTGGTCATCGGACCGATCGGATTGATCATTGGGATGGCAGTAACTGTTATTGCGCTTATCACCGGCTGGGAACGCAACAAATGGTTGCTAAGCAACAAGCCTGCCCACTGGGTCTAACCTTCGGACCGGCACAGAGTAAAGTTGATACGTTTGTACCAAAGATCTTAATCAGACCCGCTCTGGATCCGGAATATGAAAAAACTTAGCGATCTCGCGCTCGAAATGGGCATCGACCCTGAAGCCCTCGAACCCTACGGTCACGACAAGGCAAAAATCCCACTTGATGCCTTCCCTACCGCCGAAAGTAAGGCGAAGCTGGTCGTCATCACGGCAATCACTCCGACACCCGCGGGCGAAGGAAAGTCAACCACCGCAATTGGTCTAACACAGGGTCTGGCGAAGATTGGCAAAAAACCGGTCTTGACCATTCGCCAGCCAGCCCTCGGACCAGTGTTTGGCCACAAGGGTGGAGGAACTGGAGGTGGTAAATCAACTGTCCAACCGGCGACCGATATAAACCTTCATTTCACCGGTGATTTCCACGCTATCGCCTCGGCACACAACCTACTGGCAGCGATGGTCGACAATGCTGTCTATCGGCACGCCATTGATGATTTCGAACCTTCAGGGATCACCTGGAGGCGCGTTACAGATGCGGAGGATCGGGCACTCCGAACGATCATGACCGGCGGTGGAGGCCGCTTGAACGGACCGGTCCGTGAAGCGGGATTCGATATAAACGCAGCTTCCGAGCTAATGGCGATATGTGCGCTCGCCAGTTCATACGACGACTTGCGAGAACGAATCGGTGACATCGTGGTTGGTTGGAAAAACGACAACATCACACCGGTTCGCGCACGAGAAATCGGCGGTATTGGTTCGCTGATGGCCCTGCTACGAGACGCCATAAAACCGAATCTGGCACAAACTATCGAAGGTCAACCGGCGATCGTACACATGGGTCCATTCGGGAATATTGCTCACGGCTGCTCGTCAATCCTAGCTGACCAACTCGCAGTCAACTGCGGTGATTACGTTGTAACCGAAGCCGGCTTCGGTGCAGACCTTGGTTTCCAGAAATTTATGGACATCAAGGTGCGACAAGGCGGTCCCGAGCCGACAGCTGCGGTAGTCGTAACGACAGTTCGCGGCCTGAAATGGCACGGCGGAGTCGCCCTCAAAGACATAGATGAAGCTAATCCAGATGCCGTCAAAAAAGGTGCAGCCAACCTGCGGAACGCGCTGCGCATTGTTGGGATGTACGGTCTACCCGCGGTGGTCGCTATCAACAGGTTCCCGACTGACTCACCCGAAGAACTTGAAGTAATCAAGGGTGTCGCCCGAGATGCAGGGGCATTTGCCGTCGAAGAGGCGAGCGGATTTGCTGATGGAGGAGCTGGCATGATAGCTCTTGCCGAAAGTGTCGTTGCCGCCGCGGATCAACCTTCGGATGTGCAGCTACTTTACAAAGACGATGAGTCGTTCTTTAACAAGGTCGAAAAACAGGCTTCTGAGCTTTACCAGGCGAAAGATGTTGCATGGGGACCGATGACACGAACAACCGCTCGTAGGTTCGCTGACAACGGTTGGGATTTTCCGGTTTGCATGGCGAAAACTCATTTGTCTCTTTCTTCAGATCCAAAACTCAAAGGTGCGCCATCTGGACACACAATTCCAATCAGGGAACTTCGTATCCTCGCTGGCGCTAGGCAGATCGTTGCCCTCGCCGGTGACATAATTACCCTGCCTGGTCTTCCATCGAACCCGAATGCGTGGGATATTGATCTCGCCGACGACGGTGCAATAACCGGGATCCTCAGTACATAAACCTTTTCGTAAAACGCTCGCAGCCGAAACATGACTTCTACCGACCGACCAACGTTCACATGCAAAGTATGCGCCCGGGTTCTAACTCCCAGATTCCTCCCGGCATCGGCGCCGAACTGCCCTAGCTGTGGAGCTGACACTTTCCCGAACGAAGCGGCCATAAATTCTGGTCTGCAGGTGTTTTGCCCAACCTGCCACTCGACAGGTAACCCTTACGAATCCAACTCCTGTAACAACTGCGGTGCCGACTGGGGCAACTGGTCTGGAAGCGACAAGGTAGAGCAATCACCGTCATCAAGCTCCGAGTCTGGCAGGGTGTTGTACGAAACTTCACGGGG
>JAYQWG010000008.1:0-59735 GCA_038150225.1 Chloroflexota bacterium
CTAGCTAGGTAAACATTTGCTCACATACGTACGTGTGCGTAGTCTTAATCGCTGTGTGTCTTACGTTTTAAGGCACGCGCGGTCCTTTGAACGGGGATTTGGGTCGGATGATCTACAACGTTGCAGGGCTTTTGACGGGCAAGCTCGGAGATAGCCAGCAGCACGAAATCGAGAACGGAACGCTCGTGATTGACGGGCATAAGTTCACAAAGATCAGCGGTCCGGTCGACTTGATGAGGACTGATCGTACTGTGCTAGTCACTGCAGATTTAGAAGCAATGACGCATCAGGAGTGCAGCAGGTGTCTAACCGACACAAATCTGACCGTGAGCGTCGATTTTGAAGAGGAGTTCACTCCGCTGAACGCCGACCTGGTGGACGGTCCATACAACCGCACCGAGGACGAATATGAGGGTTTTGACCCGGCGTTGATAGTGGACGAGCAAAATTCTCTGGACATGACACTGGCGTTAGGCCAGGCCCTTCTGGGAGCAATGCCGATTGCACCCGTTTGTAAGGACGACTGCTTAGGGATTTGCCCCACCTGCACAGTAAATCGCAACGAAATCCAGTGTTCTTGTGCCAAAAGTACTTCAGACCCGCGATGGGCAGCCCTTGCAGGTTTGTTGAAAAAAGGCGCAGAATCTACAAATTGATTTTTGGGCAACAGCCCAACTGAAATAGATATGCCACCACTTCCTAAGAAAAAACACTCCCGAGCCCGCAAGGGAAACCGAAACGCCCACAACGCGATTAAATTGCCGGCGCTTTCCACATGTCCATGTGCTCGAGGTATCACGATCCAGCCCCACGTGGCTTGCCCGGAGTGTGGAAACTTCAAGGGTCGCACGATGCCAGGTAACTGGCCTCAAGTGAACCTTCTCGAACAGGTGCGAGCGGCAGCTCCCGCAGCATCTAGCAACGACGAGGCCGAGTCCTAGTCCCATCCGACTAGCTGAGCAGGGGAGTCGCTCAATATGACCACTGAGACTGCATCCAAAATCGCCTTTCTGTTCCCGGGCCAGGGTTCCCAGGCCGTTGGAATGGGTAAAGACCTTTACCTGAACTCAATCGCAGCACGCGATGTGTTCGATGAAATTGACGACACACTAGGTCGCAAGCTCTCGACCCTCATGTTCGATGGTCCTGAAGACGAGCTCCGACAGACCGAGAACACCCAGCCAGCCATCATGGCTACTTCCGTTGCAGCATGGCGAGCAATGGAAGAGGCTACCGGCATCATGCAGGTGCCGAACGCAACCGCAGGCCACAGCCTCGGTGAATATTCAGCTCTCGCCGTTTCTGGCGTTCTCAGCATTAGCGACGCAGTAAAGCTCGTTCTTGAGCGAGGTCGGTTGATGCAGGGCGCATGTGAAGAGCGACCAGGCGGAATGGCAGCAATCATCGGTCTTGAAGAAATAACTGCCGAAGAAATCTGCCGAGAGTCGGGCGCGGAAATGTCGACTATCAACACCGCCGAGCAGATCATTCTCGCCGGTGACCACAAGAGCCTCGCAATGGCTATCGACATTGCAAGCGCACGTGGTGCCAAGAAAGCTATCCCACTGGTTGTAGGTGGTGCTTTCCACTCAGGTCTTATGAGCCCTGCTCAGGAAGGCTTGAACGCAATGATCGATTCCCTGAACTTCCACGACCCGCTGGTTCCGCTGGTAGGTAACGTGACTGCCAAGTCGCTGAAGACTGCCGACGAGGTGAAGGAAGAGCTACGACTCCAACTCACTTCCTGCGTTCAGTGGAACAACACCGTGAAGTTCATGCTTGCCGAAGGTATTACCGAGTTCTACGAAATCGGCCACGGCAAGGTGCTTTCCGGCATGGTGAAGCGAATCGACCGCAGCGCGAAGATTCAGAACATTGGCGATTTCGATGGTGTTCTCAACTACGCAAGCGCAAGCGCTTCCTAAGTTTTCGAACGCCCATCTGGACAAGTTAGTTAGCCCAAAATTTTGCACAAGCACGACACAGGGACTGACTAACTTTGTCCAAATCAGGCTCCGATTTCGCACCGCACGAACCAGATCGGCTCGATGAATTAATCGAGGGCGAACCTGTTGGCGAAAACGATCCTGCCATTCGAGGAGGTCGCTCCGGTGCTCGGGCTGCTGTAGTCCAGGCACTGTACGAGTCAGACGCTTCGGGTCACCCGGCACGCGCTGCAGTGAACCGTCTTGTGCTGGAACGGGAGTTGAGCTCGGGCGACACCGAGTTTGCCCTAGGTCTTGTAGAGGAATGCGAGTCGGGCCGTGGCGATTTGGACAAGCGCATAGCCAAAGCCGCTTCCCAGTACCCTACCGACCAAATGTCGCTCGTCGATCGCAGCATTTTGCGTGTCGCGCTTGCCGAGCTAAACATGCAAGATTCTGCACCTGAGAGGGTAATTGCCAACGAGGCGGTAGAACTAGCCAAGCTATTTGGGTCAGACTCGTCGCCAAAATTCATCAACGGAGTGCTCGGCGCTCTGCTAGCATAGTTTGCCGTTCGACCAGTTATTTGGTCGACAACGATTAGACAAATTAGTTTTGAGCGGGATTGGCATTCCGCACGACCTTCTCTGGGGGGGTTGAAGTAAATGGCCAGTGTGTTGGATCGAGTCCGCGACATCGCGGCCGACAAGCTTAGTGTCGACGCATCAGAGGTTTCTGCAGAGTCGTCATTCACCGAAGACCTGAACGCTGACTCGCTCGACGTTGTTGAGTTGATCATGGCGATTGAAGAAGAGTTCGGTTCAGACGATGCTCCTCTCGAAATCTCAGACGAGGACGCAGAAGGTATCAAGACAGTTCAGGACGCAGTGAAGTACCTGACCGATCGTGGTATCACCGACTAAGAGTTTCGCTCAAGCGGCTGACCGCACAACCGCAATTATTTGCACTTGGGTTGTGCGGTTTTTTGTTGCCAGTTTTTAAGTGACGTCCCGAGTAGATATGCGTTATTGATGGTGTGATAACTTTCGTTCGGAATTACAGCCGCTTCTATTGAATTGACCACTACACCTGACAACACCTGGAACACTGTCGACGAAATCGCCGACGCTGTTCTCGCTTGTACGAACTGTCGGCTGCACGAGAACCGCACGAACGCCGTGCCGGGTGACGGATCATCGGTCGCGAGCATTTTGATCATCGGTGAGGGACCTGGCTTCAACGAAGATCAGCAGGGATTTCCGTTTGTGGGTCGTTCAGGGAAGTTGCTGGACGAGCTGCTGGCTCAGGTGCCTCTATCGCGTAAAGACGTTTTCATCACTAACGTTGTGAAGTGTCGACCGCCCGATAACCGTGATCCATTGCCTGACGAGGTGGCTGCGTGCAAACCCTACTTACAGCGCCAGCTAGACCTGATAAACCCTAAAATAATAGTGACGCTCGGACGTCATTCCTTACTTCGTTACTACCCTGAAGGTAGAATTTCCAAAGACCACGGAAGAATAATCAAATTAGAAGACCGGGTACTGTTCCCGCTTTACCACCCGGCAGCCGGACTGAGAAACCCGGCAATAAAGAAAGACCTGAAGGAAGATGTAATGCGACTTCCTGAGGCAATTCGAGAAGCACTCACATTGGGAGCATCTCGACAGCCAGAGTCTGAGGTTGTTCCCGAACCAACCGTGCCGGCAAACCCGGCTCCTGATGCCTCACAAATATCTGAACCAATTATCGAAAACACACAATCTGAAAATGAAGGAGATCAGCAGCTAGGACTCTTCTAGGTCCCCAAGGGTTTTTTGGAAAAACGTATCGACGAAAGTCTGATTTGGACGTCAGGCTCAATTCGTGCGGTCGCGTCTTGCTGCCGAACTTATGACAACCAAAGCAACCGATGCACCATGGGTGCGCGTCATTCCGCTTGGTGGACTTGGCGAAATCGGAAAAAACATGATGGTCATCGAGACGGTCGATGACATCGTGGTGATCGACGCTGGAGTTTTGTTCCCTGAATGGAACATGCCGGGTATCGATGTCGTTATCGCCGACATGGACTACCTCGAGGAAAACTCCGACCGGCTCCGCGCACTTCTTATAACTCACGGTCACGAAGACCACATTGGCGCAGTCCCGCACCTACTACAGCGAGTAGATATTCCCGTTTACGCCCCGCCAATGGCAGAAGCCTTACTGCACGAAAAACTCCGACAGGCTCGCATGCGTGAGCAAGCAGACCTGCGAATCATTCACGCCGGTGAGCAGCACGAGATCGGCGACCTAACAGTCGAGTGGTTCAACGTATGCCACTCGATTCCAGACTCCATGGGGATCGCGATCGACACACCAGCAGGAATGATCGTTCACACTGGCGACTTCAAGATCGACAACGCACCGGTTATCGGTAACCCGACTGACCTGGGAGTTCTGGGCGATATTTGCCACGACGGTGCGCTGTTGTTGATGGCAGATTCGACCTACGCAGAAGAAGAGGGTTATTCAGCTTCCGATCGTGAAGTTGTCGAAAACCTTCCAAAGCTGATTGCCGACGCACCCGACCGAGTAATCATTTCCAGCTTCGCATCGCAAATCGCTCGAATCCAAATTGTCGCGGACGCCTGTGAGGCTGCTGGGCGAAAACTCTGTGTTCTCGGTCGAAGCATGTTGAACAACACCAAGATTTCTCGCGAGCTTGGGCACCTAGACATCAACGAAGACCTGCTAATCACCGCGGCGGAAGCAAACAGCTTGCCGGGTAACAAGGTCGTGGTGTTAACAACCGGCAGCCAGGGCGAACCTCGTTCAGGTCTTGTGCGAATGTCACGGTCCGATCATCGCGACATAAGAATCCAGGACGGCGACACAGTAATCATGTCGGCGAGCACAATCCCCGGAAACGAAGTACCAGTAAACGATTCAATCAACGACCTGGTTCGACTTGGTGCGAAGGTAATCACAAACAGTCAGACTCGTACGCACGTACCCGGTCACGCTCGCAAAGAAGAACTTCGAATGATGCTCCACGCGGCACGTCCGAAGTACTACGTTCCAATTCACGGCGAGTACCGCATGCTTCAAACCAACGCTGATCTCGCTGTTTCGGCAGGTCTTGAGCCAGAGAACGTGTTCCTACTCACGGACGGTGACGTACTTGAGCTCGACCGACATTCTGGCGAGGTCGTAGACCGCATCGACGCCGGTCACATTTTTGTCCATGGACTCGGTATGTGGGACGAATCAGGCAACGTAGTCGTTGAGCGACGATCCCTCTCGCATAACGGGGTTGTTACGGTGGCATTCTCCCGGGATGCCGCAGGCGGTTCTCTTGTAGGCCGCCCAAAGGTCGTTTCTGTAGGTTTCGTCCATACTGACGACGATGGGCTGATGCGAGAAGCCGAAGATGCGTTATTCCCGGTTCTTGACCAGACTTTGAGCAAAGCAATAGAGTGGGGCGACCTCGAAAACGTAGTAAGAACTACGGTTGGTAGCTTCCTCGGCAAGAGAACCAAGCGCCGGCCGTTGATAGTCATAAGCGCGATTGACGTCTAAGAAGCAGGCAACAAAGCCACAAGTCAGTTTTGGATTGCTCGGTGGAATCGGGAAACTGTTCCGCGCTCTTTTTGTTCTTCTCGGAAAGGCGATTGTTGCCGCACCTGCCCAACTCTGGTTCGTAGTAGCAGTCGCGGCAATCGCCGGTGTCGCCTACCTGTTTTTCGAGGAAGAATCAGGAAAACTCGTTGGCTGGTCGGCTGTACCGCTCGGTCTGTGGCTCGTAGTCACTCTGTTCTTACTCCTTTTTATGCGTCAGGTGGCGTTCGGGAACTGGCGATATGTGGTCGCCAGCCTCGCGTTCATGACCGCGATATCCGGGGGGCTCGGTATCTTCTACGCCCCGCTTGGTCATTTCAGTGGTGACACGTTCGGCGGTGACGTAGGAATGGCAATTTCTCGATACCCTTTCGAGTGGAACCGATTCGACGCAACTCTCGCCGACTACGGACTCGCCTGGATTCGAATAGCTGCACTGGTGGCTATAGCTGCCGGTGTCGGATCACCGTCAGTCTCGAAGAAGGCGGCTGGCTTCATCGGATTCGGCCTTATCACTACGTGGTCGATGTTCGTTTCTACGTTGCAGTCTTTTGGCAGTTGGTACTCCGAGCGACGAAAGCAACGTGCGGCCGACAAAATGCGTCAGCGCGAAGAAATGGCTGCATACGAGGCAGACCAGGCAAAGCAAGCTGCCGCTCCCAGTATTGAGACTGTTCCTCAGTCAACCGGCATGAATTCCATCGCGACTGAGGTGGATCCGAGGGCTCCAGAATCGAACACTAATTCTGAACTCGCGAAATCAGTAGAACGTCTACCAGAAGACCCGGCAACCCCGATAACGGTCGCCTATCCGACACCTTCCGAGGTAGAAGAAGCA
Organism: Chloroflexota bacterium; assembly: GCA_038150225.1. GTDB lineage: Bacteria > Chloroflexota > Dehalococcoidia > Lucifugimonadales > Lucifugimonadaceae > Lucifugimonas. The sequence continues at coordinate 6,367 of JAYQWG010000008.1, forward strand.
GAGGAAGCGGATTTACCGGCACCTGACTATTCGGCTGCTTATAAATACCCGTGGCATTTACCAAACCCAGAAATGCTGTCCATCGCTGAACCGGGTGGAATTAGCCAGGACGAAATCACCGAAACAAGCGGCCATATCGAAGAATCGCTTGGTCAATTTGGGATTGATGTCAGCGTCGACCAGGTGTGGAAGGGTCCGACGGTCACAATGTACGGTCTCTCGCCGGGCTGGAAGGGACGATCTGAAGATAAGTCCGGTCAGCGAGTAAGAGTCGACACGATCCTGAACCGCGAAAAAGATATTGCCCTCGCGTTAGCTTCACCGAATTTGAGATTCGAAGCCCCGGTACCCGGCAAATCTATGGTCGGAATCGAGGTCCCAAACAGGAAGGCCACCCAGGTCACGCTTCGCTCTGTCATGGACGACCCGGCATGGGACAAATTCTCGGAAACCGCCGCACTGCCCGTCCCTCTTGGACTCGGAAGCGGGGGAGAGCCGGTGATGGCGGATCTAGCTCGCATGCCGCACACTCTCGTGGCCGGGTCTACTGGATCAGGCAAGAGCGTGTGCATGAACACGATCATCACGGGCCTGATCATGACGAAGACACCGCTCGAGCTTCGCCTTGTGATGATCGACCCCAAGCGTGTAGAGCTAACCCCATACCAAGGAATTCCGCACCTCTACACACCAGTAGTGGTCGAAGCCGACCGAGCAGTCGTTGTGCTGAAATCGCTTGTGGACGAAATGATGGGACGCTTCCGCCAACTGGAACAGGCCGGCGTGAAGAACATTTCCTCGTACAACGAGAAGGCTACGGAAAAGATGCCTTATCTTGTCCTGCTTGTTGACGAACTCGCAGACCTGATGCTGACAGCGGCGGGCGAAGTAGAGCGTCTACTTGTGCGCCTCGCGCAATTGGGACGAGCCACCGGAGTTCACCTGGTTGTTGCTACACAACGACCGTCAGTCGACGTCGTCACAGGCCTCATCAAGGCCAACTTCCCATCGCGAATCTCGTTTGCGGTAATGTCTCAGATCGATTCTCGAACAATTCTCGACGCAGTGGGAGCTGAAAAGCTTCTTGGTCGGGGTGACATGCTGTACATGCCAATCGACAAGCCGAAACCGTCGCGTGTTCAAGGAGCGTTCCTAAACGACGCAGAAATTGAAGGCGTCGTAACCGCGTGGCAAAACATGCACGCACCAGCGTTGCCTGAACTGCAAATCACCTTCGATGAGGCAGGATCTGATCTGGACGGCGGAAGCGGATCACCTTCAGGCGACTCATTGTTCGATCAGGCAGTAAGTCTTGCAAGTTCCCAAAAGACGCTGTCCGTATCGCTACTCCAACGTCGATTGCGAATCGGATATCCGAGAGCTGCCCGCCTCATGGACGAACTCGAGGACGAGGGCATTGTTGGTGCCGGCGAACCAGGAAAACCAAGACCAGTTCTCTAGTTGCTTTTCAACTTCCGTAACCTCGAGCAACGTAAACTTACGTAATTGGCTACTGAGCCAACGGCGCGTTTAACAGGTCCAAGCAGGCGCTCTTGCCAGACAACATCACTCCCCTATACCCGGACAGTGAAGAGCCAAATACCAACGGTTCTCAGCCTGACGCGCCCGGACTGAATCTCGAAACTCTTCGGGATAGCTGTCTGTACTGCGGTGCGAATCTTGCAGATTCAACCCAATACCGCCGTCTGCGCATTTGTCCGATATGCGGATATCACTACACCATCTCGGCACGACGGCGAATAGCGACCGTCGCTGATGAGGGCACCTTCAAGGAAACAAGTAAGTGGATCCAGTCCCTTGATCCACTCGAATTTTCACCACGCGTTTCATACAGGGTTAGGCTCCTACAGGACCAAACACGAACGGGGCTTTCCGAAGCTGCTGTGACAGGAACCTGCTCGATTGGCGGCACACCTGTCGTCATCATCGTCCTTGATTCAAGCTTCCTAGGTGGGTCAATGGGTGTTGTGGTAGGTGAAAAAGTAACGCTTGCGCTTGAATTAGCTGCTCGAAAGAAACTGCCTTGTGTCGCTATGGTCACATCCGGCGGAGCTCGCATCCAGGAAGGTGTGCTTTCGCTAATGCAAATGGCAAAAACGACGCTGGCTGCACGTGCGTTGCGAGAGCGTGGACAGCCGTTCATCGTGGCGCTTAGCAACCCTTCGACTGGTCAAGTACTCGGTAGTTTCGCCTCTATGGCAGACATTATCTTTTCCGAGCCTGGGGCGCACATCGGATTCGCCCCTCTTGCTGATCTGCGAGAGATCGAAGGTAAAAAGCTCTCGGAGCAGCACACTGCCGAGGCTTACCTTGAGCGGGGTCACATAGACGCTATTGTCGAACGTGACCGGATGAAACATGAGCTGGCCTCTGTACTTGACTTGATCTCACCGGAGTTCAAGTTGTCTTCGTCGCGGAGGTACAGCGTAGATCAAATTGCTGCTAGCCCACGAGAACCGTGGGAGATGGTGCAACTAGCGCGCCGACCTGATCGTCCTCGCGCTCGTTTCTACATCGATAATGTATTCGCCAACTTCTTCGAACTTCACGGCGACCGCGTCTACACGGACGATGAATCGGTAATCATTGGACTCGCCCGCCTCGGCGGCCAGAGCGTTATGGTGATTGCACAGCAGAAGCCAGAAACATCTGGTGAAGAACCTGAAAACCGTGCTGCGCAAGGAATTACTCCTGGTGGATTCCGAAAAGCCAGACGGGGTGTGATTCTTGCCGAAACCTTCGGACTCCCGGTCGTGACGATTGTTGATTCACGCGGTCCAAAACTCGGTATCGAAATGGAGCACCGCGGGCTTGCCAGCGCTATAGCTCGCATGATTGACCAGATGGGGCGAGCAAAAGTCCCAACCGTTTCCGTTTTGATCGGAGAAGGCGGTTCAGAAGCTGCTCTGTCATTTGGTTTGGCTGATCGAGTCTTGATGCTCGAGAACGCTATCTACACGCCTATTGAGCCCGAAAAGGGTGCGCAGGCAGAGATGAGTGACCGCGGCAAGGCATCGGATATTGCGAGGGCTCTGAAGCTCACTTCTGTCGATTGCGTCGAGATGGAAATCGTCGATGCTGTCATTCCCGAACCTGAGCAAGGCGCACATGCTTTGCCTGAAGAAGCAGCACGTTTGCTCAAGCGTAGCTTGATGCGTGAGTTAAGCGAATTGACGAGTAACAACACGAACACGCTGATTCGTCGCCGGAAAAAGAAGTTCAGAAAAGTCGGTGAATACGGCAGTAGATTTCGTTCTGCGGTTAGACGCGAAACAAGGGCGTGGCAGGCAGGACTGTCAGCGGGCGTTAAAGCTTTCCGTCAAGCACCGCCAGAAAAAGCACCTGAATTCGTGGACGACCCAGAACCCGACGTTGATGTCGAGAGTTAACTAAGTACGTAACGCTCGAGGGCAGTTACAACTCCGTCTTCATCGATTCCCGGCACGACATCACTTGCCAGATCCAACAGTTGACCAGGGGCAGTATCCATGGCGACTCCGAAGCCTGCAGCTTCGAACATAGCAATATCGTTCCATCCATCGCCAATCACCATCACGTCGTCTGGCTCAACACCGACCTGTGCTGCGAAATCACGTAACCCCGATCCTTTGTCGATACCCGGACTGGTGCAATCGATATACCAGTCGCCTTTGTTGTCGAGCGAAACGAGAACGGTCAGCGTGTCGGATGACAATCGGTCAGCCCAGCTACGAGCCTCGGACTCAGTTTCGAACTTAGCCATAATGATCGAAATCTGCCAGTCCAAAATTTCTTCGGGGCTCCAAACGATTCGACCACGATCGCTAACCAGCACTCTGTCAGACGCCTTGACCAGCTGAGTTAAAGCGTTTTCAACTTCGGATTTATCGAGAATATGGCTGCTAATGATTCGACCGGAAAGAGGATCAACGAGAGTTGCACCATTGTCCGCAACCTGAGGAACCGTTAGGTCGAACATCCGGGCGTAGTGCGCCACATCTTGCTGCACTCTCCCGGAGGCGATAGCTGTTGGGATGAGCTGTGCAGATTGAGAGATGGCGTTGATTACAACATCCGTTGGGCGGTCATCAAGTGGAAGGACAGTTCCATCGAGGTCGATAAGTACCGCTTTCGGCTGGAACAGCTTGCTAGTCAAGCACCTGCACCGGGTTTTGTAGTTCCTCACCGTTCAACGCGCGACGGGCGTTTTCAAAAGAGAAAACAAGCGCTCGGTCAACTCGCTCCTGCGACGATCCTGCGAGGTGGGGCGTGAGAACGACGTTGTCCATTTGAAGAAGCGGTGAATCGAGGGGAGTTGGTTCGACTTCAGTCACATCGAGTCCAGCACCGAGTATTTCTCGATTGTTCAACGCATCGATCAGTTCCGGCTCGTTATGGACGGGTCCTCGGCACGTATTGATGAATATCGCCGAGTTTTTCATCGCCTTGAACTCAGCCTTGCCAAGCAATCCAGTTGTTGATGAAGACAAAGGGACATGAACTGTGACGATGTCAGATCGATCAAGCAGTTCGTCCAAACTCACCCGGGTGACATTCAGTTCTCGTTCGACAGCTTCGGGAATGTCTCGAACTTCGGAGTACAAAGTTGTAGTTTGAAATCCCTGCAGCATGCGTGCCACTTTTGATCCGATATTTCCGAGCCCGATGATTCCGACCGTTCGACCGGTCAATTCATAAAGTGTCCCGAATTCGCCGGATTTTGCAGGCTCCTGCCAACTCCCGTCTTTCACACCTTCGATCCCCTGCGGCAAGCGTTTCTGGACCATCATCATCATCGAAATGGTGTGTTCTGCCACGGAAGTAGAAATAGCGGGTGAGTTGTTGCAAACCTCGATACCCATTTCACGGATCGCCGGAACATCGAGTCGATCGAATCCTGCGCTCATCACTTGCAGCAGCTTCATTTTAGGCATGCCCTGGAGCATTTCGGTCGTTATTGAAAGACCGTTAGTGACGATCGCAACTGCGTCTTTCATTGCTTCAGCCTGTTGATCCGCGGGGTCGTCTGGACTTACGACACCCCAGTCCAAATCTTTCGGACCAAGCTCAAGTGCTCGGTAGGTTCTCGCCCCATCGTGTTCGCCGTAGTAAATGACACTGTGCCCCATGGATACACCTTTTCGTCGACACCTTGTAATTGATGGGCGAAATATACATATAGATTGACTCCCACGGGGACCAGTTGACCTTTTCTGCCGCAGTTCTACAATTGGTGCAAATATTCTCGGGGAGCTCGGGGTAGCCGGGCTGAGAGGGTGAACGTAATACTTCGCCGACCCAGGTACCTGATCCGGATAATGCCGGCGTAGGAAGCACTAAAAACCGCCTCCGAGCCGAACTGGACAGGCGGTTTTTTGATTATTGAATCTAAACGGAGTCGTTTCGAGATGGGTGATCAACTCACGATCGCAGGTAAGACTTTCAACTCTCGGTTGATGACCGGCACGGGTAAGCACCGAAACGTTGAGGACCTCATTGCCTCGATAGAAAAGTCGGGAACAGAGATCATCACAGTAGCCATTCGGCGATTGAACCTTGATGATCCGAATGAGAAGACCCTGCTGGATTACGTCGACTGGGACAAGTACCAGATTCTCCCGAACACGGCCGGATCAAAAACCGCGTCCGAAGCTGTGTTCACCGCGCAGCTCGCTCGCGAAGTTACGGGTTCGAACTGGATCAAGATCGAAGTGATACCTGATCCTACGTATTTGCTTCCAGACCCTATCGGGACACTCGAAGCTTCCGAAGAGTTGGTAAAAGATGGATTCACAGTCCTACCCTACATGGGCGCAGACCCAGAGCTGGCGCGAAGGCTTGAAGGCGTCGGCTGCTCGACTGTTATGCCGCTCGGATCACCGATCGGTTCAGGTAGAGGTGTGCTGACCAAAGAAGAAATTTCCATAATCATCGAACAGGCAAATGTGCCAGTGGTTGTGGACGCCGGCCTTGGTGTGCCTTCAGACGCTTCAACGGTCATGGAACTCGGTGCCGACGCGGTTCTCGTCAACACGGCGATTGCTCAGGCGACCGCTCCTGGACTTATGGGCGAGGCTTTCAAATTGGGTGTCGAAGCAGGACGCAAAGCGTACATGGCAGGACGCATCCCCGTGAAGGAACAAGCTTCCCCAAGTAGTCCGACAGAAGGTGTAGCGGCAGGGTCCGCCAGCAAATAGCGAACGCCGTGACAAGATCATCGCTTCAAACACCGGTGTTGGCACTCGTGCTGAACGTGGATGACACCACGGGTCTCGATCAAGTGCGTTCACAGGCCAGTGCGGCAGTACGTGGTGGGGTGAACTTGCTCCAAATTCGAGCGAAGAACGCTTCGGATCAAACCCAGCGGAATTTCTCAGAAGCAATTACCCGTTCTATCGGGTCAAGCGCCAAAGTAGTGCTGAATGGCAATCCAGAGATTGCTGTTGAAACTAAGCTCCACGGCGTTCACTTGCCAGAAGAGGGAAAAAACATTGATCGGATCAGACAGTTAGTTGACGGATCAATGTTGATTGGGAGATCAGTTCACAGTGTCGGATCGGCTGTTCAAGCCGAAGATGATGGTGCGGACTACATATTTTTCGGGACAGTGTTTGATTCAGAATCACACCCAGGCGGGAAAACTTCCGGTGTTGAAACGGTCAGAACCGTATGTGAACAAGTTTCGATACCAGTGATAGCGATCGGTGGCATTACCTCAACCAACTCCAGGTCTGTGATGAATACCGGGGCATCTGGGGTGGCGGTAATTGGCGCGATAATCAACCAAGGCGATGTATACCGAGCTGCGCGTACGATGGCTCAGTGCATTCGTGGCGGTCAGTCGTACTCTCGTTCAATCTGAGACTCAAATCACAATGATCAACGTCATAGTCAACGGACAAGAATCTGAACTTGAATCGTCAATGACGATTAACGAATTCCTTGAGATGAAAGGTTTCGGGGGACGGTCAGTGGCCGTAGCGATCAACTCTGTCGTAATTCGACGCGCTACTTTCGACGAAACGATGATCAACGACGGTGACCAGGTCGAAATTGTTCGCCCTGTCGGTGGTGGTCAAAACTAATTCCTGAGGTTGTAGACACGACTACCGATACAACTCTTCGGGGTACCGCCAGTCGATTTGATCAGCTTGTCGCAATAGCGATTGGCAGCGGCGCATTGTTCCTCGCTGCGCTCGATTTTTCAATCAATGTTAATCTCCCGAGATTTCGCGCCGATCTCGGCGAAACTCTTGTCAGTGTTCAGCTAATCATCATCCTCTACCACGGTTCGCGCAGTGGTTCAGGATTCGTTGTAGGCGCACTTGCCGATCATTTGGGAGTCAAACGCCCATTAATAGCTGGAATCGTCTTCTACTCGGCGTCAGTCGGCCTAATTTCACTAATGACGACGCTGACACCAATAGTCCTGTTGCGAATACCTCAAGGGATCGGGGTGGCAATACTGTTCACTCTGGCCCCTGCGCTGGTAGCAAAAGCCTTCGGTCCTTCGAATCGAGGATCTGCACTGGGAGTAACGCTTGCATCAATGGGCGCTGGAACGTTTGCTGGCACGCTTGGTGGTGGTTACCTCGGACAAGAATTCGGTTGGCCAACCATATTCTGGGGGCGAATCCCCATTGGTATAGCTCTTCTACTGGCCTGCACGTTCCTGCTGAAAGGTGAGTTCGCCAATCCGGAACCTCGTACCGATCGAGGTAAGTTCGATTTCAACGGTGCAGTCTTGATATTCACTTCGCTGTTCTCGCTCGTGTTGGCGATGTCATTTGCTCGTGTGGACGGGTGGACATCACCGGTGCCGGTTGCGTTGTTCGCAATTGCACTAATCTCTGGTGCCGGTCTGGCACGTGGTCTAACGCGAGGTGTGTTCACCATCGTTCCAACGGGATTGATCACAACTAGAGGTTTCAGATCTGGTGCAACTTCGAATTTGATGCTTACAACTGCGTCGTTCGTAATGTGGTTCTTGTTTCCCTTTTACGTTGCAGATGTATTGAACCGCAGCGGGTTCGTTCTAGGAGCATTCCTGGCATTGATGGCCGGATCCGGGTTTGTTGGCTCGACCGTGTCAGGCTGGTTAGCAGACCGCATTGGTGACAGGTTGGTCACGGTAATCGGATCATCGACTACTGCATTGGGTTTGCTTTTCGCCGCGATGCCCAGCGCAACACCAACACTCGGTACGGTCGCACTCTCAACTGTCGTGATTGGGTTCGGTTTTGGAATTCACCAGGCAGCCGTCTACACCTTGTCTTTGCGTAACGTCAGATCATCAGCCACAGGATCGGCATCAGCCTCCCTGACAGTCTCCCAGACGGTCGGAACGGTGCTTTCGATTGCCGTAATGACTTCGTTACTGAGTTGGAGGCAAGATTCAACAAGCGCAAGCTTTCTAGATGCCTACCGGTTCACTTATTTCGTGGCTGCAGCAGTTGCTCTGGCTTCTGGACTTATCGTGGTAAGAATCGGCAGTAAAACTCGAACGCAACGTGATTCGTAATCAAAGTAATTCCGAACGTCACATATCGAGTACGCTGTGCTGGTGATGCATGGTATGCTTCCGCAACGAGAATTAGTGATCCTTGAGTTGGGCAAAGCCCTACGCTAATTGGATCGGAAACAACAAACCTTTACCCAGCATTTAATGATGCTTCGTACAGGGGGAACCAATGTCGATTAAGAGTCGAATATTGCTCGTAGCTTTGGCTGCGTTTGCACTAACCGCCGCATTCGCTGCTTGTAGTGGTGGTCCGACCACGACCGATATCGTTGAGACAGCGAAAGCTCAAAACAAAATAGATAACGCTACAGCTACTGCCGTCGCGGTGATTGCTGCCGGTGGAGACCCGGACAAAGTAGAAGTAGAAGTTGGGTCAGGAAGTGCAGCAGAAAAAGCCAACCAGGCACAGGCTGCTACGGCAACTGCTCAAGCTGAGGCAGGAATCGTAAAAGAAAGTGTCGGTGGTGCAGCCAGCGACAAGCAGGCCGAAGGTGCTGCGTTCGAAGTAACTGTCCCGGACGGTCCGGCTGAGAGCGGAGTTATAGAAATCAATGTCCTCGCACTTGGTGCAGAAGGTGTTGTTTTCGACCGTGACGTGATTTTGATCTCATCTGGATCAACTGTTAAGTGGATCAACGACCGACGATCAGCCAGTTCTACGACAGCTCATCCAGGACAGGCCGAGCAGTGGGACTCAGGTGCAATGTCGAAAGGACCTTTCGACAAAGAGCCACCTACCTTCGAACACACGTTCAATACAGCAGGTTGTTTCACCTATGAGTCTCAGTACTCGGGTGACACTGCAACCGGTGCTGTGTGTGTCGAATAGGACCTAAGTCGCTAAACGCTAATTGAAACGACCGCCCCATGGGGCGGTCGTTTTTTTATTAAACGTTCGAGTTTGCACTGGTGCGTTCAGTATTTATGCCATAGGTGAGTCTCTCCACTTCGGACGGAACGCGTCGAAGAGGCGTCTATTTGCACGGAGAGAGCCTACACACTGGCTTAAGTTCATGAGGACATGGTGGCGCAGGATCTAGCTACTCATCCGAGGGCAGTAGAGATCCTGAATCAAGTTCAGGATGACGAATGGTCACATTTGCTGCGTAAATAGAGTCAGGACACCTCCCGCAGCAAGCATGCTGATCTAACCACGCCATGGATGCGCTACCTGACGCGTCCCTACGGGAGCAGAGGGACCTCAGTTGGTAATTTATCAACGAACCTCACTCTCCTGGTATCCAGACGTCGCGGGTTCACCGACTTTTTACCCACCGTTTGGTACATCTCCCACGTCTTACCAACAACCCCAACAAACAAAAAGCCCTCGGTGTTTTGCCGAGGGCTTTCGTTATTTCTTTTCGAAACGACTTTAGTCGATCTGTCGCAATCGAGGGTCAAGTCGGTCTCGGAGCCAGTCGCCCAGGAAGTTGAGCGAGATAACCACAAGGAAGATCGCCGCGGAAGGCACAAGTACCTGGTGAGCTGCAATAGACAGGTAGTCACGACCTTCGTTGGTCATAACACCCCATGCTGGAGTTGGCGGCTGGATTCCAGCACCAACGAAGCTCAACACTGACTCAGAAAGAATCAATCCCGAAGTGTTCAGGGTTCCGACAACAATCGCCGTGTTCAAAATACCCGGTAGTAAGTGCCTGAACAGGATTCGGAAGTCAGAAGCTCCGTTCACCTTGGCTGCCGCCACGTAATCCATTTCTTTGAGAACGAGGATCTGGGCGCGAATAACCCTGACGAATGATGTCCATGCAATAAGCGCTAACACGAACAGGAGCACCGTTAGACCACGACCAAAGATCAGCACCACGATAAGCGCGACCATAAGGAATGGCATCGCATACCAAATATCAACGAATCGGGTAATTAGCTCGTCAATAATTCCACCATAGTATCCGGCGATCATTCCGAGCGAAACTCCAATCACCATTCCAAGTGCGAGCGATACAAGTACCACCTGCATGGAAATTCGAGCTCCGTGGAGAACTCGAGTGAAGACGTCGCGACCGATGTGATCAGCACCTAGCAAATGGAAGCCATCCGGCCACAATCCATACTTCGGTGGGTCACTGAACTCAGATGTCTTAAACATTCCAAGGTGACGGTCCTGAATCTTTCCAATGTCACGCTCGTAAGGAGCGACGCTCGGTCCAATAATTGCCGTGATAACCAGCACAATCAGCACAAAGGCTGGGATAACCGGGTATCGGCGAACGAACCACCAAGCGTGACCGAATAGTGACCGTTTTACTTTTACGGCGACCAGAGGTGACTCGATCGTCGATGAATCGACGTGTTGCACCTCGTTTTGGGAATCAGCTGTTGCCATGAATAAGCCTCTTTAGTCCGAAGACGACCCGAGTCGCACTCGTGGGTCAATGATTGTGTAGGCAACATCGGCAAGAGTTGCAAACACAAGGTAAATCAGAATGAAGATGAACACCGTTCCCAACAAAAGTGGGAAGTCGTTGTCATTCACAGCCCTGTAGAGAGCGTCATAACCGAGTCCTGGCCATGAGAACACGATTTCTACTACCAACGCACCGTTGAGCCAACCGGAGAAGATCAGCAGCGCTGACGTCACCGGTGCAATCAGGGCGTTACGTAGAGCGTGCTTGTAGATGACCCAGTTCCAGCTAACACCCTTCGCACGGGCAAGTCGGATGTACTCGGAGTCGAGAACCTCCAGCATTGAAGAACGGGTAAGACGCATTAGACCTGCCGCAGCACCCCAACCAAGAGCAACACACGGGAGGAGGTATTCCTTCCAGTTGAATTCAGGTGACCTACCACCGGCCGGGAACCAGTTCAACCAAACTGCGAAGAACCAGATAATCACCAGCGCAGTAACAAATGGTGGAGCAGCCTGGCCAACAATAGCCAGTCCACGACCCAGGTAATCCCAGAAGGTTCCGCGTTTTACGGCGGCCAGTACCCCCATTGGAATGCCTAAGGCGATCGCAAAAATCCACCCACCTACTGCGAGCTGGATCGTCGCTCCGATCTTTCCTGCAATCAGGTCGGTAACAGCACGGTCACGTGCGAGAGAAACACCCAGATCTCCTCTAAGGGTCTTACCGATCCACGTCAGATATTGTTTCCAGAGTGGATCGTTGAGTCCAAGTCGGTCGCCCAATGCTTCCCACTGCTCTTCGGTAATACCGAAGCCGGAGTCAGGTACGAACAACTGGCGAGGGTCATTGTGGAACTGGACCAGGACGAAAATAACGATCGTCGCGCCAATAACCGAAATGATTGATGAAAAGAATCGTCTTGCTAAAAAATTTGCCATTTACTGCGTTCTTCCGTTACCTCGGCGGGTCTCTCCGACCGTGCATCCAAGGCACATCTAATTCAAGAACCGTTCTCGCTCTACGCACGCGAGTACGCGCCACGAAAAGTTGTGTGGCGGAAAGTTAGCATCGCCATAACTACATGTCAACGATCACTAACTAACCGTTATGGTCTGAATTTTCGAGTTCAAGACGAGTTTGCTGGATATTGTTTTTTTAGAGGTCATTTAACGCAAAGAGGGGCCGGTAAAAACCGACCCCTCTCAGAGTTAGCGAACTAACTCATACCAAGAGCATGGACTCTTAGTTGAGTACGATGAACTCAGGGTTACCAGACACGTTGCTGTAGTGCTGCTGGTATCCGTCCCAGGACTTCACGCGATCGTTTACAACGATGCCCTTCGGTACCTGGAAGACACCGGCGTACTGCAGCCAGTACATGCTGTAGTCAACCCAGTTCAAGTGCTTCTCGGATCGAACGCTAGCGTCCTGCTCACCGAGAATCTCGAACAGCCACTTGGCTCCAGCCTGTGACTCGAAACCAACACCCCAACCAGGTCGTGACGACGATGTGTCTACCGTCGGCAGTGGCCAGTCGATTGGGTATACGTTCGAGTGAACGTCACCGTTCTTCAGAACCGGGAGGTACTGAACTCGCTGTCGCATTCGTGGGCTGATAACTCCACCGTAGTCTTCTACCAGACCTTCGATCTCGATACCGAGTCGGGCCCAGTCAGACATGATGGTGTCTGCAACCTCAAGACCTACAGGACCAGCTTCTGCTGAGTAAGCCTGGAGTGTGAGCTTGCCGAAGCCAGCTCCGTCAGGGTAACCAGCAGTTGCGAGCAGAGCTGCAGCTGCGTCGAGGTCACCGTCGGCGATTTCCCACGGGACACTCTGTGCGGTGCCTGAGCAAGTGATCTCGTTACCGAGCCAGTCGAAACAACCAGTCTGTCGGGAAGCATCCCAACCTGGGTATTCCGGACCCATGTACTCGGAGTAGATCGGAGTACCAATACCGTTCAAGAGAACGTCATTGATTGCGCCACGGTCGATAGCGGTCGAGAGAGCAAGTCGAACGAGTCGAGCCTGTTCCATGTCGTCCATACCGGCCGGGTTGTTGGTGTCCGTGTAAGGAGCGTTGCCACAAAGTTCGTGGCCAGGAGCGTCACCGTCAGTACAGGTGTCGCCCTGAGTTCCCCAAGGGTTACCAATCCAAGGGTAGTCCTCAGCATAAGGAGGAGCGTCCCATGGGTTCAATGCTTCGTTGGTTCGTGCGTGGGAGTGCTCCCAGAGCAGACCAGAGAAGAGGATCGACTGACCAACGAATCCACCTGGCATGGTCTCGAGGAAGGTGTAACCCTCAGCGACAACATCAGGGAGGAGCTTGTAGTCAAGCTCGGTCATGTCAATCGAACCGTTCTTGAGCATAGCGATCTGAGTGGTTGCTTCCGGAACCTGGAGACCAGTGATCTCGGCTACGTTACCAACCTGTCGCCAGTGGCTGTCGACAGCGTGAATTGTGCAGCGGTCACCAGGTGTGCACTCGCCCTGTACGTAAGGACCAGTACCTACGTGGTGAGCTCGCGCCCACTCAACGCCCTTGCTGTCGGCGGTTGTCACTTTGTGCACACCACGTGCAGCGGAGAGACAACCGAACTGTGAAATCGGCAGACAGTAGTACACAGGTGATACAAGTCCGATTTCTACAGTGTATTCGTCAACTGCTTTTGCTTCCAGGAAGATCGCAGCGAAGTCACCAGCGTCACCATAGGTGGACTCTGGGTTGGTCGTTGCGTTTGAGCGGTTGAACCACTCAACGACTTCAGCGGCGTTAAGTTCACCGAAGTCCTCGTCTTCGTAACCAATTGGTGCCTGGAAGTCGATGCCCTTCTTAAGGGTCATTCGAGCTCGTGTACCAGCAGCGTCAATGTCCCAGCTCTCAACGAGGAATGGGGTCATCGGGTTACCGTTTTGGAAGTTGAAGAGAGCCTCTTCAACTCCACCAAGCTGGTTCGTTGCTGATGTTCGGTAAGGGCCGACGTAGCCAATACCGTATACAGATTCAAGAGTTCGGAATGCCCGAACAATTGAACCTTCAGGGCCACCCATGCTACCTGACGGTGCAGGGGTGTTGGTGGCTGCTGCCTGAGCTGCAGTAGCTGCAGGTTTAGCTGTGGCTGCTGGGCTTGCAGGTTTTGCCGTAGCCGCTGGGGCTGCGGTTGCCGCAGGGGCTGCGGTTGCTGCAGGCTTGGCAGTTGGTGCTTCGCCACCTGAGGATGAGTCACCGTCGTCGTCACCGCCACAGGCTACTGCTGCGATAACGAGAAGGCTTGCCATTGCTAGCAGCAAAGGCGCCCATCGCTTCTTGAGCAAACTAAGATCCATGCTTTTCCTCCGAAAGGCTTTATCGAAACGGCCAAATGTTTGACTGTTTCTCAATCAAGGTTGTTTGCCGTGACAACAGGTCTTCAAGATCACTCTCAACTACCCGAAGTCGCGCCTCGATATTCTTATTGCCTCACTCATATGTGACTGTGACGGATAGAATTCCATACACAGCTTTTTGAGTAACCGTGAACTATACATGGGCTGGCGCTTATGTCAACGTTCATTAACAAACGTTTCGACACGGTTACTGATACATCACATTGAACCTACACGTAGTACAACTTCATCTGATCAACCTGTGAAGTAAACGGTTACGAATTTCCGACACTTCCGACTTTCGAGTACACGACCCACATGAATCACGACACCAGCTTTCAAATTAAATCCCTTGAATCTCTCCATTTGGCTTTCAAAAACACGGACTCGTACTGGGAGTCTTACCGCGCGAACGAGGGCGACAGGCAAACCCCGAGATTTGAATTCAAGCAGGGCTGGCAGACGGTGTACGCACGGTATGTCGAAACCCCACTCGTAAAGGTCACCTTGACTGATGGAACCGTCGGTTGGGGAGAGGCTAACGCCGGGATTGGACCAGAGGTGGTGACGCTGATTATTAACGACCTGATGGCTCAGATGGTCGAAGGTCAGGAATACGATTCACCAGGTCAACTCTGGGACTTTCTATACGACACCCAACGTGGGCGTGGGTATTCATCGGGCTACTGGCTCGACGCTCTCGCAGCCATCGATATTGCGGTGTGGGATGCGATTGGCAGACGTGAAGGACTACCTGTAGCAGCAATGCTTGCCGATAACCCACGCTCTGAGTTCGATGTTTACCTGTCAGGCGTGAGGCGTGCCACTCTCGAAGAACGTGTCGACCACGTCAATAAGTGGATCGACACTGGATTGAAGGGCGCAAAAATTTTCCTGACTGGAGATGTCGATGCTGGCACTGCTGAACTCGACGGACTAATGGCAGGCGCTCCGAGCCTTGAGCAGTGGATGGTCGACACACTGTGGATGTGCTCCCACGAATCAGCAGAAAAGGGCAAAAAGGAATACGGGGAGAGAGGTGTCCGGTTCTTTGAATGCCCACTCCAACCAGAAGATCTTGCCGGTCACCAGGAATTAGTAACGAAACCCGGCGCTGACATTGCTCTCGGCGAACATTTCCGGTCCAGGTACCAGATGGAGCAATGGGTTAAAGAACCACGCGCTCTAGACGTTTATCAACCGGACATCGGACGCACCGGTTTTACGGATTACGTCACCCAAATGGATATTGCCGCGAAAGAAGGAATTAAAACGACACCTCACATGGGAAGTGGCGTGTCGGTGTTCCAGGCTGCCACGTTGCAATGTGCAGCGATAGCGCCGCCAGACTACTTGCAGGAATTCCAAGGTGGGCTTTCCGACCGATTGGAGAAAGCGTCGGATACCGCATGGAAATACGAGGATGGTGGATTCAAACTGCCTGATCGACCAGGTATCGGTGTTGAAATCAACGAATCGCTGTTGGAACCGTTCATAGTCAAAAAGTAGTTACTGCCCCATCACAAAAACTAGTCTCACCAAGCCTTACAACATTTGTGCTTTGTTGAGACTATTTCTTTTGACCCGCTCACCACGCCAATCCCAGTTACGGAACACAAACACTGACCAACAAATCGGCAACAACGGTCAACCCCAATAAGACCGAACAAGAAACTGGCAATACTCCTCCGCCAGCGACTCCACCAAACTCTGGTCCGTTCAGCGTTCTGTCGTTGCGCGACTATCGCTTCCTTGTACTTGCCAACCTACTGACGTTTGCCGGTTACCAGATTCGAAACATGGGTCAGGCGTGGATCGTGCTTGAGGAGACCGGCTCCGAAACCTTGATGGGTCTAGTCAACATGATGCCGGGAGTCGCCATCATTCTGATTTCGCTTGTTGGCGGCGCATTAGCAGACCGGACCGAGCGGTGGCAATTACTTTGGCGAACCAAAGTTGTGATCGCCTCGATGGCGTTACTGACCGCCGTTTTACTTTCGGCTGATCTCCTCAAGTGGTGGCACCTGATACCGATTTCACTGGTCACGGGCTCGATGTTCGCCTTACACAACCCGACTAGTCAGGCATTCGCGGTCGATGTAGTTGGAAAAGAACGTCTCACTTCCGCATCTAGTTTGAATACTGGAATATCGATGTCGGCAAACATTGTTGGGCCAAGCCTCGGCGGACTTTTGCTGATCCTTGGATTCGACACCACGTTCTACGTTCTCACCGCGTTCTACGGGGTTTCTGCTGTTTTCATCTACCTGGTTCGCACGCGCCGGGTACCGGTACCCAGCGGAAGAAACATGTTCCAGGAGATTGGCGAAGGAGTTAGCTACGCCATTCACTCGCCAGTGATACGCGGATTGTTATTCGTGGCACTTAGTGCCTTGTTCCTCGGAATGAACCAACCAGCGATTCCAGTAAAGGTTCGCGACGAGTTGGGTATGGGCGAATTTGGATATGGAGTAATGATTTCGCTTAACGGTGTGGGTGCGCTAATTGGCAGTGCCGTGCTGTTCACGCTCGGATCGAAGGCGAGGAAGGGATTGCTGCTAATGAGTGGCATGACAATCTTCAATGTGTCCTTGATCATTTTTGCTATCGGCTCAACCCCATTTATGACCGGCTTTTCAATGGTGTTGCTTGGAACGGCGTTCTCAGCGTGGATGATCTCTGTACCAGTATTGCTCCAGACAAATACTGAAGAGAACATGCGTGGGCGGATCATGAGTCTTTACTTCATGACTGTGCTAACGCATCAGATCGGTTGGTTGCTTGGTGGAGCGCTAATCGAAGTGACCGACATTCGTACAACGTTGTTCGTCGCTGTCGCTGGTGGCACGACAATCTCAGGGCTTGCATTTATCCTGACACCGGCATTGCGAAAAGCCAGGTAATCCACTCATCTGGATACCCGCAATGAGGTATTCCATGTCCTGGTCCGGTCTCTCCCAATCGAATCCGCTGCGTGTCCTGAGGTTTTCGGACTACAAGTTCATCTGGTCTTCAGAAGCTTTGAGCCTCTGGGCGATTGAGATGGAGATTATCGTGCTCGCGATTTTCGTGCTGCGCGATACGGACTCTCCCCTTCTCGTCGGACTGATCGGTGCACTGAAGTTTGCAGGAACACTGCTTGGGCCTCTGTATGGCGTTGTGGTTGATCGCTTCGACCGCCGCATACTTCAAATATGGGTCCGAACGCTAAACGTTTTACTTGCGGCGACGCTTACGACGCTCGTGCTCAGCAACTCGCTTGAACTCTGGCATGCCTATGCGATCGTCGCGCTGGGTAGCGTGTTCAGAATGCTCGACCTGGTCCTTGTGCAAACCCTAACCGCTGACTCGGTGCCGAAAGAGTCGCTCCACAGCGCAATCGGGTTGTCACGCTCGACCCTCGACGGAGCACGAGTCATGGGGGCAATCGTCGGTGGAACGATTCTCGAAACACTTGGTCTGGATGTCGCGTACTCAGCCATCACCGTTCTTTATCTGCTCGCGACTATTGCCGCCTTCAAGGTTGATCGGACACATGCTCCTGAGAGCGTTAAAGCCCCTTCTGAGTCGGTGTTCACGGGAATCAAACAAGGTTTAACGCACATACGCGCGAGTGCGCATTTGCCCGGATTGATTTACTTCTCTTTCCTTGTCGAGTTTTCCGCGTTCCCGTTGGTGAATGGATTAATGACTGTAATTGGTGACGAGTTCTATTCGCTGGGGGGAACAGGAATCGGAATTCTCGCCGGAATAGCTTCCGGTGGAGCCTTACTCGGTGCATTGTTTGTGAGTTCTCGAACACACGTTACATCTCCAACACGCGTCCTGGTTATTGGGTCGATTGTTTGGCATCTGGTGATGTTGGTCCTGACGATCAACATGCCCATTTCTGCCTTTGGACTGCTGTTGTTCTGTTGGGGTTTTGCAGGTGGAGCTACTTTTGTGGCGATGGTTGTGGGATTACTCAGGTCAACGCCGGAAGATTTGCGAGGCAGAGTCATGGGGATTCGCTCGCTCGGTATTTACGGACTCCCACTTGGCCTGCTGCTTGCAGGTTGGTTGGCAGAAACATTCAGTGCAAGAACGATGATCGGCTCTCTCGGAGCAATCGGGGTTTCAGCATCAATAGGCGCGGTGTTGCTTTGGCCAGCACTACTGCGATCAGCAGAAACGAAAGAATCAATTGCAACTTCCTGATTTCTCGAACCAAACTCCGAAAGCCGTTGCGTTAGACCTAGATGAAACTACTCTCAACTCGAAGACCGAGCTAACTGATCGCACCCGGAATGCTATCCACGCTGTAGTTGGCATCGGACTACCAGTCGTGATCGCGACTTCTCGTCCAGAACGCGTGCTGCCAGTTCTTATCGGTGAAGACATTATGGAAGTCACATCCCTGGTTCAAATGAACGGCACCATAGCGGAAGGAAGGCACGGTCTATCTGGTGGCGTCAGGTACGAGATCCCGATCAAAGATGCGGTGACAACCTGGGAGCTAGTAAACCAGCGAGTGCCGCAGGCAAGAATGACCCTCGAACTGGACGGTACCCGTTTTGCCGTCAACCATGATGATGATGTTGATGAGCTCTGGGCGTTTAATAAGGCAACTCCGACAATGCTCGTGGATTTCGATCAAGCACTCAAGGAGCGACCAACCAAGGTTTCAATTTGGGGTATCGACGTACCGCTGGGAGACCTCGCTGAAGAACTTAAGACACAACTCTCTCCCGAAACGGTCATCTACGGAGCTGCAAATGCTGAATTCCTCAATGTTGTTCCGAGATCGGCTACCAAGTCAGGCTCGGTTGAGCACCTTCTAAGGTCATCAAAAATAGGACTTAATGAAGTGATGTCGTTCGGTGACGATCACGTTGATATCGACTTGATACGGGATTGCGGCTGGTCGGTCGCGGTCGATAACGCTATTCCGCTAATCAAGAAGCATGCGAAATTCACAACAGCAAGCAACGACGACCACGGCGTGGCCATTGTCCTCGAACAGTTAGTTAACGCACTCCAATAAATGAGACTCAAACCTGCAGCATCTGAGTTTATTGGTGACGCTCAGTTCAGAGCACTCGTGCTGTCCCAGGCGATTTTCGACCTAGGAATCTTCATGCGCGGTACTGCAAACTCCTGGGTTGTGCTTGAACTTACCGGATCACAATTGTGGATCGGCCTAGTCGCAGGTGTTCGGACAATTCCAATCATGGGTTTCGCGTTTGCAGGTGGCGCTATCGCTGACCGGTTCGCCAGGCGAACTTTGATGATTGCCGGCGGATTCCTGATTGCGTCAGCGTCTGCAATCGTCGCGGTCCTTTTTCAAAGCAACACGATCGAACCGTGGCATTTGGTCGTGATGTCCATTGCCGGTGGTGTTGGCGGAGCAATTTACGGTCCAGCTTTTTACTCATTGATCGCCGACATCGTTCGATCTGATCGCCTATCAAATGCGAACGGTCTTCTTTCGGTTGCTCAAACGACCGGTGAAATGCTCGGGCCGATGATAGTCGGTTTAGTTATTGCCGCATCTGGCGCCCCCACCGTGTTCTGGTTAGTAGTTGCCGGAAATGCCGCTGGCCTACTGTTGCTCATACGGGTTCGAGAACCTGAGCGTAAGACCGAAAAATCTAAAGCTTCGTTCAAATCTCAACTTCTTGAAGGACTGAGTTACGCGAAAAACACTCCACCGCTGCTCTGGCTAACTCTGCTTCTGATCGGTCAGAACCTTTTTGCGGTCGCAATATTCCCACTAATGCCTGTTTACGCCGAAGATGTCCTCGAAATCGGACCGACCGGTTTCGGACTAATGGGTGGATTTTTTGGTGCAGGAATGCTGATTGGTGCGGTATTCGTAAGCATGTATGGCGTCCACAACCGACACGCCATCGTCATGCTGTTGATGGGCCTGGTTTGGGATGTATCAATGGTGATCTTTGCGTTCTCAGATTCGGTAGCACTGAGCATGAGCTGCCTGTTCGCCATGGGTCTCATTTCGATTCCGTGGATTACGGCCATGATGATCATGTTCCAGAACGCTGCTACCGACGAAATGCGTGGACGGGTGATGAGTCTTTACGTGATCGGAATGAATACATTCCCACTCGGATGGCTATTTGGAGGAGCGGTGGCCGAAACGCTTGGCAATGAAGAAGCGCTAGTGATTAGTGCCCTGCTAGGGACACCGGTGGCAGCAATAGCGATCGCGTCGTCGCGATCATTGCGCCACGCCTAGATATCCAATCCTTCAAACAGATCCGTCTCCTCAGGACTACCTTACTTCGGGTAAGCCCGAATCAAGTAATCAGTACTCAGATACATATCTTCCAGATCTTTGCTCGGCATTCTGTCTAAAGGTGAATATTGAGACTGGTGTTCGGCGATAACTCGCCTTCGTATATCTTTGTACTTCGAGGTATCCAGAACAGTCGTGAACAGTGAGTCATCCATACCGAGTTGATCAGGATCAAGATTCGCAAGATCAGCATCTGGTTGCAGTTCTTTTACCCCATCAATCCATTCCTTCAGCTGAGATTTCGGAAACGCCCAGTAGTACAGTTTCGAGGCTGCCCAAGGTTCCAATGAAGAACCTGCGTAATTTGGATCTGCCGCAGCGTGAAAAGCCGCAACTGTCGCAGCGGAAGCGTGGATGTGGTCGGGATGACCGTAACCGCCGCCTTCGTCGAAGGTCAGGACAATGTGCGGACGAATCTCACGAATCGTCTCTACAATTTGCGCCGCTGCCTCATCCACTGGAACTTTTATGTAAGCGTTCGGGTGGTCGTTCTCAGGAGTACCTGCCATTCCCGAATCCCGGTATCCATAGAGAATGCTGCGACTAACACCCATCGTTTGTCCGGCCGCGTATTACTCCTGTTCTCGCACTTCGGCCAGCGTTTCTGGCGTGGCATGCGATCGCTCATGGATTTCGCCAACGTCGCCTCTCGTACCACAGGCGGTATAAACGTCTGCCCCTTCCCTTGCGTACTTGATCAACACAGATCCAAGCCCGAACGTCTCATCGTCTGGATGAGCAACTGAGCAAAGTATTCGGCGATTCGAGCCGGTTGGCACTTTAGGCTTGCCTCATTCAGCAGTAGGCAGCAGGTCGTAACGATGGCAATAGACCGTAGCGAGTTAAGCTCTTGAGGTCTACCATCCCAGCCAAAATTCTGCATCGGTAACTTGCTGCACATTTCTGTTCGGAGCTTGAAATGAAGATCACCAAAGTCACTCCCTTAATGCTCGACCGCTACTTACTGGTAGAGATCGAAACCGATGCCGGCATCACTGGTCTCGGCGAATCTGGAGCGTGGGGATTCCTCGAAGCTTCGGAAGCGGCAATCGAAAAATTCGGCCGATATCTAGTCGGTGAAGACCCGCTTCGCATCGAGCACCACTGGCAGTACATGTACCGGTTCTCGCACTTCCGTGGTGCAGCAATCATGGGAGCTCTAAGTGCGATCGATATCGCTCTGTGGGACATCATGGGCAAGCATTTTGGGGTTCCCGTTCACCAACTTCTGGGAGGAAAAGTTCGTGACAAGGCTCGGGTTTATTACCACGTTTTCGGCGACACGACCGAAGTGCTGACAAAGGGTATTGTCGATGCCAAGGAGCGTGGTTTTACAGCGGTTGGGCACCTAACGCCGTTCCTCGACGAAGAACGAGATGTTCCATATTTCAAGACTCACGCCGACAAGATCGGTGACGCAATCGAGACCGTGCGGGGCTATCGCGAAGCAGTTGGTACCGGGGTCGACCTGTGCATCGAGATTCACAGACGCATGACGCCAACCGAGGCAGTCCAACTTGGACTCGGAATCGAAGAATTCCACCCATACTTCTTCGAAGACCCGGTAACCCCTGACAATTTCGACGAAATGGCTTACGTCGCGGACAAAATCAACATCCCAATTGCGACCGGAGAGCGATTCACATCGATCTGGGAATTCCAGATGGCTCTTCAGCGCAACGCTGTGCAGTACGTTAGACCCGACGTTTGTCTCGTTGGCGGAATTTCAGGCGCTCGCAAGATTGCAGCGCTCGCGGAAGCACACCACGTTGGCGTCGTTCCTCACAACCCGCTCTCACCGGTTTCGACCGCAGCATGTCTGCAAATTGCTGCAACAGCTCCAAACTTTGCGTTGCAGGAATATCCGATAGGCGAAGACGTGCCGCCAAAATCAAACATGGTGAATGGCGCAGCGGTTCACGACGGAAACGGCTATCTCGTTATATCTGATGAGCCTGGTATTGGTATTTCGTTGAAACCGGACGCGGTCGAAAACGTACCTATGAAGCCACGTGAAGTAATTACTCGTCTCCACGAAGACGGTTCGGTAATCGATCAATAAGGAAGAACAGAGACTCAAGAATGCCAATCCCAACCGAAAACCCAATAGTTGTCGCGCCGAGTCCAACCCCGTTCAAAGCTGATGATTCAGTTGATCACGCAGCCATTGAGCGGAACGTGGAGAGATGGCTAAAGACACCTCTTTCAGGGTTCGTTCTCAACTCCGAAAACGGCGAGGAGCAGTTCCTTTCAGAGCAGGAGAGGCTTGAAATTGTTCGGACGGTGAACGGTGCTCGTAACGGTGAAAAGTTCATCGTTGGTGGAGTAGACAGTTCTTCGGTGACAGAGTCGATTCGGATGGCAGAGGACCTTGTTGACGCCGGTGCGGAGATGATACGCGTTCGGATCCCTCGGTTGGCAAAAGACTTCACCGCTTATTTCGAACAGGTCGTACCGAGAGTTCCAGCGCCTGTCGTAATCATCCACCAGATGGCCCCCGGACAGTTCGCAGGCGGAGATGCCCCGGTAGGTGCGCCTGCTGAAGTAATTGGCGACCTGATCGACATCGACAATGTCTTCGGTTACATCGCTTCGGGCAATGTTCGGTTTGAGGCGCGGGTTCGAACGTTTGTCACCACAGACAAGCCGTTCTGGCTAGGAAATGGTCTTCTGCTGTTAGCAATGAGTGCCATAGGCGCAAACGGGGCGTGTCTGATGTTCGGAAACGTCGCGCCTGCCGAGTGCCACCAGATCATTTCAAGCGTTATGAAAGGTGACCTCAAGACTGCGCAGGAAATTCAAAACCGTTGCATCGAGGCTGATTACCAAATCCTTGATCGAGGTGCTGCCGGCATCAAAGCTGCGCTAGACCTGCTCGGTTACCACGGCGGAGCCCCACGCTTGCCCAACCAACCAGTTTCGTCTGAAGAGCGAGCGATTATCGAAGCAGCGATGAAGCACGCTCAGTTGATATAGCTCAGCTACCAGATAGACCAGCCGCCATCGACTCGGAATTCCTGGCCGGTAATCCATGTTCCAGCATCGGAAGCCAGCAGTGCGACGGTTCCCTTTAGATCCTCGGACAAACCTGTGCGTCGGAGCGGAATCATGTCTCTAAACGTTTCAACCTGGTCAGGGTCAACTGTGTCTTTCGGGATCTGACCTGGACTAATGCAGTTGACCGTTATGCCGTGTTCGCCAAACTCGGCAGCGAATGCCCGGGTCAGGTTAAGCACACCGCCTTTTGCGGCCAGATATGGCGGACCCGATCGACGGAAATTCTCGTTGTAGATGCGGGGATCCATTGAGAGAGTTGCGCCGATTGAGCCAAGTGTGATGATCGAACCCTTTCCTGCCGGAATCATCGCCCTACCCGCCGACTGGGCGGTGATGTAAGTGCCGGTGAGGTTCACGTCCAATGTGCGGCGGAACTCGTCGATGTCGGCATCCGGCGGATAGCTGTTGGTAAACGAACCACCTGCATTGCATACGGCGATATCCAGCCTGTCGTTTTCGGCAACAACACGATAAATAAGTTCGTCCACTTCGTTTTCATCGGACACATCGCAGCCAAGGCCAATCACGTTACGTCCCTCGGCTCGAAGGCGTTCGGCCGTTTCCTCGCACAGTTCTTTGCGTCGAGAAGCGATATAAACCTTTGCACCTAAATCTGTAAGAGCTTCAGCAAACGCTGTACCAAGGTGAGTCCCACCGCCAGTTACGACCGCAACTCGCCCGCGAAGATCGAAAAGTTCCTGTACCGACCGACTCATTTCGGTCCCTCGAACGGATGTCTCAGCTTCAATATTCGCTCGGAAGGCTCGTACCAGCCTTGATCTGCGTATTGATCGGTATGTAAGTAGCACTGCACTTTCACTTCATCTGAGCCTTCAGTGAACGTGAACAACCTGCTCATTGGGATTGAGTTTCGCTTGCCGTGGTATCGAGTAATTGCGGATACGTTTACAAAATTTGCGCCCCACTTTGTTTCGACGTGAGTTCGACCACCTGTTGTGTCATCTGGGTGAGTGTGGGTGTGCGCCCCAAGCCATAAATCCAGGGCGGGCTCGTTGTCAGCGAAATATTGCTCGATACGCCCAGAGTCTTTTTCTCCACCAACCCAGTAAATAAAGGATGAACCCGGTGCCCCGCCGTCTGGCATCCTGCCGTGATAGCCCTCGTCACAACCTTCGTTCAATCCCGATGCCACAGTTGTTTCTTTAATCATGTGGTGATGGCAACTAATCACGATCCGGTCGCGGTTCTCTTCGAGTTTCTGTTTCCACCAATCGAAGGTTTCTTCAGAAATAGCTCCGGCAGGGTATCCGCCGAACTCACCACGCCCAATTGGAGGACCACCATCGTTGCGGTCGGCCATCATTAGGAACGTGACATTTCCAACGTCGAAGCTGTAGTGTTCCCACGTTCCATCGGTAGGGTATTTTCGCTTCGAGTTGTCGATTCCCGAATGCTCGGTGCTCTCACCAGTCGGATCGATCCACTTTTTAAACCACCACTGTGTTGGCTCGTCCTTGCCTGAAGCATCGTGGTTGCCAATCACATCGTAAAAATCGTGTCTGTCATGCTGTTTCGCGCTGGCGTACTGCGAAACGACCAGCTCGCCTTCTTCATCATCGGGTGGCAACTGAGATCCAGAAAAATCGCCAAGATTCACCGCAATATCGAATCCCTTTGGGTGACCATCCCAGTTTTCGGCATGCGAAATCGCTTCTTCCAAGGAACGCCTACCGAACTGAATTTCGGTCCCAACATGTACATCTGAAAGTGCCCACAGGCGAAATTCTCTTGGTGAATAAGACATGCCTTCGTTCAATACCCTTTGCGACATTGTGGTGTGCTCGTTGTTCGGCGCATCATAAGGTCTCCAAATCTCAAGTGCGAACGAATTCAACCGCTTCACTCACCCGATTCGGGCGTATACTCCCGCCGCACACGAGTTGGAAACCAACTCAAAAGTACGACAAGGAACCAGCATCAATGCCCGCAATTACTGGAGTTGAATTCAGGCAGTTCTCCGCACAACACCACAATGCCCAGAGGAACTGGCTACTCGTAAAGCTGAATACCGATGACCCGAATGTATTCGGACTGGGAGACGCTTCGCCAATGGAAAACGACGATCTCGTCAAGGGGATGGTTGAGTCCATGGTCCAGAAACACCTGATCGGTAAAGACCCACTCGATTCCGAAGTTCACTGGACAAACCTGTACCAGGATTTCCAGGCACGCGGAGGTCGGATCGCCTCGACAGCTCTGAGCGGTATCGACATTGCTATCTGGGACCTCAAGGGCAAAATTCTTGGTTTGCCTATTTGGAAGCTATTGGGTGGTGCGCACCGAAAGAGCATCAGGGTTTACGCAAACGGCTGGTACACCAACCCTGGAACACCTGAGCAGAACGCCGAAGAGGCGAAAAAAGTGGTCGACATGGGTTACACCGCCATGAAGTTCGACCCGTTTGGCCAGACGAACTACTACAAGATTTCACTTGAGGAAGCGCAACTTGCGGAGGATCGCGTTGCAGCTGTTCGAAAAGCGGTTGGTCCGTACGTCGATATTTTGGTCGAAGCGCACGCCAAATTCGACGTGATGAACGCTGTCCAGATCGGTAAGAGGCTCGAAGAATACCGACCGCTTTTCTACGAAGAACCGGTATCCCAAGAGCGAGTTTCTGAACTGCTGGAAGTTCGTAACAAGGTGAACATTCCTATCGCTACAGGTGAACGGCTCTACACAAAATTCCCGTTCGCCGAAATCGTGGACCGTCACGCCGTGGACGTACTTCAACCGGATATTGCCAATGCCGGTGGAATTACCGAACTGAAGAAGATCGCAATAATTGCTGAAGCAAAGCACATAACCATGGCGCCGCACAATGTTTGTTCACCGGTCGGAGCGATGGCGGAAATGCAGCTCGATGCATCGCTCATCAACTTCGAAATCCAGGAGTACCACGCCGAGTTCTACACAGATCATTACTTCACAGTCTTGAACGGATTTACCCGCCAAAAGGACGGATACGTCGAACTTGGTGACGATCCAGGTCTGGGTCTCTCACTCAACGAAGAAGTAATAGCGGCACACCCGCCGCTGTCAAAAGTCAGCTCTGCAGGAGGCACGGTCCGAGGAATCTAGTGGCACGCCACTTTCTACAAACATAAACAGTCCAGCCACAGGAGCTGACACAAATGATTGAAAATTCAATTCTCAAAGCAAATAAAGAAGGTCGCAAAGCTACTGTATTTGCGTTGATATTCCCTTCGCTTCACCTCGTAGAAATGGCAGCCCATGTCGGCTTCGACGCAATTTCGATTGACGGAGAGCACGGGTATTTTCCGGAGACCGCAATTGACGACATTTGCCGGGTTGCAAACGGATACGGAATGTCGGTTACTGCACGAGTGCCAGACAGTGCTGCATACCAGGTAAACCTCTACCTCGACCGAGGTGTGCAGGGAATTACCGGTCCGCACATCAACTCCGGTGCGGAAGCACAGGCTCTTGCAGACGCATGTTTGTTCCCTCCTGCCGGCAAGCGATCGTGGGGTGGAGGTCGTGGAACTGAGTTCAATGACGATGTACTGCTTACAGAAAAGTACGGCGGAAAACTCGGTTTTGCTAAGTGGTCGAACGACAACATGATTGTTGTTGCTCAGATCGAAGACAAGAAGGCGTGGGACAACCTCGATGACATCCTCGCTGTTACCGGACTAACCGGTGTTACCGGTGGGCCACACGATTTTGCACAGTCACTCGGTCACCCAGGTGAGCCAAACCATCCTGACCGAATTGCTGCAACGCTCGATATCGAAACTCGAGCACGGGCAGCAGGCAAGACAGCAGGTGGCGACATGACCGTTGGAACCGGGGCTGCTGAACTAATGCTCGGTGAGGCACGAGCCTTCGTTGCCGAACACAAGAGTGACAAGGTCGGTAGTTAGTAGACCTTGCTAGCTCGTAACATCCAACGGTGCAGTACTCGACCGTTGGAAAGTTAATAATGACGACCCCTTCGCTGGTCTACCGGCAAGGGGTCGTTTGGCGTGGACCGAAAGTTACTGAGGGTTTTTCTGAGTATGGAAAATCCACTCCAGAAAAGATTCTTCATCGAGCCTGGCGAAACGCCGGCTTGAACCAAGCAACCGTAAAAGGACGAGATGGTCACTCATACAAAATTACTTACGGTGGAAAGCCTGCAGGATCATTTGGGCCAGATTTCACTGACGCGGTGATCGAACGGGATGACGGTGTCATCATCCGTGGCGACATAGAGATTCACATCAGGGAATCTGCATGGAACTCACACGGTCACCAGAAAGACCGTCGCTACAACGGGGTTGTATTTCATGTGGTAGCTGGAGAATCACCCGGTAGATCGGTTTTTAAGACTACCGGACAAAGGATTCCTCTCCTCACGTTGAACTGGGAGTCCGATAGTTCTCCCCACTCTCAGCAAACGGTTGCGCAACCGAACCGGTCAACAAGGCAGAAGTTACGAGTCAAACCAACTCTTGACCTGACTACGGCTGGATTGGAAAGGCTGCACGCCCAATCCGCCAGCATCAGCATCGATATCAAAAAACTTGGGGCTGACCAGGCATTGTGGAAACATTAGCTCGGTGCCCTTGGGTACCCGTACAACAAAACAGCTTTTTGGGAACTTTCCGCACTTGTTCCATGGCACGTGGTTTGCTGGCTAGGCTCGGCGACCGATATAGAAAATCGAATCCTGGTCGCTGCGGGATTTTCAGGTTCGAGATCAAACTCGGGCACGCGAGCACCTAAGTGGAAAAAGCCCTGGGGGCGTCCAGCGAATTCACCCATTACCCGCATCAAGGCAATAGCAGCAACTGTGGAAAGAATCGGAGGAGATCACTCACTATCCGGATTTTTCGTCGATCAAGTAAAGAAGGCAGTCCGTTCAAGTGAGCTGACTAATCTTTTGTCGATCGATCAGAGCTCCTGTAAAAATACCGCACGGGCAATTGGCAAAGCTCGAGCGAAAGAAATCGTTGTGAACATCCTGTTGCCGTTCGCAACGGCTTTGGGTTTGTTGAACGGCGACATCGCACTCGCTCGTAATACTCGAAAAGCTTTCTTTGAATTTCCAATGCTCTCAAAAAACTCACTGACCACAGAAGCCGAGGTTGCCCTGTCGGTCGACCACTCGATCCCGCCAATTACCGGAGCATGTCAGCAACAAGGTTTGATCGTGCTGTATCGAGAGATGA
The DNA here is from genome assembly GCA_038150225.1 of Chloroflexota bacterium. Classification (GTDB taxonomy): domain Bacteria; phylum Chloroflexota; class Dehalococcoidia; order Lucifugimonadales; family Lucifugimonadaceae; genus Lucifugimonas. Next base: position 35,170 of record JAYQWG010000008.1, read on the forward strand.
CCAGGTCTGGCATCAGGTCACGCCAGCTTAGGTTCGAAGATTCGTAATCAATCCGTAGATCATCTACATTCAAGGGGTTACTCTATTTGAAAATGATGACGCGTTTGTTTCTTCGAAAGCTTGTAGTTCAACATAAGGCGAGATCACAGTTATTTCATCAACACCCTCGAACAAGAACGAAACCCTCTCTCCCGGCGAAAAGGTCGTGTCGGAGTTGGGTTCTTCTTCCGACACCCGCATGGTTCTGACTCACAATCGCGTGCTCATCTCGGGTTCGAAACATGAAACCGTCCTACACGCGTCGATCCCACTGACAGATATCTCATCAATTGAGGTCTCGAGTCGCCCTAGAGCACGCCGAAGTGCTGCATGGGGTGTTGTCGGGCTTTTCGCTGCTGTCGGAGTTTGGCAGGTGACGCCTGACGCTCGAACGGGGTTTATAGCTGGGATAGCCGTTGCGCTGATAGCACTGCTATTGATCGGGGATTACTGGGTTCGCCCTGCCGGAGTACACATTTCTATTCGCGGTAAAGAAACGGTAATCCAAACAGATTTGGGCAGTCGATCAGAACAGGCAGTTGAATTTGCTGCTGAGGTCGAAAACGCACGTCGGAAGATGTTGCCTGGCAGACTATCCGGCCCGTGGCGAAACTATCCAACTGGATAGCAACTAACCGAGAGTTGCCTGTCCAATTCTCAAGCTCGGGCTGACATCGAGATCCCAGCTATCTCGACGCCCGTTTCGATAGTTGATCAAACCACTCATTGCGATCATTGCACCGTTATCGGTACATAAGCTGAACGGTGGTATTGCGACGGGCAGCGGTGAACGCTCAACCAACGTCTCGCGCAATGGTCTGTTGGCAGCAACACCACCCACCAGAACTATTCCAGAGCAGTTCTCACGTTTGGCGGCATTGATCGTTTTGGTGACGAGAACGTCGACAACTGAATCCTGGAACGCTTTGGCAATCTCAGCAACGATTTGTGCGTCAGGAGATTCAACTCCCTCTGGCAGCGGGTAAATCCCTTCAGCCCGAGCCCGGTTGATCACGGCCGTCTTTATTCCGCTGAACGAGAACTCGTCAGTGCCCCGCATCCAGGCACGAGGTAATGGTTCGACATCACCGGTAACACCATCCGCCACACGTTGGATTTCTGGACCTCCCGGGTACCTTAGACCAAGCACGCGGGCAGCTTTGTCGAATGCCTCACCGGCCGCATCGTCCCTGGTCTCTCCGAGGAGTCGGAATTTTCCGTGGCCTTCAAGTAGGACGAGCTCAGTGTGTCCTCCAGAAACGACAAGGCACATGATTGGTTGTTCGCCAACGCGCTCCTGAAACGGTTGAAGTTCAGTTTGATCAGTTTGCGCCCAAGCGCCATAAACGTGACCGTCCATGTGGTTTACGCCCACTAACGGAACTCCTAGTGTTGCAGAAAGCCCTTTTGCAAAGTTGAGCCCAACTATTAACGACCCTGCCAATCCAGGTCCGTGGGTAGCCACGACGGCATCGATGTCCGACCAGTCAACATCTGCCTGTTCTATGGCAGCTTCACAGACAGGTCGCATATCTATGACATGTTGTCGAGATGCAACTTCGGGAACGATTCCACCGTAACGGGAATGAACGTCGACTTGAGTTGCAATTACATTGGCGAGGACTTGCCCGTCTGAATCAACGATTCCGACAGATGTCTCATCACAGCTGGTTTCGATGCCAAGAATTTTCATGGGAATACGCAATATGTTACGGACAATTGCGGTTTTTACCCTGTTTATGCCACCCAAAATTCCACATCATCGATATTAGATTTGATACAAGTAACGCCGCCTCAGCACGGGGTTATGTCACTGGACGCCACGTTAGGGCAGGGCAAGTCGGGTAATTTGGAGCGTAATTAATTTTGGATTCACAAAGCTGGCCTGAATGTATGCGGTGCGGAGAAGGCAGTCTTGTGCCGTTGTCCGACTTTGGTGCTCAAGGTGCACCAGTCCACTACAAAGCCTGGGTTTGCACAAACCCTGACTGTGAATTCAATTTGAAGATTCGCAACGGCGAAATTCACCTTGATGAGCCAATCATCAAGGGCGCACGAGTACGATAGCATTTAGCCATCTGCAGTTCATACCAGTTCGAAACCTAGAGTTCGACGGCGGACGTACAACAACCAGATGGCTAAATTTTTCTCTCCTATAACGAACGCGATCCGCGGTAAATCAATTGGACTGCTCGCTGCCTATAGTGTGGCGGTTCTTGGTGTGATTTTGATTGCCGTCGCTGCCTACTACGGCTACGCGCGTTCACGGTCTGGTTCTGACGCCGATAAATTCGCGTACATCACTGCAGATGAGTCGCTCGATTCACTGCTCGGGCGTTCGGCTGAGACTAGTTCGATAAACACCAAAGAGGGTTTCGATGCGATTCCTCTTGAACAAGATGTTACCGACTTGGCGACGCTTGCCAGTGGTTACCCGGGGAATTTACTCAACCCGAAATACTGGGACGATCCGGAGTGGGCTGGATCAGATCCTTACGGTGGACCGACAATCCCCGACGATTTCGTCCCGTTTCTCTCGAACGACCTCTTTCCAGATTTCGATCCTAATTCGGACGCCCGGAGAATTCGAATTCCTTCGATCGGAGTTAATGCGCCGGTAGAAGAACTTGGGATTGTAGACCTTGGAGATCAACAGGCTTACGAAACACCTGACAATGTAGTCGGGCACATTCCTGAGACATCTCAACCAGGTCAGCAAGGGAGCGGATGGTTCTTCGCCCACCTTGAAGGATTCGCAAGCGGAGAAGGCAACATTTTTCGTCATTTGCCAGAGATCAGGGATTTGATCACCCAGGATCCAGTAGATGTTTACCTTTCGACCGACTCACTTGAGTTCATTTACAGGGTGACGTCGACGAGCCAGATTCATGAAGACGATCTTCGGCTCTCATCTGCCGAAGACGCACAAATCACGCTCGTGACGTGCTGGCCACCAAGGGTTTACGACCAGCGAATATCGGTTGACGCGACTCTAATTGCATACCGCCCGTTGTGATGTCGGTCTCTTACTCACGATTTTCGCCAGCAATACGTCGTTTGTTGCGCGATGATTAACGGCTAAATATGCGGGTGATCCTACCGGATCACCGAGGGACGAGAAATTTAGTCGGGACTTCGAACGACTGCTGCTTATATCGGTCGCCGTTCAAGGTGCTGTCCGTATCTGATCTGGAACACAAAGAATGTCATCTTATTCGACGCGCAAATCACGTATTTGGAACGATCGACTTCTAATCACCTTGCTTTCAATCGCGGTCGTAGGTGTTGTCTTGCAAATCACCCTTGGTGGTGTTGTGAGAGTTACAGGGTCTGGGGACGGCTGTCCCGATTGGCCAACCTGTTTTGGCCAGCTAGTACCACCCCTGGATCAGCCGACGATAGATCGACTTTACGATGGACCTCGCCCAACAACTCCTCGTCCGCACAACGTACTTCTCGAATACAGCCACCGAACCGTTGGCACGCTTGTCGGTCTTACAATCGTTGCTGCCGTAATCAGGGTTTGGGTCAGATACCGTGCCGACAAAGTCGTGGCATGGCTATCGACGGCAACCCTCGCACTGATATTTATTGTTGGAATGTTGGGTGGCGCAGTCGTCCTAAACGACCTGGATCCGGCGATCCGTACCTTGCATCTTATGCTCGCAGAAATTGTTGCCCTGTTAGCAATACTTGCTCTTGTCGCGACTCGATACACGCGTTCGGCAAGCGTCGGCTCAAGTTCTGCCTGGATATGGGGTCGAGTATCTGATGAACACCGAGGTGCACTTAACTGGGCTGCTTGGGGCGCGGTGCTGGCACTGTTAGCGCTGCTAACTGGTTCCTATGCCGTTTGGAAAGAAGCTGGGGCGGTCTGTGCTTCGTGGCCACTCTGTGGCGGTGATTTTGTTCCGCAGTCCAGCCTTGCGTGGATTCATGTATCGCACCGCATATGGTCACTTGTTGCAATAGTGATTGTTCTAATTGCAGGTCGCAAAGCCTTGCAGCTGCCAAACACGTCTGGAGCTTTACGTTTCGCTGCAGTTTCATCGTTTGTATTGATAGTTGCACAAATGCTCATGGGAGCTGCAAACCCATGGACTACATTCGCCGAGTGGGCACGAGCTGGACACCTGAGCCTGGCCACTCTTGTTTGGGTTGACCTAGTATTCATAGTTGCTCTTCTTCTACGACCGGTTCCTGGACCTGAGTCAGCTGATGCTTAATGAATCATCAAGCGAAAACGCGCTAACATCTGTCTATGGTCACTAACAATTCAGTGCCTAGAGGTTCGGCGATGACAATGCTCAACGACTACATAGCGTTGACCAAGCCGCGCGTGATGTCGCTGCTCCTCGTTGCAGCTGTTGCCGGTGCATTTCTAGGAGTTGCCGGAACGCCAAGCATCGAAGTGCTCGTCGCCGTATTGGTTGGTGGGGCGTTGGCCTCTGGAGGCGCTGCCTCGCTGAACATGGCTTACGAGAGTGAGCTAGACCAGAGAATGGGTCGAACCAAAAACCGACCTGTCGCCGAGGGAAGAATCTCTGCTCGCACCGCGGTTTTGTTCGGACTCTTGCTAAACGCAGGTTCCTTCTTGATCCTCGCGTTGATGACAAATGTACTGGCTGCGGTGCTAGCAATGGTCGGGACTGTACTCTATTTCGGTCTGTATACGATCATCCTGAAACGCACGACCACGCAAAATATCGTTATTGGTGGTGCCGCCGGAGCTGTTCCTCCGCTTGTTGGTTACGCTGCAGCCTCGGGGACGCTCGATCTTGCAGCGTGGTACCTGTTCATAATTATTTTCTTCTGGACGCCACCGCACTTCTGGGCGCTCGCAATAATGATCAAAGATGACTACGCGAGGGCTGAAGTCCCAATGTTGCCTGTTATCAGAGGGATCGAGCACACGAGCATCCAGATTCTGCTTTACACGGGAATCCTGTCCGCACTGTCAATCATGTTCGGTGTCGTATCCGAGGCTCTTGGGGTTACGTACCTCGTCGGGTCAGCGTTGCTGTGCGCGGCGTTTGGTTGGTACGCATACGCGTTGATAAAAGCACCTGATAAGCCTGCGGCTACACGCCTTTACAAATACTCACTCTTGTTCCTTGCCTTGTTCTTTGTACTGGTAATGGTCGACTCGATCATCGCGTAATGGACGCTGAATACGGGCTGAAGATGGAGAGATCTTCTTGGGTCTCATCAAATCGACTGTTTCGACATTAGGAATCCTCGGCGGAATTTACGCGGGTGTTTCGTCGGCACTGGCGTCAAACCTGACTCGTCTACCACTGCAAGATCCCGAAACAATTCGGCCGACAGGAAAACCGGTTAAATTCTCGGCGCGTGGATCTGATGTCCAACTCTCAGGCCAAATTTTCACATCAGGGCGCGATGATCCAACAACTCGCTGGATACTGTTCAACACGGGCGACATACCGTTTGGAGTCCCTGAGTTCCGATTCAACTCATTAGTTACCGACCTGACCAAATCAGGCTTCAACGTCCTTCAATTTGACCTACGTGGAAGAGGGGGTTCGAGCAATTCACCTTCAACTCTCGGTGACTACGAGCGATTGGACCTCTTAGGAGCAATCGATTACGTCAAGCAAACGCAAAGCGAGGACTTACAGTTAGGACTGCTTGGGGTCGACCTGGGTGGAGTCGTATCTCTACTGGTCGGGTCGAACGTTCAATCTATTCAAGCGGTTGTATCGGACGGTGCATTTGTAGACCTAGCAGACCATATTGAATCGAACAGGCTAGGGTTCCGATTTGCGAACAGCTTCTGGATGGCTGGCGTGAAATTCTGGACCAATCGTGTTCACGGGATCGATATCAGCGACGTTTCACCTGCTCGGCACGTTGCTCGGTCGGACACACCGGTATTGGTTATCCACGGCACAGAAGATTCTTTTGTTTCGCCTTCGCATGCCCGGCACCTCGGACGGGCTATTGGAGCAAGTTTCCAGGAATTAGAACAGGGCGAGGATTTCGTGTGGATGGTGCCCGCTGCAGAACACGGGATGAGCTACTCATCCGCCCCTGACGAGTACTTATCGAAGGTCGTTAAATTTTTTGAGGCGCACCTTAGTGCGCCCCAAAACAAGATCAGTTAGTTAGTCGACAGGTTACGCAGGCAGTGCTGCCTGTGCGGAATTTACAACTTCACCGAATCCCTCTGGCTCTCGGATTGCCAGCTCGGCGAGCGACTTTCGGTCGAGCTCTATACCGGCAAGTGACATGCCGTGAATCAGGCTGGCGTAGTTAATCCCGTGTGCCCGTGCTGCAGCGTTGATACGCACAATTTGCAGTGATCGGTTAGTGCGCTTCTTCAGTCGCCTGTGTGAAGTGGAGTACGCCTGCGCGTGGGTCAGCGACTCGCGAGCAACACGGTATCGCCTACTTCGAGAAGCTCGGTGTCCCTTCGTTGCCGCCAGTACCGCCTTGTGGCGTCGACGTGTGGTTTTTCCAGCCTTGATTCTGGCCAACTTATTTCTCCTTGATCAAACAATTGCCGGACCCGTTTACATTCAAGGGTCCGGCAACACGAAAGTTTTCAAATATTTAAGAGCGTACGGCTCGAATAGCCTGCTTTATCGTCTTCGAGAATGTTGTCGAATCGAGTTCTACTTTCGCACCGAACAGTCGCTTAACTCGCGCTGCCTTTCGTCGGCGGAAGTGGCTCTTTGGGCCTTTCGTGCGCACAACCTTGCCTGAACCGGTTATGTGGAACCGCTTCTTAGCACCTTTATGCGTCTTCATCTTAGGCATTTGAATTTCTTTCCGTCTTCTATATTACTCTCAGTAGCTTCGATTGGGCGTCTGATTCTTATTCGTTTGAATCGGCTGATTCGGCGGCCGCTGCCACGGGTTCAGGTGAGTCCTGTTTCTTGCTCTGTGCTGCTTGTGCAGACGGAGCTAGAAGGATGCTTAGAACTCGTCCTTCCATTCCTGGTGGCTTTTCAAGTTTTGCGACCGACGCTACCCCTTCGGCTACTTTCCGCAAGACTTTCATTGCAATTTCCGGGTGTGCCCTCTGGCGTCCTCGGAATCTCACAAACACCCTGACTTTTGCACCTTCTGACAGGAGTGACTTGGTCATCCTGATCTTGGTTTCGATGTCGTTTTCCGACATCACAGGGCTGAGTCTTACTTCTTTCTGTTTGCTGGCGTTACGCGAGACTTTGCGCGCCTCACGCTGCTTTTTATTCTGGATAAATTTGAATTTGCCGTAATCAAGGAGTCGACAAACAGGTGGATTCTGGTTAGGTCCTACTTCTACAAGGTCCAAACCTTCATCTTGAGCCATGTCAAGTGCGTCTCTAAGCGACATCACAACCGACTCTGATGAACTCTCGCCGCGAATCACGCGCACTTTGTCGGCACGTATCCGGCGATTAATCCTGAATTCTTTCGCTATGTCCTATCTCCCTGAGGCACTGGTTTATTCGCAGTTAGACGTCGTGGAATTGATTCCGAACCAGCACTACTGCGCCCAGTTTTGATCCAATCGAACAATGAATATATCAATCTATCGACTCCAACTCAATTCACATTCAGTACGAATCTCTACACGATATTCACACGTATCAGAAGTTGAATTTTCAATTGGACGAACAAGGTGCTGTGCTAGAATTAATCAGTACCTGAGCCGGATTTTTGATCTGAAATATTGACCGTACACACTTCAGTGAATGGACATCTTTTTCAGGTTTATCTGCTACCGGATGAAATCGGTTAGCTCGGTTGTACCCAATGTAGAAATCGTTCATCCAATATGTGACCGAAAACGCATGAGCGAATCAATCGAGAGAATGGACGGCGAGAACTTATGAGCAACCGCTTGATGCGGAACAGCCTTGTCTACCTTGTGATCATCGTTGCGGTGATCATGATCTTCTTCATGTTTGCGAACCAGCCACTAGGTGGCGCGCAGGAGATCGGAATTAATGAGGTAGTTGAATTAGCTCAAAACAGCAGCGGTGCTTCGAAGCTGGATATTGAAGTATCCGGAGACACCCTGACGATCTCCGACGGTGTCAAAACATTTAAATCTCGAAAAGAAGAAGGCTCTAGCGTTGCTGACTTGCTCGCAAATGCCGGGGTCGATAACTCTAAATACACAGTAAGAGTCAAAGGCTCAGGTGGTTTCTCAAGCTTCTTCGGAATCCTTATCGGGTTCCTGCCACTTATCCTGTTCGGTGGAATTCTAATTTTCATGATGCGACAAGCTCAAGGCAACAGCAGCCAGCAAATGAGCTTTGGTCGCAGTAAAGCCAGAATGTTCGTCGGGACCAAAGCGACCGTCACCTTCTTCGACGTAGCAGGTGTACCCGAAGCCAAAGAAGAACTCGAAGAAGTTGTTGAGTTCCTCAAGTACCCGGAACGATTCCAAGCCCTGGGCGCAAAGATTCCAGCTGGCGTTCTTCTGGTCGGACCTCCGGGAACCGGTAAGACTCTTCTCGCAAGGGCTGTTGCTGGAGAGGCCGGTGTACCGTTCTTCTCGATCTCCGGTTCCGAGTTCGTAGAAATGTTCGTAGGTGTAGGTGCATCCCGAGTGCGTGATCTGTTCGAACAGGCAAAGCGACACTCACCGTGCATTATTTTCGTAGACGAAATCGACGCAGTTGGTCGACACCGAGGAGCTGGTCTTGGCGGTGGTCACGACGAGCGTGAGCAAACCTTGAACCAGATCCTGGTTGAAATGGACGGATTTGATTCTGCGACCAACGTGATCGTAATCGCGGCAACCAACCGACCTGACATTCTGGACCCCGCGTTGCTCCGACCGGGTCGATTCGACCGGCGCGTGATTCTGGACAACCCTGACATTCGTGGACGCACTGCGATCCTCGATGTTCACGCCAAGGGCAAGCCAATAGACAAGGCGATCGACCTTGCCGAGATCGCAAAGCAAACACCTGGATTCTCAGGTGCTGACCTGGCGAATCTGATTAATGAAGCTGCACTTCTGGCTGCACGGGCGAACCAGAAGGCAATTAGCTTCTCGAATCTCACGGAAGCGATCGACCGTGTCTCGATGGGGCCAGCTCGAAAGAGCAAAGTAATCAGCGAGAAAGATCGTCGAATCACCGCTTATCACGAGGCAGGTCACGCGCTCGTGGCTCACCTAATGCCGGGTGGCTCGCCAATCGGCAAGATATCGATCATCGCTCGTGGTCAAGCAGGTGGTTTCACTCGCTGGCAACAGGAAGATCGAACTTACGCATCAAAGGAACAGTTGGAAGCGCAAATCGCCGCTGCAATGGGTGGACGAACCGCCGAAGTTTTGAAGGTCGGTGATGTAACTACCGGTGCTTCGAATGACTTTGAGCAGGCGACCAACATTGCTCGTGAAATGGTTATGCGGCTCGGCATGAGCGACCGACTATCCAAGCGTGCTTTTGGAAAGCGACAAGGTGGTGCGGTATTCCTCGGCAAGGAAATGTCAGAGGAACGTGACTACTCGCTTAAGACTGAAAGCATCATTGACGATGAAATCAACAGGCTCCTGAAGCAAGGTGAAGACAAGGCTCAGGAACTGCTGACCAAACATGACAAAGAGCTCGAGCAAATCGCCCAGTTCTTGTTGGAACACGAAACCATCGACTCCGACCAGTTCGTAGCCATCATTGAAGGCAGAGACCCGCTGTTTGCAAGTGCAGTTGCAGTTGACGAGCCTGGACCACCACCGAGCTCCGGTGAAGCGGATGAAGATGAGGGTTCAGTCGATGGATCGACTGAACCTGAGCCGCAAGCAACATAACTTTCGGTTTAGATAGAATTAACGGAAACGGCGCATAGTGCGCCGTTTCTTTTTATCGGGACGAAATTGGGATGCCAACGAGCATGGTTCACAACGGATCTGCGTGGTCAATCCAGCGATTTATTTCTGGATTCGCTAACAACGCGTTTCTGATCACCTGTGCCACAACAAACAAATCGATAATCATCGATACGCCTGCCAATCCCACCGATTTGATCGCCGCAGCAAAACAGACTGATGTATCGGCGATCCTGATTACCCACGGACACCAGGACCACGTGGAGGGTTTCGCAGAAGTTAACGAGTTATTTTCTGTGAGTACCGGAATCGGAACACCTGATCGCGCCTCGTTACCGTCCACGCCAATCTCGTCGATTGATGTGACGACCGGCACCCTTATTGAGGTTGGCGAGATAACGCTCGAAGCAAGGTTTACGCCCGGTCACACACCAGGATCAACTTGCTACGTCCTGCGTTCAAAATCGGACGACGGCAAATCGTTCGTTTTCACCGGGGACACATTGTTCCCGGGTGGCCCTGGACGATCCTCTTCCAACGAAGCGTTAGAGCATATCGTTAGTTCGCTAAAAGATCAGATTTACACCTTGCCGGGCGAACACGTCATTCTGCCGGGTCACGGTGAATTTACTGACATTGGCTCATCCCGAAAAGAGTTTGAACAGTTCATCAGCACACCATGGGATGCCTCGCTGTCCGGCGACGTGACCTGGATCTAAAGAGCGATGTTTCCACCTCAGGATCCTGATTTAGAACATCCACGTGAGCCTGCTCTGGTAGTTCGAGAAGTACCGTGGAATTTAGTCGACGTAGTCGGTGCAATCACGGTCACGATGTTGTCCGTCGTGACGATTCTCAGCATTACAGGGGCACTCGGATCGGCAAGTGGTTTTGAAACCTCAATCGGCTCTCCTCAAGGTTTCATTGTTGGGCTTGCAATGCTGGTCATTGGCGTCGTTGTTCTGCGAGTACTGAATTCTCCCCTATGGCCAATGGTTGGATCGGTAGGATTTGCAGTAGTTGTTATCGCCATCAGTTACTCGCTTGCCAGTGAGACATCTACTGGTGAAGCTCAAATTGTCGGCGTTCCTGTAAGCATCATCGCGGCAACGGCAATGTCTGGAACATTTGCGGCAATCGGTATGGCGTTCTCGATCATCAATTACCGCCAACCGCTGTCGTCGCTGGGTTTCGTTCGTACGTCAGGCATCAAGCCATATGTTTACGCAGCCGGCATGTGGATCATTGCCGTAACCTCTCTAATGGTGTGGCTGCAACTGCTGGTCTGGCTTGATGTTTCTCAGTTACTACCGCCCGACACAGCGAGTGAAGCCCTCGATTCGGCAGGTGGCAACATCGTCATCACCGTGATCCTCGTGGGACTAATTGGGCCGTTTGCCGAAGAAGTGTTTTTCCGCGGGTTCATGCTGTCAGGACTTGTGAAAAGATTCGGTACAGCCAGAGCGTTAATAATTTCTTCACTGGTGTTCGGCGTATTCCACATTGATCCCGGTGCAATTGTTCCGACGTTCGTGTTGGGACTCGCACTTGGTTGGGTCTACTTGAAAACCGGTTCAATATGGCCCGCAATCTTCGGGCACGGATTGCACAATACAATCGCAGTTCTAATCGCCAAATACGCAGATGTTGGCTAGGGTTATCTAGCTCGTTCAAAATTAGCGCTTCCAAAGCAAACTGTAGAAAGTCACGAGAATGTCCGAAGATCGGATTCGTAAAGCGTTCGAAACTGCTCAAACTGAAGGCAGAATCGCGCTCGTTCCATACGTAACGGTTGGGTTTCCAGAGGTTGGACTTACAACGGATATCGTCCGAGCGATAAGCGAAGCCGGTGCAGATGTCATAGAGCTCGGAGTGCCCTTCAGCGACCCTCTAGGTGACGGTCCAACTATCCAGGCATCCGGACATACAGCGTTGATGAACGGAGTAACCCCGCAAGACTGCATCGTCGCTGCGAAAGAAATCCGGGCTGCTGGCATTGAGACCCCGCTGGTTTTCATGGGCTATTACAACAACATCTTGACCGTAGGTCTCGACAAGTATTGTGCTTCTGTCGCCGACGCGGGAGTCGACGGTTTGATCGTTGCTGACTTGCCTGCGGCCGAAGCGGGACCACTCGAAGATGCAGCGGATCACGCGGGAATTTCGCTTATCCCATTGCTGGCACTCACATCCACGGATGAGGCAATTGAGCACGCTTGCGAACGTGCTAGCGGGTTTGTTTACTGCATTTCCGTGTTGGGTGTAACTGGGGCACGAACTCAGGTTTCAGCTCGTGTTCAGGGACTTGTCGAAAAAGTCAGGAAATTCACCGATCTTCCAGTTGCAATTGGTTTTGGCATCTCTACCGCAGATCATGTTTCCGAGGTAGCGGAATACGCCGACGGGGCTGTGGTCGGAAGCGCGCTAATCAACGAACTTGCCGATGGTCCAGCTGCAGAAGCTGCTGACAGAGGCAGGGAGTACATTGCTTCGCTGAAACCCGGCACAAATAAGAAAGTCGTGGCAAACTAATTCGCCACGAAATCTGACCAAACTTTTCGAGGACTGGATTGGCAACGAAAGTTCGAGGCGTCAAAGGCGCAACTACAACAAACGGTGACTCACGGGACGATGTTCTCGACGCCACCGCGGAGTTGCTCGCGATGCTGATACAGGAAAACGGCATTGATCAAGATGATGTCGCAGCGGTCCAGTTCACAACCAGTCCCGATTTGGTGGCTGAGTTCCCTGCTGTAGCCGCCCGCGAACGCCTCGGGTGGAATGACGTTCCGCTAATGTGTGGTCATGAGATGGCTCGACCAGGTGCGCTCGAGCGATGCATACGTATACTTATCTTCTGGAACACAAGCAAGGCACAGGCTGAAATTAAGCACGCATACATCAACGATGCTGCTAAACTTCGCCCCGACCTTTCAACAGCCAGCACGTAAAGACATGAACGAGCGCTCGAAAACCGAAGTTCTTCACTCAGCCGCTTTCCTGGCTGGGTCTTACTCGCGCTCGACCGGCTATTTCAGCTATACGTACGGGCAATTTACGTACGGGCGTTCGTATAGAAGCTAACGCGACCGGCGAACACCGAGCCCGCTTCCTGGACCTTCAACGGCGTCGATCACGCAGCTTGCAACTGCGCCGTATGCACGAAGAAAGTCACGACCCGATTCCATCTACCAGTATTTGAATTAGAAAAATCATGTCCACATCAAACGTTCGTGTATCCGGTCTTCAACCCCTGGCTCCACCGAGCGAATACATCAACGAACAGCCGATCCCTGCAGAAGTTGCGGAACTGGTCACTAAGTCTCGACAGGAAATCGAGGACATCCTCGAACGACGAGACAACCGCATGGTTATGCTCGTTGGTCCATGCTCAATCCATGACGAAAAGGCTGGTCTTGAGTACGCCCAGCGACTCGCAAAGCTTGCTGAAGAAGTAAAAGATCGCATTCTTGTCGTAATGCGGGTCTACTTTGAAAAGCCTCGTACCACCGTTGGCTGGAAAGGTCTGATTAACGACCCCAGCCTCGACGGCACTTTCGATATGCAAACAGGACTCAAGCGAGCGCGAGCGTTCTTGCTTGAAGTCGGAAAACTCGGACTCCCAGCTGGAACAGAGTTCCTCGATCCGTTCACACCTCAGTACCTCGCCGATCTAGTGGCATGGGGTGCAATTGGTGCTCGAACTACTGAGAGCCAGACTCACCGACAAATGGCGAGCGGACTTTCAATGCCAATCGGATTCAAGAATGGCACTGGTGGAAGCTGCCAGTTGGCGGTCGACGCTATCGTGGCAGCGCAGTCTGCACATGCCTTCCTCGGAATTGACGAGAACGGACGAGCTGCCGTTATAAACACGGTAGGTAACAAAGCCGGTCACCTGATTCTGCGTGGTGGTTCTTCGGGTCCTAACTACGACGAAGATTCGGTTGCCTCTGCGTCTGCGCTTCTCGAAGTCGCTGGCTTGCGCTCTAACATCGTTATCGACTGTTCGCACGCAAACTCGAACAAAGATCACAAGCGTCAACCTATCGTCTTCCGAGAGACCATCCGACAGCGAAACGCTGGAAACGATGGTGTCGTCGGGCTGATGCTTGAAAGCCACTTGAACGAAGGCAATCAGTCGCTCGGCGACCTGAGTGAGCTTGCTTACGGAGTCTCAATCACTGATGCTTGCATCAACTGGGAGACTACCGAGGAATTGCTCTACGAGGCCTATTCCGCACTTGGCAAAAACGCCGGCACGCCAGCTTAAGACGGGGGCTGACCGACTGCCATGTCGATCGCCGATCCATTCAACGCTATCCGAGCCCAGCAGGGTCCTACGGTCGCGACCGTAGGGACATTTGATGGCGTCCATCTTGGACACCGTAAGCTCGTTGAAACGGTACTCGATGAGGCACAGGCAGTTGGCGGAAGCTCACTGGCGATGATTTTTGAAGGTCAACCGAGGGCGTTCATCAACCCAACTGTAACCGTCTCGTACCTGTCGAGTGCAGAAGACCGCGTTTCGTGGCTATCCAACGTAGGTATTGATAATGCGGTCGTTTTGCAGTTCGATGAATCGATCCAAAAGCTGAGTTCAGGTGAATTTGTCAGCGAACTCAAGCGACGGGTCGGTCTATCGACTCTAGTTTTAGGTCCTGGCGCAATGATCGGTTCCGACCGTGCCAATGCAAGCACCCTGCAATCCACGCTTGAAGACGTAAAAGTGATCAGCGTCGAAGCTGAATCTCTGCATGGCGACCAAATCTCCAGTTCAAGGATCAGGCAAGCGATTGAGATCGGCGATTGCGAAACGGCTACTGGTATGCTCGGGCGTAACTACGGGTTTACCGGCTTGGTGAGTGAAGGTGACAAGCGTGGGCAGGAACTGGGATTCCCAACAGCGAACATCGAACCTGACTTTGAAGCGACAGTTCCAGCAAATGGAATTTACGCAACCCGCGTGACCGTTGATGGCGAAACCCATCGTGCAGCGACAAGTATTGGGGTTCGCCCTACCTTCGAAACCGACGGTCGTAGGACGATCGAGGCATATCTGCTGGATTTCGACGGTGATTTGTATACAAAGCGACTTCACATTGAGTTCGTTTCGAGACTCAGGGGTGAGGTCGCATTCGAATCCGTCGACGCACTAATTGAACAAATGAACAGTGATGTGGAACAAACCCGAGAAATAATCAAAATCGGGTAACCGCTCACAGATAGAACAATGACTACCAGCAACGAATTTGCAAACGTAACCGAAGAGCTCGAGTGGCGTGGAGCGATCTACGACGCAACTCCTGGTGCAGCTCATGTGCTCTCCACTGAAAAGATCACCTGCTACAACGGTTTTGACCCGACGGCGATAAGCCTTCACATCGGTCACCTCGTACCGATCATGGGACTCGTACGCCTTCAACGACACGGACACACTCCCGTCGCGCTGGTTGGTGGCGGTACAGGCATGATTGGCGATCCGTCGGGGCGCAGTGAAGAACGACAGCTTCTTTCAGTCGCTCAGATCGACGAGAACGTCGACGCCATCCAGAAGCAGCTTGAGCCGTTCCTCGATTTCGAGGCGAGCACCAATCCGGCACGAATGGTCAACAATGCCGATTGGCTACGAGTGACCAACTTACTTGAATTCCTCAGGGACGTTGGAAAACACTTCACTGTCAACTCGATGATGGGACGAGAGTCGGTAAAAGGTCGAATAGATCGCGACACCGGTATTTCATTTACAGAGTTCAGTTACCAGTTGCTCCAGGCGTACGACTTCCTGAAGTTGTTCGAGACCGATGGCGTGACGTTCCAGGCAGGTGGCAGCGACCAGTGGGGCAACATTCTTGGCGGAGTCGATCTGATTCGCCGAATTCATGGTGCAGACTCAGAAGGTCGACCTCAAGCACACGGAATTGTGTACCCACTAATAACGACCTCAACCGGAGAAAAATTCGGGAAGTCGGTTAGTGGTGCACTAACAATCGATCCGAATCAAACCTCTCCGTACAGGATGTACCAGTACTTCCTGAACACAACGGACGAGGACGCTGTGCCTTACCTGAAACTGTTCACTCTGTTGAACCAAATTCAAATCGGTGACATGGCGGAAGCAGTCAAGGCCGATCCTGCGAAGCGAGAAGCACAAAAGCTGCTTGCCGATGAAGTAACGCGAACTATTCACGGTCCGGCAGGACTGGAACAGGCGGAGAGAGTTACACGCGCCTTCTTCGGTGGAGATATTTCGGGCCTGTCAGCGCACGAAATGGAAGATGTTCTCGAAGGTTCATCAACAGCGACCATCACAAAGGATCAGCTTGAAGGTGAAGGGATGCGGTTCAGCGATCTCGCTGTGGCATCTGGTGCAGGAAAATCTGGCGGAGACGTTCGACGCACGGTTCAGCAAGGCGGAATGTACTTGAACGGTATCCAAATCGAGGATGCCGGACAACAGGTTGGTGTGAGCGATCTCGTGGAAGGTCGACTACTCGTTATCCGGCGTGGACGAAAGAACTACTCGCTGGTGAAGCTGGCAGAGTAATCATTCTTCCCATATTGCCATTGCACCTATGGGGCATAACATGTGCGTATGAATTCTCAGGGCTTGATTCAAAGACCTGGAATCGGTTACTCATCGACTGTTCCAGGTTTTCTTGAGACCGACACCGACGCGATAACGGGAGCTCTTTCAAACGCGGCCGCCAGTCGCATGAGCACCGGTTCAACTGAACACGCTCAAATAATCGCGTGGAGCGAGTCCATTGGTTGGCTGAAACGTTCCTTGGCTCCACTTGTATCCTCGGAACCTGACAGCTCAGGTTGGGTAATTTGCCTTTAGTACGAAATCCCCCGCAGATCAGGACGAATTGACTGTACGTTGATCGCGCGTGGAGTCGTGTTCGTCATCGAGTTTAAACATGACACAGCAGATCAACTAGCCAGGTTACAAGTCGAAGACTATGGAATGGAACTTACAACGTTTCATCGAGAGTCTAGGCATTTTCCGATCATCCCGATTCTGTGCACGGGGACTGTGCGTGAGGACCGTCACGTAACACCCAGCTTTAAGAGCGGCTATGTCAATCGGGTCTCGGTCACGAATCCGACCTCGCTTGCCAGGGCAATCTCCATTGGTATCGACGGCTCACAAAGACGATCAACTCTTGAAGATGGAGTTAGTTGGACTGAATCACCTTATGAACCCATACCAACGATTGTTGAAGCGGCCTCTACGTTGTTTGCAGGACATAGTGTTGACGATATATCCCGCACTGATTCGTCGATCGAAGATCTCAATAGAGTTAGATTTACACTGGAGTCCATTGCTCGAGATTCCGTCAGTTCGGGATCAAAAGCGATTTGCTTCGTAACCGGCGTTCCAGGTGCTGGCAAGACATTAGCAGGGCTGAGCATCGCTCACTCAGAACAATTTGATCGCGCAACTTTTTTGAGTGGGAACGGACCGCTTGTAAAGGTCCTCTCAGAATCTTTGAAACGAGATTTGATGTCTCGAACTGGTGTGAAGTCTGATGTCTCCAAGAGAGAAGCTACAACCTTTATTTCAAACGTCCACGTTTGGTTAAAAAATTATCTAGAAGCTGACACTAATAATCCTCCGTTCGAACGAATGATCGTGTTCGACGAAGCCCAGCGAGCGTGGGATTCTGATCAGTCTTGGAGGAAGTTGCGTCGATCATCTTCTGAACCAGAAGACATCCTCGGTGTCATGAATCGCCACGAGGGATCGTGCGTAGTTGTGGCACTGGTTGGAGGTGGTCAAGAAATCAACACAGGGGAGGCAGGCTTGGCCGAATGGGGTCGAGCTCTTTCTGACAAATTCAAGAACTGGAAAGTTTACGCAGCCCCAGAGGCTGTCGAGGGTGGCGGTAGCACCGCGGGATCGACATTATTCGATGGTTCCCGGCGGAACGATACGGTGATAACGCGAAATCTTCATCTACGGGTGTCTAAACGAACCGTTCGAGGAGACACTATCACTACTTGGGTTGAGCACGTTATCAAGGGAGACAGTCGATCAGCAAAGGCAATTGCATAGAATGATGATTACTACCCATTGGTAATTACGCGAGACCTCTCAAAAGCAAAAGAGTGGCTCAAATCTCAGGCAAAAGGACTGAGGCGTTCTGGGCTTGTTGCTAGTTCAGGCGCCAGACGGCTGAGCCCGCACGGAATCAACGTTGTTGAGGACATCAGTAACGAAAACTGGTTTCTAAATCCCAAAGGCGATATTCGATCATCCACACACCTTGAATTAGTCGCCACAGAATTTTCGGTTCAAGGACTAGAACTGGATTGGACAGGATTGTGTTGGGGTGCAGATTTTCGATTTCGCGACGGCCAATGGCAGGTGTGGAATCTTAGCGGAACGAAATGGCAGAAGGTCAAATCCGCAGACAAGCTAACATTCGTTCCCAATAAGTATCGAGTACTACTGACCCGAGCCAGAGAAGGACTGATCGTTTTCTGTTCACCAGGTGACAAGGATGATATGACGAGGCTTCCAGAATTTTACGACGGGACCTATGACTACCTCGTCGGTTGTGGGATGCAACCGATTGACTAAAACTCGCGAAGTAGATTCAACTACGAGCACTCACCGAAATTTCACCTCCTGTTTTACAGGTTGAGAGTTAGAATCGATCAGTGGTCATTCGCAAGAGTGGCCACTTATTGATTTAGAACCAAAATCCCGCACGAACGGAGCGCTCCTGTGAGCACCCAGAACCAACCTAACCTTCGAATTCCAGGTCCGGTTCCACTGCCCGACGACGTACTCGAACTCGCCGGTCGGCAGATGATCAACCACCGTGGACCTGAATACGCCGACATGCTCGAACGAATGTCAGCGAACTTGAAGACGGTGTTCATGACGAAGAACGATGTGTACTTCATCACTTCGTCGGGTACGGGTGCGATGGAAACCGCTGTCGTAAACACAATCTCTCCCGGTGACAAAGTGCTCTCTATCATCATTGGAACATTCGGTGAACGGTTCGCAGAGATCGCCGAAGCCTACGGTGGAGACGTAACCCGGCTTGAGTTTGATCTTGGTCAGGCAGCAGATCTCGATAAGGTTCGAGAGACGATTCAGAGCATTTCCAACCTCAAAGCAGTTGTGTTCACCCACAACGAAAGTTCAACCGGTGTTTCCAACCCACTCGAAGACCTTTGTAGGGTCATTCACGAAGAGTCTGATGCCCTGATCCTCGTGGACGCCGTTTCCAGCGCTGGTGGAGTCCCAATAGCAGTAGATGCGTGGGGCATCGACGTCGTTGCAACTGCTTCTCAAAAGAGCTGGATTTCACCACCTGGAATTTCGATGGTCACCTTCTCAAAGAAGGCATGGGAAGCCCACGCAAAGTCCACTACTCCGAAGTACTACCTCGACATTCAACAGTACGAGGATTATCTGCAGATCGGACAGCCGCCGTTCACACCGTGCCTTCCAGCAATGTTCACTCTCGAAGTCGCACTGCAATCGATGGTCGATGAGGGAATCGAGAACGTTTTTGCACGACATCACGATGTGGCAGAGCACACCCGTGCAGGAGCGAAGGCCCTTGGGCTCGAACTTCTTCCCGACCCTCAGTACGCATCGAACACCGTGACAGCGATCAAGCTACCTGAAGGACTCGATGGCAAAGCCTTCCTGTCATCGGTAGAGAAGAACTACAACGTGGTGCTCGGTGGTGGGCAAAAATCGCTGGCTGGAAAGATTTTCCGAGTTGGTCACATGGGCTGGGTCGAAACTGCACATATTGATGAAGCACTGAAAGCTGCAGAAGAAACCCTCAACAGCATGACGTCGTAAATATCTTTGGTGGTTGACGGAACCACCGCTTTTCCTCGACACAAAACCGATTGCAACAGGTGCGATGAACAGAAGTAAATATTTCCTTTCGTTCATCGCACCTTTGTCTTTAATGCTGGTTGTGATCGCTTGTGGTTCAGAAACTGCAAGTTCTCCGTCCAACAATCAACCTGACGCCGTTGATCCCCTGCAACAAGCATCTGGCTCAGATTCGTCTCCAAGTGGGAATAGCGACTCGTACGGTTCAGGCAGCGCCATGACCGACGACGAGAAAACGGGAGAATCTGGAGACCCAGTTTCTTCAGACGATCTGTTGAATGAGGCAACACCAATATCAAGAGCCCGATCTTCGGGAAGCACTGCTCAACAGTCGACCAGTCCCGAGCCTGTCGATCCGCCTGAAGCCTCTCAACCAGATCCCGATCCGGCCGTAACGCAGCCTGTCGTCGATTTCGCACCAGATTTCTATCTAGCTTCTGTTCAAGGTCCAGCCCATCGCCTTTCCGACTACCGTGATAACCAACCCGTCGTCGTCGTTTTCTATCGCGCTTTCTGGTGAACTCACTGCAAGAAGCAACTAGTTGAGTTGCAATCAAATATTGACTCGGTTCGAGCAACTGGTGCTGAAGTTTTAGCGATAAGCACCGATGATTTGAACGGTCCGGCGGGTCTGGCGGCTTCGCAAGGTTTTGAATTCCCAATTCTGTACACATCTGGGGATCCAAGCACACCTAAGGATTATGGCGTGTTCAATCTCCATGGAGACGGTCTTGCTTCGGCATCGGTTTTCCTCATTGGAACCGACGGCTCAATTGCGTGGGAGAGCATTGGAGAACGCTACACTCACCAGGTACCTGCTTCAGAAATCGTGAAGCAAATCAACAACCTCGGTGGTGCATAGGTTCTGGCTCGTTCACATATCGCATACATAGTTCCGTTGTTGGTAGTAGCGTTGATAGGGTTTGGCTGCTCTCCAGACCCAGAACCAACGCCAACCACCGAACCTACTCTCGTACCGACATCAGCACCGACTTTCGGTGGCATCCCCGTACTGAATGCTGAAACTATCGACGGCAAAGTGCTCAACATTTCTGAGTTGATTGGCACTAAGCCGCTTTGCGTTGTGTTTCTCCCGACAGCGACAAATGCCTGGGATCTTGAGCAAGCAGCTGAAATTCAAACCTCTTTTTCGAGCTTTGCAAAGTACGACACACAGGTAGTGGCGATAGTCTCCGACTGGCCAACGACGGTGAAAAACATGCAAGAGCAACTCGGAATCGAGTATCCGCTGGTTGCCGATCCGTTGGGAGTCCTTGCCATCGAATGGGATGTGTTCAACTTGATCGGCACCGAAAAAGGTGGTCCTGCCAGCTTTGTAATCGACGCGTTCGGAAACCTGGCAGCGCGATCGTTGGCTGGTGCGAACGAAGATCGTCCCTCGATCGAAGAGGTCCTGAGGGTGATCGAGGAATCCGCGAGAGCCGGAGCTGCCTAGAGGATGTCCTGGAACTGCTGGATTACGGCTCCAGCGGGTGGTTTCGGGTAGAAGTTCGTCGCCTTTGCTGGCAGCCGCCAACCCCTGGTTACGATCGACACGAACTCATCGAGCGGGACCGGGCGCATTATGAACGCAAGTTCAGCCTCACCACTTTCCAGTTGGCGAGCAATGAGACCAGAATCGTGATGCGGGCTAATGATCGCTTCTTCCCGCTCATTTGATATTGCTTGCTTTAGAAGTTGGCTATGAAGCCTCGAGTATTCGGAGTTATTGAGAGCATTCTCTACCTCTGGTAGATCGCGCATTCGAGAGACATGGAATTTGCCTTCCTCCAGTCCATAGAGACCGAAAACGACCTCATCGCCTTCACGTTCTCCAAGAGCAACGGAAAATTGGTCGACGTGACTGCGCAGATCAGATCCCGCGGTTGGGACCCACTCGGTCAGCTCGCAAGATGAACGAAGCAATGACTTCAAGTTTTCCAACTCGTCGTGAGTCGGTGACTCAATCAAGCGGTGGTATCCACGTGTAATCAGTCCCGGTTCATCAAACGACACCATCAACATCATTCTGAAGTTGATCGACTCATCGGCTTCGACTTCTCGTTCCGACCGAACACTGCTCCTGTAACGCAGAGCAGCTTCGTAACGGTGATGACCGTCAGCGATGAACACCTGAGCGTCTCTTAGTGCGTTCTGAATCACCTCAATGGTGCCGGGATCTGACACCCGCCACATGCGAAGTTGCGGCATGTCTGGTGGATTGAACACAACAGTTGGTGGACCACCGGCAATTGCGCGAATGATGTTCCCAACTGAAGACCGCAAATCGTCTCGGTATATAACGAGTAACGGGCTGTAGTTGGACTGAGCAGCCCCCATGAGCTTGACCCGGTCGGCAACCCATTCAGAGCGAGTCCCTTCGTGAGGGAGTATCACTTGCTGGTCGTAGTCTTCAAGTCGCACTGCTGAAACGAACCCGCGTCGGAACAATTTTTGCCCCTGGTACTCGAATTCTTCTTCAGTGACATAAATCGAAAAAGCTTCGTCTTGTTTCAAGACGCCTGATTTCGTCCACTCCTGCCGAGTAGTAGCAGCCTGCTCGTAGGGATCGTCGGTCAAACCTCGTCGAGTCAGTTCAAGTCGAACGATGTTGTACTCCGAACGTTCGTACAGTTCCTGCTGTAACTTCGGAGTAATCACGTCGAAAGGAGGGCAAATGTGCATGCTTACATCGCCCGCAATATCGGGGTTGTAGCGCACTGCTTTGAATGGACGAATCTCTGCCATAAGGTGTTTGCCACAAGTAGATGGTTTCAGGACAAGGATTGAGTATAGTCCCGTAACGGTGATTTGAACTTGTCTTGGAACCTTCTCAAGCCGGTTTTAGTCGCAAGCAATTAGAGTCTCCGTTGCTATACTCGATTTCACTTCGAGCATCACCCCGAACCACTCCACCCAATCGATGGGAACAGGCAAATCCCCGTTGACCGAGAACAAGTCCAACCTTCAAATGTCGTTTGATTCGAACTCGGAGTCTGATCCCAAAAACCGAGCCCAGGTGTTGCGAGACGAACTTACTCGCGCCAATCACCTTTACTACGTCGAGAACGCGCCTGAACTCACGGATGCTGAATGGGATGCCCGACTTCAGGAATTGATTGCACTCGAAGAGGCAAATCCTGAGTTGAAAACGCCTGATTCGCCTACGCAGCGAGTCGGTGCACCGCCTGCGGACGGGTTTGAGGAAGTAGTTCATCCGGTACCGATGCTCTCACTCGGCAACGTGTTCAACGAAGATGGGCTACGCGCCTGGTTCAAGCGAGCACTCGATTTCCTTGAGCTTGAGTCCGCTCCACTTGTTTGTGAACTAAAGATCGACGGATTGGCACTTGCGATTACATACAGGGATGGACTGCTTGAGCGAGCTGCGACACGCGGCGATGGTCTACGTGGAGAAGATGTAACAGCAAACGTGCGGACCATTCGAACGGTGCCGCTAAAACTGGAAGGCGAGGCCCCGCCCGTTATTGAGCTCCGCGGTGAGGTTTACCTTCCGAACTCGAAGTTTGCCGAGTTGAACGCCGAGCGCGAAGGGGCAGGACTTCCAACCTATGTAAACCCACGAAACTCAGCGTCGGGGTCACTTCGACAACTCGATTCTTCTGAGACTGCCAAACGTCCGCTCGACATGTTCTTTTACTCAATGGGCTACATCGAAGGTGCTGAAGAACCAACGAGCCATATCGCGACCCTTAGACAAATCGCGGACTGGGGTGGCAAGACCAACGAGTGGACTCGTACTGCTGAGTCGATTGACGAGGCAATTGCTGCTATTCACAACGCAGGTGAAGTGCGGGAGTCGCTGGATTACGGCATCGATGGAGTCGTAATCAAAATCGACTCGCTCGATCTACAACGACGGCTCGGATACGCAGGTCGCGATCCCCGATGGGCAATCGCCTACAAATTCCCGGCAGAAAAAGCCGAGACGACGCTGAAAGCAATCCATGTGAATGTTGGGCGCACCGGTGCCCTGACACCATGGGCTGAACTCGAACCAGTAATAGTTGGCGGAGTCACCGTGGGTCGAGCGACACTCCACAACAAGGACGAAATTAACCGCAAGGATTTCCGAGCTGGCGACCGGGTAATCATCCAGCGTGCCGGTGATGTCATTCCGCAAGTTGTCGAAGTTTCGCCAAACAACAAACGTGGAAACGATTCCAACCCATACGAGTTTCCTGAGACTTGCCCTTCCTGCGACTCTCCAACGGTTCAATCAGAGGATGAAGCGGTAACACGCTGTGTAAACGGGGCGTGCCCTGCCCAGTTCGAACGACTCTTGGAGCATTTTGCGTCGAGGGGAGCAATGGACATTGAGGGTCTGGGTGAACGTGTCGCCCAGGACCTGCCACGGCTCGGCTTCGTAAATTCGATTGCCGATCTTTACCGTCTAAAGGATCGCCGAGGTGATCTACTCGAGCTGGACAAGATGGGTGAAACCCGTGTCGATAATCTACTGAACGCCATCGAAGCGACACGAGAACGTCCGTTTTCACGTTTGTTGTTCGCACTTGGTATTCCTGGTGTTGGGTCGGAAAGTGCGGAGTGGTTTTCTCGTCGATTCAAGAGCCTTGAAGGCCTAACTGCCGCAACTGAAGAGGAGCTGATCGCTATTGATGGCGTTGGTCCAATCATGGCGCAGACGGTGTTCGAATATCTTTCGTTGGATCACAATCAGGAACTGATCCGTTCATTGATCGAACTTGGCATCAATCCAATTGATGACACACCCGAACCTTTCGCTGACCACCCAGCGAATGGTGTGACATTCGTGGTTACAGGTCGACTTGAGACTATGTCACGCTCTGAAGCTCAAAATCGAATCAAGTCGCT